>DAHYHI010000115.1:0-71593 GCA_027391075.1 Acidimicrobiaceae bacterium | reverse complement strand
CTACCGTCGTGAGCTGGCCACCGCGCCTGACCCTGCCGCCCGGCGCGCCGAGCTCGTAGAGGAATACACCGAGCGCTTCGCCAACCCGTACCTCGCCGCAGAGAGAGGTTACGTCGACGACGTCATCGACCCGGCCGACACCCGCAAGGTGCTGACCCGTTCGTTGGACCTGCTTCGTTCGAAGCGGGAGGAGCTACCGAAACGTAAGCACGGGAACGTGCCGCTTTGAGCTCGCCGGCGCGCTCGCAGTTGCGGGATCCGTCACCCGAGGAAGTAGCCGCGATAATCGCCGCGGCCGAGTTCTTGTGGCCGCGTAAACCTCAAGAGGCGACCGCAGTAGTCGACCCGACGGATTGGAGGTTCTCCGGGAGGTGGTGGTCCAAGCCCCACGCCGTGCAGCGGACCCGACCGTGGGTTTCGCCTAGCTCGTGAGCAGCTGGCTAGCTGCTCACGACGCCCGCGACGATGGCGACGACCAGGACCGCTAGGCCGATGTATCCGAGTACGAGGGCTGCGACGGCGGCGCCTGCCCCAGCCTGCAGCCGCCCTATGCGCCTGTTCGCCCTGATCTGGTAGAGCGCAACGTGACCGAGGACCACCGCGGCTAGCGAACCGATCCAGAAAACCCAGATAGCCCCTGCGGCTAGGGCCAGAAGGGCAAGCGGGTTGGTGTCACGCCTTCGGGCGGCCAGGTAGCCGTACGGTGGATAGAAGCCGAAAGGCTTACGAAGATGGGGTGGTTGCAGCGGTGCTGGAGGGCACGAGGCTGGCGGTGTCGGCGGGGGGTAGAGCGGATGGGGAGAAAATGAGCTTGTCGGGGTGTAGCCGGTCGCGCCGTTCCAGATCCCCTCGGGGGCCGCGTTGGCGGTGTGCTCGGCGCTCGCTTGAACAGCTGGGGCGCCGCAGCGCGGGCAAAAGAAGGCGCCCCGGGGAACATCGTGGCCAGCGAAGCACATGCCACCTACCTGCGATATGTCGTCGTCCGGCATCGCCCAACTCCCGTCTCAAGGGATCTTCTCCACAAGATACGCCACTCACTACGCGATCGGGGGCAGTTCGGGCTTTTCATAGGTATGCAAGAACAGCGATTCGATTTGCAAGGGCCCCAACCTGGACGCTCGGAGCTTGAAAACATCGTTGCTCGGGCCGGTCGGTATCGCCGGCGCAAGTTGGTGGCGGTCGCTGCGCTCAGTGGCGCAATCGCACTCGGAGCCGGATGGGCGGTTGGGAGCTTGTCTAAGCGGCCAGCCCGCGTCGTGGTAGCGCTGCCGTCCCTCAACACGGCGCATGCCTCGGCGGCTTCTCCGGCGAGGCCTCCGGCGGGAGCAGCGGCGGCTGAGCCTGAGACGGGCAGTCAGAAGTGGACCAGGTTGTTCGTCCGCTCGGCGGGCCAGGTGACTGTCCGAGCTTACGAAGTTACATCTTCTGCCAGTTCCGCTCCGATATCAGGGTGTCGGTATCTCGGAGTGGCTTCGGAGGTCACCTTCGAGGCGGAGGTATCAACTCCTCAGATAGTAGGCACCTTGACCGCTTTCGGGTACGAACCCGCGACGGTTTCAGGGTATTCGGTGACTGCAGGCAGGATCGGGATCGAGGAAGGGGCCCCGCTGTATGTCGTAGCAGCGCAGGTCCCGGCGGGTGTGAGCGAAGTGACGCTGTCGGGTATGAGTACGGCGGCGCCAGGGGCAGCCACCGCCGATCGTATGGTCCCAGTCGGCGGTTGGGCCGTCCTCGTCATGCCTGCTGCTTCGTTGCAGTCAACCAGCACGGCGTTCGCTACATTGAGCGCATACGGCTCCGACGGTCGGCTGCTACATCAGGCCAGTGTCACCCTCGGGACTAACGGCGGGATCCTCCTACAACCGAGGGTCTGCTTCGGAGGCGTCGGGCCGGTTGTCGCTCCGCACTCTACGACAGTCGTCCCTTCATCCGCATCGCAAGGCTGAGACGAGGGCACGATAGTCTTGGTGGAATCTTCCCCGGCGAGTGACTTCGTCGACTGCTACCTGAATAACTACGGGCCCTTGGTCGGTGCGCTACGCCTCTCGGGCGCTGATCCCGGAGCAGCCGAGGAGCTAGCCCAAGAGGCTTTCGCGCTTACGCTCGTGCGTTGGGGGCGAGTAAGGGGTGGCTCGAACCCGCCTGGCTATGTCTACACGACGGGATTTCGCCTGCTCCGCAAGCACCTGGAGCGGACTTCACGTTGGGAACTGGGAGATCCTCCAGAGACAGCAAGCCCAGGTGAGGACAGTACCGGCGCACTGGCAGCCGGGCGTCTGGACGCACAGGCGGCTCTCGCTTCCATGACCCCACGCCAAAAGGCCTGCGCCGTCATGTGCCTGATGCTGGGCGTCCCTACCGAGGAGGCGGCGAGCGCGCTCGGCATAGCGCCGGGTACCGTGCGCAAACACCTTGAGGCTGTCAGGAGTCGATTTGCGGTGGCGGTCGCCGGTACAGAGGAACGGTGAAGCGGAAGTGACGGCTACCGTAGAGGTGATGCCCGACCAACCTGGAAGCCTGTGTCTCGTCGGCGGTGCCGAATGGACCCCCGGCTGTACTTTCGACATCTCTGTCTGGGAGGCCGCTGGTAGACCGCAGGTGCTGATCCTGCCGACAGCCGCCGCCTACGAGCATCCCGAGCGTGCTGTGAGCACCGCCGAGGCATGGTTCTCGTCGTTCGGGGCCCCAGTCGAAGGTGTGATGCTCCTGTCGAGACCGGACGCATCCGACCCCGACCTCGTCGGGAGGCTAGCGACGAGCCGCTTCACCTACATCGGAGGCGGTTCGCCGATGCACCTTCGATCGGTCCTCAAGGAGACCCCGGCGTGGTCGGCGATCGTCGAGGCTTGGCGCCAAGGGGGCGTCCTGGCAGGGTCGTCCGCTGGGGCGATGGTGATGGGCGACTCGATGGTCGATCCCCGAGGAGGAGCTTTGACGCTCGGCCTGGGGCTTATAGAGCGCTTCGCCGTTCTGCCCCACTACGACACCTGGTCGCCGGAGAAAGCCCGCCGCAGCGTGCAACTCGCCACCGGCCACCTCAGGATCGCCACGATCGACGAGCGGACCGCCCTGATCCGCGACCCCGACGGCACCTGGCGTGTCGACGGCGCCGGGTCCGTTACCGTCTATGTGGACGGCCAGCCTGCCGGCCTCAGTGCCCTGAAAGGGAACTGAGGCCCTGCGGGACTAATCGGCCTTCTCGGTGATTGTTACCGACTCGATCGTGACTCGCTCTTTAGGTGTTCCCGAGCGCGAGCCGACAGCGTCGATCGCCGCGACCACGTCCAGACCGGAGACCACCTTCCCGAAAAGGGAGTACTGCGGTGGCAGCGAAACTCCCTGCGGGCCTGAGATCACGAAGAACTGGCTGCCGTTCGTGTCTGGGCCTGCGTTGGCCATGGCCAGGGAGCCGATCTCGTAGCGGCCAGGTTTGGGAAGTTCGTCGGGGAAGCGATACCCGGGACCTCCCCGGCCTGTGCCGGTCGGATCTCCGCCTTGAAGGACGAAGCCCGGGATGATCCGGTGGAACACGATGCCGTCGAAATAGTGGTAGCGGGCAAGGAAGACGAAGCTGTTGACCGTGACCGGCGCCGCCACCGGGTCGAGGGAGATTCGCATGCTGCCCTTCGAAGTGACCATCTCGGCGCTGTAGCGGTGTTCGGGGTCGATGCACATCGGCGGAGCGGAGTCGAAAGTCGACAGCTTCGGGCTGCTCCCGTCGGGTTGCGGGCAGGGTTGCGGCATGTGTCTTGCTCCGTTCTTTCGTCGTGAGCTGACCTGGTGGGTCAGGACTGGCTGATGGTGACCTGTTTTACCAGCGTCAGCTTCGCCGGGGCCCCGCCGAGCTGGCTGTTGGGGATGGTGACGCTCGACGCCAGTATGTTCTGTAAGACGCTGAGCCCGCTCGTGACGTGACCGAACACCACGTAGGTCCCCTGGCTGTTCAAGTTGGAGCAAGCTGAGGTGACGCAGAAGAAGAACTGGGCTCCGGCGCTGTTGGGAGCACTGGTGCGGGCCATGACCAGGTCCCCGGGGGCGTAGGTGTAGCCCTTTCCTTCGTCGGGAATTGTGTAGCCCGGGCCGGGGTCGCTTGCACTCTGGGTGCTAGGTGATCCGCCCTGGATGATCCCTATCGACGGGTCCGTGCGGAAGAGGGCAGTTCCGTTGTAGTAGTGGTAGAGAGACAGGACCACGAAATTGTTCGCCGTGTTCGGCGTCTTGGTCGTGTCGAGGCTCACTACGACCGTGCCCACATTCAAGTCGAACGTGGCTGTGTACGCAGCGCCCTTGGTGATGCACAGCGGCGGTGCCTTAGCGAATGAGATCACGTGGGGGGACGAACCGGCCGGCGACGGGCACGGGGTCGTCCCGGTGATCTTGGTGGCGCCCGTCACCGGCGGGGCGGTAGGCGGGGTGACCGTAGTAGTCGAGGGCGTCGGAGAGGTTGTGGAGGTGGTCGTGGCCGTAGAAGCGGTAGTCGTCTTCTTCTTAGAGCTGCTGGACGTTCCGGTGAGCACTATGGCCACCACAACCACTGCTACGGCGATCACCGCGACTGGGATGGTACGAGTGTTTCGCCGCCGGCGCTTCTGCGCCCGTTGCAGCTCGGCCATGCGGGTAGCTCGCCCGGCTCGCTGTCGGGCTCGTTTGTCGGAGGGCACGGCTAAACACGGTAGCGTCCCAGTGACCCCTTGTATGTGACACCGCCCGAAGGCGCACGGGTGCTCCCACGCGGAGGGGCGTTTTGTCTACACTGGCACGGTGCTTGCGATACTGAACTTCACGTCGTTCGTGTCCTCGGCGGGTTACACGGCGATCTTCGTGTTGTCGATCTTGCAGTCGGCTTGCGTCCCTACATCGTCGGAACTGACACTAGGGTTTGCCGGAGTGCTGGCCGCTGAAGGCAAGCTCAACCTTGCCGCGGTGATCCTCGTCGGGGCCGCAGGAGAGGTCGTCGGGGCCTACATAGCGTGGGTGGTCGGACGCTACGGCGGCCGTGCCTTCGTGGATCGCTACGGGCGCTACATCCTGCTCAGCCATCGAGATCTCGATAAGGCCGAGCGCTGGTACGCCCGCCACGAGCGTTGGGGGGTGTTCGCGAGTCGTCTTCTCCCGGTGATCCGGAACTTCGTGGCGCTGCCCGCCGGCGTTGCGGAGGTTCCCCTAGTCCGATTCGGGATTCTCACAGCGGCAGGGTCGCTGCTGTGGGACGGAGCGATGGCTCTCATCGGTTACCAAGTTGGTTCGAGCTACCAGAAGATCATGCACGGTGTCAGCTACGCCGGCTACGTGATAGCGGTAGTCGTGGTAGCCGCAGTAGCTTTCGTGCTGTGGCACCGCTGGCAGTCATACCGCTCGGCGGTCAATCCCCGTCGGCCTCGCTGAGCGCCGCTGCTATGTGAGGGGGAGTCGACCACGTGTCGGGGTGGCGGTGGTGTTCGCCTGCCCATGTGACGGTCAGCTCGTCGGATCCCGCCCCGGCCAGCATCGCGGCACCTATCGCGTCGTGTGTCAGGTATTCGCCGATCCGGGCACGCCACCTCGGTGCCTGCGGGGGTACCGCGGCCAGAGCCTCCCTTCCTTTGACGATCGCCGCCAAGGTCACCGCAACCCGCGAGAACGTCCCTAGACCGCAGCGGACCTTGCCGACGTCGTGCAGCAAAGCCGCGGCTATGACCGGCCGATCCGGTGCTGACCGGTTCGTGTAGAGCACAACTTCGACCTGGCGTGCCACGCCGACGGCGTGGCGGCGATCAGGGCCGGACATCTGCTTCCACAGCGACCGCTCAGCGGGGGTCAGGAAGCTCTGCGCCCACGTGTCGAGCTCAGGCTCGGGAGGGCGAGGGTCGAGCGCTCCGAAGAATCGGCCCGCTAGATGCCGGAAGGATCCGAAGCCTTGGTTCACGCCCGTGACGCTACCGGCTGTCGCCGAAGGAGCGGTTGCGGGCAGAATCACCGGGTGGCCTTCGAAGCGGTCCAGATCGCGTATCAAACCGACGACGTGAGAAGGGCCGCCCTAGTGCACAGCGCCCAGTTCGGATCGGGACCGTTCTTCGTGTCCGAGCACATCCAGCTCTCATCTGTGACCCACGAGGGCCGGCCGGCACTGCTCGACCACTCGTCGGCTTACGGCCAGTGGGGGAATGTCATGGTCGAACTTGTCGCCTACCACGAGGTTAGCCCGGCAAGCCTCTCCGACCAGCTCGGGGTCGGGACGTGCGGCCTTCACCACGTAGCGTGCTTCGTCAACGACCTCGCCGAGGGGCTCAAAGTGATGCTCGACACGGGTCACGAACTTGTCGCCGAGGCCGAGACAGCATCGGGTATTCGCTTCGCCTTCGTCTCTGGAGCCGGCTATGGACACCTCGTGGAGCTCTACGAGCCGTCCCCCAAGCTGAGAGCATTCTACGACCTGGTCAGGTCAGCAGCGCACAGATGGGATGGCACGGAGCCCGTCCGTCCCATCCTCTCCGGCTGATCTCCGCCGCCGCCATCGAGCTACTTCGCTTCGCGTTTGGCCGGAAGGAGAAGCTTGTGGTCCAACAGTGCCAGCAGGCCGTCGACAGCTTGTCTGTGCCTTCCAAGGTCGTCCGACTGCGAGTCGACGAGGCCGACGAAGATCGTCTGCAAGACGGCCTCGACCTGCTTGCGCCGCTTAGGGATCACCTCGCCGGTTTCCACGGCGCCTTCGATCAGTTCGTCCATGATCCGCGCTCCCTCTCCGGGAGGGCTCGGGATCGCATCTTGAAGCTCGGGGTGGCGTATCCGGTCGACCCTGGCGGTACCTAAGAACTGCGCTATGTGGGGCTCCTGGGCGTTCAGCGAATGGGCAACCTCAAGGATCGCCCGGAACCGCCCGTCGAAGGTTTTCTGTGAGCCCATCGCTTCGGCGATCGCCTCGTCCACCCTGGTCTGGAGCGTCCAGTAGACAGCCAGGTACATTTCCAGCTTCGAACTGAAATAGTAGTAGAGGGCACCGGTGCTGATACCTGCTGCCGCCGCGACGTCTTTGTTGGTGACGATCCCATAGCCTTGCCGGGCGAACAGCTCAGAGGCGACGGAGATGATCCGCAGTCGCGTGTCTACAGCGCTCGAAGACGGGGGACGACCGATTCGTGCTTGGGGCTTCTTCGCCACTGTGCTCCGAGATTCCGATGTTCCGAGATTCCGCGGATACTCGAGCGGTCTCAGGCCGGCAATTCGACTACGGTCACGGTACCGGTGTCACCGTCCACCTCGACGAGAGCGCCGTCGGCTATAGCCTGGCAGGCGCCGGTGGCGGAAACCACGCAGGGCAGCCCAAGCTCGCGACTCACAATGATGGCGTGGCTGATCTGGCCGCCCACTTCGACTACCACAGCGGAAGCTGCCATGAACAACGAAGCCCAGCCCGGGTCGGTAACCGGGGCGACGAGGACGTCACCTGGCTCCAGGTCACCCGGGTCGCCGACCTGCATGATCACCCTCGCCCGTCCTGTCGCCTTCCCGGGACATCCTGCTACGCCGTGGAGGCTTGCCCCTGGCTCGAGCTTCGCAACTTTGGCGTCTCCCCTTCTGGGCCACTCGCCGAGCGGCGGGACCTTACCGTCGCGAATGATGAACGGCGGCTCGAGGTCGAACAGCTCCGCCCACTCGGACGCCCTAGACGCCAGGGTGTCCGTGAAAGAAGCCGGGTCGGCGACGAAAGCTTCCAGTTCCTCGTCTAGGAGGTGGAACACGTGCGACACGTCCCTTAGGTTTCCGACGGCAGCGTGGCGGCGTCCCAGCTCCAGGAAGGTCATCCGGGCCTCGTGGATGGCCCTGATCAGGTTGGTCTTGGTGCGCTCCCTGAACACGAGCTGGTTGGCGGCTACCAGTGCCGCCTCGAACTGACCGGCGAGCTCCTCGTTGCCCATGTCGGCGAGCTTGGCCCTCACCTCGGCTGTGGCAGCTTCGCGTTCCCTGACGCGCCGAGCTAGTCGAAGGGCCGGGCTGTCCTCGTCCGATTGGAACCTGACCCGCTCCAAGGTGGCGAGGGCGAGCTCGGGGCGGGTCTCCCACGTGTCCGCGCTCAGCTCGTACTCGTTGACCGAGCGGGAGCCGAAGTCCTCGATGAAGCGCCGCCACTCGGAAAGGAACTTCGAAGCGTCTTCGGACCGCGAAGCCGCCAGGCGTTCGACGAGACCTGGGACGCCCTGGTCGAATAGGTCGGTTAACTCCTGAGAGCTGCGGACGAGGCGGGAGATCTCCCACATCCTGGCGCTCGGCTCCGCCGAGTCGACGTCACCGAGCCCGGACACGAGCTTCATCGGAACGGTGGGATCCCCTATGGCCTGACCGACGGCGAAGAGGATGCCGGGTGCCACCCCCGAACCGCTCGAAGTGAGCGTGTGGCTCTCGAAGAGCTTGGCTATGAGCGTCTGTAGTTCTCGGACACGCCTGAGCAGGGCCGCGTCGTCGAGGGAGGTAAGGTCGGGGCGCTTCGCACGAAGGGCTTTGGTCCTGTCGCGCTCGTCGTCTATCTCGGGCCAGGTGGAGGTCGTGACGAGCCAGCCCATGTGAGCGAGGATCTTGTCGGTCAGGTCGGGACGTTCGTCGCGGGGATCAGCGACGTAAGGTGGAACGTCAGGGTGGTCGCCGAAGAAGGCCAAGTCGAGCTGCTCGACAGTGACCGCCGGGTTGCGGACCCCCTGCATGCGAACGTTCGACAGGTTTATGTACATGTAACCGCCGAAGAACCCCACTGTCTCGGGTCGGGCCATGTCGAACTCGTCCATCGAGTAGTTGCCGGTCCTGACGTAGCCGTCCCGCCACCCTTGGCAGATGCCGTTCGCCCACGTGTACGTAGCGCTCAGCGGGCTGACCGGGGTCGGGGCTACCTCTCCTGAATTGGCCCGGGTGTAGTGAGGCCAGCGCTCGCTCGGCACCCAGTCGGTTATCCAGCGGTCCCTCATGTGCTCATCCCCCTGTCCCTTAGAAGCGATCTTCTGGTAGTGATGCTAATCGACCGGTTAGTATGCCGTCACTTGTCCCTGGACTCAAGTGGTTCAGGGAGTGGTTCAGCCGACGTGCAGCAAGTCGAGCGCAGCTATAAACTGACCAGTTGATTACCACGGCTAGATCCGTCATAATCATATCCAGCAGCTCTACCAGGGAGGGGAGATGGGTTTTCTCGAAGGCCGCGTCGCCTGCGTGACAGGCGGTACCCGCGGGATTGGCTTCGCGATCGCTAAGGCGTTTCAGCGTGAAGGTGCGGACGTGGTGATCAACGGTCGCGACCCGGCCAAGGGTGCTCAGGCCGTCGAGGAGCTTTCGCGTTCCGGTGATGGGGGTGCTGTGGCGTTCGTCGCAGGTGACGTGAAGCTCCGCTCCGACTGCGAGGCGGTCGTGGCAAAGACGGTTGAGCGCTTCGGCAGGATCGACATCCTCGTTCCCAACGCAGGAGGTGGAAGCAACTACGCGCCAGTAGTGGACATGACCGACGAGGCGATGGCCGAGGCCCTGGACTGGAGCTTCTGGCACACCTTCTGGACTGTCCGGGCAGCGTTGAAGCACATGATCCCCAACGGCTGGGGACGGATCATCGCCATGAGCTCGGTGGAGGGAAAGATGGGCAAACCCGGCATTGCCAGCTATGTCGTCGCCAAGCACGCCGTGTGCGGGCTGACCAAGTCTGTCGCACGCGAGGTCGGCACCATGGGGATCACCGTCAATGCACTCTGCCCCGGAGCCATCGAGACGGACGAAATGAGAGCCCAGGGTCCCTCCGCCGCCGAATCCATGGGGATCACCTACGACGAGCTCCTGCAGACCTTCGCAAACGAATCGGCGATCAAACGGCTGAACGAAGTGGAGGACGTGGCCGCAGTGGCGCTGCTTCTTGCCTCGGATGCGGGGGCGGGGATAACAGGATCGCTCATATCCATCGACGGCGGAACGTCGCCCTACTAGAGATCGAAAGGAACGACGGATGGGTAAACTCGACGGGAAAGTCGCCTGCGTGACCGGAGGGACCAGAAGCATCGGTAGGGCCATCGCCGACGCGTTCCTGGCGGAGGGCGCAAGCGTCGTAGTGAACGGTCGCGACCAAGCCAAAGGGCAGCGTTGCCTCGATGAGATGGGCGCAGGGGACCGCGCGGCCTTCTTCGCCGGCGATGCGCGCAAGCAGGAGGACGTCGAAGGCCTGATCGACTTCGCGGTCCAACATTTCGGACACCTCGACATCTGCTGCCTCAACTCGGGAGGTGTCGAAGCTACAGCCCCTGTGGCCTCGATGTCCGACGAGGAATGGAAGCTCGAGATGGACTGGAACATAAACCACGTCTTTTGGGGGATGAGGAAGTCTCTGCAGCACATGATCCCACGCCAGGCCGGCCGGATCATCGTCACGTCCTCGGTGGAAGGCAAGCTCGGCAAGCCCGGGCTGGCCGGGTACGTGACAGGAAAGCACGCAGTCAACGGCCTGGTGAAGACAGCGGCCAAAGAAGTTGGAACGCTCGGTATCACCGTCAACGCTCTGCTGCCAGGGATCATCGAGACAGACATCGTCCGCGAGACCGGTCCGGCATCCGCACAGGCGATGGGATTGGAGAGCTACGACGCGATGATCGGCCTGTTCTGCCAGGAGTCGTCGATCAAACGGCCCAACCGTGTCGAAGAGGTAGCAGCCGTGGCGGTTCTACTGGCTTCTGATGCCGGTAGGAACATGACCGGCTGTCTCTTCCCGATCGACGGCGGGACGATGCCATACTGATCTTTCGACCACGGGAGAACTAGTGGCCCTTTAGGTAATTGGTCTTCCAATGATAAGACGTGCAATAGTGTCATTGATCTAACTGGGTAGTAGGTTATTTAATTGTCGTTCGGCAGAGCCGAACCAAAAAAGGGAGGAAGCTAATGTTTGGTCAATATCGATCGAAGCTGACACGCAGCTTGACGGCGGGCGTCGCCGTGATCACGATCGGAGGGGCGCTGTCAGCCTGCAGCTCGTCGAAGACGTCGACGAGCTCGGCGACCACAGCGTCGAGCTCCGCCACCACAGCGTCAGGGTCTTCTGGGACTACGGCGTCGAGTGGCGGCGCCTCTTCTGCGGTGACCGCCGCCGAGCAGATCGTCGCCCAAGCAGAACAGCCGCCGACGCACATACCCCAGACGACACCGCTCAGCTCTGCGCCGCCCAAGGGCAAGACATTCGTCTTCTTGCAGTGCGAAGTCTCGCAGTGTACTGACATCGCAAGCGGGATAAAGGCTGCCACAGCCGCTATCGGTTGGAACCTAAAGACGATCCCGTTCCAGTCCGCCAACCCGGCTACTTTGGTCTCGGGACTACAGCAGGCATTGCAGTACAACCCTGTCGCCGTAGCTTTCTCCGGCCTGCCGGAGGTGACCTGGCAGAGCGAGATCCCCGCCTACCAAAAGGCTGGCGTGATCATGATCCCAGCGTTCATGGGACAGCTCACTACGCCCTCCCCCGTCGTTCCCTACGACATCGGGGCCTACAACGGCACGGTGGAATCTGCCAAGCAGATAGCAGCCTGGATCACCGAGAAATCTAACGCAAACGCCCAGGTTCTCTCAGTGGGGGTTCCGTCGTTCCCGCTTCTCGCTACCTACACGACGGCGTTCGCTTCCGCCCTCGGAGCTGACTGCTCGGCGTGCAAAATCACAGACGTCAATGCGACGATCCCCCAGGTGGACGCAGGACAGATTGACTCCCTGATAGTCACCGCATTGCAGAAGAACCCTTCGATCAAGTACGTGACGGTCGTCGACGGGGCCTTCATCGACGGCTTGCCCTCTGCGCTAGCGGCAGCGGGTCTCACGGGCAAAGTGCAGATCACGGGCATCGGCGCTGACGTGTCGAACGAGACGAACATCCTCTCGGGAGGTGACTTCAAGGCGTTCACGGCGCTGGCGACGATAGACTCCGGATGGGTCATGGTCGATGCTGCGCTGCGTCATCTAGAAGGCATGCCTGTCACCTCGACCAATGACGGGACGTCCACCGGAAGCCTGCCGGGTATGCTCTTGACTGAGAAGTCGATGAAGGCTAACAACATCCCGGCTGCGAACTCCTTCAACTTCCCGGCGGACTACGCAAGCCAGTTTATGTCACTGTGGCACGTGGGATGACCGACACAGCGCGCAGCGGGTCTTCGGCCCGCTGCGCGCTGTCGGCGCAAGGCCTTTCAAAGACTTTCGCCGTGACCCCGGCGCTCGACCACTTCGACTTGGAGATCGAGGCCGGAGAGATACACGCTCTTCTCGGCGAGAACGGCTCGGGTAAGTCGACCTTCATCAAGATCCTGTCCGGTTACCATCACCCCGATCCTGGTGGCACGGTTCTGATCGACTCCCGGCCCTTGGAGTTCGGCTCGGTAGAGTCGTCCTTCCATCTAGGGTGCCGTTTCGTGCACCAGGACCTGGGTCTCGTGGCGGCGCTTTCGGTGCTCGACAACCTTTCACTCAACAGCGGCTACCCGACCAGGCTGGGAACGGTCCAAGGACGTGAAGCCCGCCGCCTTGCGGAGGTGGACTTGGCGAGGGTTGGTTTGGAGATAAGTCCGTCGACTCCAGTAGAGCTGTTGTCCCCGTCGCAGAAGACCGGGGTCGCCGTGGCCCGTGCCCTGCGCCAGCTAGGCCGCGACGGCGGGGACGTGAAGCTCCTCGTGCTAGACGAGCCGACAGCTACGCTGCCCGAAAGCGAAGTCGAGCACCTCCTCGACATCGTCCGCAGGGTCGCAGCTCGCGACATCGGGGTCTTGTACGTCACTCACCGCCTCGACGAAGTCTTCGAGCTGGCCCATAACGTCACGGTATTGCGAGACGGCGTCAAGGTGGCGACGCAGCCGGTGACCAGCTTGGATCGACGTACGATCGTGACGCTGCTGGTCGGAGGTGAGCTTGACGAGGTGCGCCGGGTTTCTTCGACTATGCAGGGCAAGACCGGTGCTGTGATCCTGCGGGTGGAGGACCTCAAAGCGGGACCGTTGGACGGTGTTTCCTTCGAGGTGGAAGCAGGAAAAGTCGTCGGCTTTGCCGGCATCACCGGCTCGGGCCGCGACGTGGTGCTCGGTGCTCTCTTCGGTGCGGTCGAGCGTGACGGAGGTCAGGTGACCGTTGCCGGCAGAGAGGTAAAGCCCTTCCAGCCGCGTTCGGCCATGGACGCCGGCGTAGGCTACCTCCCAGCCGAGCGCAAGGCGCAGGGCGCGTTCATGGAGCTATCAGCCCGAGAGAACCTCACCATCTCGGACTTACAGCCGTTCTGGGCTAGAGGGTTGCTTCGAAAGAAGACCGAGACAGTAGAAACGAAGTCCTGGTTCGAGCGCCTCGACGTCCGCCCCCCAGGAGCGTTCGAGCTCCCCTTGATGCACTTCAGCGGCGGAAACCAGCAGAAGGTAGTGTTCGCCAAGTGGATCAGGCGTAACCCCAAAGTGTTCCTCCTAGACGAACCGACCCAAGGGGTCGACGTCGGCGCCAAAGCAGGCCTGCACCGCCAGATCCTGGCGGCTGCCGCGGGCGGAGCAGCGGTCGTCATAAGCTCGTCGGATGTCGACGAACTCGCGGCTTTATGTCACGAGGTGATCGTCGTCCGCGACGGAAGGGTCGTCGCTCGCCTGCAGGGCGACGACGTAAACGTAGCAGCAATCTCACATGAGTCCCTGGGGGCCGGCGAGGAGGCAGTCCGACTATGAACCGGTCACGCATGACCTTTAGCTTGGGATTGGACCGCTACAGCGGCTTTTACCTGTGGGCACTTGCGATCGTCGTCTTCGGAGTGTGGAAGCCGCACCTATTCCTGACCCAGGCGACCCTGCACTCGGTGGCTTCGTCCCAGGCTATAAGCGCAATGCTGGCGATAGCCGTCTTGGTCCCTCTGGCAGCGGGAGCTTTCGACCTGTCGGTCGGCGCGACGATCAACCTTTCGGCGATCATCGTCGCGTGGCTGCAGACTACGCACCACTGGAACATGTGGCCTGCGATGATTGTCGCCGTCGTGGCGACCTTCCTGGTGGGAGTTGTCAACGGGTTCGTCGTTGTCAAGCTGCGGATCAACTCGTTCATAGCTACTCTCGGTATGGCGACGGTCGTCGCTGCTGTACAGATCATCGTCTCGGGGAACAGTCAGCCGAACCCGCCGACGACCGCAGCGTGGAACAGCCTCACCCAGAGGACCGTCGGCGGCTTCCAGATAGTCGTGCTGTACCTTGTGGTGCTAGCGCTGTTCTTCTGGTGGCTCCTTGAGCACACTCCAGCCGGTCGTTACATCCATGCAACCGGAGGTAACCAAGAAGCGGCGCGCCTGGCTGGCGTGAAAGTCGACTACTGGACCTGGGTGACCCTGATCATCTCGGCTACGGTGTCAGGAATCGCCGGGGTTCTCTACAGCTCGCTGTCAGGTCCTTCCCTCACGTTCGGAAGTACCCTCTTGCTCCCAGCGTTTGCTGCGGTCTTCCTCGGTTCGACCCAGCTCAAGCCCGGGCGTCTCAACGTGTGGGGAACCATGCTCGCCGTCTACGTACTTGCAACTGGAGTCACCGGCCTGGAGCTCGTAACCGGAGTGCAGTGGCTCAACGACATGTTCAACGGTGTGGCACTGATTGTCGCAGTCGGCTTTGCAGTTTGGCGTCAGCGCCGCGCTGCGGCTACCCGGCGCGTTGGAGCGCCGCACAGCGTCGCGCAACGAGAACCCAAGGACGAGGCAGCCGAAGTGGCCGGCTCGCCGGCGGGCTGAGGCAAGGAGTCGATCGATGCTAAAGTTAGATGCAGACGTAGCTGTCGTGGTCGAGGCATTCCCTATCGGGACTGTCGGGGCTGACAACTTGGCTGCTATCAGGGCCGCGGATCTGACGGGGCCGCTCGAGCTCTCCGAGCAGGTAGAGCGTCGGGACCACGTCGTGTCCAGCGACCCAGAGGTCGTGGTGCGTGTGCACCGCCCCGTCGGTGTCGACGGGGCACTTGCGTGCGTCTACTCGATACACGGCGGCGGTTATGTCCTAGGAAGCTACGCAATGGACGACGCCCGCTTCGACGCATGGTGCCAGCGTTACGGGATTGTCGGGGTGTCCGTCGAGTACCGCCTTGCCCCCGAAACCCCCTATCCCGGCCCGCTCGGCGACTGCTATGCCGGACTTAGCTGGGTCCACCAAAACCATCAGATGCTCGGGGTCGATCCCGACCGGATAGGTATTGCGGGGGTAAGCGCAGGAGGCGGCCTCGCAGCAGCGCTAGCTCTTCTAGCCCGGGACAGGGGAGAGGTTCCGGTGCGCTTCCAACTCTTGGAGTGCCCGATGCTCGACGACCGCCAAGTCACCCCGTCGAGCCGGCTCGACGGTCTCGCCATTTGGACCAAGGAGTCCAACGAGTTCGGCTGGAAGTCCTATCTAGGCGATCTTTACGGAACCTCCGACGTGCCAGCCTACGCCGCGCCGGCACGAGCGACAGACCTCGGGGGGCTCCCTCCTGCTTACGTGTGCGTGGGCGCAGTGGACGGTTTTCGCGACGAGGACGTCGACTACGCCAACCGGCTGAACCAAGCCGGCGTTCCTACAGAACTCCACGTTTACCCGGGCGCTCCCCACGGTGTCGGTGTGTTGGCCGGCACTGCGGTAGCAGAGCGCTACAACCGCGGCATCGAGGAATGGCTGGCTCGCCAACTGGCCTGAGAGCGAGTTCTTACTCCCACTCGATCAGCTCGTCGAAGCGCGCCGGCCAGTAGCCGACGTAGCGCTCCTGCAGGCCTGCGAAGTGCTCGCGCATGAGCCGTGAGGCTCTGGTCGCGTGGCCGGATACCACGGCTCGGGCGATCCTGCGGTGCTCGTCAAGGATCTGTTCCCTGAAACCCGTGGTGTCCATTCTCGTCACGACGTGCTCATGCCACAGGTGGCTTACAGTACGGGCGAACAGCTCTATGACACGGTTGGCCGCCAGCTGTTCGACTGTCCCGTGGAAACCGTTGGTGGCGTCCCAGTAGCCCTGGCCTTCCACCGGCAGCGAACCCGCCAAGTAAGGAGCCAAGCGGCTGCTGACAAGCTCACGGTCAGGGTTTCGGGCGGCCAACTCGGCGCACAGAGGAGCTAACTCCAATTGGGCCTCGAACAGCTCGGTGTAGGTGGCCCCTCCGAGATGAAGGTACAAGGCACTAACCCGGGCAAGGTTGCGAGGGTCGACAGCACTGACAACGGGTCCGCCGCCCGGGCCAGGCTTGAGCCTTATGATCTCCTGAACCTCCAAAAGCCGAAGCGCCTCGCGAAGCGAAGCTCGGCTCACCTGGTAGGTGATGAGCATCGCAGACTCGGGTGGAAGCGTGTCACCGGGACGAAGTTTGCGTGACACGATGTCGGCGACTATCGCCGCGGCCACGGTCTCGGCTCTCTTGGTCGTACGCTTGGGCCTGTCGGTAGACCCGGCACTCGACCGTTCGAGGGTGATCCATAGGCTCCGCGAGCCTTCCGGTTCCTGTCGGATCTCGGGGGCTTCGGGCGGGGACAGTTTCGGCGGGACCGCCCGGCTCATGCGCGCTGCCTCATGCCGCGCGACATTACCCGACCGGCGGCTTCCAGGGCGGCTGGCCGGCTGGTGCCAGGTCAGCCAGCCGCGTGCCTGCCGGCCAGCCAGCCGAATACCATCGCAGGTCCGAGGGTTCCTCCCGCTCCCCCGTAAGTCATTCCGAGCGGGGAACCGCAGGCGTTGCCGGCCGCGTAAAGGCCGGGTATGGGGTCTCCGTCTAGGTCGATCACCCGTGCGTCGGGGTCGACGCGGGGACCACCTTTGGTGCCAAGTCCACCGCTTCGGACCGGTAGAGCGTAGAAGGGTGGCGAATCGAGCGGCCCGAGTGTCGCCCCGACTGTTCCCTTGTGCTCGGGGTCTCCCCACCAGCGGTCATGGGCGCTTTCACCTCGGAGGAAATCCGGATCATGCCCTGCGGCGACGTTGTCATTCCAGCGCTGCACTGTGGACACCAGGTTGGCCGGTGGAACTCCTAGCTTCTCGGCCAGGTCCTCCAAAGATGGCGCGCCCAGCAACCACTCAGCCGCCTGCTCGGCCCCGGAGGACTTGACACCGGCGCCCCCGGCCCCTGGGGACCCGTAGCGCTCGACGTAGCACTGGTCGAAGATCAGCCAGCAGGGCAGGTTGGCGTAGTTGAAACGGGCGACGTCTTCTTGGTGGAAAGCTCCGCCGAACGCGTTGTAGTTGGCCGCCTCGTTCGCGAATCGGCGGCCCTGCCGGTTGACCATGATCGTGCGGGGTCGGGACCGGTCCCCTGAGAGCAGGAAACGGTTCATTCGGTTGACGCCCGGCGGCAGATCGCCGACGGGTATCCACCATGCTTCCCTCATGTTCGACAGCATCGCCCCAGCCTTCATGGCCATGTATAGGCCGTCGCCGGTGTTGGTCTCAATCGAGACCGGGTGCGTGAGCGGACCGCGTAGGAAGGCCCGCTTGTACTCTTCGTTCCACTCGAAGCCTCCCGTTGCGAGCACCACGCCGCGACGCGCCTTAACTTCGCGTCTTTGACCGCCTACGTCGACGACTGCGCCGGTGACCCTGCCCGCGTCGATCACAAGGTTCCGCATCCGCGCGGACGTCACAGGTTCGATCCCCCTATCGAGGCACGCCTTGAGTAGACGGCCCACGAGGGCCTGTCCCAAACCGCGCTCGTCGCGGATCTTCCTGCGCTGCATCTCCTCGGGCGAGGGCATGGAGGGAACGGCCGCGCCGAGTGGCGTCTCGCTCATCGTGATGTTCATCGTCGCGAAGTACGGGCTCGGCGTCACCCGCGCTGCCCACTCCCCGAGCTCGTCGAAGGCGAAAAGCGGGCACTCGACGGTCCGTCCGCCGCCGGGTAGGCCCCCCGGGTGCTCGGGGTGGTAGTCGGGGAAACCTCTAACCGAGTAGAAGTCCGTGCCGGCTTTGGCGTCGAGGTATTCGACCATCCGGGGCCCGGCGTCCACGAATGCCTCCGCGAGGCGCTCCTCTATAGTCCCACGCGAAAGTGACATCAGGTAGGTGAGGGCAAGATCCCGGCTGTCGGTGGCACCGTCAGCGGCCATGTGCGGATTGTTCGGGATCCATACGTGGCCTCCCGACCAGGCGGACGTCCCTCCGACCTGCTCCCCTTTCTCGAACAACGCAACTTTGGCCCCGCCGTCGTGAGCAGCTATGGCAGCTGTGAGGCCTGCGGCGCCTGTTCCGGCGACGATCACGTCGTAGGAGTCGGTCATCTGGAACCCGCCGTCGCGGCCGCTCTTTCCACGTAGGGATCAAGAAGTTGGGCGACACGAAGCTCACCGGGTATCTGCTCGATCCCGATGGTACGGTCGATCTGCTCGTGTAGGTGCCAGATTCGCCGCTCCTGGTAGTTGATCGGAATCCCAGTCGATCCCGGGGACTCCAAAGACCTCTGCATGGGCTCCATGTTTCGGCGGTCCTCCTCCATGATCAGGTTGAAGTTCTCTATGCGCCGCCTCCAACGCTCCGGCAGCTCGTCGCCGTCCCAGTCTTTGGGGGCGTAGAAGATCCAGTCGAGGCGGGTCGTCTTGATGTCTAAGGGCCAGAAGACCAGGAACGGAAACCCTTCGGCGCCCACAGGTGTGATCAGGTTCGGGAAGAGGCTGTAAGCGCTGCTCGTGCAGCGGAACATGTCGTTGACCGGCGTGATGTCGGCGAAATCGGGCGTAACTATGTGACGCCAGTCCGACCAGTCGCTCATCCCGGTCGCTGCAGCAGCGGAAGCGGAATACGGCGTGATCATGCGGCTACAGCCGTTGGGCAGGAGGCCCATCGTGGCTCCCCTGCTGTCGAGAAGGGTTTCGGAGCCTCCGGCGCCGCGACCGTGTATGTGGCGGAAGTGGTAGACCTCAAGGAAAGCCTCGGCGGTCACCTTCCAGTTACATGCAATCGTCTGGCTGTGCGTCGACACGGCCCTGAGGCTTTCCCCGCAGAGCTCCTCCATCTCGTCCAGGGCGGGACCGAACCACTCCCTCAAAGTCGGAGCGAGCGGGTCTTGGTTCACGAACACCCAACCCTGCCACACCTCGCATCCGATCATTCCAAGAGAACGGTCCTGCCTGCACAATCCGACGAAGTCCCGTTCGTCGGGAACACTGACGAGACGGCCACCGTCGACGTCGTAGGTCCAGCCGTGGTACTGGCAGCGCAGATTGCGGGCCGACCCTTTCGCCGAGCGGACGACTGGTGCTCCCCTGTGGCGGCAGGTGTTATAGAAAGCTCGGATCTCGCTGTCGCGTCCCCTGACCACGACGATCGGCGGGCCGAGGTCGTCGAAAGTGAAGTAGTCCCCCGCCTCGGGGATGCCCTCGGCTCGGCCGGCGAGCACCCACACCTTGCTCCACAGACGCTTTCGTTCCAAGTCGAAAAAGTCCTTGTCGACGTACCGTCCGATGGGAATGTCGTGGAAGGCCGGGAAACCCTCCGGCGGGCCGCTCCGAGCGAACTCCCAGCGGATCTCCCCTTTGATACGGTCCATCAACGCCTGCTCCACTTCTGACCTCCCCGGGAGTGGTTCCGTCCCACGCGAGACATAACCGCTGTTATGTGACGATAGTCGCCGTGCTATGGTCTGTCAATGCCGCAGACCGTCGATCACGACCTGCGACGCCGACAGCTAACGGAGGCCACGGCACAAGAGATTGCCCGTGTGGGACTTGCGTCGGTTCGCCTTCGTGACGTGGCCCGTGCGGCGGGTTGGACGACTGGCGCGCTGTGCTACTACTTCCCCGGGAAACGCGATCTGCTGCTGGCCACGTTCCGGGCTCGCACGGAGATGGCGCATGCACGTTTCGAGGCCGCTGCTTCTGCGGGCGGTTCGATGGTCTGGGCGAAGATCGACGCGGTGCTGCCTGTGGACTCCGAGCGCCTTCTTAACTGGAAGGTGTGGTTGGCCTTCTGGGGGGCAGCTGTCGGTGACGCCGACTTGGCTGCTGAGCAGCGCCATCGCTACGAGGTCTTCCGCAAAGGACTCGCCGAGGCTGTTGCGCACGACCAGGATGCGAATATCCTCGTAGGCGGCCACTCGGCTGAGGAGCTAGCCCGGGTGCTGGCAACCCTCCTGGACGGTGTGGCAGTGCAGGCCGTGTTCGCCCCCGACGAATGGCCGGCATCCCAGCAGCGCCAGGTAGTAGAGGGTTACCTCGCATCGCTTGGGCCACCTAGCGAGACGGCGTTCTCCGGCTCCCGCCGGCGAAGCAAGAAGTAGCCCAATAGGAAGCAGACAAGGAGACCTGCGATGCATTTCGAGGATATGTTCCACGTGGGCATCAGAGTGCCCGATCTCGACGACGCCATGAAGAACATGACCGGTGCCGCGGCGCTTGAGTGGAGCTCCGTCCAACACCGCCAGCAGCAGATATGGCTTCCAGGCTCGGGTGTGGGCATCGTGGATCTCCGCTTTACCTACTCCAGCGCCGGACCGGTCCATCTCGAACTGCTCCAGGGGGAGCCAGGCTCGGTTTGGGATGCCGACGACGGACCCGGTCCCCACCACCTGGGCTTCTGGGTAGACGACGTGGCATCCACGACCGAGGAGCTTCTCAGGCAGGGCTGGACGTTGGAGCTCGCCGGTAGGGCTCCCGATGAGGGGTACGGGGCTTTCACATATGTGCGTTCGCCGGCAGGAACGATCGTGGAACCCGTCTCCACTATCGTCAGACCAGCGTTCGAGAGATGGTGGGCTGGCGGGGAGCTGTAGGCTTGTTGACGCCGATTGCGCCTGTGGCCGGGCAAGGCGGCGTCGTAGGGGTGTAGCGTCGGAAGCATGCTCGACGTTGTGATAAGGAACGGTTTGATCGTCGATGGTACGGGGGCGCCGGGCCGGCACGGCGACGTCGGGATCGCCGACGGTCGGGTGGTCGCTCTTGGCGAGGTGGACGAGACAGCTCGCCGCGTCGTCGACGCCGCTGACTTGGTGGTTGCCCCCGGTTTTATCGACCTGCACACCCACTACGACGCTCAGGCTTTTTGGGACCCGACGTTGAGTCCTTCCCCGTTGCATGGGGTGACGACGACTGTCAGCGGCAACTGTGGCTTCACCATCGCACCGTTGTCCGCGCGCCCCGACGACGGCGAGTATTTGATGCGCATGCTGGCCCGGGTGGAAGGAATGCCGCTCGAGTCCCTCCAAAAGGGTGTTCCTTGGGACTGGAAGACGACAGCCGAGTTCCTTGACCGCGTGGACGGCAAGACTTCGCCTAACACGGCGTTCCTAGTCGGCCATTCCGCACTGCGGAGGGTGGTGATGGGCGACGAGGCGGTGGGAGGACCGGCCAGCGCAGGCCAGCTGGAGTCTATGAAGCAACTTTTGCGGGACGGTCTGGCTGCCGGGGCGCTGGGTTTCTCGTCGACTTGGTCTCGTACTCATAACGACCATCACGGCACGCCGGTGCCGTCGCGCCACGCCAGCGCCGAGGAGCTCGTCGCTTTGTGCTCGGTGGTCGGTGAGTTCCCCGGGACGACCCTGGAGTTCATACCCGCGCCGCCGCCTTTCGAGGATGACATGTTCGAGCTGATGGCGGCGATGAGCAAGGCGGCGAACAGGCCCATCAACTGGAATGTGCTGCCGGTGTACTCCAAGAACCGCGAAGTGGTGGAGCGCCAGCTGCTCGGCAGCGACCACGCTGCGGACCGCGGCGGGCGGGTGGTGGCCCTGACCCTGCCTGACAGTCAACGTAACCGTCTCAACTTCAAGAGCGGTTTCATCTTGGACATACTCCCCGGCTGGGATTCGATAATGGCCCTGCCCGACGCCGACAAGCTGGCAATGCTGAGCGACCCGGCCGGGCGGGCGGAGATGGACAGGCTCGCTCAAAGCCAGGACGGGCCTCTGCGTTCGATCGCCAACTGGCGCCAGTACATTGTCCTGGAGACCTTCACCGCAGACACCAAAACCTACGAGGGCCTCAGCGTCGGCGAGATCGCCGAACGCACCGGCCGCACACCGTGGGACGCGCTGGTCGACATAGTCGTCGCCGACGGCCTGCGAACCGTGATAGTCAACCAGGACCGCGGGCAGGACACCGAGTCGTGGCAGCGGCGCGTGGACGTTTGGCGCGACCCGCGTACCGTGGTGGGAGCGTCCGACGCCGGGGCTCATCTCGACATGATCGACACCTTCAACTATCCGACGACCATGCTCGCCAAGCCGGCCAGAGAGCTGGGACTCATATCCATGGAGGAAGTCGTCCACCACCTGACCGGCGCGCCCGCCGCCCTCTACGGCATCCGCGACCGTGGGCTTCTGCGGGCCGGCTGCTGGGCCGACCTAGTGGTGTTCGACCCGTCGACGGTAGCCCCCGAGCCGGTGTACACACGCTTCGACCTGCCCGGAGGGGCGGCCCGGGTCTACGGCGGGGCGGTCGGTGTAGCGCACGTGATGGTAGCCGGAACCGACATCGTCACCGGCGGGGAGTTCACCGACGAACGTCCGGGCCGGGTGCTTCGCTCCGGACGCGACACCGAGACAGTTACCGCCTCAAGTTAGGGTCGCATCTCAGCGCAGGTCGATCCCCATCGCAGCGTAAGCCGCGAGAAGGTACGTCTCTGCACGGGGGGAGCCGATCACCCCCGGCGACATCTTGTTCATCATGTAAGCAAGCGTCACACGGCGCTCCAGGTCCATGAGGATCAACGAGCCACCCCAGCCACCCCAAAAGCACACCCGGCCGTCCGGTATGTAAGGAATCGTCTCCGGTTTCGCCAACCCGTAGCCGATCCCGAAACGCAAAGGCACCCCGAGCACCAAATCCACCCCGTCCGCCTGCACGTCGAAGACGGATTCGACCGCCTCGGCGGAGACGAACTTCGGGTTCGCCAGGCTCAGTGTAGAAAGGACCCGAGCGACCGAGCGGGCGTTTGCATGGCCGTTCGCCGCGCCGATGTCGGCGGCACGCCAAGCGGCGGTGTTGGCGTACGTGGCGTCGACCAGCGGGCCGGTGAAAGTACGAACAGATGGACTCGCCGGGTCCATGCTTGCGAAGTCGAAGGGCAGCGGGGGCGGCGGGATGACCGGAGCGATGCGGTCGGTGTCGCTCGCGTCGGCGCCGATCTGAAAGTCCGCGCCAAGTGGACCAGCTATCTCTTCGGCTACGAAGCTTTTCAGGGTCTTGCCGGTGACCCGACGGACGACCTCCCCGAGAAGATGCCCGAAGTTAAGAGCGTGATACCCCGATGCGGTCCCGGGCTCCCACCAAGGTGCCTGAGCGGCCATCCGCGAAGTGGACTTCTCCCAGTCGTAGAGATCTTCGATCGTCGCCGGCTGGTCAAGTCCTGAAACCCCCGACGTATGCGACATCAGGTGGCGCACCTCGACGTGCTCTTTTCCCTGGGCCGCGAACTCAGGCCAGTAGCGTGACACCGGCGCGTACAGGTCTATGTCACCCCTGGACGCGAGCATGAGGACAGCCAGCGCCGTCACGGTCTTCGTGGTCGACCACACATTTACAATGGTGTCCCGCTCCCACGGCTTGGTTCGCTCGGGGTCGCGCCACCCGCCCCAAATGTCGACGACCGTCTTGCCGTCGACATCCAAGGCGATAGACGCCCCCAACTCCTCCCCCGAGTCGACGTTGGCCTCCAACGCGTCACGAACCGCTTTAAAGCGACTGTCGCAGATGCCGTCTGTCATCTTTCCTCCTGGTCTGGCCGTCTTCGAGACTCCTCCCAGGACTCTAGCGAGCGGTCAGGCGTCCCACGCAAGGGGCAGGGTGCGCAGCGAGATCAGCCCGCCGTGAGCGAGAAGCTGTTCGTCAGTGTCGAGGTGGTAGTCGGGTATCAGTTCGTGCCACTCGCGTATCGCTGACTGCAACTCGCAGCGAGCGAGGTGCGACCCGAGGCAGCGGTGCTCGCTGGCGCCGAACGCGATGTGGCGGTTCGGGGACCTGTCGATGAGGACCTTGTCGGCATCCGGGAACTGGCGTGGATCCCTGGTAGCGGCTGGAATGCTGAGCAGGACCATCTGGTCCTGCTTGATGGGGCATCCGTGGAAGTCGATGTCCCGGGTTACCTTCCGGGCCATTCCGACGATCGGGTACGCACGCAGGAACTCCTCCACGGCGCTGGGCACCAGCTCAGGGTCGGCGGCGACGCGTCGGCGGTCGTCGGGGTAGGTGGCCAGATGGTAGAAGCACCACCCCAGCTGGTTCTTGATGGTGTCCAGGCTGCCTAGGGTGAGCGTGACGAGGATGTCGAGGATGTCTTGGTCGGGCAGCGGCTCGCCGTCCAACTCGCAGCGGCTCAGATGGGTCACGAAGTCGACGGATGGGTCACGTGGCGCCGAGCGACGGTCCTCCACCATCAAACGCCAATAATTTTGGATGTCGTCCCATGCTGTCATGTCGGAGGGATGCCCAGGGGTGTCACCGGACATGCGGTGGACGGCCGACACGAAGAAGTCGGCGTCGTCCAGGGGAAGTCCCATCACCAGCAGGAACACCTTGACCGGGAACCCGTCGCCGAACGCCCGGATGAAGTCGCATCGACCGCCGGGTACGAGCGGCTCGATGGTCTCGCGGGCGAGTTCGGCGACCCTCGGGGCGTAGCGCTTGATAGATGCTGGAGCAAACCAAGCGTTCATCAGATGGCGGTACTTCATGTGCTGGGGCGGTTCGCTGAACGACGGCAGGAACCGGTAGGCGGGGTTGGGATCCGTCGCCACGATCGAGCGGTTCGAGAAGATCTCGGGGGTGTTGAACGCCTCCCTGATGTCGTCGTACCTGGTGAGGACCCAGTACCCGGGCCCGTGAGAGTTCCAGAAGAAGCGGTGCTGCTCGCGGAGGCGGTCGATCTCCTTCCAGTGCTCGGTGGCCGGGGCGATCTTCGACGTCAGATCTGCGTCTACTGTGGCGTACTCAACCATGGATCCCACTCCCTCTATAAACGAATTTCGGGGTCTCAGGCCGTTGACCCCTGCGACATCGTAGCCTCCCCGTCGCTTGGAACGCCGCTGTTCATTATAAGAGATCCGTCTTGGTTCGGGGGTGACAACCCACCGGGATCAGCGTCGGGCTTGGAGCGCGAGGTTCGGAGCATCCGGCGTATCGCTTTTCCGTCGCGCCCACCCCCGATGCTTCCACGCGCACTCGCAACGGCGACAGCGATTATCAGAGCTACGCCCTGGAAGAGAGGACTAACCCAGAACGTACCGGCACCGAACTTCAGTGTGAGTCCTTGGATGCCAAAGGCCAGAGCGAAGAAGGCAATGAGGGTTCCCCAGACGTTCGGCCTTTGAGAGAGTTGGGAGGCACCGAGGAAGACTGCTGCAAGCGCGGGGAAGAGGTAGCCCTGCCCGATGTCTCCGGTGTAAGCACCGACCTGCAGCGTGTACATGATCCCTGCGAGGGAAGCGATGCCCGCAGATGCCATCAAAGATCCCCAGACAATACGATCCGCCGATACCCCGGCGAGGCGTGCCGCGTCCCTGTTGCCTCCGATGGCGAACATCCGCCGCCCGAGTGGGGTCTGCTCTAGTACGAACCAGAGAACGGCAGCTATAGCCACCATGTAGATATCCAGGTATGGAATTCCGAGGACTTTGTCATTCCCGATATTTACAAACAGGTTGGAGAAGGTGCCGGCCACTTGGTGGTTCTGCGAGACGTAGAGCTGAAATGCGCTGAGAACCTCGCTCATGCCGAGCGTGGCTATCAGCGAGTTGACGCGTAGGCGTACGACGACGAAACCGGAGACGGCGCCGATGAGCCCACAGAATACCGCCACTCCCAGGCAGATAACCGCGACGGGTATGTGCGAGTGCAGCGTGAACCAGTTGATCAGGACGATCGTGAGGGACATCACCTCGCCGATCGACAGGTCGTAGGTGTCCGTCGTGAGGGGAGCGAGGAAAGCGAGAGCGAGAGTCGCGGTGACGGCTCCCTGGGAGAACACGACCTGGAAAGTACTGACGGTCAGGAACAGGTGCTCCTCGACGCCTCCGAATATGGCGATGAAAGCTATCCACAGGTAGATAGCGCTGATCCGCCGCAGCCCTAGCGCCCTGCGCACCGACGCTGCAGCTCGCCGTTCTGGCATCATGTGGGGCGGGGGACTGGTGGGAGCTGCGGCTCTAGTCAAACTTTCTCCTCACGTAGCATGCGTAGGGTGATGTAAGTCATGAAGCCTTGACTGGCATGCCCGACTCGAGCTGTGCAATGTCTATCGTGGCGGCCGTTAGCCCGTCGCTGCGGTCCAACGACCGGATCGCGTGCCCACGGGCTAGTACCACCACGCGGTCGGACAGCTTTGCGAGCTCGTCGCTGTCAGTTGAGATCAGGAGGATGGCCATCCCTGATCTCGCACAGGCCTCGATCACTTGGTGTATCTGGGCTCGAGCCCCGATGTCGATACCCTGGGTGGGGTCGTCAAGCACGAGAACCTTGGGGTCCATTCGCAGTGCCCTCGCAACGAGGACCTTTTGCTGATTTCCCCCTGAGAGGCTAAGGATCGGAGATTCTGGTCCCTGGCAGACGATACCCAACTTGTCTATCCATTCCCGTACCTCAGCGTGCTCATTACGAGTGCTGATGCGACGGAACCTTCTGTGGCGCTCCAGCATTGACAGGGTCATGTTGGTTCGCGTCTCAAGGTTGGGGAAAATTCCATACCTGGATCTCTCGCCGGGAATTGCCACCATGCCCGCCTTGTGCGCTCGCTGCGGGCTGCCGGCGGAAAGAAGACGACCATTGACGAGAACCATCCCGGTCCGTCCTGTGTGACCGATGAGCAAAGAGCCGATTGATTCCCTGCCTGACCCGGTCAATCCTGCGACGCCAACCACTTCGCCTGGGTAGATGTCCAGGTCGAGGCTGGATAGCCGGCTGCCGCTCAGAGAGCGAACAGATAGAGCGGGGGTGCTGTGCAGGGTTGGGGATTTGCGCTCTCGGGCGTCCGAGTCGCTCGCGCCAACCGGATGGCCGACGATCAACTCGGTCAAGAGAGCTTGGTCAATCTCGTGACGGTGTAGTGACGCCGCGAGCCGACCGTCCCGCAGGACTGTGACCCTGTCCGCGACTTCGAGGACTTCGCTCAGGTGGTGTGACACCAGCAGCACACCATGACCTTCCGAGCGAAGGCGGGCTATCGCCTGCAGGAGTCGGCCCACCTCGTCTGCGGGGAGGGCCGCTGTCGGTTCGTCGAGGACGATCAGGGAACGCCTACCCTGTGAATCGGCCAAGGCTCGAGCGATTGCGACGGTGGACCTCTCAGCCATGCTCAGATCGCCGACTTTCGCCCGTACGTCTACCTGTAGGCCAAGCATTTCAAGCGCGGAGCGGGCTTCGGACTCGACCAAGCGTCGGTGGATTCTCCTAAGACGGCCGGTCGGATAGGACCGGCCGAGCATCATGTTGTCGGCGACGCTTAGCGACAGCACCAGAGCAAGATCCTGGTGAACGAATCTGAGGCCCGCGGCCTTTGCAGCCGCGGCGCTCCCAAGTTCGAAAGACGTCCCGTCGATCTCGGCCCCGGCACCGGGGTCGGGTTCGTGATAGCCGGACAGCGTCTTTATGAGCGTTGACTTTCCCGAACCATTCTGACCTACTAGGGCGTGAACCTCGCCGTAATGAAGATCGAGGTCCACCCCGTGCAGAGCCGCTTGACCTCCGAAGGTCTTTGTCAGGTTCCGAAGTTTAAGCGTCACGGCGTTGCTTCAGCTGTGGGCTAGACGCCGCCATCACACGTGCCAGAGAGCCTCGTAGTCCTTTTCGTAGTTGGCTGGTCCCGGCCAGTTCCCCCCGTCGGCAGCTAGCTGGGCTTTCGCTTGGGCCGGGGTCTGCACGAAGAAGACTTCCGCAGCGTTTCCGGCGTTGAGAGCTGCTTGGTTGAGGACCCCTTCGGACTGTCGGGCCATCCAGTCAACTATGACCCACATCTCGTACGGTTCCGGCAGAACTGACCACATGGTCTCAGTGCCGTTCTGCACTTCCTGGAGCTGAGCTGCCTCTCCTTCAGTTCCGATTACCTTGACCTTGCTGAGTAGGCCGGCGGTCCGCAGGGCCGCGACCAGCCCCGGGTCTAGATCTTGGAAGGATAGGTAGACGTAGTTGGTGCTCGGGTGTGCTTGGAGGTAGCTGACGATTGCCGAAGGGACCTGACCGGCTGTGAGCTGATTGACCGTTACCGGAAGGGTCGAGAAACTGCAGGACGGACAAAGCTTGGCGAGCTCCTGCTGGGCGCCTTGCCCCTCGCCGACGAGGGACGGATAGAGAGGCAGGTCGACATAGACGACGTTGGCATGACCTTGGGAGTTGGCTTCGATCCAGTCTCCCATAAGGGCGCCCCCGGCGATGCTCGACGCTTGGTCGGCAACGACGCCGTAAAGTCCGTTGGTGGCCCCTTCCGGCGTGTCGGGGACGTAACCCTCGAACAGTGCGATACCCTTGGCTTTGGCTTCTTGGACCTCCGGCGTGATCTCGCTCAAGGTGACGCTCGTGCTCGCAATGTACTTGTAGCCCTCGTTGATCGCCTGCTGCAGGGCTTGGCCGGGAGTGGCAGTGCTGTAGGTGATAACGGTCGGGTCCCATCCGAGAGCTTGAGCCGCCGAGGTGAAGCCGGAGTTCAAAAGCGAGCAGGAAGCCTCGGGGCAGGTGAGGAAGGCCACCTTGATTCCCTTAGCTGGCGCGTGCGGTAGCGGTACTGTTTCGGCGATATCGGTTGGTGCTGCGAGATACTTGTTGACGATCGACTGGGCGGTCGCTACAGCGGAGGAGCCTGAACCCCCGGAGGAGCTAGCCGATGTGGCCGACGAGGACGTTCCGGCAGTCGTAGCCGACGAAACCGTCGACGACTTCGAAGACCCGCACGCCGCTAACCCACCCGCGAGCGTCAAGGCTAAAGCAGCGGCGCCGAGCTTCTTCTTGTACATCTGCGACCTCCAGTTGGTTCGATCTCGCTGTTGGCGAGAAGCAAGGCCATGAGAACACCTGTAGGTATTGCCGAAAGGCAGACCTTCAGAACGTTGTGACGGCGGTCATAATATAAATGAGCGCTGCACCGCCGTCAAGATATTCCTCATAATCAATGATGGGATGGCGAGTTAGGACTGAGTCGAAAAGTTTCCCATTGGTAACAACGCTTCACATCATTTCGATCTCTTAGTGATTGCAGTCACGAAAGCCTCAGCCTTTACAGACACTAATCCGAGGATTACTATGATGACCAAATACTTTTGCGTCTTCCGTGGAGATGCCGGATAGGCGTGCCCAGACCAAGGAGTCAGGATGCTCGAAGCTCAAGTCGACTCGTGGAAGGTGATCGACACCGATACGCACGTGATAGAGCCGTATGACCTGTGGACCTCGCGAATGGACGTGCGACGGTGGGGGGACCGAGTTCCCCACGTACGCTTCGACGACAAGATGGGCGAGGACGCGTGGTTCTTCGGCGAGACACGGGTAGGGGCGGCGGCGGGCGCAGCTCAGGCCGGTTGGCACGAATATCCCCCCGATCACCCGCCGAATCTCGAAGTGGTCGATCGCGCCACCTGGGATCCGGCGATGCGGCTCGCCTGGATGGACACCCATGGAATATGGGCACAGGTGCTATATCCCAACGTGGCGGGCTTCGGGGCCGGCAAACTTCTCACGATCGGCGACCCTGATCTGATGTACGGGTGCGTGCGAGCGTACAACGACTTTCTAGCCGAGTACTCCTCGGCCGACCCGCGTCGCTACGTTCCGATCATGGCCCTACCGATGTGGGACGTGCAGCTTTGCGAGGCGGAGATTGCCAGAGCCGTCGAACTCGGCCACAAGGGTGTGATCATGACCGGCGAGCCGGCCTTCTGGGGACTTCCCAAGCTAGCCGACCCTCACTGGGACCGGCTGTGGGCCTGCCTGCAAGAGGCGCGTCTGTCGGTCAACTTCCACATCGGGTCGGGAGACATGTCCATCTTCGACGCGGCCTACGCCCCAGCGGGACGCCACGCTAACTACGCCGGTTTCGGGGTCCAATTCGGGATGTCCAACGTGCGGGTAATTGCAAATCTCATCACCGGCGGGGTCTGTCACCGCTTTCCGGAGTTGAAATTCGTTTCCGTGGAAAGCGGGATCGGCTGGATACCGTTCGCCCTGGCCCACTTGGACTGGCAGTGGAACAACTGCGGGGTTCCCGAAGAACATCCCGAGTACGACCTCTTGCCAAGCGAGTACTTCCTGCGCCAGATGTACGGCTGCTTCTGGTTCGAGACCGATACCGTCGCCTCTGCGGTAGAGCAGCTCGGCTCCAACTGGATCCTCTTCGAAAGTGACTTCCCGCACCCGACGAGCATGTCTCCGGGCCCAGCGACCTCTGCGGTGTCGCCGAGAACCTACATAGCGCAGAGCCTGTCGGGAATACCCGAAGCCGATCTTCGGCGGATACTCCACGACAATGCCGCCGACCTGTACCACCTGGCTTGACGGCGCCTAAGGCCGTAGCCGGCCCTGGCGGGGTTCGTTTCGGCATATCGGCCTACGACGTAAGCGTGTCGCGGCTAGTAGAAGTTGCCCAAGCCGCCGAGGCGGCCGGGTTCGAGCACCTTTGGCTCGGCGAGCACCTCATCGATCCGGGGGACTACGCCTCCGAACACCCGGCTGGCACAAAAGGTGACGCCGCCGCCGCTGGTCTGTCCCCCGGCGACTTTCGCACTCGTCGCATCGTCGAGAATTCAACGCAGCTGTTAGACCCGTTGGTGGCTCTCGCCGCAGTGGGCGCGCAGACTTCCCGGATTCTTCTCGCTACGGGGATCTATCTTCTCGCGTTGCGCCATCCCCTGGTGACCGCCAGAGCGGCGGCCACTTTGCAGGAGGTCAGCGGCGGGCGGTTCATGCTTGGGGTGGGAGCCGGATGGCTGCGAGAGGAGTTCAGCGCGCTCGGGGTTCCATACGCGGAGCGTTCCAGTCGCGTCGAGGAGAGCGTAGCGATCTTGCGCAAAGCGTGGCGGGGAGGACGTTTCGACTATCGGGGGCGCCACTTCTGCTTCGAGGACGTCCAGGTGTGCCCGGAACCCGTGAACGTCCCGCTGGTCACCGGCGGTAACAGCCCCGGGGCGTTACGCCGGGCCGCCCGGATCGCCGACGGATGGTTCAGCTCGGCTACACCGACGTTCGAGGAGGCCGTCGAACTGCGAGACGCTCTGGCAGCGCACTGCCGTGCCGAGGGCACGGACGTTGAATGCCACGTCAGGGTCCGCCATCCGACTCCCGAGGTCGTCGCTCGATACGCGGAGGCGGGTTTCAAGAGCCTGGTGTTCTGGGCTCAGGACGTCAGCCCTCCCGGAGCGGACACCTACGAGCAGTTCCGAAAGGTTGCGAGGTCCCTGGGGATCCCGTCGCCGGACCTGACGACACAGTAGAAAGGGTTCTCTAATAGTGCAGCTCGGATTGCAAGGTCGCAAGGTTCTGGTGGCTGGAGCCACGCGTGGCATCGGACTGGCCATCGCAGAGGTCTTCTTGGAGGAAGGTTCCTCCGTCTCGATATGCGGCAGAACGCCAGATTCACTTGAAGCTGCCCGACAACATCTACAAGCCGTCGGCGGAGACGGACGTGTCTTCGCCCGCCGGACGGACCTGACGGACGCCATAGACACCAAAGCCCTGGTAGAGGAGACGGTCGAGGCTCTCGGCGGTCTTGACGTCTACGTCCACTGCGCAAGCGGCTTTTCCGGTCCCGGCGAGGAGGGTTGGATGAAGACCCTCACCACCGACGTTCTCGCCCCGGTTCGCGTGGTGGACGCCGCGTTGGACGCTCTGGAGGCGAGCGACGCTGGCAGCATTGTGTTCATCGGTTCCACCGCCAGCGTCCAGTGGTTTGCCCGCCCGGGGGCACGGCCATCTGGTTACGGGCCGGCCAAAGCCGCCCAAAGGGTCCTCGCCAACGAAATGGCTCAGACCCTGGGCCGTCAGGGGATCAGAGCCAACGTGATCTCACCGGGGGCGACGTTCTTCGAAGGTGGCAGCTGGGACCGGGTGAGAGTCTCCGAACCGGAACTTTGGAACGGCCTTGTGCGCCAGTTCCCGTTTCGGCGCTTGGTGACCGCCCGTGAGGTGGCACAGGTCGTCGCTTTCGTTTCCAGCCCGGCCGGGGCGGGTATAAATGCCACTCACATAGTGGTCGATGGCGGACAGACCAAGTCCGTCCAATGACCGCCGCCTGCTTGGTCGACGCATGCTCGACCGCTTCCTGGTTTCCATTGTGTGTGGACTGTCGCCCCCGGGCCGCTCGGAATTATGATCAGGAAAATCGGATGACACGAGGAGGTGGGGTGTGAGCGGAGACGACCTTGCATTCAGGGACCGGTGCGCTATCGCCGGCATTGGCACTACAGACTTCACCCGCAACTCGGGTCGTAGCGACTTGACACTAGCTCTGCAGGCGTCGCTGGCAGCGATCGAGGACGCCGGCCTTTCTCCGGGTGACATAGACGGGATAGTCCGCTGCGACTTGGACCTTGTCCGCCACAACGACCTTGCCCACGTCCTCGGGATGAGGGACCTTTCCTACATGGGCGACGTGAGCGTAGGAGGAGTGGCGCCGTGCGCGATGGTCGGCCAGGCCGCAGCCGCTGTGATAGCCGGCCTCGCCGAGAACGTGCTGGTGTTCCGCTCCTTGAACGGCCGCTCCGGAAGGCGATACGGTCGTTCAAGTGCCACGCAGAGTAACGTGGGGGGTAACAACACCTACGACGAGTTCTTCGCGCCGTACGGACTTTTGACCTCAGGCCAGATCTTTGCGCTTATAGCTCAGCGTCACATGGCTGAGTTCGGGACCAAAGAAACCGACCTGGCTCAGATAGCCCTCACCTGCCGTGCGAGGGCGAACGCCAACCCTGGCGCTCAGATGCACGACCGGAAGCTGACGCTCGACGACTACCTGAACGCGAGGGTGATAGCCAGTCCTCTCCGCCTCTTCGATTTCTGCCTGGAAACCGACGGGGCGTGCGCTGTGGTGGTGACGAGCGCCGAACGGGCCAAGGATTCCCCCAATCCTCCCGCGTTGATCCGAGCTGTCTCTCAAGGGGCGATGCTTGATCCTCAACCGGGGGTGCAGTTTCCGGTTCTCATGCGCGACACCATCACTACGCTGCCTGCCAAGGCGACAGCCGACAAGCTGTACTCGCGCGCGGGGATGGGGCCGTCGGACATAGACGTAGCGCAGTTCTACGACTGCTTTTCAATAACAGTCCTGTTGCAACTCGAGGATTTCGGGTTCTGCGCCAAAGGGGAAGGAGGTCCTTTCGTGTCCAGCGGGGAGATCGACATGGGCGGAACGATACCAATCAACACCAGCGGAGGACACCTGTCCGACGGCTACGTACACGGCATGAGTCACGTGGTAGAAGCGGTCCGCCAGATTCGCGGCACGTCCACGTCGCAGGTGCCCGGGGCTCAGACCTGCCTTGTCACATCCACGCCCCTGCCGCCGGGTAGCGCTCTCATCTTGAGGGCGTCATGACGCAGCCACAGCGAAGGGTCCTACCGGAGACCCAGGACCCAGACACCGGCGGCTTCTGGGAAGGTGCGAGGCTCGGGGAGATCCGAGTCCTCGAATGCAGCTCCTGTGGAACCCTTCTTCACATGCCTCGCGCCTACTGCTACCGCTGCGGTAGTTGGGACAATCACTGGAAGACGGTCGCCGGCACCGGACGGCTGCACTCGTGGACCGTCGTCGTGCACCAAGTTCACCCCGACTTCCCCACGCCCTACACGGTCGTCCTCGTCGACCTCGATGCAGCGCCGGGCGCACGGCTGGTCGGCTACCTCGACGGCGCCCCCGAGCTTGCGGTGGGCCAGCCGATGCGAGCTCGTTTCGAGGTTCTCACAGACGAGGTCACCCTACCCCAGTGGGACCCTGCATAGGAGCCACGCACTGTGGGTTCGTAACGCTATCACAGGAGAGGAAAACTCGAACTATGGCCACCTTTCTCGCTCGGATACGTGTCCGTAATGGTGAGGCCGCCCGCTTCGAACAGATTGCGAGAGAACTCTACGCCGATTCACACCGAACCGAGACGGCGCTGAGGCGCTACGAGTACTGGCGGGGAGAGGAGCCGAACGTCTACTACACGCTCGCATCATTCGACTCCTACCCGGGGTTCCTAGCGCATCAGACGAGCTCCCACCACGAAAATGCGAGCCCAGCTCTGCGAGAAGTGATCGAAGAGATTCACCTGGAGTGGGTCGACCCGATCGGAGGGGCGTCGCCGCTAGTCACAACGGTCATGGCCGTTCCGGGCGAAGAAGCCTCCGAGGCGGAGAGGGCCTACGCGAAACGTTTCGACGCGTCGCCACAGGCCTGGTGGCTCGACCTTCGAAGCGAGAGACCATGAGGGGCTTTAGAGGATCCTGATCGCTCCCTCGGGGCAGTTCGCGACGACCCGCTGCGCAGCGTCCTCGAGTTGGGGGGCCACGTCAAGGTCCTCCCCAAGACTTGTGGGGTAGCCCTCGTCGTTGGAGTCGAGAAGTTCAGGGGCGAGCGTATAACACCTGCCGTGGCCGGCGCAGAGGTTCTCGTCGATGTGGATTTTCATGGATTTGTTCAGCTCTCCTGGCGGAATAGGGCGGGCGGTGAAACGATATTGGGCGGGCGACGAAACACTACATCCGGGCGATGGAGCTACCGCCGTCCACGGTGATAACCGCTCCGGTCGTGTAAGACGAAGCAGACGACGCTAGGTACATGGCGGCGCCGACTATCTCCGATGGTTGGCCTGCCCGGCGGAGCGGGAAGTTCGCGGCGTGCCGGTTGAACGAGTCCATGTCCCAGGCGCGGGCGATGTCGGTGAGGAAAGGGCCAGCCATGATCGTGTTCACGCGAACTTTCGGACCGTAGGCCATGGCGAAACCGGTCGTTAGGACATCGAGGCCGGCTTTGGCCGCTGCGTAGGGGAGCTCTCTCGGGGTGGGGCGCACAGCAGCGATACTGCTCACATTGATGATGGAGCCGCCGTCTCCTTCGGCCATGCGGGACCCGGCGAGGGCGCACACACGGAAAGGACCTTTGAGGTTCACCCCGATCGTCTTGTCGAACAACTCCTCGCTGAGCGCGTCGAGGCTCGGGTAGAGCGGAGAGATACCGGCGTTGTTCACGACGATGTCGAGGCGCCCAAAGTTCTCGTATGCGGCTTCGATCAGGCCCGGGATCTCGTCCCAATGCCCGACATGGCAGGCATAAGGTACGCAGCGCCTGCCTGTGCGCTCGTGCACCGCGTCGGCGGCTTCGACGCAGGCGTCCATCTTGCGGCTTGAGATGACCACGTCGGCTCCGGCGTCAGCGAACGCCTCAACCATCTCGCGACCCAAGCCCCGGGTGCCGCCCGTGACGAGCGCTACCTTACCGGCCAAGACCTGGGTAGGTGCGTGTTCGCCCATGACTAGAAGTTCCTTTCGAGTATGCGGGCGGCCCTCCTGGCCATCGGCTGTACGAAAGCTCCCCGCTCCCCCATCCTAGGGTCCTTGCTCTCGCCGCGCTGCCACCTGGCGTAGAGCTGCTGGAGCACGACGGCCGTTTTGAAGCAAGCGAACGCCTCGTACCACGAGGCGCCAGACGCGTCGAGGGCGGTCTGTCGTTGGTACTGCTCGACGACCTCGGCGCGTGTTGGTAGGCCCATGTGCTCAAGGCCCGGTGGTGTGATCGGCCTGTCGTCGGGAGTGTCGGAGGGGTCCGGCCAGTAGTTGAGGACCGTGCCCAGGTCGATCAGCGGGTCGCCGAGGGTGGCCATGTCCCAGTCGAACACGGCGCTCACCCTGTCCGGATCACCGGGGCGGAACTGGCAGTTGTCCAACTTGAAGTCGTTGTGCAGGATCGACACCCGCTGGGGTGCCGGCACGGTCGAGGCGAGACGCACAGCGACCTCCCCCATCAACTCCCCTCCGCTTGGCGGCGCGACCAGCTCCCAACGCTTCGCCCAGCCCTCGACCTGGCGGGTGACGAAACCGTCCGGGCGGCCGAGATCCTCCAGGCCGCAGGAGCTCGGGTCGACTAGGTGCAGATCGGCGAGGGCCGCGATCGTCGCTTCCCCGACGCGGCGTGCCGCGTCGGGGAGAGGTGCCATCGAAGGCGTCAACCTTCCCCACATGACCTCACCGCGCCGGTACTCCATGATCGTGAAGTCGGATCCGACGATGTCTCGGTCGGTGCACAGGTGCAGCGCTCTCGGAGCCGCCGGGTAGGAGCGCCACAACCGCGACAGGACACGGTACTCGCGTTTCATGTCGTGAGCGCCGGGGGCGATCTTGCCGAACGGCGGCCGGCGCAGGACGACCGAGTCGCCGCCGAAGCGCAGCAGGTAGGTCAGGTTCGCGGATCCGTTCGGGAACTGCTCGACACTGAAAGGTCCGTCGATCCCCTCTATCGACTCTCGGAGGTCGTTGTCGCTGCGTAAGTACGACGCCAAGCGGTCCCAGTCGAGGTCCTCGCCGGGCCTGACCGGCGCAAGCTCAGGGGGTTGGGACGGTGTGGGCTCAGCTACGTCTCGTTCGCTCACAGGCTTTCGCTTCGCGCCGCGGGTGAGCTGAGCGAAGGTGCCGGGCTTTGGGGGACCGCCGGGTAGGCCGAGAAGCGGATGGGAGCCCCGGGGAACACGGCTGTCTCACCGCCGGGTAGTTCTACCGTGTCGAAGAAGCCGCGGGCGACGAGATGCTCGTCGACGAGGACGTCGTCGGGAGAGTTGACGACGGCTATCGGAAGACCCCTGGCTTGGCCTTCGTGGTAGATCGTCTGGGCGTCCTGGATCAAGAAGAAGGCTTCGATCATCTGTTGGATGTGCGGGAAGTTCGCCTGACGGTAGGCGACCTGGCTGTACTGCGGATCGGTGAGGTCGGCCGCCAAGCCGTGAGAGCCCATCCATTCCACCAGGTTCTGCCAGGGCTTGGGATCGGAGAGGATCAACGCGAAGTAGACGTAGCGGCCGTCCCCCGTGGAGAACAAAGCCGGCTGTGTCGGCGTCGGCTGGGCGTGCCTGCAGGTCTGGCGTTTGACCAGTGCCTTCGGGTAGAACCAGTAAGGGTTCGCCAGCTCGGGGCTGACCGCCACGCAGTCGTGGATCGACACGTCGATCACCTGCCCCCGGCCAGTCTGGTCCCTCTCCATCAACGCCAGGAACACCGAGATGTGAGCGAAGCTCGCAGCTACGTGGTACGCCTGGTTCTCGGCGGGCCGTATCGGCGGGATGGTGTGGTCGTCGTAACCGCAACTGTTGAGAAGTCCCCCGGTGGCAAGGGACACGAGGTCCGAGGTCACGTAGCGCGACCACGGCCCGTCCTGGCCGAACGGCGTGATAGCGCACACGACGAGGCTGGGGTGGCGTGCTGCGATAGCGTCGAGGTCGATTCCCAGTTCGTCCTGACGTGCCCGCGAAACTGACAGTATCAGAACGTCGGCCTCTTCGAGGAGGCTTTCGAGGACGTCGGATTCGCCCGGCAGCTCCGCCTTCAGGGACTTCTTGGAGGTGTTGTAGTACCAGAACGCCAGGCTGGAATCCGGGCCTGCGACCCCGTCGGCGAAAGGCCCGACCCTGCGGTTGGGCGAACCTTCCCGTGGTTCCACTTTGGTGACCTGCGCCCCGTACTGGGCGAGCAGCTTTCCGGTCAGCTCGCCTGCGGGATCCTCCGCTATCTCCACGACCGAAAGCCCTTGACAGATGGGCGCGCCGACCTGGGCTTCGCCAGCAGCCACGTCAGATCACCCCCTGCTCGGCCAGTTCGACCCGCTCGGCCTCGTCGACGCCGAGCAGCTCGCCGAAGACGTAGTCGTTGTCCTCCCCGACCAAAGGAGCGGACCTCCAGTGGTCCGGTCCCTCCCCCGACATCGACGCCGGAAAGCCTTCGAAGCGGGCAGGTCCGATGACAGGGTGGTCCATCTCGAAGAACGTACCTCTCCAAGCCAGTTGCGGGTCGAACTCGTTGAGATCCTGGGGGTTCTGCACGGCGCCCGCACGGACCCCGTGGGATTGAAGCAGGTGCATCACCTCGTGGGAGTCCTTGTCAGCGGTCCAAGCGGAGATGTGGCCGTCCAGCAGGTCCTGGTGCTTGAACCTGGACTCCTGGGTTGCAAAGCGCTCATCGCCGGCCCATTCGGGCGAGCCGACAGCTTCCACCAGGCGGGACCATTCGCCGTCGTCGAGCACGGCGACGGCCACCCAACGATCCTCCCCGGCGCAAGGGTACACGCCGTGCGGAGCCGCGTGGGGGTGCTCCAGGCGGTTCCCGGTCGGGTAGTCAGGGCGCTGGGACGTGTGGGAGTTGACCGTCACGTCGAGCAGTATCGGGCCTAGCAGCGTCACCCCCACCTCCACCGCGGCGACGTCGATCTCCGTTCCGACCCCGGTGCGGCGCCTGTTCCAGATCGCCATCAAAAGGGCAGCCGAGTTGTAGTAGGCGGCCATGTTGTCCATGTAGGACAGGCCCCAACCAGACGGTTCCCGGCCCGGTAGGCCGGCCACGTAGGACAGGCCGCTCGCCGCCTGCACTATCGGCCCGTAACTGCGGTAGTGCTGGTGAGGCCCGCTGTGGCCGTAGCCGCTCATCCGAGCATAAATGACGTCGGGTACAAGCTCTCGGAAGCGGTCGTAGGTGAACCCCCACTTCTCCATGACGCCCGGCGCGAAATTCTCCGTCACCACCGAGCTCACTGCCACCAGGCGTTCGGCGAGCTCCCGGCCGCGCTCGGTCCGCAAGTTGATAGTAACGCCGAGCTTGTTTCGGCTGTAATTGTTGAAAAGCCCGCCGCGGTTGGGGTCGGCATTGGCGTCCTGCTGGCCGTAGTTACGTACCTCACCCTTGTAGAGCGGAAGCCGTCTCGGCATGTCGACCCGGGTACGATCCTCGATCTTTATGACCTCCGCCCCGAAATCCGCGAGGAGGCGGGTAGCTACGGACCCGACCCCCATCCAGCAGAAGTCGGCCACGCGCAGTCCGGCCAGGGGTCCCCGGCGCTGGCGTGGAGCTCGTTCACCGGTGCCGTAGAAAGGGAAAGACCCGGGCTCGCCTCTGATTGCTGTCATGGCGTGGCTCTCGTCGCCCTGGATGGCATGCGATAATCCCCTCTGCGTCGTCTCGATCGTCAGCGCTGGTACCGGTCGACCGCCCGCCACCAGCGCTAACGAATCATTATAAGAGTATCTTGGCCTTCGAGCCAGCCGGCGTCTGCGGGGATGGTTGGGTCGGAGTATCAGTAGACGGTGTAGCCGCCGTCTACGACCATCGCGTCCCCCGTGTGGAACGGGATCGAAGGGTCGCACAGGAACGCGCCGATAGCCTCGAAGTCTGCTGGGGTCGCCCACCTGCGCAGGGGGGTGCGGTTAGTGGTGTTTAACAGGAACTTTTCGTGCTGGCGGGCCTTTTCGGTCATCTCCGTCTCGGTCCACCCGGGTATCAGCGAGTTGCAGCGGATCCCGAAGCGGGCCAACTCGACGGCCAGGCTTCTCATCATCGCCAGCACGGCGGTCTTGCTCGCGGCGTAGTGCTGTTGGCCGGGGGCTCCGTGAATCGACGAGGTCGAAGAAACCGCCACCAGGGCCCCGCCTTCGCCCCTGTCAACCAGGACCCGCGTGGCTTCCCGTAAGGTAAGGAAAGCCCCCTGCAGGTTGGTCCTCATGACCCGGTTCCAGTCGTCCAGGGTCATGTCGACGAAGGGTGTCCTAGCAGCGGTTCCCGCGTTGGCGACAAGGCCGTCGAGCCGGCCGAAGCGCGAGAGGGTGGAGCCCATGGCCGCTGCGACGGACTCCTCATCGCCGACGTCACAGGCGAACGGCTCCGCCTGAGCCCCGAGGGCTCGCAGGGCTTCTACGGCAACAGCGTTGCGGTCCTCGCGTCTCGACCAAACAGCTACCGCTCCGCCGGCACGGGCTACACCTCGGGCTATGCCGAGGCCGATGCCACTGTTCGCGCCGGTGACGACGAACACCTTCCCGGAGAGGTCTATCACGGGCGCCAGGGCGGTCATGGTAACTCAGAAGCTCCCTTCCGCCGAGCGGTCTATGCCGAGGATCAATATGAGATCTTCGTGGAGCTCCATCCAAACGTCGTGGTAGGAGCGCTTCATGACGCCCGTGAAGGCCTCGGTTGCGCCCGAGGTCAGCCGGGCTAGAGCGTCGTCGAGGCGGCCCAGATAAAGGGCGAGGCGTGCAACGGCTGCTCCCATGTCGGAGATGACCTCCGCCGCAGCGCTGTGGTGAGAGGCAAGCTCAACTATCCGGGCTTGGTCGTAGCCGGGGTCGCTGTGATCATTGGGCACGCCGTCGCGTAGCTGCCAGGACACGCAAAGCTCTTTGAGCCCGACGTTCAAGACCAAGAACTTCTCGTAAGCAGTCCTGACCCCTTCGAGCGCGTCGAGCCCTGGCCTGCCCGGTCCGGCAAGCCACGTGGCGTGAGCTTCGCGTCCGGCAGGGGTCACCTGCCAGAAGTCCCTCGCCTGGTGGTAGCGGGTCAGCCCGTCACTCTCGAAGCGCCTGAGCTCGTCGAGCGACCAGTCGAGGTCGGCGCCGGTCATCTCGGCTATGAGCGCAGCCGGGGCGAAGCCTTTGATCCGAAGGGCGTGCAGCAGGGTGAGCGGATCGCAGCTCTCCCCGAGCCTTCCCTCCCTCACCCCGATCGTTCCCTCCCCGGAATCAGGTTCAAGGGCTTCAACCCGCGACGGCGGCTCGCCGGATGTTAGTGGCTGCTCGGGGAACACCTCGGAGGGATCCACCCGACCAAGCTGTATCAGAGCCTGAGCTACCGACAGGCGGGCGACGGGAAGACGGAACGGGGAGCAGCTCACGTAATCGAGTCCGCAGGCGACTAGGAAGCGTGCCGACGCCGGATCGCCCGCCTGCTCCCCGCATGCGCCGATAGGCAGCGTCGGGCAGGTAGCGCGAGCCGTTGTGACCGCGTGGCTAATAAGGAACCCGACCCCGGCCCGGTCCAGGACCTCGAACGGGTTGTCGGTGAGGAGGCTTTGGCGTATGTAGCTGGGGATTAGCTCAGCTTCGACGTCGTCGCGGCTGAACGCGAAAGTCAGCTGGGTCAGGTCGTTGGTCCCGAAGGAGAAGAAGTCGGCTACGCCGGCCATCTCCGATGCGAGTATGGCGGCCCTCGGTGTCTCGATCATGGTCCCGACGCTCACAGACTCCAAGTCCGGTCCTGTCGCCCCCGACTCGAGCTCGGCTTCCTCGACCCACTTTCTCGCCAGGAGCAACTCGGCAGCGTCGACTACCAGTGGGATCATCACCTCGACGTGCGGCGATCTGCCGCGGGCTCTCAACGCGGACACGGCTTTGCTGATAGCCCGGACCTGCATCGGGTACAGGCCTGGCTTGACGGTACCAAGGCGTACGCCTCTAGTCCCGATCATCGGGTTGGTCTCTGTCAGGCGGCGGACCGCTGCGAGCTCGCGTGCCGCTTCCTCGTCCAGCCTATGGGTAGCTTCGGCGACGATGAGAGGTTCGAGTGGCGGGAGAAACTCGTGAAGGGGCGGGTCGAGGAGCCGCACGGTCACCGGAAGCCCGTCCATCGCTTCGAACAGCGCCTCGAAGTCCTTCTGCTGGACCTCCTCCAAAGCGTCCAGAGCCAGCGCGTCGACCTGCTCGTCGTCGCTCAATATCAGCCTGCGGACGAGCGGGAGACGGTCCTCGGCGAGGAACATGTGCTCCGTGCGACAGAGTCCTATGCCGTCTGCTCCGAGGGTTCGGGCGTGGCGGGCGGACTCGGCGTCGTCGGCGTTGGCTCGCACCCCGAAGCGTCCGGCTCTCAGCTGGTCGGCCCAGCCGAGGATCGTGTCGAGCTCCGGTGGGGCAGTCTCTGTAGTAACGTCCGCCCGCCCCCGGTACACCTCGCCGGTGTGTCCGTCGATAGAGATGGTCTCTCCAGCGCTGATGAAATGGCCTGAGATCGTAAAACCGTTACCGCTGACCTGCAGGTCCTTGGCCCCCACGACGGCTGGTATGCCCCAGCCCCGGGCCACGACGGCGGCGTGACTCGCCAAGCCGCCGCGTGCCGTGAGGATACCGGCCGCCGCCTGCATGCCCAAGACGTCCTCGGGGCCGGTCTCAATTCTGACGAGAATGACCTTCTCCGAGCGCTCAGCGGCATGTATGGCCTCGTCGGCGGACAGGACCACGCGTCCGGAGGCGGCGCCGGGAGAAGCGGGAACTCCTATGCCGATAGGCTCCAGGCCGCTCGAGACGTCGAAATGGGGGTGAAGGAAGTGGGCTACGTCAGCCGGCTCGGCTTGCGCTACGGCGTCGGCTGGTCCGAAGCCCGGCTCGGAGCTGACGGCTCTGCGCACAAGCTCCGCCAAGCGTTGCTCCGGTGACCGAGAGTCGACGTTTGGTGGCATGGTACGAACCTTTCCTCCCCTGCGCGCAGACAAAAAGGGTGGCTGCCTGCGCTTTGGTAAATCCTGCAGAGCGATACTAACGTATCGATCAATTAGCGGGCGAGCGACGGGGGTCGTATGAGCAACACAGATGTCCACACGCCGAGTGTCGAGGAGTTCGCCGAGAGCGCACGGTCTTGGCTCTCCGAACGCTTGGAACCTGCCGAGGAGTCCGCTGCCCTCTGGGGGGAGGGCAGCGACGACGTCTCGGTCTTTCACCGCTTGTCCTTCGAGGAGGAAAAGGCCCTTCTCGGTCGCCTCATGTCCTGGCAACAGGAGAAGTTCGACGCCGGTTTCGGCGCCGTGACCTGGCCGGTGGAGTATGGAGGAGCCGGGCTAAGTGCCGAGCACGAACGCGCGTACAGGGCGGTAGAAGCAGATTTCAAGGTGCCCGGAGGCCACGAGACCTTCGCAGTTACCACCGCGTTGATAGCCCCGACCGTCAGACTGTTCGGTACTGACAGCCAGCGCGAGCGCTTCGTGAGGCGCTTCCTTCGGGCCGAGGAGTTATGCTGCCAGCTGTTCTCCGAGCCAGGAGCGGGCTCGGACCTCGCCGGCCTGGCTACGAGCGCGGTGCGCGACGGTGACGCGTGGGTCATCAACGGACAGAAGGTGTGGAGCTCGGGAGCGCAGTTCTCGGGGTGGGGGGAGCTGATCGCTCGCTCCGATCCCGAAGTGGCCAAGCACGCCGGGATGACCGCATTCTTGGTGCCGATGGATGCGCCGGGGGTGGAGGTGCGACCGATCCGGCAGATGTCAGGCGGATCGTCTTTCAACGAGGTGTTCTTTACCGACGTCCGGCTGTCGGACGACCTTCGCCTCGGAGGTGTAGGAGACGGATGGAAGGTGGCTCTGGCTACCTTGGGTTTCGAGCGCGGCGGTTCGGGAGGCCGCGGGGTCGGGGGTTCCTGGGAGCGCCTCGTCGGTTTGGCGAGATGGCTCGGACGCACCAAAGACCCCATCATCCGCCAGAAGCTCGCGTCGGTGTACATACACCAGCGCCTTCAGTCTTTCAGCCGCGCAAGGGTCCAAGCTTCAGCCGAGTCGGGGCGGCCTCCCGGCCCTGAAGGCTCCACCGGTAAGTTGGCCTGGGTGCAGGGGTTGACTGAGCTAGGGTCGGTGGCCGCCGACCTGCTCGGTCCCCGCATAACGGCTGACACAGGGGAGTGGGGAACATACGCTTGGAGCGACCACCTTCTCGGGGCCCCAGGCTACAGGATCGCCGGAGGATCCGACGAGATACAGCGCAACATCATCGGCGAGCGGGTGCTCGGCCTTCCCGGCGAGCCGCGCGCCGACCGAGGCCCGTGGCGCAACATCGCGCGTTGAAATTCCCATTGAATTAGCTTGGGATGCTAACTAATCTGATAGTCAGTTATGTGAACGCCGCTTCTGCGCCCACGTGCAAAGCGGCTACAAGTTCGAGAGGTAGGGGGATTCGTGCGTAAGCTTCGACATCCACTCAGCGGCGCAATATACGAGGAAGGCGACGCCGGCACGGTCAAGGTCACCAAAGACGACTTCGACGGCGTGTTTACACGCAACGGGCAGTGGCTAAGCGGTGATCTGCGGAGCGCAGACCCGGAGATGTGCAGGTGGGTGACGAGCGGAGCGAACCCATCGCCTCGGCTCCGCTCCAGCAGGCGTTTCACCGCCCTCACGTCGAAGCTGGCGGAGCGGTCGTGACCGCCATCTCCGAACGCCAGACGACAGGCCGGTCACGGGGCATCTCCTACCAGCAGCTCTTAGACACCGACACCCACCCGGTACCGCAGTGTCTGAGAGAAGAGTCCGCCCCGTACCTCGGCGAGCACGACGTTCCCGTGGCCTACTACACCGAGCGCCGCTACCACGAACTGGAGAAGCAGAAGCTTTGGGCCAAGGTGTGGCAGTTCGCTTGTCGCGAAGAGCACATACCCGAGCCCGGGGACACCTACGTCTACGACATAGCGGACAGGTCGTACCTGATCGTGCGGGACCAAGATGGTCTCATCCACGCCTACCCGAATGCATGCCTGCATCGCGGTCGCCAGTTGCGCGACGACGCGGGGAGGGTGCGGGAGCTGCGGTGCTCGTTCCACGGCTTTTGCTGGAACCTGGACGGATCTTTGCAGCAGGTGCCGTGCCAGTGGGACTTCCCCCAGATCGAACAGGACAAGTTCCACCTGCCCGAGGTGCGTGTCGGTACCTGGGCGGGGTTCGTGTTCATCAACCCCGACTCCGCCGCGGAACCCTTCGAGGACTACATAGGCGTTCTTCCTGCCCAGTTCGAGCGCTGGGACCTGGCGAACCGTTTCGTGGAAGTGCACGTAGCCAAGCGAATCGCCGCTAACTGGAAGATCGCCCAGGAGGCATTCAGCGAGGCGTTCCACGTGGTGGCCACGCACCCGCAGCTTTTGCCTGGCATAGGCGACGCGAACTCCCAGTACGACGTGTGGGACAACGTGAGCAGGGCGATAACGCCCAACGGGACCCCCAGCCCGCACATCTCGTGGGTTCCCACCGAGCAGGAAATGTTCGACTCTATGGTCGACCGGCGCTTGGACGAGGACCCAGTCCTGCAAGTCCCCGACGGTATGACGGCCCGGGAACTGTCGGCCAAGGCTTCGCGGGAAGCTCTTCGACCGATAGTCGGGGAAGCGATCGACGAGTTCTGCGACGCCGAGCTGGTGGACAGCCTGGACTACTCACTGTTCCCGAACTTCCACCCGTGGGGTGCCTTCAACCGTATCGTCTACCGGTTCCGTCCCAACGGGGACGACCACCGAAGCTGCATCATGGAATGCCTCTATCTGTCTCCTTTCAGCGGGGAGAGGCCTCCGCCGGCCCCGGTGCACTGGCTCGACTTCGACCAGGACTGGATGGAAGCCGACGAACTTGGATCCCTGGCTCGGGTCTTCGACCAGGACTCTTTCAACATGCCGAAGGTAATGAGCGGGCTACTGAGCGCCACCAAGCCCGGTTTGACGCTCGGTTTGTACCAGGAGAGCAAGCTGCGCCAGTTCTACAACCAGCTAGAAGAGTACTTCGCCAGACGAGAGGAAAACCCCAGATGACCAATGCCAGCGAGACGAACTACGAGGACCTGACCGACTGTGGTCTGTCCCCCGAACTCGAGGAGCAACTCGTCCATTCGCAACGCAACTGCGTGTTCATGTGGGTGAACTCCAAAGGGGAGCCCTTCGGAGTGGTGATGTCCTACCTGCCCAAGGACGGCAAGCTGTGGCTCACAGCCGCCGAGAGACGCAAGCGGATCCCGGCGTTGCGGCGCAACCCGAGAGCGTCGATATGCGTCTGGGGTGCGGGGACTCCAATCGGCGGTCACCGCACGATGACCTACAAGGGGAACTGCGTGATCCACGAAGACAGGGAGACCAAGGACTGGTTCTACCCGGAGTTCGCCAGCTATCTGCGTCCGGACCCCGCCCAGGCTGAGCTGTTCGCCAAGTTCCTCGACTCGCCCGAGCGGGTCATCATAGAGTTCACGCCGGACTACAAGCTCGGCTTCGACGGGGAGCTGATGTGGGCCCGGACGCCCGGAGTGACCAGCTGAGCTGCAGGAAGGCGCCGGGCCCAGACGCCCCAGGGGTACAATACGTGTCGTGTCATGTCGATTCCTTCCCCCCGGCAGCATTTCCGCGCGGCGGATCGAGGAGAGACGGCGGTGGTAGCTCGGACAGGCGGTGCGGGCAGCGCTTCACGCGGTGGGGCCAAGGCGGTACCTCGCAGGCTAGGCAGGCCCATAGCCAGCGACGGAGACGAGCGCCGGCGCCTCATCTTGGAATCCGCGCGCCGTCAGTTCGCCCGTTCGGGATACGCCGGGACTACCAACCGGGAGATCGCCGAGCATGCGGGTATCACCACCGGGGCGATCTACCACTACTTCCGCTCGAAGCTCGAGGTCTACCTGGCGGTCTTCGAGGAGACCGACAGGGTGATCCTGGAACGATACAGGCAGGTAACCACCGATCCCGCCTTGTCGTTCGACCAGATGGTCGCAGCTATCCTGGAAGTGTCGTCGCAGATGAACAAGGAAGACCAGACCCTCGCCGGGTTCATAGCCTCGGCGGCAGTCGACGCTACCCGCTCGGCGGAACTGATGCCGAGCTACCGCAGTCACGACCTGCAGATGACGTCCTTCTTCGCTCAGCTGGTGGAGAGAGGTGTCGAGGACGGAACCCTCGACGCCGAGTCGCGCAAGGAAGCCCTCGAAGTTATAAGAGTGCTCACTCTCGGCTTGACCGCCTATTCGGTTCGGGTTCACGACCCCGAAGTCCATCGCCGGGCGACTGTCGCTACGGTCGCTGCGCTGCGCGGCCAGCTGTTCGCCTCGCCGCGTCCCCGAAGGAGACGTCGAGCCGGCTGAACCCCGACCGGAACGGAGTGGCGTGGCTGTTCGGGTAGCAGTGGAACCTTCCGGCGTCGAGTTCGACGTCGCGGACGGAGAGACCGTGTTCGAAGCCGCTCGCCGCTGCGGGGTGCGGTGGCCTACCGTGTGCGGCGGAGTGGGGTCGTGTAGGACTTGCTTTATGGTCGTGGTCTGCGGGTCGCAGTTCTGCTCTGCGATCGACGACTGGGAAGCCGAAGGCTTGGCAGACCTAGCCACGGTCGCCGTGGCTAGGAACGGAACCGCCGCCCCCGCCGTGGCCGGGCCGGTGCGGCTGGCCTGCCAGACAAGGATTAGCGGTCCGGTCACGGTGCGCAAGCCGGGAGTCAGATGACGAGGATCTCCGGTCGAATCAATTATGATGAATAGGCTGGACGGACTTTGGGTGATCTGATAAAACAAAAGGTGCTTGTAGAGCCGAGCGGCGCCTACGGCCAGACGCTGGGAGGAACTAAGAAAGATGAGTGACGTAGACGTAGCTCAAGCGCCCGCGCTGGCAGGAGCCCGGCCGGTCGCCGAAGGGCTTTTCAGCTGGCCAGACAATCCGAGGTTGATAGCCTCGTCGTGCAACGCGTGCGGGACGACGACCTTCCCGACCCAGTCGAGCTGTCCACGCTGCACCGGCTCTGACATGCGAGAGGTGACGCTGGCTACACGGGGGCGGCTGTGGACTTGGACTATCCAGGGTTTCGAGCCCAAACCGCCTTACGTGGGCCCGACACCTTTCGAACCTTACGGCGTCGGCTACGTGGAGCTCGCCGCCGAGGCAGAAGGAGCCTCGCCGGTCCTGGTCGAGTCGCGTTTGGCCGAGTCGACCCCCGAGCGCTTGGTGATCGGAGCGGAGATGGAACTTGAGATAGTCCCGTTCCGCACAGACGACGACGGGACGGAGATCGTCACCTTCTCTTTCCGCCCGGTCGCCGGAGCTTGAAGGCGGCCTGAGAGAATGTGTGGACTTCAAAGAAATCTGATTGATCGGAGCGTCGAATGGACGTAGCAATAGTCGGCATTGGAATGCACCCCTTCGGCCGGCATCCCGGAGTGTCGGGACTCGAGCAGGGAGCTTTCGCCGTACGCCAGGCGCTGGCTGACGCCGGGATCGGGTGGAGCGACGTCGAATGTGCCTTCGGGGGAAGCGCGTCGGCGGGAAATGCTGACAGCCTCGTATCCAACCTCGGCCTGACCGGAGTGCCTTTCGTCAACGTCTACAACGGCTGCGCCACCGGCGGCAGCGCGCTGGCTATGGCCGACCGTGCCATCCGCTCCGGCGACTACGACCTGACCCTGGCCCTGGGCTTCGACAAGCACCCTCGGGGAGCATTCAACGCGAATCCGGAGTCGGCGGGGATCGGGCGTTGGTATGGGGAGACAGGGATGATGCTGACGACACAGTTCTTCGGCATGAAGATCCAGCGTTACCTCCACGATCACGGGCTGCCGGCGGACATTCTCGCTAAGGTTGCTGCCAAAGCTTTCCGTAACGGCTCGCTGAACGAGAACGCCTGGCGGCGCAAGCCTCTAAGCGAGGAGGAGATCCTCGCGGCCCCGATGCTCTCCAACCCGCTGACCCAGTACATGTTCTGCAACCCCGGCGAAGGGGCGGTGGCGCTGATACTGGCCAGCGCCGACAAGGCGACCCGCTACACCAACCGTCCCGTCTACCTGAAGTCGGTGAGCTTCAAGACCAGGCGGTTCGGCTCGTTCGAGGTGTTCAGCCCTTGGCTGTCGCCCGAGCGGGTCCCAGGGCCAACCGTCGAGGCGGCAGCAGCCGCCTTCGAGGCGGCCGGCATCGGCCCGGACGACATAGACGTAGCACAGATCCAAGACACCGAGTCCGGAGCGGAGATCATGCACATGGCCGAGACCGGCCTGTGCAAGGACGGGGACCAAGAGGCTCTTCTGCGGTCAGGCGCGACCGAGATCGGCGGGAAGCTACCGATCAACACCGACGGCGGCTGCCTCGCCAACGGCGAGCCGATCGGAGCGAGCGGACTCCGCCAGGTATACGAGAACGTGCTGCAACTGCGCGGGACGGCAGGAGCCCGTCAAGTTCCGGGCGAGCCGAAGACGGCGTTCACCCACGTCTACGGTGCACCCGGTATAAGCGCGTGCACCGTCATGTCGGTCTGAGCGCGCCAACATCCGGTCAGACAGCGAAACATACACAGCACAGGGCCGAGCCTTGGAGGAGACAGAGATGACCGACAAAGACGTGGCGCTCTTGAAGGACCGCATGGACGTCGCCGACAGCATCTACCGGTACGCGTCGTGCATCGACAGGCGGGACATGGTGGGACTGCGGCGGATCCTTGCGGACGACCTGTGGGCCAAGTACGGCAACTCCGATCCGATTACAGGCGGGGACACGGTGCGCGATTGGATCGACTCTGCCACCAAGGACACGCTGTGGCAGCATCACCTTCTCAGCGTCTACCACACCGACATCGAAGGTGACCACGCGAAGGCTCTCGTCTACCACACCTCGTACCAGACGTTTCGCGACGATCCCGACACGGTGAGAGTTCTAGTCGCCCGCTACCACAACGAGCTCACACGTAACTTGGGTGTCTGGCAGATCAGCAGGCTCGTCTTCGAGATCCTCTGGGGCGAGAAGCGCACCGACAGCGCAGGCCTTCTCGCCTCGGTCGGCGGCAGAGGCCCTTTGGAGATACCGGGTTGAAGCCGGCGGCGTTCACCTACCACGCCCCAGCCAGCGTTGACGAGGCACTCGACGTCCTAGCCGAACTGGGCGACGACGCCAAGGTCCTCGCGGGAGGACAGAGCCTCGTTCCGATGCTGTCGATGAGACTGGCGGTCTTCGCCCACCTCGTCGACATTGGGAGGGTCGCCGGTTTGTCGACCCTAGACGTGGGGGGGCGACACGTCACCGTAGGGGCCACCACAGTCGACTCACGAATAGAACGCGACGCCGAGGTGTCTGGCGCTGTGCCCTTGTTGGCGCGCGTCACCCCCTACATCGGTCACCTGGCGATCCGGAACCGGGGCACGCTCGGTGGCTCGATAGCCCACGCCGACCCCGCCGGTGAGTACCCGGCGGTGGCGGTCGCCTTGGACGCCGAGATGAGGTTGCGCTCAGCGCGTGCCGAGAGGAGGGTAGGTGCATCAGACTTCTTCACTGGCCTGTGGTCGACGGTCATGGAACCCGACGAGATCCTCGTCGACGTGACCTTCCCCCGCTGGGACGGCCGATGCGGTTTTGCTGTCCGAGAGCACGCCCGCCGTCACGGCGATTTCGCGATCGCGGGCGCGGTGGCCGGCGTCTCATTGGGCGAAGGGGACCGAGTCGAGCGGGCAGCGGTCGCAATGTTCGGTGTGTCTTCGACGCCTGTCCGGGTGCGCCAGCTCGATGCGGAGGTCATCGGCCGGCCGGCGCGCGAGTGCGACCCGGAGCAAATCGGCGCCCTTGCGGCATCGGGGATACACGACGTCGTATCGGACATGTCCGGTTCCGCTTCCCACCGGCGCCGTGTCGGGGCGGCGATGGTGTCACGAGCTTGGGCGGCGGCGCTGGAGGAGGCCACGAGTGCTTGACGGCGAGAACCCGTCCCGGGTCGCAGTCGAATGTCAGGTGAACGGCGTCGCCCGTTCCGCCACGGTGCAAGCGCGTCTGACGCTCGCCGACTTCCTGCGGGAGGTATGCGGTCTGACGGGAACCCACCTGGGCTGCGAGCACGGCGCGTGCGGGGCTTGCAGCGTGCTGGTCGACGGGGACGTGGTCCGTTCCTGTCTGATGTTCGCCGTTCAGGCCAACGGCAGACAGGTAACCACGGTCGAAGGCATGGGCGGACCGGACGGGGCTTTGAGCCCGGTGCAGGAGGCGTTTCGCTCTGAACACGGACTTCAATGCGGCTTTTGCACCCCAGGGTTCGTGGTCACCGTGACCGCCTTTCTCAGGGACAACCCCGACCCGACCGAGACGGAGATACGCGAGGCGCTGTCGGGGAACCTTTGCCGCTGCACCGGCTACCAGGGGATCTTGAAAGCGGTAGCCGTAGCGGCAAGAGCCGGCAGAGGAGGTGGGCAATGAGCCCGGTTCGGTCGGTGGACGCAGCGGCACGCGGCGCCAGGTACGTCGGCCAACGAGTCGCGCGAAGCGAAGACGCCAGGATGGTGACCGGGCACGGCACCTACGTCGACGACGTCGTCGTCCCGGGGGTCTTGCACGCAGCGTTCGTGCGTTCCGGCGTGGCGAGCGGGATCATAACCAACCTCGACGTCCAAGCTGCCCTGGACACTCCCGGTGTAGTCGCCGTGCTCGGCGGCGCAGACCTCAACAAGGCGGTCGTCGAAGCCTGGCTGGACTACGAAGGCCCGGCAGCCGCCGCGACCCCCAGGCCTTTCAGGGTGCTAGCCGAAGGCGACGTGCGCTTCGCCGGTGAAGCCATAGCCATGGTCGTCGCCGACTCCCGCTACGCGGCAGAGGACGGCGCCGAGGCGGTGGTCGTCGACATCGAGACCCGCCCCGCCGTGGTGAGCATCGCCGACGCGCTCGAACCGGGGTCGCTGGTGGTGCACCCCGAACGCGCCGACAACATCGCCGGGCGGATCGACCCGCCCGAAGACCCCGCGCTCGACGCCATCTTCGCCGGCGCAGCGCACGTGATCACCGAGACGTTCGTCCAACACAGGTACGCCTGCGTGCCGATGGAGACCCGGGGGATCGTCGCAGGCTGGGACCCTTACCGCAACCAGCTTTCGGTTCACGTGTCCACGCAGGGCCCTCACGGCGTGCGGACGCAGCTAGCCAGGATAATGGGCCTCGGGGACCACCAGGTCAGAGTCGTGATGCCCGACGTGGGCGGCGGTTTCGGCCAGAAGATGTTCCTCCTGCCCGAGGAGATAGCGGTACCTCTCGCCGCGAGGATCGTGGGACGGCCGCTCAAGTGGATCGAGGACCGCCGCGAGAACCTGATGGCAGGCCAGCACGCACGCGAGGACACCGTCACCGTCAGCTTCGCCGTCGACGCCGACGGTGTCATCCTGGGAGCCCGGGCAGATTTCTCCGAGAACGTCGGGTCGTTCCCGGCCGGGGGTTCCAGCTCGATACGCTTCTCGTCCCTAGTGTTCCCCGGCCCTTATCGGATCCCCCGCTACAGGGCGACGGCCCGGGCCGTGTACACCAACACGAACGGGCGCTGCTCGTATCGCGGACCGTGGATGGTCGAAACCGTCGCCCGTGAGCAGATGATGGACCGGGTCGCAGCCGAGCTAGGCATCGACGCGCTGGAGATCCGGCGCCGCAACGTGATCCGCGGGACGGACCTTCCTTACACCACGGCAGCGGGACTCGTCTACGACCAAGTTACCGTGGACGCCACGTTGGACCAGGCGGCCGACATCGCCGGCTACGACGCATTCAGAGCGATTCAGGCTGCGAGGCGAGCCGAGGGTCGCCTCGTCGGTATCGGCGTCAGCCTGTTCACCGAGCCCTCCGGCATAGCCCAAGGTACCCTGTCCACCGAAGCAGCGACCGTCCGGATCGGCTTCAACGGCCTGGTAGAGGTGGTCACCTCGTCGGCCAGTCACGGCCAGAGCCTGGAGACGACGATCGCCCAGGTCGTAGCCGACGAACTGGGAGTCGACATCGCCGACATATCGGTAACCCAGGGAGACACGGCTTCCACGCCTTACGGGCCCGGCACCGGCGGCAGCCGCAGCGCCGTGCTTTCGAGTGGGGCGGCGCGTGAAGCTGCGAGGTCCATGCGAGCGAAGCTCGTGCGCATAGCAGCCCACCGCCTCGAAGCCGCCGAGGAGGACCTCGAAGTGCTCGACGGTCGGGTGTCGGTAGCGGGAACTCCGAGCGCGGGCATCGGCTTCGCCGAACTGGCACGCCTCGCCTACACCGCCCCGGACGCATTGCCCGCCGGGGAGGAGCCTGGACTGCAAACGCACGCCCGCTACAGGCCGTCGTCGCCCTTTACCTGGTCGAACGCCTGTCACATCTGCACCTGCGAGGTAGACCCGGTGACAGGGAAGGTCACCTTGGACCGCTACGTGGTGAGCGAGGACTGCGGAGTGATGATCAACCCGAACGTGGTGGAAGGCCAGATCGCCGGCGGCGTCGTCCAGGGCATCGGAGGAGTCCTCTACGAGCACATGGCCTACGACCGCGACGGCAACCCTCTGGCAACGACGTTCGTCGACTACCTCCTGCCGACCACGACGGAGGTACCGACGATCGAGTACGGTCACGTCGAGACGCCAGCCCCCACAAACGCAGGAGGCCACAAAGGCCTGGGGGAGGGCGGGGCTATAGGGTCACCGCCAGCGATAATAAACGCCGTCAACGACGCCCTCTCAGGTTTGGGAGTCCGCATAACAGTCCAACCTCTCACCCCTGAAGCCGTAGCCGACGCGATCGCAGCTGCGACCGGCGCCGGCCAATCCCAAGCACAGCAATCCGACGAGGAGGGTTGACCGTGAGTGAATGCCCCGTGGAGCGCGTAGACCTGTCCAACCTTGCAGGGCCGCCCGGAACGATCTTCGAGGCCCTCGACGGTCTGCGCGCCCGGCACAGGTGGTTCCGTAACGACGTCGCCCAGGGATACTGGGTTCTAACCCGCTTCGACGACATCCGCGAGGCCTTCCAGACACCCGAAGTGTTCTCCAACCGGTCGATCGTGCCCGTGGATCCCAACCCCGATTACCGTTTCATGCCGTCGCTCACAGACCCGCCGATGCACATGAAGTACCGGGCGCCGCTGGCTCGCTGGTTCTCGCCGCACTCGATAGCCAAGTACACCCAGGCCATGACCGACTCCTGCACCGGAATCATCGACGGGATCGTCGACGATGGCGGAGTCGAGTTCTGCTCAGGCTTCGCGGATTGGCTTCCCGCTTTGACGCTCACCCACATTTTGCACCTACCCCGGACGGACGCGCCTTTCTTCATTTCGTGCGCCAACCGCATCCGAGGCCATGTGAACGCAGACGACGCCGTTATGGCCATGCGCGACATCAAGGCTTACTTCGTCGACGTTCTCGCCGAGCGGCGCCGGGCGGGTATGGACCCCGACGTCGACTTCCTCACCTACATGCTCGAAGCCGAGGTGGACGGCAGGCCTTTCGACGACGAGGAACTGCTAGACACGCTGATGACCCTCGCCTTCGGCTCTCTCGACACGACCAAGACGGCGATGACCTGGTCGACCTGGCACCTGGCCACCAACCCGGCCGACAGGGAGTGGGTCGTGGCGGACCCGTCGATCATCCCGAGCGCCATCGAGGAGTTCCTGCGCGCCTACCCGGTCGTGAGCATGGCCAGGAAACTCAACCACGACGTCGACTTCCACGGCTGCCCCATGAAGAAAGATGACATGGTTCTGCTCACTATCCAAGCGGCCACCAGGGACCCCGAGGTGTTCGACGAGCCCGCGAAAGTTCGCCTCGACCGAAGCCCGAACCGACACATCGCTTTCGGTGCCAGCGAGCACCGCTGCCTCGGATCCCACCTGGCGCGGGCGGAACTGAAGATAGCGATGGAAAAGTGGCACGAGCGCATACCCGTCTACAGGGTCGCCGACGGGGCCGAGATCACCGCCAGGGGGAGTCACATCGACGCGTTACCGCTCACCTGGGCGGACAGTTGAACCAGCCGAAACGAAATTTGGGAGACCCGATGACAGAAAACCTCAACCGTTCTTTAGTGCTCGTGAGCCGTCCTGAGGGCCTTGTAGGAGACGACAACTTCGAGGTGCGGTCAGGCCCGGTGCCCACACCCGGCCCCGGCGAGGTGCTCATCCGAGTCACATGGCTGTCATTCGACCCTACCCAGCGGGGATGGCTGCTCCCGGGCGGCACGTACAAGGCGCCGCTGGAGTTAGGTGAAGTCATGCAGGCCTACGCCGTAGGCCAGGTGGTCGAATCCAACAACTCCAAGTTCAAACCTGGCGTGCACGTGCAGGGAATGCTCAGCTGGCAGGACTGGCATGTGAGCGACGGAACTGACCTCACGATTGTGCCCGAAGGTGTCGAGCCCAAGGCGATGCTCGGCGTGTACGGCACCACGGGCCTCACTGCGTACTTCGGCCTCACCGACGTCGGACAGCCCGTCGCTGGGGAGACGGTCGTGGTGTCGGGCGCTGCGGGGGCGACAGGATCGGTGGCCGGCCAGATAGCCAAGCTCCTCGGATGCCAGACGATAGGCGTCGCCGGGGGTTCAGAGAAATGCTCGTGGCTGGTCGAGCGGGCCGGTTTCGACGCCGCTATCGACTACAAGTCGCAGCGCGTCGGCTCCCGCCTCGACGAGCTGGCACCCGGAGGTGTGGACGTCTTCTTCGACAACGTCGGCGGGGAGACCCTCAACTCGGTGCTCAAACGGATACGCCGTCACGCCAGGATCGTGCTTTGCGGCAGCATCTCCACCGGTTACGTGCCGGGCCACCTCCCAGCCGGACCGTCCAACTACTTCAACTTGTGCTTGAAGAGCTCGCGTATGCAGGGCTTCCTGCTGGGCGACTACCGGGAGCGCTTCGAGGAGGGACGCCGGACCATGCGAGACTGGGTCGAAGCCGGCAGGATCGTCTACGAGGAGGACATCCAGGAGGGCTTGGAGAACGCGCCGAAGACCCTGCGCAGGCTCTTCGAAGGGGCCAACCTCGGCAAGCAACTCCTCAAGGTCGCCGACCCGCCCCTGGCCGGATAGGAGACTCCCGGGGCGCGGGTTCGTGGCGGTCGTCTCCGAAGCGTTCAGCGCCATAGAGGAAGTCGGTGTCACCGCTGCCGAGGATCGTCCGGCGGGAGGCCGCCCAGCAGGCCCAGGATCTCATGCCGCTGGGACAGGTGGCCGACGCCAGCATCCTGCAGCTCAGAGATCACAGAAGTGTTAGTCACTGATCAGGAATACGCAAGGAATTTCCACCCCCATAGTGGTCCTATCAAACTGCTTGATCAAGCCAGGCGACGGGTCGGACCCCGTTCCGGGACGCTTGGATAGGCGTCATTCGGGGCCGTTCAGCGTCGCCCGGGGACGCCCGAAACCTCGCACAACCGAATCATCTACTGGTCCGAGTCCCTCGAAGGGACTAGATCCGAGGTGGTGCGCAACTTGCGCGAGGCGTGAAACGAGATATCACTTCCGTCCCCTCAAGTTCTGATAGATCACAGTCCCCGAGCATCGCCAGCAGAGTCCGGGTGTACCCGATCGCCTCGACATAGACGTCGTGACTAACGACCGACAAGGCTGGCTGGAAAGCCATTGCCCATTCAGAGTCCCCGTATGCGACGAGAGAAACATCGGCAGGTATCTGTAGATGGCAATCCCGTATGGCCATCAGGACGGCTGGTAATAGGCGATGGCCGCTAACGATCACGGCTGTAGGAGGGCTCGTACCACCAAAGAGTGCGGCTAGGTGACTTAGACATGACCGGTACAAGTCACGAATCTCAACTTGCACCTGGATTAAGGTTCCAGATACCTTGGCCAGTTCCGTGCGCGGGATGTCTAGCCTCGAGCGGCGAATAAGGGTCCGCGATTTAACCCGGTCCGGCGCAGCAACGACAATAGCGACGCGACGATGGCCAAGGTTCAGCAAGTGCTCAACCATCTCCCTGGAAGCAATTGCTTCTGCCTTCTCCCACTCCAGCTCCCTGACTTGCCCGTCACGTCCAACAAACGGCATGATCGGGATGTTCCGCTTTGAAAAAGCATCCACGATGTCAGCCGTGGGCCGCGAGCCGGCCATCAAGATTCCATCGATGCCTTCGGCAAGGAGTCGACTGAGGATTTGCGATTCGAGCTCTGAGTTGCGTTGACTGTCTGCGACGAGCACCGTGTAGTCGGCTTGGTTAGCGATGTGCTCTACCCCCCGCAAAAACTCGTGATGAACGGGATTGCTCAGATCGTTGACTAGGACGGCGATGCTCTTGGTTTTCGCTCTCCGGAGGGCTCTTGCTTGACGCGACGGCCTATAGTTCAGTGCTTGAGCGGCGTCAAAGACTAACTTGCGGACAGACTCTGTGGCGTAACCCTTGCCGCTAAGGACTCGCGAGACAGTTGCCGTCGATACACCGGCTTGGGCAGCGACCTCGCGGATCGTCGTCGCCGTCGACGGATCTGCCGACATTATTCCGCTGGCTCCCGGCCACAACTCTGAACCCTTCCTACCTCACGCAATTCTACTAGTTTCGGCCTGCCAGAACTCTCATTCCTACATCCGCTCCAGCAGGTTTCAGAGTTGCGATTTGCGGCAAAATGAGAGTAAAACCCTCGGCGTTCTAGCATTCGCCTCGTCGTCGTCCTCATTGCAACCGTAGTTGCGCCTGAGGACTCTGCGCTCGCACGATATCACCAACTAGGGCTAACCCACCGGCTGCTAGATGCAGTCGACATCCCAACGCCCGTATACCTTGATGCATGTCTCGGCTACTCGCTGAGAGCAAGCGACCCTCATTTCCAGGGAGCTAGTCGGATACTGATGAACGGTCCACGACAGAATCGCCGCGCCAAGCGAGTTTACCCTATAGCACCGTGCATGAAGGAGGCCCCGCCTTGGGCGAGCCGCTATAGGTCAACCCCTAGTGCGAAAACACCTGATGGGTCCCCAACTAGCACGGAAGGGAGGACTTAGCTTCAGCAATGAGCCACTGCTCCCCACCTAAAGGGTGGTCTCCCCGCTCCCACCGTTGTGCTCGACATTCATGCCTGGATCGGTAGCTCATTTCAACACCTGTTGCGAAGTGACTAGGTAATCGTTATCATAACGTGACACGTTCGTCGGACACCCCCGGGAACACTTGAAGCAATGAGAGGTCCATGACGCCTGTGGTACGCGACAACATAGTTCTACTGATGGCAGACCAGCACCAGGCATCGCGGTCGCGTTGCTACGGCGACAGTGCTGTGATGACTCCAGCGATCGACCGTCTCGCATCCGAGGGCGTCAGATTCGACCGAGCTTACTGTAACGCACCCTTGTGCATGCCTGCACGTGCATCCTTGCTCACCGAAAAACTCGTAAGCTCACACAGGATAGACAGCAACCGAGGTCAAGTGCCAGCTGGTATTACCAACTTTGTTCGAGCCCTTTCTGAGGCAGGATATTTCACAGCTGAGATAGGAAAGATGCACTTCTGGGAACACGGTGGGCCCTACAGTCACGTGAACCAGAGGCGTGATTATATGGAATCACTCGGGTTCCGCTACAGCGACGAACTTGTCGGTAAAGTTGCGTCATTGGTAGTCAGGGATAGCTACAGCGACTATCTACAATCGCTCGAACTTCTCGACGACTATCACAGGTCAGTGCGGGCATCAATACCTAGGGATCGCAGCAACCCAGATATGTTATTTGGCACCCACTACCTCTCTGCAACACCAGTTCCCTTCGCCGGACGCCACCATGTCGACCGTTGGCTAGGCCGCAAGGTTGCCGAGTGGATCGATAACTATTCAGACCGGCAGCCATTCCTTCTCTGGGTGGGTTGGCCTGGGCCTCATAGCCCTTATGACGCGCCGAAAGCGGATGTCGAGGAGTATGCGGATGCGGACGTCCGACTTGGATCGATCATGCGTCCGAGTGTTCCCGATAGCCAATCTGGATCCTCCGAGAAAAGGAGGCCAATCTTCATCACAAGCGACCCCGCTTTCGTGAGCTCTACCGCCATCAGGAGAGCCATACGTGCTTACCTAGCAGACATCTCCATTATAGACGAGGCTATATCGCTAGTCATCGAGACTCTATCAAGAAATCAAATGATGGACCGAACGTGGATCATATACACCTCCGACCACGGCGAAATGCTTGGATCCCACGGACTATTTGGCAAACAAGTCTTCTACGAAGAGTCTGTACGAGTGCCTCTTATCATACGTCCCCCTGGCCGACTTGGTTCAGCTTTGCGGAATATCAACTCCCCTCATCTAGCTGAGCACGTCGACCTTGCGGCAACGATCCGTCAGATAGCTCATGTGGAATCCGACCCCACTGGTCACGGTCACGCCCTTTTTAACGACGAGCACCTACCTATCGCAGTACGGGAGGCTGTGAGGAGTGAGAACCTTGGCCTGGTTATGGTGTCCAACGGTCGTCATAAGGTGGTAGCCGACGCTGACACTGGAGAACTTCTTCAAGTATTCGACTTGAAGGTAGATCCCTGCGAGAACTACAACATTGCTAGCTCTGCCAGCGTGTTAGACGATGTCTCTGGCCTCATAACGGAGCATCTTAAACCCTATATCGCCTCCCGGCATAACGATGACTAACACATCGGCAGCCGACACACTAGCAAATAGGGTAATTCTGGTAACAGGTGCTGCGAATGGAATAGGTGCGGCTATTAGCACGAACTTCGCTCGAGAGGGAGCACACGTGGTCGGTTGTGACGTTAATTGGCCCGAGAGCAAATCCTTAGAGTATCCGACATTTGCGATCCTCACCTGCGATCTTAGTGATCCGGTTGCCGTGGAGGAGATGGTCTCAGAAGTGCTGACTCGCTATGAGAAGATCGATGTCCTAGTAAACAATGCTGGAATCGTAGTCAAGGGCAATCTTGCTGAGATAAACCTAGCTCAGTCCACTCGCGTTATCTCAGTTAACCTCATAGCTCCACTGCATCTGATGTCAGCAGTAATTCCGCACATGAAGGCTCGTCACTACGGCAGAATTATCAATGTCATCTCTCGAGCGGCAGAGAGATGTCCTCCTGGCATGTCCTCCTATGCGGCAACTAAAGCTGGCTTATACGCCCTCTCAGTTAGCGTAGCGAAGGAGGTTCATGACTCGGGAATACTGGTGAACTGTCTCATACCGGGCCCAGTGTCCTCGTCCATGAATCCTCTGGGCACTAACTCGCCAGAAAGTGTTTATCCCACAGCACGTTGGCTGGCCAGCTTGCCCGACAACGGTCCAACAGGTGGCGTGTACTGGGACATGAAACAGTACCCTCTCTATAAGTCGAATCGTCCTGATGGCCAAGTTACAGTCGATCCCTCTGTTGCTAGAGTTGAAGTGTCGTGACGGACCCAGCCGTTAGCGTAGACCTTCGGGATGGTATCGCCGAGATAATCTTGGACCGGCCCGAGCATGACAACCGGATGAGCCCGCAGATGCTCGAAGAGCTGTGCGCTGCTGTTAAAGCCTTGATTAATTCGTCGGACTGTAGCGTGATGACGCTACGAGGGAGAGGAGCGAACTTTTCGGGTGGCCTCGACCTGCCGGCAATCCGAAAGGCTCGAGACGGATTCGACTTGGCAGCACTGCGTCTCGACCTCCACGCAAGTCTGCTCGATTCGCCGAAGCCTGTCGTAGCTGTCTTGACAGGATATGCATATGCTGCTGGGGCAGCTCTCGCACTCTGCGCCGATTTTTTGATCGCGGAGTATAACGCTGTCCTGCACGTTCCCGAAGTCACCTTCGACTCCGTTGCTTTCGCGCCATGGCTGAACGTCGCGTTGCTAGCGCTAAAGCACACCGAGTCGCTGGCAACTCGTGTGGCTCTGACCGGTCAACCTGTCGACGGGGTGGAACTTGCCCGTCTTGGCATAGCGACAGAGTCGGTTCCACCAGGATCGGGCGCCGCTGCCGGGCACGCCCTTGCTGCGCTGCTGGCACGCAACAACCGTGACGTCGTCGCCGTGACCAAGGCTCTCATAACCCGTTCACGGGGTGGACTCTCCGGACGGCAATACCTCCAGTCACAGTTAGAACAACGCCGCCTACTCAGCGCAACTTTCGAACGCAGCAGCGATAAGCGATGAACTTCAGACTTGTCCGATCCAGGCTGCTGAGTTTGATACCGGTGCTGCTGGTTGTTTCGGTGGCAAGCTTCTCGCTTCTGCAGTTCCTGCCCGGAAGCCCTGCGGCGGTGATCTTAGGAACTGACGCCACCAATAGCCAAATAGCCCAACTGAACCATCAGTTAGGCGTGGATCGACCGATAGTTGCACAATACCTCAGTTGGCTGTCTCACGCAGTCGAGGGGCGCTTAGGCAATTCTGTCATCAATGGTCAGTCGGTTGTATCTCTCATATGGACCCGGCTTCCGGTCACGTTATCGTTGGCGGTGGTGGGGATGGTACTGGCACTCATCGGGGGAGTCGGACTTGGATTGACAGCGGCGCTGCGTCCTGGAGGTCATGGCGACAGGGGGGTCAGCCTTCTCAGCGCGGTCGGGCTGTCCCTGCCAGGTTTCTGGGTGGCGATCCTGCTGGTGATCCCGCTGGCAATCTGGACTAGGGCTTTCCCTGCAACAGGGTATGTTCCGCTGGGGACAAATCCTTTCGAATGGCTTCGTTCGATCGCTCTCGGATCTCTGGCTCTGTCGGTGGCACCCGGAGCAGCAATCGCCAGGCACACTCAACGCGCTCTTGTAGCGGCGATGTCGCAAGATTTCGTGCGAGCAGCTCGAGCCAGGGGCCTCTCCCACTTTCAGGCGCTAATCCGGCACGGCTTGAAGAACGCGTCGATACCAGTGGTGACGATCAGTTCGTTTCATTTCGCCACGCTGATGGGTGGGGCCGTCGTAGTAGAACAGATCTTCGGCCTCAACGGTGTTGGCCAGCTTCTTATTAGCTCGGTTCAAGACCACGACCTTCCGGTAGTGCAAGGGGTCGTCGTCGTAATATCACTGCTTGTCATAGCGGTGAACCTGGGAACAGATCTCATATATAGCGTCTTGGATCCGAGAGTCAGGCTAGCATGAAATTCTTCCAAGACCTCGTCAAATGGTCGAGGATACGATTGACGCATGGCGTGTTGCTCGCAGCCATCTGGTTAGTAGTGGTCTGCGGCGCTGCGCTCTTGGCTCCGCTAATCACGCCGTACAATCCGAACAGCCAGAACCTCCTAGCCACGAACCTTGGGCCATCGTGGCAGCATCTGTTAGGCACCGACAACCTCGGTCGGGATACCTTGAGCCGTGCAATATTCGCTGCCCGAGTGGCGCTACCCGCCGCCGCAATCGGCACGTTCGTGGCGGTGGCCCTTGGCCTGGCTGTAGGCGTGAGCGCCGGATACATCGGTGGCCTTTGGGACCGCATATCTATGCGGGCCGTCGACGCTGTCCTCGCATTACCTGGCCTCATCGTAGCGATCGCAGTGGTCGGCGCAGTCGGGCCAAGCTTGCTGCACGCAATGGTCACTCTCGGTCTGCTGGCTTCGGTCGCCTACGCAAGGCTGGCGCGCGGCGTGGTGATGTCAGTGCGCCACCGCGACTATATCGACGCCGCTCGTGTCACCGGAGAGACCGCATCTCATGTCTTGTTGCGGGAGGTCATGCCGAATGTCTTAGGCCCGCTGGTAGTTCAAGCGACCCTCACCTTCGCTCATATGCTTCTCGCTGAAGCTGCGCTGAGCTTCATCGGTCTCGGCGTCCAAGCGCCCCAAGCCAGTTGGGGATCGATGCTCAACAGCGCTCGGAGCCAGATCGACAACGACCCCTTTCTTGCGCTGCCACCGGGACTGGCCCTGTTCCTCACGGTCCTCTCCGTTCAGACCCTAGGTGATGGCCTACGTAACGCAGCTGGCACCGCTGGTCGCTCGAAGCCACGGCCATTGGGAAACCTGAACGTGCTTGCTTCAGCCGTCAGGTCGAATGGCACCGAACAACCAGCCGAGGAAGCAACCGGACGAATACTGCCGAGCGAGCCAGCACTGGTCGTAGACAGCCTGTGCGTCTCGGTGGTCGGGACTGCTGATCGCTCTGCGGCACCCGAAGAGACTCAGATCGTCGAAGACCTCAGCTTGGTCCTAGCCAAAGGCGAGGCCCTTGGCTTGGTCGGTGAGTCAGGCTCTGGCAAGTCAATGACTGCTCTAGCTCTGATCGGCCTCCTCCCCCCTGGCATCCGAGTGATTGCCGGGTCGATTCATCTGGGCTCACACGACCTGCTCCGCATGTCAGATACATCCATGAATGCGATCAGGGGGGACCGTATTGCAATGATCTTCCAAAACCCTGCCAGATCTCTTGACCCTGTCCGTAACATCGGCTCGCAGATCGCAGAGCCGCTCCGAATCCACCGCCAACTGAGTCGCAGCCAAGCGAAGCGTCAAGCCGTAGAACTCCTAGGGCGGGTGGGGGTACAACGACCATCTAAAAGAGTCAACGACTATCCCCACCAGCTATCCGGAGGGCAGATGCAGCGAGTGATGATCGCAGCGGCGCTTGCGTGCTCACCGGACCTCCTCATAGCTGATGAACCAACGACAGCACTGGACACCACCGTGCAGCGAAGAATCCTCGACCTCCTGAGGGAACTGCAGAGCCAGGAGGCAATGGCGATGCTGTTCATAAGCCATGACCTCGCCGTAGTCTCTGATATCTGTGATCGGATAGCCGTCATGAGAGCTGGACGAATCGTCGAACAAGGGCCGGCCGGCGACCTAACCGATCGTCCCCGCCATCCCTACACCAGGGCTCTCTTAGCCACCGAAATGTCTCTGGACACCCCTGACGTGACCCTTAGCGATCCCCTCCAAACTTCTACATCACTCCGACAACTGTGAGCCGACCGGTCCTCGAAGTCGAAAACCTCACAGTCACCTACGGTCATGGAGCGAAAAGGACCACGGCCGTGGACTCTGTAAGCCTCGAAGTCGCTGAAGGAACCACCTTCGGCATTCTTGGAGAGTCCGGTTCGGGTAAGACCAGCTTAGGTCGCGCAGTCCTTGGTTTAGTGAACCCGAAGGAGGGTAGCATCAAAATCGACGGAGTCGAGGTTAAGCCGCTTCGTATAAGAAGAGCTCCTGGACAGGGTAAGTCGGTCCAAGTTGTATTCCAAGATCCTATCGGCTCCCTCAACCCCGCTCGCCGAGTGATCGACTCGCTTGGCGAACCGCTACGTATCCACCAGCGCTATAGCCGCGAAGCGAGGGTAGCTGCGATAGAGCGACTTACCGAACAGGTAGGACTCGACCCCACACTGCTCGGTCGTAAGCCGATGGATCTCTCTGGCGGCCAGTGCCAGCGAATTGCTATCGCACGGGCAGTGGCGTCCACACCTAGGCTCATTGTGTGTGACGAGCCGGTCACCGGATTAGACCCTCCGACTCGCGCAAAGGTCTTGCGCCTACTAGCCGAACTCCAAGCTACACACTCAGTAGCATACCTGTTTATCTCTCATGACGTTATGGTCGTTCGTCGTCTTTCTGACCGTATAGGCGTCATGTACGCCGGGCGACTGATCGAGTGCGGACCCGCTGGCGAAGTGATCACCCATCCGATGCATCCCTACACGGCCGAGCTTCTCGCCGCCGCACCGGATCTGGACCACAAACACCGAACTAAATCGTCACCCGACCCCACTAAGCAGAAGATACCCCCAGAGCCCGACACTGTTTCCCGCTCCCACGGCTGCGCATACGCCTCACAGTGTACGAATGCTCAAAGCACCTGCTGGATGTCGACCCCAGCACTCCGTACATCTAGCCGGGCGCACCAGGTAGCTTGCCATTTTCCCCTCGTCTCTAACGACAAGCGTGTCTAAGTGATAGCGACGGCGGGAACAGAGCGGCTCTGCGAGGCTAACGACACCTCTGCCCTCGTGATCCTCTATCGTGGCCAATTGGTCACCGAGAGATATTGGGGCATAGGCGATGCCGACGCTGCGACAGATGTGGCTTCCATACAAAAGTCGATCGTAGGCATCCTGGCAGGCTCTTTGATCGAAGCGGGTACGATAGCGCTTGACTCTCCAGCCTCCACCTGGCTCGGGAGGAGGTGGAGCAAAGCCCCCCTGGAACTCGAGTCCCGGATAACAGTCAGGCATCTCATGTCGATGACCAGCGGACTTGACAGGGAACTCACCGCATTTCACGAGCCTGGTGCGGCGTGGCAGTACAACACAACAGCTTACCACCAGCTCCGCAGGCTGGTGGAAGAAGCCTCCAACGAGAATATCGGATCGCTCTACTACCGAGTGATTGGCTCTTTCGCCGGAACTACCTCCGTCACTTGGAAGCCTCGCCGCAACTCTATGGATCCACACGGCCGCCCCCTGATTGCCATGCACTCGACGGCTCGAGACCTGGCCCGCATCGGTCTCCTAGTGGCGGACGGACTCTGTCGAGACAAGAGGGAGATATATCCCGGCGCAAGCAGATTCTTAGAAGAGGCGCTACGGCCCTCTAGCGCTCATAATCCAGCTTACGGACTGCTGTGGTGGTTGCCGCGTAACCGCTCGGCAGTGCTACCTGAGCAACCACCTGCTACAACTCACGACCCTCAAAGTCACTCTGACCAGTCGATCGTCTCGGTCGGGCCGCCAGATCTTGTCGCAGCCTACGGGGCATCAGGCCAAAAACTCTACGTATCGCGCGAGGCTAAAGTCGTTGTTGTCATCACAACCCCCCACCAGCCTGTGAGGCATTTCGACCCCGCCTTCGACAACGAACTGTGGTGTCGACTCTCCAATACTGGCTGTCGCACTTAGGCCCACAGGACTTCACGTCCACCTCGCCGCTTGACAACAGCGACCCCTCCCCCTTAACATGAGTAATCGTTTGCAGATTAGCGCTCTGAAAGAAGAGGGGAAGCCGAGTTGCGAATTCTAAACGCTTTGATAAGACGAGTTCTTCCTTCAAGGCGCGCCGATTTTACGAAAGCGGTTCTCCGAACGGCCCTCATCTCCATACTCATCGCAACCGCACTATCTGCGTGTGGGAAGTCTTCGACACAAAGAGCATTGCCAGCCAAAACCAACTCCAACACCGTTGTAACTTACGCAGCTAGTGCCTCTGTGACCAGCTTTGATCCTGCTAGCCTAACAAGCGCCGGAGCCGACCAGGCGGCGTATCTCGGTATCGTCTACGACTACTTGGTTCAATTTGGCGAGTCCGCTACGCCTCAACCCGACCTGGCAACGTCTTGGGTCTACAACTCGCCGACCCAGATCACCTTCCAGCTTCGGAGGGGAGTCACATACCAAGATGGTTCAGCATTCACAGCCCAAACAGCCGCAGCCTCCCTCAATAGATCTATCAAAGCTGCAGGAATCCGCTCAGCGTCGCTGAGTCCCATCGATACCGTTGCCGCTACTGCGGCCTACACACTTCAGATTACTCTCAAGACCCCAGATCCCGACCTTCTCTACACCCTGGCAAGCGGCCCTGCAGCGATGGCCAGTCCAAAAGCCTTCACCAACGGAAGCCTCAAGAGCATCCCCGACGGCACCGGAGAATACATTTACCAGCCATCCAAGTCTGTGCCAGGCGACCATTACGGCTTCGTAGCAAATCCAAAGTGGTGGAACTCGTCGCCTTCGCTTCCCCAAAATCTACTTATATCAGTTATTCCTGATCCGACGGCACGGCTGCACGCCGTTCAAACCGGGCAGGTCGACCTAGCCGTCGTCGACGCCTCGGATGCCGCCCAGGCGAAAGGCGATGGACTACAAGTGACTGCCGGCCCAACGCAGTGGTTTGGCCTAGTGATATTGGACCGCGCAGGAAAAACCGTCCCGGCCTTCGCTAACCCGTTAGTCAGGCAAGCTATGGCCCTGGCGATCAACCGACAAACATTCGTCAAAGCAGTTCTCTACGGCTACGGCCAAGCAACAGACCAGCCGATCGCCACCGGCCAGCCAGGATTCGACTCAGCGCTGGAGTCACAATACGCTTATAACATCGAAAAGGCGAAATCCCTGATCGCCCGATCAGGCTTTAAGCGTATCACATTCGACGCTGCCTTCTCCTCGTCAGGGTCACTAGCGGGGGCAGAGGTGCTGCAAGCCGATCTTGCTGCAATTGGAATCACCATGACTATCACCGCAGTACCCGAGACCGAGCTAGCCCCACTCGCCAGAACCACTAAGTACCCTGTTGTTGCCGGAGCCAACTTTCCGACATACGACGTATACGGTCGGTACCTAGCACTGTTTTCCCCTAAAGCAGGATTCAACCCCTTTCACGTTGTCGAGCCCGGTCTCGACAGTCTCGCCGCTCAGCTCGCCTTAACTACCAACACCTCCAAGGCGGATGTCATCGCGCAGGAGATGACAGACTATGAGGTGCGAAATGGACTAGTCGTAGTGGCGGCCATCGTAGACACCGTCGTAGCGTCAAGCCACAAGGTTACTGGAGTCGTCGTGCAAAACGGGGCTCCGTTGCTGGATGCTCTGCGAGTCCCGTGAGGCCGAAGGTGATGGGTTGTGAGACGCTCGCCGGAATCGTCGAAGCCTACGACCGTCAGGGATGGCACCGAAGTGGATCTGCAGTCGACCTGACCAATGCGCGCTGGTTGAAGGACATGGCAGAGCAGTTCGCCCACGAGGTCCGAGTCGAACCGTATGATATGACGCGTCTCAAGAACGCAAGGGGCAGCCTTACCTTTGGGAATCAGGTCATTCCCGGGGTGCCCCTATATGACTCTCCAATTCCGCATCGACCTGTGCTTATAGGGAAGCTCGGGCAAGTTGGCTCATCAGCAGCGCTGGGGGTGATTGTGGATGCCGTACGGGCCGGATCGGATGATGACTTTGAGTTGGCTAGACGTGCTGACCACCACGATGCTATCGTCGCCCTCGGGGAGGGCACGACAAGCGAGGTTGCGTTACGTAACGCTACATCGGACACTCCGTTTGGTGTTCCAATTCTACAGATTGCAGGACGCTTTGGCGAGAAGGTTCAAGCTGCGGCTCAAGCAAAGGCGTTAGCGCAAGTGAGTATCCTCGGGAGTCGAGTTCCAGGTCGGTCGTTTAATGTTATTGTTGACATCACCAGCCGGTATTCGAATAGACCCCTCGTAGTTCTTACCCCCAGAACCGGTTGGTGGCACTGCGCAGCCGAACGAGGCGGAGGCCTAGCGTGCTGGCTTTCGACCTTGTCCCGTATCTCATCAGGAAAGCTCCGTGGAAGGACCGTCTTTGTCGCTACCGGTGGACATGAGCTCAACTACGCCGGCATTCGAAAGTTCCTAGGACATTGCCCCGACCTAGGCGACGCTCTATGGTTTCACCTAGGTGCCAACCTGGGCGCTGTGGGTGGGCGCCTTGGACTCTCGGCGAGCAGCCCGGAGCTTGAAGACGCAGCTGTCGCCGAACTGAGTTCTAAGCGCGCGCTAGCCTCGTCCCTTCCGATACGCTTGACGACGCCGCTGGGCGAGGCATCCGTCCTCGCAGACTTAGGTTACGACTTTGTTTCTGTAGTCTCGACTAATCAGCGCTTCCATCAGCGCTCAGACCGCTACCCGGCGAACGTTGACATGCAGACTCTTACTGGCATAGCCAACGGAATCGGGGCCCTTGCGTTGACGCTAAGGTAGGGACTGCGAACCCGCACGGTTGCCTATTTGGCGTGACGACACGCCGTGGTCGAGTAGGTATGCCAAGGCCGGCTCGCCAGTCCGGAGATGGTCAACCCATACGGGGGTGTCGACCAGGATCACCGGGGCTAGGGGCGGCGGCGAGGCGGCGCCGTCAGCGCACGCTCGCTGCCGCCGAGGCGGGCTAGGCGATCGGGCACTTTCCTGCTCGATCAACGCCCGCAGCGCTTGGCGTACCAGGGCGCTCTACTCCGAGATCCCGGTGGGACGCTGCGCCTCGGCGACGAGGTCGTCATCTAGAGCAAGGGTCGTCTTGATCGCCACCTCTTAGGCACGAATCTTGACATCACACGAGGAGGATAGCCGTGCCACAGGCAGTTGCGTATAAAGCGATCCGCAATAACCGTTCATGTGCTCCGGAGGCTCCGAACAATCCGTGGCCTGGCGACTCGCGAGATCACGCAAATGTTGCATCACTCGACGGCGTGCCAGGAAGCGTATCATCGGAGAGGCCGTCCTGCGAGGAACTGAGCGAGGAGGGTGGTGTTGGGGGTTGGTGTTGGGGGTGGTGGTCGACGAGGCCGGCTTGATAAGTGTGGAGCAGGCGAACGCTTTGGTTGATGTGGTTGTTGAGACGGGCGCGGCGGTGCGGCTGGTCGGGGATCCCCGCCAGTTGGGTTACGCAACTGACTGCGCTAGCCAGGGGGTGACCGTGGACGCTTGGGTTACCTGGGTGAGCGACGCGACGACCGCCGCCGGGCTGTATGTGGGGGCTGGCAGGGGTCGTTACGGGAACATTTTGCATGTGGTTGCGGCCGATGAGGGCGAAGCCCGCCGGCGGCTCGTCGTGGCGATGGTACGGGACCGGGCCGACCGTGGACTTGACGCTGCCAGGGCCCGCCTCAAACACGCGCACTCCCCGCCAACACTGAGGTTGCCCAGAGAAAGTGGACACACGGTTATGCAGTTTGTTGGTTGCAGGCCAAGGCTAGCTCGTAGCGGATGGGGCTGACGTTTCCGGCTTTTGCGCACCGGCGTTGATGGTTGTAGAAGTTGATGTGGGTGGCGGCGCCGGCTCGGAGCTCGTCGAGGGTGGCGAAGGCGTATCGGTAGAAGTATTCGTGTTTGAAGATGGACCGGAAGCTTTCAGCGCTTGCATGGTCGTAGCAGCTGCCGGTGGCTCCCATGGAGCGGACGAGATCGACGTCATCGCAGAATTTGACGACCTTTCGGTCACTGAATTGACTCCCTCGATCGGTGTGGAACACAGTCCCTCGGACCTGCCCGAAGCGGGTCGTGACCGCCTGGTCCAAGGCGTCGAGGACTAGCTCAGTTCGCATGTGATTAGCGGTAGACCAGCCCAGCACCCTGGAGGACCCTTCATCGCGGATGGCGCATATGTAGGCCTCGCCCTCCCCGACGGTCAGATAGCTGATATCCGAGCTGCAAAATCGATTGATCCCTTCAGGATGGAAATCTCGGTTGACCAGGTCAGGTGGGTAGGTGGCGGACGGATCGGGTTGGGTGGTGACCTTGAACAACCTGGGGCTGATCCCAACCACGCCCAGGTCGGCCATGCGGGCGGCCACGGTGTTTCGGCTCACCTGCTCGCCGGCCTCGTGAAGGTCGGTGGCGATCCGAGGCGACCCATACGTTCCCCTCGATGCCCGATGCAACGAGATGATCTTGGCGTCAAGATCGGCCCGGCGGACCTGGCTCGGCAGATCCGGACGGTCTCGGGCGCCCCGCCAGCGGTAGTAGCCGGCGGTGGACACCTCTAACAGGCGGGCGATCCGGGTGATCTCGAAGTTCGCGCACTCCGCGGCCATCAACGCAAATCTCTCTGCTTTGGTGGATTTGAAGCGAAGTACGCGGCTGCTTTTCCCAGGAAAGCCAGGTCCTTGTCCTGCTCAGACACCTGGCGGCGCAACCTCAACAACTCCGTGCGCTCAGCGCCAGTCAACGGCCCATCCGAGCTAGCGGCAACACTATCGAGCCGGCGGCGCTCATCGCGCACCCAGCGACCGAGTGAGGTGTCCACCACCGACAACTCAGCCGCCACCACCGCGATCGACCGGCCCGTATCGATCACGCGATGCGCAGCCACAGTCTTGAACTCCAGCGTGTACTTCCGTCTCGTGATTCCCATTGCGAAGATCCCCCCAGCTGACCCCGCAGGTCAGCTTGTCAGGTGTCCACAAAACTGGGGAACCGAAATAGCCGCCGACGATCATCCGGACCGCCGTTGCCGGTGAGCGGGGCAGCCGCGACAGCCCGGAGGTGTGGGTGGCAAGCTCCCGCAGCGTCACCGACCCCACCGGGCTGCTCTTAGTTTCGGGCAGCAGCGCCGCTACGGTCGTGTCAAGACCGGCTTCACCCCGGCTGATCGCCTCGGCAAGCAGCATCCCGGCCAGGCCCTTGGTAACCGACCCGATCTCGAACCGGGTGTCCTGGCCGGCGTCGATGAACGCCGACCGGGTAGCGGGAGCCGCTTCCAAATCGACCACCATCGCGGAGACCCGCCGAGCCCGCCGGCCGGCCAACCGGCCCAGCTCGGCCGCTAACCCCGGGTCCCCACCCGCCGGCCCGGCTCGGTGCAGCAGCCCCCGCCCCAAACCGAACGCGATCGCCGCCACGGTCAGGCACCCGAACGCCGAGAGGGCGGTGTTAATCACCCCAATCGCCGCCACCCCTGAAACACGCCAGCCAGTCTTCCAGTTCGCCGGGGCGTCCCGACCAAGTACCCGTACGGGTACATGGTATGCTTGCAATATCGCTATCAAACGCGATAGCGTCCTCTCATGTCGAACGTGTTGATTCGAGACGTCTCAGAGGAGGATCTGGAGCAGATCAAAGAGGCGGCCGCCCAACGAGGCGCCACGTTGCAGGCGTACCTATGGGAGACCCTGCATGCTCAGGCGGCCTACCTGCGACGCCAGGATGCCCTAGCGAGAGCGGCCCAACGGCTTGACGGGCGGCCTGCGGTATCCCACGAGGCGCGCGAAGCCGTGCTAGACGCCATCGCTGCAGCGCACGACGAACGCGGGAACTGGGTGAGCCAGCGGCCGGCACGGTGATCGTCGATGCCTCGCTGGTGATCGACGCCGTTGCTGACAGCGGACCGCGAGGAGTGGCCGCTCGTGACAGGCTGGCCGCCCAACCAGCGACCGAGCGGCTGGTCGCACCCGGGCACTTCGCGTTCGAGGTGATGTCAGGACTTCAAGCCGCCGCAAAGCGCCCTGATCATCCACTCCAAGAAGGCGACGTCGCCGAGGCCCTTGCGGACGCCGCTTCTTTCGAGATACAGATCGAAGGGACCCCGTGGGCGGATGTGCATCGAGCCTGGGCGCTTGCCCAAGCATCGCTGCGGTACGCGGACGCCATCTACGTTGCTGCGGCTGAGCGACATCGGACTGTCTTGCTGACTGCTGACGCTCGAATCGAGCGTTCAGGCGCACCGTTCACCTGCAAGATCATCACCGTCGCCCTGCCTCAGTAGCCGGTCGGCTTGTGCGACGCCCAGCAGCATGTGTGTATATTGTGTGGTGTGACTCGATTGAACGTGTATCTGCCGGACGATCTTGCGGCAGAAGCCAAGAAGGCAGGCTTGAATCTGTCGGCGGTGACCCAGGAGGCAGTCCGGCGAAGCCTGGCGTTGCGCTCGACGGA
>DAHYHI010000113.1:0-4997 GCA_027391075.1 Acidimicrobiaceae bacterium | reverse complement strand
GGTAACCAGGTCCCAGCCGGCACTCGTGTAACAGTCGGTCAATGCCCGGGATAGCACCTGCGGGAACGGCTCGTCGGCCTGGAATGCGGCCAGGAACAGGGCCCGGACGAGATCGGCGTGGCTCTGTAGCGGGAACGTCAGCGACGGATTCCCCGCACTCAATGTTGCTGGCTCCAATGGGTTGATCGAGCCAGGGATCGAGTCGGGATCGCCGGGTCGTATAACCAGAACCCCGCCACCGTCGAGTCCTTTGAGGCGACCGGCCATACGGGCGTACTCGGCCTTGGCCGGTTCGATCACGAGCCAGGGGATCCTTGTAGTTCTGCGCGAAAGTGCCTCGAGTAGATTCCGAGTGGTCTGCGACTTGCCGCTTCCCGTCGCCCCGCACACGAAGGCGTGCCGGTTCAAGGTGCCCGACGATATCCGGAAAGGACCTGCCGGGCGGAGGAACCGGTCGAGCACGGATCCGATCTCCACGCTGTCGCCGAGACCGCCGCGAAGCTCGGGCGTGGTGTCGAATGAGGGCGGGATCACCAGGCGGATACCCGGAAGCTCCGTTTCGGGCGGACGCACCAGTGCCGCCGCGAGCTCAGCAGTGGCACGAAACGGGCTCCGGTCCCGGCGACGACCTTCGGGAGGATCAACGGCCAAGACGGCATCCATGGCGGACGAGACACAGCCGTTGGCCGAAGGTCGAATTCGGTAGCTGAGACTCGAGCGCTCCGCCGCGCTGCAGAGCATCGCGGCCGCTACGAACGCCGACTGCCCGTCCGGCGCCCCGACCGCTATCGACACGTCCCAGACCGCTCCCACGCCCGATCGCTCGATCTCCCGGAACCAGGCTTGTCCCCGCTCGAGGTCGAGCACTTCCGCTTCGGATAGTCGGCTCGACTGGCGTAGCCGGAACAGCTCCCGGCGCAAACCATCGAGTTCGTCCTCCACCACCTTGCGCGCTACTGGAGTACAGAAGGCAAGCCAGGCGAAGCACCGGTGTGTGAGGTAGCCGACGACGTCGTCCAATGGGGTCGCAGACCAGCGTCCCTCGGGCGATCCTTGCTGGTCGGCGCCTGCTTCGAGAAGTGGTTCGAAACTGCCATTACAACTAACCCAGAAGCCGAACCGATTGAGCCTGTCCAGGAGCTCCTCCCTCTCGACCTGCCGGCCGGTAGCGCCGAGAGGGAACGCGAGCGGATCTCCCCAGTCGTCGGGTTCGTCTGACCAGTGCTGGCCACCGCCACCACCGCCGACGAAGACTTCGAGATAACTGTCGGGTTCAGGCCGGATCCAAAGCGATGCAACGGGCAGCTGCTGCACGCCGGCGTCGAGCAACCCGGCGAGGATGGAATGCCGAAGGGGCGACTCGCCCCCGGGCGCCGTCGGCGCCGTCAGCACCTGTCGGAAGGGAAGGTCAGCCAGCCCCTCGTACATTGCCTGGCTACCCGGCCGGCAGCGGGAGGGGGCTCATCGAGAGTTGCGTTTCGAAGCGGCGGCCTGGGAGGCAGTCGACGGTCTTGGTGACCCGGGTTCCCCCTGACATCACCTGGACACATATGAGCTGGGTGTTGGCGAGTCCCTGCAGCACCGACGGCTCCAACACCTTCTCATAGACACGAGCCTCGCCGACGGCGGCTTCGTGGGTTCTGCCGAAGCTCTTGCTGAACGAGCGGCTGCTCGTGGAGCTGACACCCTCGGAGGACCCGATGGGAAAGCTCTTCGTCTGCTGGTAGCCGTCGCCCTGCTCCTTTCCCCACGTCTCGGTGACCGACGCCCCCTGCGACACGGTGAGGCTCGACTCGACCCACTTGTAGTCCGAACCGATGAATTCGGTCGCCTCTTGTGCTTCGCGGTGATTGCCGAGATTGCCGAAGACGGCACTCCCCCCCCCCGCCGCCGATGAGTTCAATTGATTCACCGCGCAGATGCTCGAAGAAGAGGATCAGCCCCTTGCCCTGTTGACTGGCGTCGTCAGCTAGTGATTCGATCATCTTGCGCCCCAAGTTGTCGGCGCCGAGGATAACTATCACCTCCTCATCCAGACGGTTATTGCGCATCTGTCTCAGCATCAACTGCGAAAGGAGCTCGATCAGGCGCTTGTTGTCCAGGTCATCGGTGCGCTTGTCCACTTCGAGCACGCTCAGAGAGGCGCTGCGCGGCGTGGACAGGGGTTGCAGCGGGTGGGGCGTTCTCGACGAGCCCGGCGCGGCCAGGGCTTCGAACTCGCGCAGGTCGCGCACCAGCCGGGTCACCCGTTCCATGACACCGCCATGCTGGCGTTGCACCTCGTTGTAAAGACCCGCCAGTGCGTCGAACTCGCTGTTCGATATCACCCCGGCTTGTATCGGACTGCCCTGGATGACGAGCAGAGCCTGGCGCAACCGATGAATCGACACCTCCCCCTGTCGATCCAGGTGATCCGCGACCTCCCGGATGACACTGCGGTCATCCTGCTTCTCACGGTGAGCTGCGGCGGGATCCACGATCTCAGAGTGAATGACCTCGACAAGGATCGTGCTGAGCTCCTTCCAGCTCAGCTCCTCGAACAGTCCGGCGCGCTCCGATTGCTCGGGCAGCACCAATGCCCGCGTGGGAATGCTCGACTCTCCGCACAGAGTGAAGAAAGGGGCGGTCGTCCAGCGCCTAGAGAAGTCCAAGACCAGCATCCGGGCGCCGGCGCCAAGCAGGGAAGTGCCCAGCGTGCAAAGCGCCGCAGCCCACGTGATGTGCGATCCCCCGAAGACTGTTACAGTCCGGGATTGTTCCCCCGTCCCAACCGGATACCACCGGTCAGCGCTCGCATAGCGGCGTTGCTCGGCGTCCTCGAACTGGGCGATGCGCTTCCGCCACGCCTCGACGGCGGTCTGTAGCTCCTGCTGCGCCCTTTTCTGATCTCGGGTATCGGTCTCCATGTCAGATCCCCAGCGGGAGCTTCTCCAGGCCACGACAGCGACGATTCCAAGCGCTAGCCAAGGTGCGAAAAACGCCCCGAACGTTCCGATGATTTGCCAGATCCTGGTGTGGCGGCTCGGGGATCTGACAACCATCCCGGCCACATAGAAGGTGAGTGCAGCCCCGACAAGATTGATTATCACAACTGAGACTGCCCTAGTGCCGACCAGCGTCGTCGCGCCGAATGAGCTGTCGAGCACGAGCATGACGACCCCGCCGGCCAAAGCAATCAACGCCGCCCTACGAAGCCTGTTAACGACGCGGACAGGTCGCATCTGCGGAGGCGAGGCACGTTCGGGGCTCGGTGCTGCTGGGGCCGGCTCCACATACTCGAATCCCCAGCGGATGGGCGACTCGAAGAGAAGGCTAAGGTCCTCCCCTGTCCTGACGTCTGTAGAGGTCACCACGGTAGCGGCGCGAGTACGGGACCGATACGGTCGAGGGCTGGGCCGCTTGTCTCGACTACGATGCGGGTTCCTGACCCGTTGGGAATGAACAAGAGGTTCACCGGAACACGCTTGGCCTTCGACTTGCTCATCCAATAAAGGAGGCCCGGGATGATCCAGAACAGCAGTAGAACCACGAGTAATACCACGTTGAGCTCGCCTTTCACGTCGAGCTTTCCGCGGATTCTCCCAGGTTCTGCCTTGAGAGACGTGATGCCGCTCATGGCCAGCATCTGATACACGCGCGCCTGCGCCTCCTGCGGCGAGAGAGACGTGAGGCGATCTGTCGGAGAGGGCGGCGGCCCGACGACCTGATGGCCTGGTACGCCTGGCTCCACGAAACCGCCCTGGCGGGGCGCAATGAAGGGTTCGTGATCAGATTCGACCTGCCCTCCCCGCATCACCGCCTGCGTCCAGATGGAACCGTCGAAGAAGCGCGTCTCGAACCGCTTCGACGGATCCGGGTACCAGCCCGCCTCAGTAGGTGTGGCATGTGTCGTCAACTCCGGCACCTCCTAGATTTGGCCCGATTCGAGCTGGAAGCGTCTCCAGCCGCGAGCTGGGTACTTTTGACACTGCTAGTTCTCCTCCATATTTATTGCAGAAATGGAACTGGCATGCAATGTGAGGTCGTCGGTCGGCGCCCACCCAGCGCAACGGTCGGCGCACTTTGACATGGTGAACGGCGCCGCAATCGTCGGGAAAGCGCGGCATGCCCGACGCGGTATGCTCCGCCCAGTGGCTTCTTGCGGCGTCGCCTCGTTTGCTGTGCCTGTGGACGAAGGACGGTCAGGCTTCCGCGGGTTAGTGCCTGTGCTTCGGAGACGTATCGGGCGACTTCCCCGTCACCCAGCCCCCGGAGGCTGACTGTGGGCGACGGTCGACCGCTGGGTTTCTTGGGCTGCCCGATCTGCGGGGGCCGCAGCGGGCGCTGCGCTCGCTATCCGCGGGAGGTCTGCAGCGACTGCGTTGATGGGGCAACCGACGATGTCGGTTCTCCAATTCGCTTTTTCAATCAGCATCTCGGTGGCGGCTTCATGGCGGTCCATTCCGATGGCGTAGTCGATACGCCGCGTTTTGCGGTTGCGATGGTGCGCGGTGTTCGCTGCGAGTTCTCAGAGCGCTACATGGGTGGGGTCGTCGGTCAACCATTTCCCGCCGAGCAGTTGGAGCGGATCGCGGGTTGTCTGCTTGGTGGCGCCGTGGGAGATGCCCTGGGAGCACCGGTCGAATTCGCCTCGCTCGCTGCCATACACGACATGTACGGGGAGCTTGGGGTCCGCGGCTACGAGAGCCCAGGAGGGCTGGGCGCAGGGGCGATAACCGACGACACGCAGATGACGCTTTTCACCGCAGAAGGGTTACTCGTCGCGAAGGCGCTCGGTGCCAGCACCGACGACGAGTACCTCGAATCGATCGCGGTCGCCTACCAGCGGTGGATGGTCACTCAATCGGCAGTTTCGATGGCACCGGCGGGCGGGTGGCTGCTTGACGTCCCGTCATTGCATGCCAGGCGAGCCCCGGGGAACACATGTCTGGGCGCTCTCGCTGCGGGCGTCGCAGTGCCCGACAGCAAAGGCTGCGGGGGGGCCATGCGCGTCGCTC
>DAHYHI010000110.1:0-11294 GCA_027391075.1 Acidimicrobiaceae bacterium | reverse complement strand
GTCGGTCCCACGCATATTTTAGTTGTCGTCAACCACAGAATCGAATCGCAAATGTCTGGTTCCTCGATGAGTAGGTCGTTGCGCTTTGCCGTGGTGAGCCAACTTACGCTGGGAGGTTTTCTCGCCTTGTGCGTGCTGGTGACGCCCAGGTTCGCGTTCGCCGCTAATGAGGGAGGCGTCAGCAACTATGGGGTGCACGGCGCAACCGTCATTCCGTACACGCTCGCATTAGTAGGGTCCGCCAGCTTTCTGTTCCTCGCCGGCCGCGCTCTGCGCTACACGGATGGCCTGGGGCGCGCCGCTCTCGGGTTCGAGGTCGTCGCCTTGATGCTCGGCGTCGTCCTTGTCTCCACCTACCCTTACAAGATCGACCGGACGTTAGCGGACGTGCATCTCGGGGCAGCGATCGGGCTGTTCTGCGCGGAACTCCCGCTCGTCGCCGGGCTGGCGTTCGCCTTAAGCTCGAAGAGCCGGCAGGTCATAGTCTGGTTGGGCTGGTTAGGTGCTTTGGGTTGGTTGACCGGTGCCGTCGTGGCGGCCTTGACCCTGCTCGGGTTCATCCATCGTCTCTTCCTCGGGCAGGCAGTTATGAGCGCAGGGTTCGCAGCTGTCCTCGTTACCTCGCTCCAAGTTGAAGTCACCCCCCGGCGACATGTCTAGCCAGCTTCATATCCACTCCCCCCCCCGACCGGAACCTCGTCAATCGCTGCCGCCATCGGAGTTGTGCACGACTAGTCGACTGGAAATCAGATCGCTCAAGACCTGATAGCAGCGCACCATGTCGAGTTCAGGGTCCAGCAGCCACTGGAACTGCAGGCCGTCCATGACCGCCACCACCACAGCCGACAGCGCCTTGAGGTCGCTTCCCGGCAGTATCTCCCCGCATTCCTCGGCTTGGCTGAGGTTGCGGAGTATCCGGGCCCGGATGCGCTCATAGCGAGAGACCATGTAATCGTGTGCTGGATGGGTATCGGCCAGCCCTTCTCCTAGGAGCACGCTGAAGAGGCGCACGATCTCCGGACGACCCTGGTTGTACTCCACCAGATTCTCCAGAGCCCCCAATATTCCGATGCCCCTTCGGCTGAGCCGGGCCGAGGAGACCTTGCCGTCCTCGAGGTCACGATTCTCGAGCACTGCCAACAGTAAGGCCACCTTGGACGGGAAATGGTGCAGGAGGCCTGGCTGGCTGAGTCCGGCCTGCTCGGCGACCGACGCCAACGACGCGCCGCGAAATCCTTGCGATGCAAAGAGGGCCTCTGCCGCTTCGATGATTGCCGCTCTGCTCCCTTCTCCGCGCATGTTGGATCCGCGCACGTTGGATCCTCGGCCGTTGGCTGTTGCGGGACGTTGACTTTGTGCCATCTAGCAACCCTTCTCTTGACAAGGACCGAGAGTACAGGTACGGTGACGTCAAGCGACCGAGTACTCGGTAGGTTTATGGGAGGAATGATACGTGGATTCAGGCTCTGGCGGGCGCGCACCTGTTCCAGATGTCGACGTCGAGGCAGGCGACCGACGGATTGGTGCACTGGTTGCCGCAATGTCGCTGACCGAGAAGGCGTCCCTCCTATCGGGAGCCGACATCTGGCGTCTAGCAGGGCTGCCACGCCTCGGCATTCCCGAACTGGTCATGTCAGATGGTCCGGCCGGGGTGCGTGGAGGAAGCTTCCTGTCGGGGAGGTCGGTGTCGTTTCCTTGTGAGACAGCTCTCGCAGCCAGTTGGGACCCGGATCTGGTGGCTTCGGTGGGAGACGCACTGGGAAGAGAGGCTCGTAGCAAGGGTGTACACGTGCTCCTAGCGCCGACGGTCAACCTTCACCGCCACCCGCTGGCCGGTCGCAACTTCGAGTGCTTCTCGGAGGATCCGCACCTAAGCGCCCGAATGGCTGTGGCCTACATACGAGGTGTTCAGTCGAACAGGGTGGCGTGCTGCTTGAAGCATTTCGTCTGCAACGACTCGGAGTTCATGCGCCACACCATCAGCTCGGAGGTGGACGAGACAACCTTGAGGGAGATGTACCTACTTCCCTTCGATGAGGGGGCAAAGGCGGGAGTCTGGTCCATCATGGCCTCGTACAACAGGCTTAATGGCACCCACACGAGCGAGCACCCGTGGCTCCTCGATCGAGTCCTACGCGGCGAATGGGCGTGGGACGGTGTCGTAGTGTCCGACTGGTTCGCCACCCACAGCACCGTCGAAGCATTGGATGCGGGACTGGACGTCGAAATGCCAGGCCCCAGCCGGTTTCGGGGCGCAGAACTTGTTGTTGCAGTCGACGAGGGTGCCGTGAGCGAAGCGACACTCGACCGCTCGGTGGCGCGAGTCTTGAAGCTCATCGACCGTACCGCCGGGATCGGGCAGGCGACTACGTCCCCGGTGGGCGAGCGCCATAATCCCGAGTCGCTCCGGGTCCTGGTTCGCAAGGCAGCCGCACGGTGCATGGTGCTGTTGAAGAACGAGCGTGGCGTCCTTCCGATCAGACCTCCAGAAATAAAGACCGTGGCCCTGATCGGCCCCGGCGCAGATTTAGGCACGTTCCAGGGAGGCGGAAGCGCTCAGGTCAACCCCCCGCAGGTGTCGGCAATCCTGCCAGCACTTTCGGAGGCCCTCGGGAGCGAGGTACAGATTTCCTTCGAACGTGGATGCGTCACGTCTGATTGGCCGCAGCCGCTTTGCTCCCCACTCATAACGACGCCATCTGGTGAACCCGGTGCTCAGGTCTCCTACCACCTCGTCGGGGATCCTACGAGTGCTGCTCTCTCGGTGGAGACCGCTCGGCAAATGCAGCTGGTGTTCATCGGTGATGTGGTGGAAGGTCACGGCAACGACGAGGTGCTCATCCGGACCACCGCCGACATCCATCCGGCCGAGAGCGGCACCGGCTTGATCTCTCTGGCCGGTACCGGCACCGTGCGCCTGCACATGGATCAAGAGTTCCTCGCCGAAGGGACATGGCAGGCCCAGGGGAGTCTGGCGTTCGATCTAGGCGGCAATGCCGTCCGGCTACCACTAGAGCTAAGCGTCGGGGTCCCCCGACGCATCGAGGTCGAGTTTCGGCCTTCGGCTGCGAAGGGGCTGACCCGAATGGAGATCTGCTTCACGCCACCTGATCCTTCCGACGGTTTGGAGCGCGCCGTGGCGAGCGCCCGTTCCGCTGATGTGGCGGTCGTGGTGGCGGAAAGCCCCCAGGGCTGGGAGAGTGAGGGTCGCGATCGCACCACGATGACGCTGCCTGGCGCTCAGGACCAGCTCATAGCGTCGGTAGCTGCGGTTAACCGAAATACGGTCGTTGTTATCAACGCCGGCGCTCCAATAGCAATGCCGTGGGTCGACGAGGTCGCAGCTGTTCTTGTCATGTGGCTACCCGGTCAAGAAGCGGGATCTTCGCTTGCGGACGTGCTTAGCGGAGCCGTCAACCCCTCGGGGAGGCTACCTACCACCTTCTATGCGGGGGAGCAGGATGTCCCGTCTGCAGCGCACTACCCCGGATCCGACGGGAAGGTGTCCTACGGGGAGCGGTTCAACTTCGGTTACCGCCACAAGCCCGCCGGGGAAGCACCCAAACCTCTCTTCGCCTTCGGCCATGGGCTTTCCTACAGCCGATTCGAGCTGGGACCGCCTAAGGTCGACATGACCGACGAGGCTGGGGACACTGTCTACCAGGTGACGGTACCGGTGTCACATGTAAGCGGCCCTGCGGGACGCCAGGTGGTGCAGGTGTACATCTCGCCGGGACGGCCCGACGGTCCGGCCATTGCCCTCCAGGGTTTCGGCTCAGTCGACCTCGAACCAGGTGAGACTAGGCCGGTCTGCGTGGCGATCCCTCGTATGCGCCTTCGCACCTGGACCGAGGCAGGTTGGGAACTCCCGACTCTCCCGCTACGCGGGTGGGTGGGAACCTCTGCGGCCGATCTGCTGCACGAGTTGGAACTGCCAGCGCCCGACGTCGAAACCGACGGTCGAAGTATGTCACCTAGGAAGGATCGAGTGAGATGAACAATTCGGAAAACCCTGTTGGCGCCCAGCCGAAGCGCCGGCGGTGGCGTGCGGCGATGGCGGTCGGCATGGCCGCCTCCGTCGGCCTGGCCGCGTGCGGCAGCAGCGCTGCCAAGAGCGCCAGCGTAAGTCCGTCCGTGAGCGTTTCCAACAGCGGCTCGACGGCAAACAAACCGACTGGCACCATACGAATAGGGCTCAGCGGGGCCATGGACAGACTGGCGCCGCTTCCGTTCGGAATAAGCGACTTCGAGGTGTGGAACGACCTTTACAGCACCCCGGTCACGATCAGCAGCGGGCAGCCCCAACCCGCCCTGGTGCAGTCGTGGAAAATGGCGTCGGACGGCTCGTCGCTCACGCTGCACCTGAGGCCCGGACTCACCTTCAGCGACGGGACGCCCCTAGACACCTCGACCCTCGTGTGGAACATCAACTGGGAGGAACAGCCAGCGAATGCTTCCCACTCGGCGCTGTTGTGGAAATCGGTGACGCCCACCGCCGTCAGCTCGACCACGCTCAAGTTGGCATTCGCCCATCCTTTGCCTGCCATCTACGGGATGCTCGCAGGGATGCCCATCGTAAAACCCAACGCGCCGACTTCGGGAGTCAGCAGCGGTCCCTTCATGGTGTCGAAGTTCGTGCCGGGGACCTCCTTGACAGTTGTGACCAACCCCCACTACTGGGGGACTCCCGCCCATGCGCAGAGCATAATTTTTACCAACTACGCCGATGGCGCGACTGCGGCGCTGGCCCTCAGGTCCGGGACCATCAACCTGCTTATGGGACCACCTGCCACGCAGCTCGCTTCGCTGAAGGCAGCAGGGGACAAGATGATGACCGGACTTCTGACGTCTGACGGTTACACCCCTGACCTGCTGCTAAGTCTCCTGGTAAACACCAGCAACCCGTCTCTTAGCGACCCGCGGGTCCGCCAGGCGCTCAGCCTCGCCTTCAACAGGTCGCAGTTCGTCAGCACGGCACTTTCCGGGCAGGGAGTCCCCCAGGATTCGGTCTTCTACCCCCAATCCAAGGCGTACGTCGCGCCAAGCGGTCCGTCGTTCGATCTCACGAAGGCGAAATCCCTATTGCAGCAGGCCGGGGTGTCCCATCTGACGCTTACTGTCGACACGGTGTCTATCTTGCCTCAGAGCACTTTCATGCCGGTCTATCAGCAGGATTTAGCAAAGATCGGCGTCACGCTCAAGATCAACCAGATCGACCCAGCGGAATGGGCTACCGAGGCGACGAACGGCACCTACGCGGATTTACTCACCCAAGGCAACGAGTTCTCCGACACAGACCCTGCGATCAACTTCGGCAACCTGGACATGACCGGCCAGAGTCAGCACTTCAGTTCTCCCCAGTACACTCAGATGCTACAGGCCGCTGCCCAGGAGACCAACCAGGCCAAGCGCCTAGCGGATTACAAGGCCATCGGGCAGTACCTGCAAAAGCAAATGTTTATCATCCCCCTCGTTTCGGGGTCAACCTCGCTCGAAGCCGCCTACTCACCCAAGGTCTCCGACGTGCACCCGGCGGTATTTTCGTCGATCGACTTCGCCGCGCTTCGAATCGGATGATGTCCACGGTGGACGATCCGTCGACCGCGTCCCCGCCGAGGGAGGGTGCGAAGCGATTCGCAGCTTTGCATGTCGAGGGCCTCACTGTGGACATCAGGACCGAACACGGCTCATTTAGGGCTGTGGACGGCGTGACCTTCGAAGTGCGCCCCGGCGAAGTAGTGGGACTAGTCGGCGAGTCGGGTTCCGGCAAGAGCATCACCGCATTGGCGTTGATGCAGCTTTTGCCTGAGCAGGCGGCCGTCACGGCGGGTATCGTCCGCCTCGGTGAGACCGACCTATTGGGTGTCCGTGGCGAGGAGCTTCGGTCTTTGCGCGGTCGGCGAGTGTCGATGGTGTTCCAGGATCCACTGACCTCACTGAACCCTTTGATGACGGTCGAGCGCCAGCTCGTCGAAGCGGTCCGTCTCCACCACCACCGGGCGAGTAGAAGCGAGGCGGTAGACAGGGTCGGCGCTCTGCTTCGCACCGTCGGATTCGGGGATCCCGATCGGGTTCTGCGCTCCTATCCACACGAACTGTCAGGCGGGATGCGCCAACGGGTGATGATCGTGATGACCATGGTGAACAGTCCAGACCTACTGATCGCCGACGAGCCGACCACCGCCTTGGATGTGACGACCCAGGCGCAGGTGCTGGACGCGCTCGCCGTAGCGAGAGACGCAGCTGGGTCGGCGATGATCCTCATAAGTCATGACCTCGGGCTGATAGGCGAACGATGTGACCGGGTGCACGTCATGTACAACGGGCGCATCATCGAGAGCGGCTCCACTGCGGCGATCCTCGAACAGCCAGCCCATCCCTATACGATCGGCCTGTTGGCCAGCCGCCCGACGCTGAAACGTCGCCGGCGATTGGTGCCGATACCCGGTGCACCGCCGGGCCAGTTCGAGGTCTTGTCTGGTTGTGCATTTACCCCACGCTGTGCCCGGACCCGAGGTCGCCAGCTCTGCGCGGATGAAGCGCCTCAGATGACGGCCGTTACCGGCGGTTCGACCACTGCCGCCTGCCACTTCGCGTCGGAGACGCCCGTACCCGTGACGATCTCGGAGAGCTCCGAGGACGCAGTGGAGGAGATGGTGGCTGACGGCGAACTTCCGAAGAGACCGCCGACCGGGCCGCCCCTCCTCGAAGTTGGACATCTGGTCAAGGAGTTCGGCCGCCGGGGCGGCTTCTTCAGTCGTCGGTCCCAGGGAGCGCGGGCGCTAGACGACGTATCGTTCGGGATTGCTGCCGGACGGACCCTCGCACTGGTAGGCGAATCCGGCTCCGGCAAGTCGACAGCGGCCCGCTCGGTGCTCCAGCTGGTCGAACCTACCTCCGGCTCGGTAGCCTTCGACGGCCGAGACCTGACCGGCGCCCGAGGTCGGGCGCTCCGGGAATTCAGAATGTCGGCCCAACTAGTCCAGCAGGATCCCTACTCGGCCCTCAACCCGAGGATGACCGTGGGAAACGCGATCGGGGAACCGCTTCGGGTGCATCGCGCCATGAACGCCCGTCAGGTCGAACAGCGCGTAGGTGACCTTCTCGAATCGGTGGGCTTGAGACCGGAGCACTCGAGGCGATTCCCGCACGAGTTCTCTGGTGGCCAGCGCCAGCGCATCTGCATCGCTCGGGCACTCAGCCTCGAGCCGAGACTGCTCGTGCTGGACGAGCCGGTATCTTCACTCGATGTCTCGGTGCAGGCGCAAATCCTAAGCTTGCTCGCTGACATCCAGTTGGAGCGCCAGATCGCCTTCCTGTTTATCACTCACGACCTGGCGGTGGTGCGAAACGTAGCTGACGAGATAGCAGTGCTCCACCGCGGAGCGGTAGTGGAATTCGGACCAGCGGAAACGGTTCTGTCCCACCCCTCCCACGACTACACCCGTACGTTGATCGCCGCAGTGCCCGATTCGAGTCGCCGTCGGGCCGGAAGCGGGGCGGGTGTCCAGGCCAGCCGAGAGTGAAGCGTATTGCGTCTCGGCTCCTTCAGGCTGTACTGGTGATGTTAGGTGTCACCACGGTAATGTTCGCACTGCTGCGGGCAGTACCGGGCGACCCGGCGGCAGTGATAGCAGGTCCTGCCGCAACCCCCGCTGTGCTGGCCGCGGTAAGGGCGCAGTACCACCTCAACCAACCTCTCGTCTATCAGTACGGGCACTGGATCTCCTCGCTGCTCAGCGGGAACTTGGGGACCTCCCTCACCTATCAGGAGCCGGTCGTCACCCTCATCCGCCAGGCCCTCGGCCCGACGTTGCAACTTGTGATCGTCTCCATGGTTATCGGCGTCTCCCTCGGAGTACTGCTCGGGGTGTTCGCCGCAACACACCTGCGCAAGGCCCCCGACCTCATCGTCAGTGGGTTCAGCTCCGGCGTGCTCGGGATGCCTAGCTTCTGGATGGGGCTGCTGCTGCTCCTGGTCTTCTCGGTCGATCTGCACTGGGTGCCGTCCGGAGGTTCGGTGAGCATCCTTTCCAGTCCGGTAGAGGGATTGAAGACCGTAGCCCTGCCGGCGATAACGCTCGGCCTGGGAGTGGCAGCCGTGCAAGCCCGGTTCGTCCGCACGGCGATGGTGGAAGCACTCAGCGGGGACTACGTGCGCACAGCGAGGGCCAAGGGTGCATCGGAGCGCGCCGTCGTTTGGAAGCACGCGCTGCGCAACGCCCTGTTACCTCTCATCACGATCACCGGCATACAAGTCGGCATCCTCCTCGGGGGAGTGGTAGTGATCGAGGACGTGTTCGCCCGTCCCGGCCTAGGCTCCGTGATAGCTACCGCGATCGCTAACCGTGACTATCCGGTCGTCGAAGGCACCACTGTCGTTTTGGTCGCAGCGTTCTCTGCCGTCAACCTGGTGGTGGATATCGCTTATCAGTTTATTGATCCGAGGATCCGGCGGTGACTGCGAGTGTCAGGGAAGTCCAGGCCGGGCTTGCCGGTGGACCACCCGAGGTGGCGTCATCATGGCGGCGGGCTGCCAGGCGTTTGATCCGTCAACCCGCTGGCGTTATCGGTCTAACGCTTCTTACAGCCTACGCTGTAATGGCTGCTGTGCCCTCTCTGATCGCCCCCCACAACCCGCTGCATTCCTTCGCCGGAGCGATCCTCCAGCCGCCTAGTGCGAGGTTTCCGCTTGGCACCGACCCGATCGGCCGGGACGTGCTATCGCGGCTGATCTACGGAGCCCGCCCCGCGCTCACGGTCGGCTTGGTGGCGGTCGCGATCGGGGCCAGCGTCGGTGCGCTTAGCGGTTTCGCTGCCGGCTTCTTCGACAATCGTCTGTCCAACATCGTCATGCGGCTATGGGACGGGGTGTTCGCCGTGCCCGCGGTTCTGATCGGCTTGATCCTCGCTGCGACGTTTGGCAGTGGGATCACCGTTGTGGCGGTGGCCGTGGGAATAGCTGCAGCGCCTTCCCTTGCCCGAGTGGCCCGGGTTGCCGCTCTGGCCGAATCCCAGCGGGGCTACGTCGAGGCGGCCGACGCACTCGGCTTCCGACGTAGACGGGTCTTCTGGCGCCATGTCGTGCCTAATGCCCTCGGGTCGGTAGTCGTGCAGCTGGCTTTGACCATGGCTTTCGCCATCCTGTTGGAGAGCGCACTTGCCTTCCTCGGTGTCAGTACCCAGCCGCCGGCCCCTTCGTGGGGGGTGATGCTCTCCGACAGCCGAAACTATCTCAGTCAGGCCTGGTGGTACGGGCTGTTCCCGGGCTTGGCCATCACCCTCTTGGTGTTGGCCGTGAATCTGCTTGCCGACGCAGCACGCGACGCCCTCGACCCTCGGTCCGATCGCAGCCGCTAGAAAAACCCAGACGACCTGTAGCCCTTATCGTGCCGGCGAGTAAGGCCGAGGAGACCAAATGACCGAAATACCACGACCCGTCAGCGGGGCCGCAATTGCAAGTGTGCCGCAGAACGTGATTGTGATCTTGCTCGACAGCCTCAACCGTCGCATGCTCGGCACCTACGGGGGCCGAGAGTTCGAGACTCCGAACATAGACCGCCTTGCCGCTCGTTCGCTCGTGTTCGAACGCCACTATGCCGGCTCCCTGCCGTGCATGCCTGCCCGTCATGACATCTTGGTAGGCGCTTTGGACTTTCTGTGGCGACCGTGGGGGTCGATCGAAGTGTGGGAGCAGTCGATCGTCCGATCACTGATCGACGCAGGGGTGACAACGGCGCTGATTTCGGACCACCCGCATCTCTTCGAGTCCGGTGGCGAGAACTACCACACCGATTTCACCGCATGGGACTATCAGAGGGGACACGAGTCTGACCCGTGGAAGACCGTTCCCGATCCCTCATGGGTCGGTGCTCCGGCTCTGCCTGCACTCACGTCTTCGCGTAAGCTGCACTATGACGGTTCTCGGACCTGGTTTCGCTCGGAGGAAGATTTCCCCGGAGCGAGGACCATGCGGGCGGCGGCCGATTGGCTCGACGTGTGCGCTCCCGCCCACGACCGGTTCTTTCTCTTCGTGGACGAGTTCGATCCGCACGAGCCGTTCGACACTCCCCAACCGTGGGCGTCTCTGTATGATCCCGATTGGAACGGTCCCAGAATCATCTGGCCTCCCTACAGCACCTCCACCGTCAAGAATGGCGTACTAAGCGAACGAGAAGCTCGCCAAGTGAGAGCCAACTACGGCTCCAAGTTGAGCTTCATCGATCACTGGCTCGGAAGGCTCCTCGACGTTCTCGACCGCCGCCAGATGTGGGACTATACCGCCGTCATACTCCTCACCGATCACGGTCACTACCTTGGCGAGCGAGATTACTTCGGCAAGCCGGCGGTGCCGATATTCCCGGAAATGGGCCATATTCCCATGACCGTGGCGTGGCCAGGCGCTGCCCCGCGAAGAGTCAAGGCCCTTACAACGAGCGTCGATATCCACGCCACCATCAGCGATATCTTCCAGGTCGGCGCCGGGGATCACCGAACCCATGGCCGATCTTTGTTGCCGGTGGTCGAAGGAACGGAGGAGCAGGTCCGTGAGCACCTCCTCACAGGTATCTGGGGTCGCCACGTGCAGGTTGTCGACGGCCAAAGCATGTACGCCCGCTCGGCGGCGGGTGAGAACTTCCCGCTAGCGATGTGGTCCAACCGTTGGTCGACTATGCCCGTCGGAGGGTTCGGCGAGGCTCGCTTGCCGCGTCCCGATCGCCGCGCGACAATCGCTTTTCCCCCTGGCACCGACGTACCTGTCCTGCGTCAGCCCTTCCAGCCTGGCGACCGCCTCCCTTTGTGGGCTTGGGGTGCGGCAGCTGACGATCACCACCTCTACGACCTCGTCGGTGATCCCGACGCTGAGCACAACCTGGCCGGTACCGCGGGTGAGGCGGACGCCGTAGCGAAGCTTGTCTACGCCTTGGAAGAGGTGAGTGCGCCTGCAGAGCAGTTCGAGCGTCTCGGCCTGGCCTGACGACGGTTCTCGGAGGCGAACGTCCGTCAGATCCCGTCGAGCGGCCACCACGTCCCCGACGACCAGGAACCCTGCGGCCAGGAGCTTTGCAGGACCCTGTCGGGGGCCGCCTCCAAATGGGGCGACGCATCGAGGATCATCGTCGCCTCGCGAGTGCTGTCGTAACGGTCCCATGGCGGTAGGACAGACGAGTCGCCCGGACGTGGCGTTCCGAAGATGACGAAATCGGCAACCATCTGGGCCATGGCGAGGCAGAGCGCAGTCTGTGGCTCGCGCGCCTCAGGCGTGGAGGCGAAGGTGTCGGCACCCCAGATTG
>DAHYHI010000096.1:0-184430 GCA_027391075.1 Acidimicrobiaceae bacterium | reverse complement strand
ACGCCTCCAGGCGTTCACTTCGGCGCTATGCTCGAAGTTCCCCGGGTGGCCGACGTAGACGGGTCACCTAGTAACGCCCTCGTAGCTCAGGGGATAGAGCACCGGCCTCCGGAGCCGGGTGCGCAGGTTCGAATCCTGCCGGGGGCACCAAATAGGCCTCCGCTCGAACCTGCGCAGCGCCATGGGGTGCCTCGCTGCCGCAATCGTAGAGGGTGGCAGCGTCGCGATCCGAGGCGGTACGTGTTGGTCTCGAAGCTCTAGTCGAGCATCACCGGCGGCAGCGGACGGGACAGGCGATCGTCGCAGCCTACCGAAGGCGCCCCCAAGGCGAGGACGAACTTGCTGGGCTCGACGACGCCACCCGCGCCCTCGTCGGGGAAGAGGCGTGGCGGTCGTGGCCGTCGTCGTAGCGTCTTGGCCGTCGAAAGGCTAAGAGTGCATGCTGTAGTCTCTGTCGACCGTAGCGATTCGCACCCGGTAGTCCGAGTACCAGATTTCCCGGCCCTGTCGCTGGGCGACGCTGTGCTCGGCGACTTCCTTCCACGCCCGCGCGGAGGCCCGATCTACCCAGTAAGACACGGTGATCCCGACGCCATCCCGGGCGGACTCCACCCCTAAAAAGCCCGGCTGTTTCGATGCCAACTCCATCATGGTCCCCGCCATTGTCTCGTAGCCGTAGTCACCCTCGGTCCTAGTCGAGGTGAAGATGACAGCGACGTAGGGTGGATCGGGAGTGTCCACGATACTCACGAGGCCATTCTCGCCGAAACCCTCCCTGACCACAAACAACCAGGTCCCGACACGCCACCAGGCTGCCGGGAGCAGTCGCCTCTACTCGATCTCGCTCGGCTCGTCTTAGGCCAGCCGGGCCTTGTCGAGGACGGCGATGAACGTCGGCCTGCGCCGGTGGGTCTCCCGAAGTGCCGCCAGGTGCGCGGCGAACTCATCCTGGCGGCCAGCGGCTTGCGACGCGTGCGCCGCCTTTTTGAGGATCGCCACCCCTCGCGCGTAAGCGGCCTTGCCAGTCGCGGCCAGCACCTCCCTGGCCGCTGGGCGCTCCTCGGGCCACACTCCGCACGACTCGGCCGCAGAACGCAGGAGGCGGTACGCAGACGGCGACGGCATTCGCTGGTGTTGGTCCCGGCGCAGCTGGAGCACGTTCCGGTCCTCACCTCGACGGGCGTGGACCCCGACCGCAAGGTCGTATAGCTGGGCGACCTGCCAGCCGCTTGTCTCGGCGATCCCCCGGGTAGCCCAGGACAAGACATCATCGTCGCGACCCAGCTCCGCCATTGCCTCCGCAACCCTGATGAAATGATACGGCTGGCTCAGGTCTCCGCCCAGCAGCTCGACGAGCGTCTCGGTGTCTCCCTCGACGACAGCGAGACGTTCCTGAGCATACCTGGCAGCGAACGAGTCGCCACCGCCAGCTTCGATCCGCTGGGTCACCTCCCGGCGGCACGCGGCTAGGCCGACGTCGCCTAAAGCGTCGGCGTAGCGTACAGGGTCCGCCTCGAAGAAGTCCTGGTCGTCGAAGCGGAATCGGACCATCCAGCGGGCCAGCCTCACCGGATCAGCGTTACCGGCATCGCAAGCCCGGGCGTGCAGGTCGAGGAGTCCGCGCGCCAGGTCGCCGATCATCCCGTTGGAATCGTCCGCCTTGAGGATGACCTTCACGACGTGACCGATCGCTCGCTCGATCAGCACCACTAACTCGGCCGTGGGCGACGAGCCAACCGCCTCGCTGATCGCGTCCACGATCGGCCTGGCCTGCATCGCCCAGCTTCCGCTCTCCCGGTAGCCGAGATACCGGCCCGTCCGCAGCCCCCGGTCGATTTCCGCTTTGAGCTGGGAGAGATCCCCTGAGCTGCGGGTCGCCGCCAGCCGGACCGCCCGGGAGACGTCCTCGTATCGCCCGGCGGCCTTGCCGACGATCTTGCGGAGGTCCGCTGCGTCGAGCCTTGCGATCAGCGAGTCGAGATCCTCAGGACCCTGCTGCGTAGGACGTGGGCTCACTAAAAATCCTCGCCGCTTCTCACAACATAACGGTAACGCCCTAGCGGCGTCACTTTCGTGCGTATCTATACCTCGCCTCTATACCTCGCCGACCTGCAAGCTAGGCCGGACGTCCCAATGATCCTGTACCCGACGAGATCGGGATCTTTGAGGGTGGGGCTAGGAGCCCGCTTTTGAGGATGGCGGAGCCCAGGTTCCACGTTCTTGGAGCAGTTCGATCTGGCGGCGGGTGACGTTCTCCCGGTACTCGCTGTGCCGGTACGGCGAGCGGTCGAGATAAAGGTTCTTCGGGTAGACCGACTTTTCGTAGATGAGCTGGTACTGCTCGGTTGTGAGGTCTTTCATCCAGTTGTCCCACTGGGCCGTCGCCCGGAAGTGACGCAGGGCTTCGACGTCGATGGTCCCGGCGATCCAGGTAGAACCCGCCCCGTAGGGCACCTCTGTGACTACCTGGCCGCGGTAGTCGACTATCTGGGAGCCACCCGAGAAGGTGTCGATCGCCGTGGTGGATTCGTTGTCGAGGTAGTAGGTGCCGAGGTTCATCGCCAGGACGTACATGTTGTTGTCGAGAGCCCGCGCCCGGTTCTGCACGGAGAACATCCCGCTCATGACACCCGGAGCCGGGTAAGGCCCCCGGTAGGCGATCTCGCAGCCGTTCATCGCAAGACCTCGAGCGTTCTCGGGGTAGGAAGCCTCGTTGGCCATCATGATCCCGATACGTCCGATCGGGGTGTCCACCACAGGGTAGAACGCGTCGAGGTTGGCGCCGTAAAGCTCGATCCAACGGTCCCAGACGTTGTGGGGGGTGACCGAATGCTCCACCGGAAGGAGCGGGACGAGCTTGTGATGTTTGAGGATGACCGTGCCGTCCTCGGGTTCGATGACAAACCCCACGTTGAAGAAGCGGCCAGGGAACTCAGGGTGACGAGCCTTTGCCTGCGCGATCACGTGTGCTTTCCACTGTTTGGCGAGACGTCCGAGGGCGTCGGTCTCAGGGCCTGGGATGTCGATGGCGCACTCGGCTGCGTAGGTTTCGTGGTCCAAGTCGAGGACCTCGTCTGTGAAGCCTTGAAGGCCGCCTTCGGGAACGCAGATCAGCCGCACCGGCAGGTCCATGCTCGAAAGCCACGACGCCGCTTTGACCATATGGGCGATGTGCTCCAAGTTGACCTGGATCTCCTCCCTTCGGCGGATGCCCCTGATCGTCTGGATCAGACCGACAGCTTGATAAGGCTCTACCATCCCACTCGACTCCAATCCGGCCCGGCCGACTGTCGCCACGTTACTAATAGCCAACGGGCGGAGCCCAAAACCGCCGTCGCCACAAGCAGATCTGGTATGAACAGTCCTATGAAGGTCGCCGTGGCAGCCGAGACACTCGCCGGCGAGAGCAGGGTAGCCGTGACCCCCGAAGGCGTGAAGGCGCTGATCGGGGAAGGTTGGGAGGTGTCGGTAGAAACCGGAGCGGGCGACCGAGCCTCCTTCGCCGATAGCGATTACGAAGCGGCCGGGGCCGAAGTCACCGCCGGCGCTAGCTCGTGCCTCAGCGGCGCGACGCTACTGGCCACGGTGCAGCCGCCCAGCGGTCACCTCGTGTCGATGGCAGACCAGGGCATCGTGACCGTAGGGTTCTTCGACCCGGGCGGTCCTCTCGAAGTCTTGCAGGCTCTCGTGGACGCCGAAGCCACGGTGTTCAGTTTCGACCTGCTGCCACGAATAAGCCGAGCTCAGAGCATGGACGCCCTGTCGTCCCAGGCGACCGTCTCGGGCTACCGGGCGGCGCTTGAGACGGCCGGCCGGCTCGGGCGGTTCTTCCCGATGCTGATGACCGCAGCTGGCACTATCCCACCTGCCAGGGTTTTGGTTATGGGAGTAGGCGTGGCCGGCCTTCAGGCGATAGCAACTGCGAGGCGTCTCGGGGCGGCCGTCCGGGCCTACGACGTTCGCGCGGCAGCGAAGGAAGAAGCCGAAAGCCTAGGAGCCAAGTTCGTGGAAACCGGCATCCGAGCGGAAGGCGCCGGAGGCTACGCAAGAGAGCTGACAGCCGAACAGCTCGCCGCCGCCCAGGATGCCCTGGCCGACGAGGTCGCCCGCTCGGACGCCGTCATCACCACGGCGGCGGTTCCCGGCAGACGAGCCCCCATACTGCTCACGACGGCCATGGTCGAAAGGATGCCGCCGGGCTCGGTAGTGGTGGACATGGCCGCCGACTCCGGCGGGAACTGCGAGGCGACCGTAGCAGGGCGGGAGGTCCCAGTCGGGAGAGCGACCGTCTTCGGGATGGCCAACCCGGCGTCTACAATGCCCACGCACGCAAGCGTCCTTTATTCGCGCAACGTGGTCAGCCTGGTCAGGCTGCTGCACTACGGGGCGAAGCGCACCGAACCCCCGACCGATGATGCTGCCACGGGATTGGGCAACCTCGACTTCGACGACGAGATAGTCGCGGGAGCTTGCGTTATCGCCGGGGGGCGTCCAGTCAACCCCCGGGCGGCGCAGACGCTCGGCGTTGAACCAGACACGATCGGAGGGCGACGGTGACCGGAGGCATCGTCGGGCTTCTCACCATCTTCGCCCTCGCAGCGTTCGTCGGGGTGGAGGTCATATCCAAAGTGCCGAGTGTCCTCCACACGCCTTTGATGTCAGGCTCCAACGCAATCCACGGCATCGTCCTGGTCGGGTCGCTGCTGGTAATGGGACAGGCTCATGGCCCGCTGCAGTTGACCCTCGGCTTCTTGGCGGTGCTTCTCGCTACGGCCAATGTGGTCGGCGGTTTCGTCGTAACGGACCGGATGCTCGAAATGTTCCAGTCGAAAGCCCCCAAGGATAAGAACCGCGACAAACCGGACACCCCCGACGGAGGTAACCCGGGGTGATCGCCCTTTCATTTCCGCTGACAACCTGGCGGGCCCTGCTGTACCTGGCGGCGATAGTCGGCTTCGTCGCAGCGCTCAAAGGTCTCAGCTCGCCGCGCGGGGCGAGGCGCGGGAACCTGATCGGAGCGTCAGCTGCTGTTGTGGCGGTCGGGATAACCTTCAGCGACCCGACCGTCTACCACTCCCCGCTCAACGTTGCGCTCGCTGGTGTCGCCATGGCGGTCGGCGCTCTAGTCGCGGTCCCCGCCGCCCGTCTCGTCAAGATGACGGCTATACCGCAGATGGTCGCCGCGTTCAACGGTGTCGGAGGAGGAGCAGCTGCGCTGATCTCGGTGGTCGAGTGGTTGCACTGGCATTCCGCCGGCGTCCATCCCGCCTCCTACCAGATCGCCGAGGTTCTCCTCGGGGTGCTGATCGGGTCCGTGTCGTTCTCCGGCAGCGCTATCGCCTTCGCCAAGCTTCAGGAGATCATGGCAACGAGGCCGATCACCTACCCTGCCCAGCAGGCCATTAACGCCACCGCCGGGGCAGCAACGCTCGCTCTGACCTTGACCGCGGTGGCTACCGGGACCGTCGGATACGTGTACGCAATCCTCGCGCTCGCGCTCGCCCTAGGGGTGGCACTGGTCCTACCGATCGGTGGCGCCGACGTTCCGGTCCTCATCTCCCTGCTGAACTCTTTCACCGGCCTGGCCGTGGCGGCGTCGGGGTTCACCCTCGACAACAACCTGCTGATCGTCGCGGGGACTCTGGTCGGGGCGTCAGGGATCATCCTCACACGACTAATGAGCAAAGCGATGGGAAGGTCGTTGACGAACATCCTGTTCTCCGCTTTCGGGTCGGTCGTGACCGCAACCGGCGGCGGCGAAGGTCCTGGTGGCCGATCTGTGCGCAGCTCCACACCCGAGGACGTCGCCGTGCTCCTCGCCTACGCTTCCCGGGTCGTGGTAGTTCCCGGGTACGGGCTGGCCGTCGCGCAGGCTCAGCACGTGGTCAAAGAGCTCGCCGACCAGCTCGCTGCGCGCGGCGTCACGGTCGCCTACGCCATACACCCTGTGGCGGGGCGGATGCCAGGGCACATGAACGTCCTCCTCGCTGAGGCCGACGTGTCATATGACGACCTCGAAGAGATGGACCAGGCGAACGCCGAGATGTCCACGACCGACGTCGCCCTCGTGGTAGGGGCGAACGACACTGTCAACCCGGCTGCGGTGGACAGCCCGGGAAGCCCGATCTACGGCATGCCGATAATCCACGCTGACAGGGCCGCCCACGTCGTGTTCCTGAAGCGCTCCATGCGACCGGGGTTCGCCGGGATTGACAACGAACTGCTGTTCAACGACCGGACGGTCATGCTGTTCGGCGACGCCAAGGACACGCTCCAGAAGCTCGTTTCTGCCGTCGCTGAACTGTAAACGAGACGAACGTTCACTAGATCATTCAGGCCGGTGGCTCTCGCCACGGTTTGCCCACCGACACGGGCCGCCTAGTCAGCCGAGGTCGTAGCGCTTGCAGGCGCCGACCCGTTTGGCGCGGGCTCGGCGGTCGTCGCATCGGCGCGCGTCGAAGGAGTTGCGGCAGCCGAGGAGGAAACAGCCGGGGGTTTGGCGCGCAGCACCTGCGCTAGCGCTGCGACCGTCATCGCCAGCGCGCCCAGGAAGGTGAGCCTGGAGAGCTTCTTCGGCAAGCGCGGGCCCAGCTTGATAGCCCCCGGACCGTCAGCCGCGAGGAGGGCCGCAACAGCGAGGTTGGTTAGGGGCAACTCGTAGCCACCCTTTTGGGCCATGGGGCCCTGGTTGCGATGCACGGCGGATGCGACAGCCATCGACCCGGCGATCGCAACCGGCCCTAGAGGGTAGGCGACACCGGCGGCTGTGAGCAGGCCGCCTCCAAGCTCGCTCGCACCGGCGAGGGTGGCCATAGCCTTGCCGGGACGCAATCCCATCTTGTCGAAGGTGGCGCCGGCGGCGTCGAGACCGGATCCGCCGAACGAGCCGAACAGCTTTTGGGCTCCGTGCACGGACAGGTATCCGCCGAGGACGGTACGCGCAGCCAAAAGGGTTACGTTTCTCATCGTTTACCTCCGTTAGTTCGAGACGTCACCCTACCGGCTCGCGGGCTTCTGGCGGCAGTCTGAGCTCGCCGGGCGACCCGCCCGCACCGACGACGCCGTCATCCTCCCGACACCATCCTGTCCCGGCCTTCCCAGTAGGGTGCCCGCAGCTTGAACTTCTGGAGTTTGCCGGTTGCGGTTCGGACCAGCGAGTCGCGGAACTCCACCGACGTGGGACACTTGAAATGGGCCATTCGCTGCCTTGCGAACTCTATAAGGTCGGCCTCAGTCGACGCCGACCCTGCGCGCAGGACCACCAGGGCTTTGATGGTCTCACCCCACCGATCGTCAGGCACGCCGATCACTGCCACTTCCGCAACGTCGGGGTGCTGGTAGAGGCAGTCCTCCACCTCGATCGACGAGACGTTCTCCCCGCCGGTGATGATCACGTCTTTCTTGCGGTCCGATATCACGAGGTAGCTCCCATCGGTGATGTAGCCGCCGTCGCCGGTGTGGAACCACCCGTCGACGAGAGCTTTAGCGCTCTCTTCGGGTTGCTCCCAGTAGCCGGCGAAGACATGATTGCTCCTGGCTAAGACCTCGCCCTCGTCGTCGGTGCTTATCTGCACCCCCAGCGCCGGGACACCGGCCCGGCTGAGAAGTTGGGCTTTATCGCCGGCGGACATTCCGTCCCACTCGTAGCGCGACCTGTTCACGGTGAGCAAGGGCGACGTCTCGGTGAGTCCGTAGATCTGGATGAACTCCCATCCCAGCTCGGTTTGCACCCGTTCGATCACCTTCGACGGGGGTGGTGCTCCGGCCACGACTATCCGCACCTGGTCCCGCCCAGGGGTGTCCTCACCGCGCTCACGGCGGGCCTCTCCGGCGTCGAGGACGGCCGCTACGACTGCCGGGGCGCCGCACATGAGTGTCACCTTGTGCCGGTCGATTCGCTCCAGGATCTGCTCGCCGTCGACTTTGCGCTGGACCACCTGCTTAGCACCCATAGCCGTCACCGCATAGGGCATTCCCCATCCGTTGCAGTGGAACATCGGCAGTGTGTGCAGGAACACCTCCCGTTCGGTCACGGTGGCGTGCCATCCGAACACGGCGGCGTTCAACCAGCAGTTGCGGTGCGTGAGCTGAACTCCTTTCGGCCGTGCGGTCGTGCCGCTCGTGTAGTTGATGCTCGCCGTAGCGTTCTCGGCGATGTCAAGCGGCTTCGGAGCGGCTCCCGCAGCTGCGGGGGCGAAGAGCTCGGCGTCTTCGACGCCGTCTAGGACGACGGTACGGGCAGTCCGAAGCGAAGACAGCGACCCGGCGATCTCGGGGTCCACTAGAACCAACGAGGCGCCAGAATGATTCACGATGTACTGGACTTCGTCGGCTGTCAGGCGGTAGTTGACGGGGACCAGGACTCTGCCGTAGCCGCTGACGCCGAAGAACGAGATCATGAACCGGGCTGCGTTGGGGCTCACGATGGCGACCCGGCCCCCCGGGCCGACCCCCATACCCTCCAGGGCGAGGGCCATTCCTCTCGCTCTCGCCTCGAAATCCGCGTAGGTGATCTCGCCGAGTGGCGCGGCGGCAGAGGGATCGTCGACTATCGCGACGCGCTCCGGGAAGACCGTCGCTGCACGGTCCAGGAAATCTCCGATTAGAAGCGGAACCTCCACGGTTGATTCTCCTCCCTCGGGTGCTCCCACCCGCTTAGAACTGACATTGCTACGCGCCTACAACTCTGACACACCGCTACGGAGCGAAGCGGTGATAGCTTGCCACCATGAGAGGTTCGGTGACTTTGCACATGAAAGCTCCAGCTGAAGAGATATGGGGTCTCGTCAGTGACGTCACCAAGATCGGGCTCTACAGTCCGGAGACCTTCGAGGCCGAATGGCTCGACGCGGCTACGGGTCCGGCTGTCGGCGCGAGGTTCAGGGGTCACGTGAAGCGTAACGGGCGGGGACCGGTGTATTGGACTCAGTGCCGGGTCAAGGCATGCGAGCCTGGCAGGGAGTTCACTTTCGCTGTCGAGGCAGGCGGCAAAGCTGTGAACACCTGGTCTTACAAGCTCGTACCGGCCGGGGATGGCACGGACGTCACCGAGTCTTTCGAACTTGCCCCGACCCCACTGATGCGTATCTACTGGGCTCTTTTGGGCTGGGCCCGGGGAAAGACCAACGAGGAGGGAATGCGCCGCACCCTGGAGCGGATCAGAGACCAAGTCGAGCCCGCCTGACGGGAAACTCCTGGAACGTCAGCGTCGCGGTTGTAAGGTCTCTACTCCGGCGTAGGGCGCCAGGGCCGGCGGGACAACGACGGTGCCGTCGCTTTGAAGGCCGTGCTCGACGATCGCAGCCCACACTCTCGGCGTCGCTAGCCCAGAGCCGTTGAGCGCGTGGACGAATTCGACCCCGCCCCCTTGCCTCCTGAAACGGATCTGGCCGCGCCTGGACTGGAAGTCGGTGACCAGGCTGATGGACGACACTTCCAGCCAGCGGTCGACGCCAGGCGAGTAGACTTCCAGGTCGTAGACTCGTGAAGCCGAGAAGGTCAGGTCGCCTGTGCACAGTTCGACGACCCTGTAGGGGAGACCGAGGACCTCTAAGGGCCTGGCGGCGTCAGCGACGAGAGCCTGGAACTCCGTTTCGCCGTCCTCGGGCTTGCAGAGTTTGACGAGTTCAACCTTGTGGAACTCGTGGAGGCGTTGCATGCCCCTGGTCTCCTTACCTGCAGCTCCGGCTTCGCGTCTCCAGCACGTCGTGTAGGCCATGTACCTGACAGGAAGCTGGGCCTCGGCGAGAATCTCCCCCTGATGCATCCCCATGAGAGCGACCTCACCCGTCGGGATGAGCCAGAGGTCGTCGTCGCGTAGACGGTAAGCCTGAGTGTCGAACTTGGTGAGATGCCCGGTCTTGGTGATGACCTCGCCCCTGACGACGTGCGGGGGGACTATCTCCTCGTAGCTGTCACGGTGTAGGTCCAACGCAAACGCTGTGAGACCGCGCAGTAGGCGGGCGCCGTCACCTTTGAGCAGGGCGAACATCGTTCCGCTCAGCTTGGCTGCCCTCTCGGCGTCGAGAATGCCCAGACGTTCGGCTATGTCCCAGTGAGGCTCCCACTGCTTCCCCGCGTAGTCCGCCGGGTCATAGCCGACGGTGCGTAACACCACGTTGTCAGCTTCGCTGCGCCCGTCGGGAACGTCGTCTGCGGGGAGGTTGGGAAGCCTCGACGTAACCTCGTCGAAAGATTCCTCGACGGAGCGTAGCTCCTTCTCCAAAGCTTCGAGGCGCGCTCGGTGGAGCGACAGCTCACTTCGCAGCGCCTCAGCTTCCTCGCGTCTGGACTCGCGCATAAGCTCGCCGACCCTGCTCGCCCCGGAGTTCATCTCCTGGCGGGCGGCGTCCACCGCGCGCACCTGGACGCGTCGTTCCTCCGCAAGGCTTCGTGCCTGTCCGACGAGCGCAGGATCGACGCCCTTGCGCGCTAGCCTGCGGGCCGTTTCTTCGAAGTCGTCGAGCAGCAGCCTAGAGTCGATCATTGCGGATCGCAGCCTACCTGGGTGAACACGAAGCTGGGTACTAAGATGAAAGCCGACGGTACTCAACGTGCACTCGGCGGGCGCTCAGTGGACCTAGTGTGGCTTGCCGTGCCCGAACGACGATCCGCTTTCTCAGCTCAAGAGGCGGGCACCGTCGGCGACAACGCTCGCACCCGCTTCGTCGACGAGTACGCCGGGCGGCCGGAAAGTCCGGTGGTGGTTGTCATCGCCGCCCTCGACGAGGAGCGCTCGGTCGGTGAGGTTATCCGGTCCCTCCCCAAGGAACTGTCAGGGCTCGGCGTGTCTTGCATCGTCGTGGACGACGGATCCAGCGACGACACGTCTCGGGTGGCACGGGACGCAGGCGCCCTGGTCTGCCGCCTGGAACGCAACCTGGGCCAAGGCCGGGCGCTTCAAGTGGGTTACTCACTTGCCGCCTCGGTGGGCGCTCGGGTGATAGTCACCCTCGACGCCGACGGGCAGTTCGACACTTCGGAGATGGCTCGCCTGGTTGGCCCGGTCGCCTCAGGACGGGTGGACTTCGTGAACGGATCGCGCCGGCTCGGAACCAGCCACACGACTGACAGGGTCCGCCAGTTGGGTTTGTGCTGCTACGGGGCTGTCGTGTCCATCCTGACCGGGACAAAGATAACCGATCCCGCGAACGGGTTCCGGGCTTTCACCCCTGAGTTGACAAGGCGAGTGCCACTGCACCAACCGCAGTACCAGACGGCGGAGCTGTTGATGGGGGCTCTGGCCCTAGGCTTCCGGGTAGTCGAGACTCCTGTCACAGTGCTGCCCAGAGCAGCCGGCACAACCAAAAAGGGGTCGAATCTTCGTTACGGACTGAGGTTCGGGCGGGTGGTCGTAGGCACCTGGTGGTCCCTTCGTCACCTGGACGCTTGCCGCTCAGATCTCACAACCCATACCGACGGCTAGGCGGGGCCGATGACAGCAACGTTGACAGCGTCGGCACCGGCGGTTCCTGAAGCGAGTGAACCACCGTGGGAGCCCACAACCACCCGAACCGCCGTAGCGTCAATAGGATTCAAGAACGACTTCAACAACCAAGGAGCTGCGGCGGGACCGCCGCCCACGGACCCGCTAGCCGAATCGACAGTCTCCCAGACCCCTGCGGGTGTCTCGAGCTGCAGTTCGACCGACGAAGTCGAACCCACCGGGTTCCACGCCTCCCCGACCGACACCTGACTTACGAGGGCTGCGCCACCGAAGTACCAGCTCTGAGACGTCGACGACTGACCGACGGAAGCGAAAACCGGTCCAATCGAATTGCCTCCGAGAACGTCGGTGAGGTCGGGGTTCGCGCTGTATGGTCCGACCAGCTCGTAGACGGTGGCGTTGTCGCGTAGCGAGTGGAGCAGTGGCACCGCCCAGTCCCCGTCGGCGGCTAGGGCACTGATGCAGCCACTGTCGAGGAACCCTGGCTTGTTGAAATCACCGTTGAGCATGTAGGAGGCTCCGTCGGCTTCTACAGCCGATACGACCGCCGGCAGGTAACAAAGGTTGTGGGCGACTGTGAACCCAGTCCACTGCGTACGATGCCCGGTGAAGAGCGCCGTCGAGGACTTGTAGTCGGTCTCCACCACATCGGAGGGGGTGCCAAGGTCCGACAAGAGCGCGACGTAGCGCGATCCAGCGAATTGCGAGCTCGTTACCTTCCACCCAAAGAGGTAGTCGCGAGGGGCCTGCGCTACCAGCGGGACCACCACCAGACACGCAGTAGCTATGGTCGCAGACCCCCGCGCAGCACCAACGGCCAACGGGCCGAACCGATACGCCGCTCGTCGCACGGCCCTCCACGCGACAACAGCGCCTAGCACGTACCACGCGACCAACAGCGGGAGCACAAGGATCGCTCGGCGCTCGTTGACGAACGGCCAGAGCACTGACTCGCCTAGGTACACGACGGCCATCACGACAGTTGCGTCGTAAAAGCGGCGGAACCATGAGACCGCCCCGACGACCACAAATATGGTCACCTGCCACGATACGACCTTCCACAGGTCCACCCAGTGGCCGCTTATGGGGAGCGGTGAAAGGTATGGGACGATCGTCGCTGGTATAGCGGTGGAGAAAAGGTGCCACACCGAGTGCGGAGCGACGTGGAGCAGTCGTTGGAAAAGGCCCCCTTGGTAGTAGACGCTCAGCTGCATCGTGTAGAGGGTGCCGGCCAACGGCTTGCCGAGAACGAGACGTGCCGCCAAGACTGGCGCGAGCGTTGCGGCGACGCCGACCGCCAGCGTTGACGCTTTCGCTAGCCTTCGCCTAGCGGGCCGCAGTGCCGTCCACAGGATCAGACCGATAACTACGCCTAGGCCGGCCTCTTTGATCCAGATCAGGCTCGACGCGAGGCCTGTCACAGCGAAGGTCTGCCAGGAGGCCACGCGGTCGACGGTCGTCCAGGAGTCCACGGCTACCAGCAGGAGCAGGAGCACCACGAGGAACGAGGCTTCCGCCATGACCATGCTCGCATAGGTGGCGAACGGAGGGCCCAGAGCCAGCACTACAAGCGTGGCTACCCTGACTTTCGCAGTGACGCCGTGCTTTGCGAGCCATATCCAAGTCAACGGGAACACTGCTGCGAAGCAGACCGTCGAGAACAACCTGAGAGCCACAAAACCGTGCGGCCAGAGCCACACGAGAGGAGCGATGAGCGCCGCGAATCCTGGGGCGTAGAGCGAGACTATGTGCTCGCCGCTCGCAAGCTGCCCGGTCAGGCCTTGCCCGGATAGCAAGGCCTTGGCGGTGAGAATGTAGCTGGAGTCGTCGTCGAAGGACCCGACGTGGTATCTGGGCCACACGAGCGCGACGTGGATCAAACCCACGACCAGGGGAAGGCCGACTCCCACGAGGGTCGCGATTCGGGGCCGCAGCCTGCGGCGGGTTCCGCCTAAGTCGGAGTCTGCTAGATATGGAAGCTCAGTTAGCGTTGGCGAGGGCACTGCTGGTCGAACGCCATTTCACCGTCGGGCGCATAGCTTCGGGTATCACCCGGTGCTTGTGACGCTCGACGATCGCGAACATCGAACCGATGAGCGTCTCACTAAGCAGGTGGGGTGTGAGGCCCAAACCGAGAAGTCCGGTGTGCGCAGCCCGGTAGTAGTGGGATTCCATCTCGACCCTGGGATTGTCGACTTGTTCGATCTGGCATCCCCCCGGCCATGCCGCCGCAACGGTATCGGCTATGTGACGGACGGACATCTGCTCGGTGAACTGGTTGAAAACCCGAAACTCGCCCGGCTCGGCGGGGTTCTCGGCCGCTAGGCGTATACATGCGACCGTGTCCACCACGTTGATAATCCCTCGGGTCTGGCCTCCCGTGCCGTAAACCGTCAGCGGGGTTCCCAAAACAGCTTGTATGGCGAAGCGATTCAGGACTGTGCCAAAGATGCCGTCGTAGTCGAACCGGGTGGCCAGGTCCGGGTGAAGCGCTGTCTCAGCGGTTTCCTGCCCGTAGACCACTCCTTGGTTCAAGTCGGTGGCGCGAAGCCCCCAAATCCGGCAGGCGAACTCGATGTTGTGGCTGTCGTGGACTTTAGACAGATGGTAGAAGCTCCCCGGACGTTTCGGGTACAAAACACGATCCTTGCGACCACGGTGCTCGACGTCGAGCCAGCCTTCTTCGATGTCGATGTTCGGAGTTCCGTACTCCCCCATCGTGCCGAGCTTGACTAGGTGTATGTCTCTGTTGTGCTCGGCTATCGCGTAGAGCACGTTCAAAGTGCCAACCACGTTGTTGACCTGGGTGGACACCGCATGGTCCCGGTCGAGCATCGAGTAGGGAGCGGAACTTTGCTCTGCGTAGTGGACGATAGTATCCGGGTCGAAGTCGGACACAGTAGACGCGACAAAGTCACCATCGCAGAGATCCCCGACGTAACTCGTGACACGGATCCCCGACAAACGATGCCAGGCCCTTAGGCGCTCCTCCAAGCTCAAGATAGGAACGAGACTGTCCACGCCGAGCTCCTCGTCCCACCGGCGCCGGACGAAATTGTCCACGACGGCGACGTCGTGTCCGACCGACGACAAGTTGAGGGCGGTCGGCCACCCCAGGTAACCGTCGCCTCCAAGCACCAAGATCCTCAACGTCTCTCCAATCTTTATCGAGGCCGGAGCCGGTCTTTACCGAGGCCGGAGCCGGAGAAAAGGCCGGCACCTCGACTTAGCCTCCGAGGATACGACCCGAAACGCCCCTGCGACACTGGCTTTTGTCTTATTAGCGCCTTTTAGTCCGAAAATAAGTCGGTCTCTCAGCAAAACTTAAACATCTTCTAGGTTAGCTTTCAGACTGGGCGACTCTGTTTATAGGAACTTATGCGTTCCCAGGCCAACCTCTCACCGACCGAGACGGGTCTTCAAACCGGTCCGACCAGCCGGCCGCACGGCAACCATCGCGTCCTGATCGCCGCAGGCTTTGTGGGTCTGAGTCTTCTGGCCGCTGCCTGCGGCGGAGGTTCTACCAAGACCTCGTCGCCGACCACGGCTGCGGCTAGCGCTACCACGACTCCGGCGGCGGGGGCTTCGAGCAGCGCCAGCCGGGCCAAATTCACCTCTTGCTTGGAGGCCCAGGGGGTTCCTGCGAGTGTGGCGACAACCTTCGGAGCCGGCCGAGGCTTCCGGCCTGGCGGAACAGGGGCTGGCTCAGCTGGGACTGGAAGCGGGGCCGGGGCTGCTGGCGGCGCCGGCGGGGCGGGGGGAGGCGCATTCTCCAAGTACTCAGCGGCTTTCACAGCGTGCCGATCCGACCTTCCCGGCGGGGGAACCTTCGGTGGCGCCAACAGCCCGCAGTTCGCCGCATACCGCAACTGCCTGAGTGCCCACGGTGTGACCACACCGACCGGTTCGGCCCCATCCACGGCGAACACCTCGGGTAGCGCTCCTACTACCAACGCCGCGTTCGCCGCCGCCAGGGCGGCCTGCGCGCCGCTTCTGCCTGCCAGGTCTACGACGACGACCACCGCAGCCGGCTGATGAAGAACCGCCGACTGTGGATCGTGAACGGTGCCCTGGTGATAGCGATCGGGGTCGTCGCATACTTTGGCCTCACGACCGTGTTTCACAAGGCCGCGACGACCGCTGCTGTCAGGACCGCCACGGTTTCGAGGGGGACCGTCGAGCAGACCGAGACAGCGTCTGGAAACATCTCGCCTGCGCAGGACGAGAACGTCGCTTTCGCCACTTCAGGGACGGTTAGCTCTATCAGTGTCACCCTCGGGGAGAAGGTCGTCGCAGGGCAACTTCTCGCTACGCTTGACCCCACCAGCGCTCAGACAGCCCTGACCGCCGCCGAAGGTCAACTGGCCGTCGCCGAGAGCAACCTCGCCCTGGCCCAGTCCGGCAACGAGACACCCCCTCAGATAGCCCAAGACAACGAGACCGTCGCTATCGACCAACAGAACATTTCCACCGCTCAGTCCAACCTGACCACGGCTCAGAACCAACTGGCCAGTGACCAAGCATCGTGCAACACTTCGACCACGACTTCGACCACGACCACGACCGTCCCAACGTCAACTCACGGATCGCCGACTCAGAGCGGCGCGGGGACCTCGACGGGGTCCTCGACGGGGTCCTCTGCCTCAAACCCGTGCGCAGCGGTGACCACTGACACCAACACCGTCAACCAGGATCAGAGCGCCCTCACCAACGCCCAGAATTCTCTCACGCAGGAGAACCTGTCCATAGCAGCGAAGCGCTACGTGAATCCTGCGTCCATCACACAGGACGAGGCGGCGGTGGCGACAGCTCAACAGACTGTCAGCAACGACCAGCAGGCCCTGTCCGAGACCAACCTGACGGCGCCATTCTCCGGAACGGTCATAACATTGAACGGCACGGTTGGCGAGACGGTTTCTGGGGGCGGTGCTAGCTCCACGGCCTCCGGGGCTACCTCGTCAGGTTCAGGCACCTCGACTGCAAGCGGCTCGTCGTCGAGCTCTAGCAGCTCCTCCTCGGCGTTCCTCACCCTGGCGACTCTCGGGAACCTGCAGGTCGTCGCAGGGTTCCCCGAAGCTGACGCCGTGAAGATAAAAGTCGGCCAGCCTGCGACAGTCACCCTCAGCGCCCTTTCCAACACGACCGTGTCTGGCACGGTCACCGAGACCGACCCTAACCCGACGGTGGTGAGCAACGTCGTGACCTATGACGACACGATAAGCCTTACCAACCCGCCAGCCACCGTGCAAGACGGCATGAGCGTAACCGTAGCGGTCGTCGTAGCCTCAGTGTCCAACGCGCTCGAACTTCCCTCGTCGGCCATAACCACAGCTGGTCGGTTCTCCACGGTGTCCCTACTCGCCAACGGCAAGCAGACGACGAAGACGGTCACGGTCGGCCTGGTGGGAGACTCCACCACCCAGATCCTCGCCGGGCTATCGGCCGGGGACGTCGTTGTCGAGCCGACAGTTACAGCCACGGCCGGCGGCTCCACCTCCGCAACCGGCGTGGGCGCACGAGCCGGCGGGTTCGGCGGCGGGTTAGCTCGGGCTGGCATAGCCGGTGGCCTCGGATAGCCCAGTGACCGCAAACTTTTCCACACTCCCCGCCGGGGAGCGCCCCACTCCGCCGGTGATCGCCCTGCGAAACGTCACCCGCACCTATCAGATGGGCGACTCCGAGGTGCACGCCCTCGGCGGTGTATCCCTGGTCATCGAACGCGGAGAGTTCGTCGCGATCATGGGTGCATCAGGTTCGGGCAAGTCGACCATGATGAACATAATCGGATGCCTCGACGTACCTTCTAGCGGCCGATACTGGCTCGACGGCGTCGACGTACGCGGTCTAGACGAGACCCGTCTCGCCCGCGTCCGTAACCGAAAGATCGGCTTCGTGTTCCAAAGCTTCAACCTGATACCACGGACGTCAGCTCTCGCGAACATCGAACTGCCGCTGCTTTACGCCGGCGTTCACGCCAAGGAACGGCGCGAGCGCGCGCTGGCCGCTTTGGACCTTGTCGGCTTGTCGGCACGCGCCGGCCACCTGCCAAACGAGATGTCAGGAGGCCAGCAGCAGCGCGTGGCCGTCGCCCGAGCGCTGGTCACCAACCCAGCGCTCATCCTCGCCGACGAGCCGACAGGTAACCTTGACAGCCACTCCAGCGACGAGGTGATGAACGTGTTCGAGTCGCTCAACCGAGCCGGTCGCACTGTGGTGCTCATTACCCACGAGCCAGACATAGCGGAGCGGACGAAGCGCACCGTGCGCCTGCGCGACGGTCTGGTCGTCTCCGACGAGACGACCCAAGTCGGTTCCCGTCACGCTGAGATGGCCGCCGGCCGATGACGATCCTCCTTTACATGACGACGGCCCTAAGGGGCCTCTCAGCGAACAAGCTGCGCTCAGCTTTGACGGTCCTTGGGATCCTCATTGGCGTGGGGGCAGTGATCATCTTGGTGGCCGTCGGCAACGGATCGTCGATATCCGTCCAAAACAGAATCAAAGCTCTGGGCACGAACACGATCACGATCACCAATCGGGGGCGATTCGGCCGCGGACCGGCGACCACGGGCACCCAAACCCAGGCGGCGACTATCACTGCCGCCGACCTCAAAACGATGTCAGACCCGAACCAGGCGCCCGACATCCTCTCGGTTTCTCCCGTGCTGAGCGCTTCTGTGACGGCAAGCTACCAGGCTGCCTCCACGACGGTCACCGTGACCGCCACCAGCCCCACTTACCTGCCAGCCGAGGACTACACCGTCGAAGCCGGGCGCTCCATCGACGCCTCCGACGTCGCCAGCTCAGCCCAGGTGGCGGTGATAGGCCAGACCCTCCTGTCGAATCTCTACCCGACCGGAGCCAATCCGATCGGGACCGAGATCTTCGTAACGGAAGGAAGGAACGAAGCTCAGTTCCAGGTTATCGGGGTCCTCGCTTCGAAAGGCTCCACCACCGGGGCTGACCCCAACAACGTCGCGATCATCCCTTACACAACCGCCGAAGGCCTCCTGACGGGATATACCAACAACTTCAACGAGATCATCGTCCAAGCCAAGAACTCCAAGGGCGTCGACGCCGCCGAGGCCGAGGCGTCCGACATTCTTGCATCCGCCAATCAGACGACCGTAGCGAACCTTCCGTTCCTCGTTATCAACGAGCAATCCCTGCTGTCCACCTCGGCGTCCACCACCTCCACGTTCACGGTGCTGCTCGGCGCCGTGGCTGCTATCAGCCTGCTCGTCGGTGGCATCGGGATCATGAACATCATGCTGGTCACGGTCACCGAGCGAACCAGGGAGATCGGGATCCGCAAGGCTATTGGAGCCCCGCGCGGAGCCATTCTCGGCCAGTTCCTCACTGAGGCGGTCCTGCTCTCGCTTTTGGGTGGGCTGGCAGGCGTGGCGGTCGGGCTGATCGGCAGCCGCTTCAAGATCGTTGGGGTCAAGCCGGTCGCGACGCCCACGTCGGTGGTGGAGGCTTTCGTGGTCGCCGTCGCCGTCGGCGTGTTCTTCGGGTTCTACCCGGCGAACCGCGCCGCGTCACTCCGTCCAGTCGACGCGCTCAGGTACGAGTAGCAGGGCCTACCGGGAATTTCTAGGGCAGGCGAGGAGAAGACAACCCAGATGCAGCCAGACGACCCCACACAGCCGGTGCCGATCCCCGACACGACCCAGGTGCCGGTGGTAGTCATCCACCCAGACGACCCCGACGACGAATGGGCCCTGCCCGAAGCTGCCAAAGCTCTTCGCGTCCGCTACCTGACAGGCGTACTTGTCTTGGTGCTGGCGCTCGGCGGGGGTTTCTGGGGCGGCGTGGTAGCCGAGCGCCACCACGGCACCGGCACGTCGAGTGCTGCGTCGGCGCTAGCCAGCCGCTTCGCTGCGTTACGAGCCGCCGGAAACCTCGGAACCGGAGCCGGCGGGTTCGGTGGCGGGTTGGGAGCTGGAGGCGGTACTGGCGGCGCTACGACGGGTGGCACGCGAGGAGCTCCGGTCGCATCGGGCACCGTCATAGACGTCGCCAGTAACGTCTTAGAGATCAGCAACGCCGCAGGTCAGATCGTCAAAGTCGACGTAGGACCGTCTACCACTGTGACCGTCACTTCGAGCTCAAGCCTCGCCGGTCTAAAGATCGGCGACACCGTCACCGTGTCAGGAACGGCAGGAACTGGAGGGACTGTAAACGCCACCGCTGTAAGAGCGACAGCGCCCTCGGCTGACGGCTGACGGCTTCTGATAGCCGCCGAGGCCCGCATGCCACCCCGAGCTAACCCAGGGGTTGGTCTGAACCGACTCCTCGCCGCGTGCTGCGGTCGACGACTATCTCGGCAAGAACTCTAAGACCCACGCCCGACAGCAGCGTACCGGCGAGGGAGACAGCAAGGGAGACCGCAAGACCGCCGGTCACCGCCGCTAGACCTACCACCAGCATCACCAGTCCCCACCACCTGACGCACAGCAACTTGACCCAACCGCGTCGCAGCAAGAGCCGAGCCGAGGACGCCGCACGCATGGCTTCGGACGCCGGGGAACCTCTGAGGCGCGACGCGAAGACAGGGTCATCGGCCAGCGCGGCTGCTTCGAGATCGGCCAAAGCGGCACGCTCGGCGGCGCTCAGTCTCGCATCTGGAGTCATCTCTACACCTCTGCACCTAAAACCTGACAACCATATTCTCTACCCATCGGCAAGCTTATGCCTAGGGCCAAGAGTCTCTTTTTTGGCAACTTTGCTGGTAGTATCCCGACCGCTCGCGTAGTCTCGCCTTGTGGCCACCTCCATAACTAGCCGATCCTCTCCTGACACTCTTGCTATCGACATCGGCGGAACGGGACTCAAGGCGTCGGTGCTCGACGGCGCTGGCAACATGGAGCACGACCGTGTGCGTTGCGACACCCCTTATCCACTGCCGCCAGACAAGCTCGTAACCGTTCTGGAAGAGTTGATCAAGCCACTACCCGGCTTCGACCGTGTCTCCGTCGGTTTCCCCGGCATGGTGCGTGACGGGAGGATACTTTCGGCGCCTCACTTCATCTCCCCCGAAGGCCCTGGAGGCCAGCCAGACGCGGATCTCGTCTCCGCTTGGGAGCATTTCGATCTCGCTGCCTCGTTGGAGAAGGCGACATCCAAACCGGTGAAGGTCGCCAACGATGCCGACCTACAGGGTGCGGCGGTCATAAAAGGCCAGGGACTAGAACTGGTGCTCACGCTGGGAACTGGCCTGGGGACAGCCCTTTTCTACGAGGGCCAACTGGAGCCTCACCTGGAGTTCGCCCACCACCCTTTTAAGAAGGGACGCAGCTACAACGACGTCGTCGGGGAGGCCGCCCGCAAGAAGTCGGGTAACAAGAAGTGGCTCGTTCACGTTCTCGAAGCAGTGGAGACGTTCAGGGCCCTCACATTCTTCGATCACTGCTATGTCGGCGGAGGCAACTCCGCCCGCCTCGGAAGCGACCTGCCCGACGGGGTTAGCGTCGTCGACAACTCGGCTGGGATACTCGGGGGTATAAAGCTTTGGGAGGTGACCGCTGAGCGCACGGCGCCTGCGACACATTGGGCCAGGTCACCTCGGGCTCCTGGTGCTGCGGCTAGTGAGCAGGGGGGCTGAACTCTACCGGAGCGGGAGGATCCTCCTCCATCCCCTGGGCAAGAAGCCCGCTAGGCCGGACACAGAACCACGTTGCGATGCCGAAAGGCGGAGGCGGCGGAGTTCTTCAGCGTCGCTGTCGTCGAGGGGTTCCATCGGTCCGACGACCCATCCGAGAAGCAGATCGGCGAGATCGGGGTTGCGGGCGAGAGCCGGGCCGTGCATGTAGGTTCCGAGTACCCGACCAGCCCTTGCGCCGTCCACGCCGCTGTCCGAGCCGTTCCCGACCCCCGAAACAACCACTCCTAACGGCTCCGCCTCCGGCCCGACTGTGGTCACCCCAGCGTGGTTCTCGTAGCCGCTAAGAGTCCGATCCAACCCCAACCCCGGTACCGGTTCGACGGCAAGCTCTCCCACGGCACGCCTACGGCCAGGACGCGTTGAGCAGTCCAGTAGACCAACGCCGGGACGGGGTACACCGTCAGGGCCCGCGAACTCTCGACCGAGAATCTGCAGGCCGGCACAGACTGCGAACACCACAGCGCCTCCGTCCACAGCCCTAACAAGCGGACTAGAAGAGGACCTCACCCCGAGTTGGTCTGCCGCTAGGGCCTGGGGCTGGTCCTCGCCGCCTCCCACCACGTAAAGGTCGCACGAGGTGGGCACGACGTCCCCCGAGTGGATCACCGTTAGCTCGGCGGCGACGCCGCGCCAACGCAGTCTTTGGACCAGGATCGTCGCGTTCCCCGAGTCCCCGTAGGTGCCGAGAAGATCCGGGAACAACAAGCAGATCGACACGCTCATAGGGTGCTGATCCCGACCGGGCTCAACTTGGAGCGAATCTCTTGGAACGCTGTGTAGTTCGCCACCACGTCGAGGTCTCCGCCTCGTGCGGCGTGACGTATCGCGTCCAGGGGGTCGAAGATCACCGTGTGGTCCACTTCGGCGTAGCGAAAGCGGACCGCTAGGTCCCATGCCCGTTCGCCGGTGACGGTGACGAAATGCCCCCGCAGGCGCTCGAAGGGCACGTCCCACAGCCAGGAAGGGTCACGCCCGTCCGCCAGGCGCGCGTTGACCGCAACCACGACGGGGCCCGGAGGGGAGGCGAGCACTTCAAAGGTCTCCATCCAGCCAGCTGGGTTCTTCGCAAGGAGAAGTCGGGCTTTTCTTCCACCTACGACGATCTTCGCATATCGGCCGCCAACCTGTCCGAGGGACGAGATAGACCCAGCGGCCGCAGCTGGGTCGGCACCCAAAACCTTCGCTACGCACAGAGCGACCGCTGCGTTCGCTCGGTTAGCGCGGCCTGGAAGAGCCAGGTCCAAGCGCAACGTCGTGTCGTCTTGCCACCGTAGCCTGTCCCCTTCGAGCTCGACGTTTGTTCGGGGTCGTGCGAAGTCGCACGCACCACAGGACCAGCCCGACGGAGTAAATTCGATTCGATCTCCGCAGTTCGGACATCCCCCCGAATCTTCCGTCCAGGGTTGACCTACCCCGACCCAGACCACGTTCGTTGCCCTTCCGGCGCCCCAGGCCACGAGAGGATCGTCGGCGTTGGCCACCACGGTGCCCGCCGCGGGACCGGCGAGTGCCGATCGCCACGACGACGCCAGAGTCCGCACTTCGTTATTACGGTCGAGTTGGTCGCGGGTCAGGTTGAGAAGACCGACCGCTGCGGGGCGGGTAGCTGCGACGACCTTGGGCAGCCAAGCCTCGTCCACTTCGAGCACGGCTGGCGCTCCGGAGGGACCGTCGGCCAGCGCCGACACGAGTCCCATCGGCAGGTTCGCTCCCTGCAGGTTGGTAAGTACCCTCCCACCGGCCGACAGTGCCGTGGCGAGGAGGCTCGTCGTGGTGGTCTTGCCGTTCGTTCCCGACACCAAGGCCACTTTGCGGCCGGCGCTTAGATGCGCCAGCGCATTGGGGTCGAGCGCAAGTATCGCCCGGCCTCCGATCACCGACCCGCCACCCTTGCCGAGGCGTCTGGATACCTCCGCCACTCCGACCCCAAACCGGGCTGCGATCCTGGTGCGATCCGGCAGTGTCACGGGAACGAGGCTAGCTACTCGCACGTGGCGTAACCCACTTAGGCGGCGTGGCACCCCGAGAGGCCTTCGCAACCCCAGCGACGGCTGCAACAGGTAGCGTTGGAGCATGAAAGCCCACAAGCCGACGGCCGGATCTATAGCGCCAGACACGTCAACGCTGCTGCTGCGCCTCGCTGTTGGGCCGATGCTCTTCGCTCACGGGCACAACAAGGTGTTCGGAGGGGGAGGACTGGCCGGCACCACGCGCTGGTTCGAGTCGCTCGGACTGCGCCCGGCGGCGCTGCACGCTCGCGTAGCTGCCGCTACGGAGATCACGGCGGGAGCGGCACTAACCCTCGGAGTTGCTAGCCCTTATCCCGCTGCGGCTGCGATCGGCCTCATGGCCACAGCGGCTGCGACGGACCACCGCGGCAAAGGCTTCTTCGTGTTCAAAGGAGGCTGGGAGTACACCGCCGTGGTAGCGGCGGTCTGCGCCGCTACCGCATCGCTCGGCCCAGGACGAGTCTCCGTCGACGCCCTAAGGGGCTCTCCGAGGAGCGGACTTCGCTGGGGCTTCCTCGCCTGCCTGCTTGGCATTGCCTCGGCGAAGGCTCTAGTCGCCACCTGTTACCGTCCAGCGGCGACCGAGACAGCCAAGGACGACTGAGATCGGAGCGTTGACGCCAGCGACGCCATCGGTATCGGTCGAGGCAGCCGGCAGGCTGGTTACGGTCACCAACCCGGACAAGGTCATGTTCCCCGAGCGCGGAGAAACCAAACTCGACTTGGTGCGCTACTACCTGGCCGTACAGGATCCTCTCATGGCAGCGATCGGCGGTCGACCAATATTGATGCAGAGATTCCCTGACGGGGCGACCGGGCCTTCGTTCTTCCAGAAACGTATACCACCCCGTCGACCCGAGTGGCTCCAAACGGTGCAGGTGGCAACCCCGAGCGGCACCGTATCCGACGCCCTGGTCGCAGCCGACATCGCCCACGTCTTGTGGGCGGCGAACCTCGCCTGCCTAGGCTTCCACGTGTGGGCCTGTCACGCCGACGACCAGGAACACGTCAACGAGTTGCGCATCGACCTGGACCCTCCTCGCAACGCTGGCTTCGGAATGGTCACGCAGGCCGCCTTCGAAGTAAAGCAGCTTCTGGGAGAGTTCGGCTACACCGGGCTGCCAAAGACGACCGGGAGCAGGGGCATCCACGTCTACGTACGTCTGACAGCCGGATGGACCCCCTTGCAAGTCCGGGCCGCCACCGTTTCGCTTGCAAGGGAGCTCGAACGACGCCGGCCCGACCTCTTCACCACCTCGTGGTGGAAGGAAGGCAGAGGTCACCGGGTCTTCGTGGACTTCAACCAAAACGCGCCTCACAAGACGATCTTCGGAGCGTGGTCGGTCCGTGCCAGACCCGGCGCCCAGGTTTCGACACCGCTGTATTGGGAGGAACTGGACCTTGTAGACCCCGACGAGCTGACGGTGGCGACCGTACCGTCGAGGATCGTGCGCTCCGGAGATCCCTGGGCGGGCGCAACCCCAGCGTCTCTCAAGCGCTTGTTGGAGCTAGTCGACGCCGACCAACAGGCCGGCCTAGGGGACGCCCCGTGGCCACCCGAATACCCCAAGATGCCCGGCGAGCCCCTCAGGGTCTCCCCGAGCAGAGCCCGCTCTCGCTGAACAGTCGGGTCCCCGACCGTCAGGCAACGCACCCGCTGCGACCGGCTCACGTTCCGCAGACTTTACGGGCTAAACGTCTGTCTGAGTACCAAGGGCGCAGGTGAAGCCGCAGCGGCGGCAAGTGACCATACACGAGGACGGCTTCTCCTGGTGAGACCCGCCGGAGGCGGTCGGGCGGGGCGAGCCTTCGAAAGGCAGTCGATTGCGCCCGCGTAGTCGGACCTCCTCTCAACTCCTGGGTGACCGTTATCTCTCGGACTGCCTGCTCGCCTGCCAGGCCGGACATCATGTCCAAGGTGCCCAAGTCTGAAACACCCGACAGGAGCAGCTTTGCCCTGTGATTATTGGCGATGGTCCTCGTCCGCTCAGCGTCGTAGCGGGATGAGAGTTGCGCGAGATCCTGGCATATCGTCACGAGCTGGATGCCCAGGCCGGCGGCCGTCGAGGCTAGGACGTCGAGGTCGGCTATCGGAGCGATGTTCGCCGCCTCGTCGAGCACGACCAGTAAGGGCGGGTCGAGACGGCGTCCCGAGCTATTGACGGTCTCTACGGCGTGCGCTACGACTGAGGACACCAGAGCGGCGAAAAGCCCGGCAACCCTGGCCTGCTCATGACTAGGTCCGCACAGGTAGAGAGTTCCCCTCCTCGACAACAGTTCGTCGATGTCGAAGTCCGATACCGCTGTGGAATCCGCCACCACGGGATCGGCGAAGGGCAAAAGGACCGTCTCTAGGGTTGTCCCAACTGAGCTTCTTATGCGCTCGTCGCGTCCGGCGCACGCGGCCAGAGACGAGACCGCAAGGTCGTGACGGGCGAGGACGAGCAGGCTGAGCGGCTCCTCGAAGTCGCCCGAGTCAGTCCAGCGGACAACGTCAGCCATGCTCATCCCCGAAGACGCAGCCGCGAACATCAGCGGTGCAAGCTGCTTCGCCGCCGCTGTATACCAAAACGCCGCGTCTGGCATCCCTCTACGTCCCGGGGTTGACTCCACCAGCCAGGTGGCCATCTTCTGGGCGCCCGACCACGAAAGGCACTCCGACAGGGGAGACCACCTCGCCGGCGCTGCAAACCCGACAGAGCGTGTCGGGTCGAATAGGGAACAGACCCCTCCCGTGCTGCGCCATGCGAAGGTCGTTGCAGCAAGGTCGTCTTTCACTGACGTGGCGACGACGGGGCCGTCCCATTCGAGCAGTGCCGGAACCGCCAGTCCAGTCGTCTTGCCTGACTGTGTCGGTCCGATGACTAGCACCGAGTGGCGTTGCTCCGTCGCCACCAGACGACCCCCAAGGCCTGGGCTACGTCCCAACACCAACCTCCCGGAGGTCCCGCGAGGCGTGACCTGAAGGACCCTTACGTCGGTTGCCCTGGCCCACTCGGCGCCGCGACGCTCTCGTGTCCTTCCGACAGGCCGAAGGAGCCCGGCACTTCGCCGCGCTGATAGCCCTGCTGGCGGCCGGCTGCCCGCGATGCTCCGCCCGACGCGACGTTCAAATCGGAGTAGGCGCCCAGCTCCCAGTACCAAGCAGACACAGGCAGCGCTCATCGCGACACCAACTACGGTAGCCCAGAGATAAAACGCTGACGCTGGAACACGGGCGAGCTGGGCGGCCGACGTTCCCAACCATGCTGCGCCTGGATTACCGGCGTGAGCCGGCAGTACCGCTGTCGCCGCCATTAGAGCAGGGACTGGCACTCCCGGCCACCGGTGCAACGAAACCCGGCCGGCGACCTCCGCTGTGAGCCAGACCCAGCAGCAAGGCACAGCGAGCGCCACCGCTCCACATGACACCATAAGCGGTGCAGACCGGCTCGGGGTACGGCGACGGGCGCGGGGATGCTGAAGTCGTGAGGGGGCGCTGCGACGCGGAGCAACCCGACCCGGGACCGACGTCTGCTGTCTCACCGTAGGGCCGCGTCAGTGTCGATCATCGAACGCTCATCTTTGGATACCAGGTGCTCCACGAGGAACGTCCGGTAGCCGACCTTCCACAGGGCGACCCCTCTGGGAAGGCGCCCCAAGGCGTCGGACTCTGTCGAGTTCAGACCGATCAGCTCCGCTGTAGTCGGGACCTCCGATGGACTTTGTGCGAAGCACACCCGCGTCTCGGAATCCGCGAGCAGGCCGTCGCCAAGTTTGCTTTGTGTCGAGCCGTCCTCACCAAGGGCGCGGAGGTCCGACAGCCGGTGCAAGACCACCAGGTTCGACACGCCCAGAGCCCTGGAAAGCTTAAAGGTTGCCTGAGACCATCTCGCAGTCGCAAGATCCGAGAGGATTGCCCACGCCTCGTCGAGCACCACGAGGCGCTTGACGGTCTCAGACGCCGAGAAGGCTGCTTGAAGCCACGCCGTGGCACATGCCATTATCAGAGGAAGTGCAGACGAAGAGAACGTCGCCGACAAGTCGACGACCACAATCCTGCCGTCGATGCCGACTCCTTTAGTCGTTGCTCCGTCGAACATACCTGCGAGGTCTCCCCTCACCATTCGCCGCAACTCCAACGCCACCGCCCTCGAAAGCTCTGCCAGGGCAGTGCTCTCGTAGCCCAGGGACCGTGCCGCAACAGGTTCGGGAAACAGCATCGCCTCGACTAGATTTACGAGAGTCGGCTTCGGATGCTGGACAGAAACCTGTCTAACAGCCAGTTCGACGGCGGTTCGCTCCTCGGGGCTGAGCGGCCTGGCGAGTGACGAGCACAGCAGCGCGCAAACAAGCTCAAGTCTGGGCTTGACGTCACCTTCGACGCTGTCACCGGCTGGCTGGTGCTGCGCGCACCTGGGAACGTCGAGAGGGTTGAGTCGCGTTGAGCCTCCGGGACGCAGCCGCACGGGATGGCAACCAAACGCCTCCGCCAGGACACCGTACTCGCCTTTAGGATCGACTATCCAGGCCTGACGACCCCGACCCAACTGCCGGCTCACGAAGGTCTTCACGAAGCTCGACTTACCTCGGCCGATCTGACCTACCACGAGGACGTTCGGGTTGGTGATAATCCCTCTGGAGTAAAGATCCCAAGGGTCGAAGAAAAAGGGGCCACCGAGCAGATCCCTTCCTATCAGAGGTCCGCCGGCGTCGAGGCCTCCGCCCGACACGAAAGGGTACACCGACTGAAGGTGGGCTGTGGTGGCTCTATGCGAAAGCGGGGGCCTCATCTGGGCGAGCTACCTGAGTCCCCTGCCCAGCGGCAGCGTCCACCAATACGCCTCGGCTTGACGGCCATATAGGCATCGCAAGTCGAGCAGGGCTGATTGAGCTGCCTGCTCGAGTGCGGCGCATGCGACTGCCAGCCCGTCACACGTCTCGGCGCTCTCCGTGACATACCCGGAAAACCGGTAATCACAATGGCCGTCTGCGAGCTCGGCCTCCCGGCGCTCAGCCCCCTCCGTCTCTCTGTCGCGCCGCGCGCTCGACATGAAACCGGCCCTCATCCGTAGCTGTGAGTCGGCTGCGTCCGCCGCGCGCGCCGAGCGAGCCTCACGAACGGCCCGGTCGAGTGGAACAGGCGCCATGGTAACTGAGACCCTGCGAGAAGCCCTGGAGACGAGCAGTGGAGCCAAGAAGTTGGGGCCGACTTCCAACCGTGGCCAGTCGCTAATCCAGTATGTGCGATGCCACATCCCGTCGAGTTGCGTCTCCGACCATCCCTCCCGCACGGCAAGCGGAGGAGAACCTCCACGACGACCGGCAAGAAGGTCAACGAGGGCTTCCACGTCGAGTTGCTCCGAAGATCTAAGGTCTACGCTGCGCAGCTGACCTTCGAGGAAGCGCACCTCCCTGGCCAGCACATCTAGGTGGTTCCGGCGTGAAGCCCGACGCCCGGGTCCGCCCGCCTTCGAAGCCACCGAAATGGCAACCCAAGTGTCGTGGCGTTCGATATGGGCGGCTGCTTCGGACAAGAATACGCCGTACGAGTCCTTCCCGGGGGCCTCCAGAGCACCCACGGTAGGTGCCGCAGAAATGTCGAATGGGGTCGACGACGGCGAACTACGAGCGACCCATTGCAGTCGGCGGATCGGGCCGCCGGGCCGCCCCACCGAGGCAAGCACGCTTCGCCAGCCTTCGAGCAGGCCGACCTGCTCAGAGGGATCCAGAAGACACAAAGGCGGTCCCTGCACTGCAAGCACTGCAGTTAAAAGCCCGCCTTTACGGTCGTGGATAACTGCGACCTGACGACCGTCCACTTCTGCGCTGCACCAGCGAAGCGACACTCCGCTCGGCCCCGTCCGGGTCTTAACGTGGAAGCCCCGGTCCAAAGCCGCGGGGAGGATCGTCATGGCTCCCGACGCCGACCCGACAGCGCCGGGCCCGGCGGGGCTCCCACATCCCCCGCTTCGGTCCAAGCCGCGTTCGCTGCGCAGCAGCCTTCCCTCGCCTGGAGCTGCGCTCAGACGAGGTTTGTACGCTCGGCGGATCAGCCAGGAGCCCCCGAGGGCAACGACGTTGTAGGCCCGTTCGCCACGCCAAGGCCACAGCGCCAAGGCCAGACCGCCGAGGGCTATTAGAAGGCCGGCTGGCGTTCCGGCCGGAGGTCCGACAAAAGACCGGACGGATATGGCAACCGAGATGGCCCCACCAACAGCGCTGATCTGGCCGAGGGTCAGGCCTAGGACGAGCCCTCGACGCTCTAGGGGGTTGAAACGGTACCGGGGAGCCGGCGGGACGGCGCTCAACTTCGACTACCAGGCTCGGACAGTCCTGCTGGAAAGTCCGCCTGACGTTCGGGTATCGCCTGGGCGACGACCGCTCTCGTATCGACGGAGGCCGTATCGCCAGACGACGAATGCCGTGCTGCCAACACAAGCTGCGTTACGGGATGGAACGGCGCCCCGGCAGCAGCGCTAGCCGTGCGGGCTGCTGCGCGCAGGGGTCTGTGCGACATTCCTTCCAAGTGCGCGATGGCTGAGGTCTCGACCACCGGCGCTAGGCGTAGCAGGGCGAAGGGAGCGAACCCTGCCAGCAGCAGGATCGCTGCTCCTGACATAGCTGCAGCAAGGTTCGAAGCCACGAAAGCCTCCATGCCGAGCACCACGGATACGACTATGACGAACTTGGACAGCACCAGTGATACGAGGATCTCGATGGCTCTTCTCGCCATATACAGCGTCGCAGGCCAGATGAAGCCGATCAGCGCCAGTGGCGTGAAGATCGTCGCCACGTACAGTGCCGCTGATCGGACCACCAGCTCGAGCCACACGAGGACCGTTCCGACTATGGTCAAGACCGATAGCAGACCTTGAACGAAAAGGGGCTCCCCGCCGACCTGCCCGCCGGCTACGGCTGCGATAAAAAGCTCCGCTCGCTTCTGGGAACCCGCGTCCAAGAACAGCCGGCACAGCAGGTCAACCACCTGGATCCCTCTACCAACCGCTTGCGAAGCGGCGAAGCCTGCCAGCACCGCTACAGGAAGGCCAACAAGCCACACACGCACGAGGCGTTTCCCGTCTTGGCGCAAGATAGGTCCGACGCTCGCCGCGAGGAGGATGGGCAGTATCACGACGACTACGACCTGTTCCATCACAACCAGTTCCGATTGGAACCAGCCAGCGTCTACACTCGGCGTCGTGGAGGTGGCGATCAGGTTCCACACCTCGGCAACTATCCATGCAGCCGCGTGACCTAGCGACGACCCTATCGACTCCAGGAGAGAGTGGGCCGCTTGACCTGCGAGCGAACCACCCAAGTTCCCGGCCTCGCACGTTAGCGGCAAAACGCAGGCAACCGATCCTCCGACTGAGCTCATATCCTGGCACCCTGGCGGATCAAGAAATCCACTATGTGGGGAGCTCCGCTGATCAGGATCGCAGCCAGCCCGGACACGAGGACTCCCTTTCGTCCGTTATAGGCCTGCTGATAGTTCTGCGAATAGTGACCGAACGCCCACATAACAGCTCCTATAACCACTCCAGCCATAGCGGCCATCAGCGCCCAGCCGCCGAGGCCATTGGTCAGGTCAGATAGGACAGGAGCCCCTGGAAGGTCATAGATGTTAGGGGCGAGTGTCAGCCCAGGCGTGCTCGAAGCCGACCCGGTGGACGTCGCAAGAGCCAGCGTCGCGAGATGCAACATTCCCAGCCTCCATAGTTAGAGTTCCATCTTTTTCATAGTATTTCATGGTTCTCTATGTATGCAAGTCATTTTTAGTATGATTTCGCCTGACTAGCACCTGGAGTGGCCGGTGCGATCTCGGTACCAGTGTGACTCGGATCAGGGCTGGCGCACTCCGTCGAGCAGCGAAAGGATCTCGTCGCCGTACGCCTGCAACTTCGCCGGTCCGAGGCCCTTGACTGCGGCAAGCCTTTCGAGGTCAGCAGGCAACGCCGCTGAAATTGCGCGTATCGTAGCGTCAGTCAGATATACGTAGGCTGGTTTCTTGTCGCCTTGAGCTCGGCGTGTCCGCCACGCCCGGAGCGCGGCGGACGCAGCCTCCCCAACGGGGCTCAACCCATTGGCGCTCATCAATTCAGGTTCGTCTACTTCGTCGACAGCGTCTACTTCGTCGACAGGAGGTCTCCAGGGCGTGAGCAGTTCAGATACGAAGACAGACGCGGGTTCGCCCGCCACGACAGTCGCCGACTCCGAAGCGCGGGTGACCGCCACGTGCAGTATCCTTCGCTCTTCTTCCAGGTCATCGGCGAGACGATGCGGTATCAAACCCGACGTCACGTCGTGGATCACGACGTGAGGCCACTCTTGACCTTTCACAGCATGGACGCTTGCCATGGTCACACCGTCCGGAGCGCTCGGTCGTGCCAGCACCCCTCGTAGCCAAGCTTCGAAACTTCGAGGCTCCGGGTGCAGACGCGCGATCGCCACGAGCGAGTCCAGGTCGTCACTCTGAGCCGAACGGTCCGGGCGGCGATGCGCTCTTTCGAGGGCCGCCATCGCGCGATCAAGACCGACTTCGTCGCGTACCTCAAGCAACACTCGAGCTGTCGTAGCCCTCGACGCCAGCCGCGACAGTATTGCAAGATCGGTGGCGAACGCAGCCACCTTGGTAGCATCCCGTTCGCTTAACCGCCCTGCAAGACGACGCCAGCCGCTGTCATCGCGCTGCTCCGCGATCCACCCCACCACCTTCGGCGAGAGCCCACGCGCTGGGCGGCGGGCGGCGGCGGCCACGTCGGAGGAGGAACGGAGCCGTGGATCACTCGTAGCGAGGCGCAGCCAGGCGAGCGCCGCCGCTACTGCGCTTCGGGAAAGGTAAGACTCGCCCACCGCTGCCCGGACCGGTACCGAACCCAGGGTCAACGCGACCTGCACGGGTACCAATGAGGCGTTCACCCGTGAGAGGACGGCTATGTCAGCGCTCGCTACGCCCCCACCGACGAGTTCCTCGACACGTCGCACGGTATCTTCAACAGCATTTTTGCTCCTGACGATCCGGAGATCGGACTCTGCGCAGGGCCGACCGGGGCGGGCAACGACCTCTTTGGCGACCCGCCTGCGGTTATGCCCCAGTAGCGTCGCCGCCGACCTCACGACCCCGGGGGGGCAGCGGTAGTTGACCGTCAGCTGCTGGGCCTGCGCTCCGGGAAAGTAACGTCGGTAATCGATCAGCCATTCAGGCGATGCGCCGGCGTACCCGTAGATGGTCTGATCGTCGTCTCCAACCCCGAAAACGTCCCCTGCCGGGCCGGCCAATAGGCGAATCATCAGTAGGTGCGCCGGAGTCAGGTCTTGAAATTCGTCGACAAGAAGCACCATACAAGACGCTCTTGCCCAGCTGCGGATCTCGGGATAGCGGAGCAGAACTTCTACCGCCCGGTAGATCTGCTCGTCGAAGTCGACCATTTTGCGATCGGATAGGAGCGCCCTGTAGTTCTCCAGGACGGAGGAAAGCCCTTCAACATCACCAGCGTAGTCAGCTTCGACTTCTGCAGGGTCTTCGAGCCCGAGTCGCACCCTCGAAAGCGCTTCAATCCAAGCGACTGCTGGGTCGGTGTTGGCCCGTCGCGGGAACTCTACGAGACGACCGAGCAGCGCCCGGACCTGTGCTTCCCCGATGGTCGTCACGCGCCAAGAACGGTTTACGACCGACAAGGCCAACGAGTTCAACGTGCGGATCCGCAATCCCGGCAGGTCAGGCGTTCGTGCCACCATCTCCTCGGCAGCCCGCTTGTTGTATGCAACCAGGGTGACAGCCTGGCTTGGAAGGTTCCAGTTGCGAAGAAGGTGCCTAGCGCGCTCCGTCAGGACGCGCGTCTTGCCTGATCCGGCAGGAGCGATAATCCGTGCGGACCCGAACGGTTGTGTCACGGCGGCCTTTTGGTCCTCCGACAGTTCAGCGTCAAGCTCGTTTGATCCGAATGGGTTGAGTGAGCCTGCCTGCAGAGCAACCCGGCTGATCAACGCCGACCCCTCCACGTCTGCCTGCCAGCGCAACGGACCGCCGTCGCAGTAGGCGTCAACTCCGCCCGGCAACACGACGTCTGCTCTCAACCCGGGGCTTGCCCCCAGCCTCACGGCCATGTCGCGCAACGCCCAACTAGGTTTCGCCTCGCGGGCGTCGACAGCGTTAGCGAACGCAAAGAACCGGACTCTCTCGCCGGGCAGCGAGAACGCTGGGGTAAGCGACCACACTGCAGCGCTCACGGCGCCGGGTTCGGGCGGGTCTCCGTCTAGCTCGATGACGAGCGGGCGGCGCTCACGCCACGCCACCTCAAGGCCGTCGATCTCGCCATCCCAACGTTCGCAGTTCGACCACGCTTCCGGAGGACTCTGACCTGGCCTGACGATCACGCTGCGCCCGAGAACGACGCGACCCACCTCGATGGGCCCGTCGGAGCCGGTCGGCGGCCTGACCTCCAGCTCGGTGACGCTCGCCGGCGCAGCCTCCGCGCCGGCACCATCTGCACGTTCCCAGCAACGCCTCACCTCTGCGACAGTTCCGTGAGATCCTCCGCAATAGCCGCACGCTATAGCCCGGCTCATGTCGGAGTCCGTCTTTGCAGCACCGCCCCAACCTATCCAAGGGGTCTGACGGGCAACCTGGTACCTCGATCCGGGATGCCGGAAACCTCCTTGTATTAAACATGAAATGTCTGGAAATATACTGTTATGCTCATTGTTAAGTCGGCGAGCGCCGGCAGCGTCAAGTACTACTTCGACGGCAGGGACCCCGGGGTGTGGTCTGACGGCGCAGGGAAGCTACTTGGGCTCACCGGTGCAGTCGACCCGGACCACCTCCGCCGAGTCCTAGACGGCAGGGACCCGAGGACATGTCAGTTCTTACCCAATCGAAAAGCTGCGCGCCGCCGAGCCGGCTGGGACCTGATCTGGGCCTCCCCCAAGTCCTTCTCGCTCATCGCCGCCCAAGGTTCAGACCCCGCGAACACCGCTGCCGACGCCCACCGCAGCGCCGTCGGAGCTTTGATCTCGCACCTCGAGGAGGGATTGGAGGTATCACGCTCCGGAGCACCGGGAGGTCGGACACGTTGCGACGGCCTGATCGCGGCGGCCTTCACGCACCGCTACAACTCGGCGGGCGAACCGCACGTCCACACCCATCTGATAGTCGCCAACCTCTCCAGAGCACAGGACCGCTGGTCGGCGGTGATGTCAGACCAGTGGTTCGTCGACCGCCGGGCGCTCAGCGCCCTGTACCACCTGGAGCTACGGCACCAGATGGCTCTTCGAGGGTGGAACATCGAATGGCGCATCCGGCCTGACGGCCTGGCCGACGTTGCCGACGTAGCCCGCTCCGCCGTGCGAGCAGCGAGCTCTCAAACCAGGGCCGTCGAGACTTTCGGAGCATTCGAGGCGAGACGCCGGGCAGTAGCAGTACCCTGGCAGGAAAGGGTTGCAGCGGCAAGCGCTAGAAACACCATCGCCCAGTTGGGCCCACTCCACGCATTAGACCTCCGCCCCGCAGAGTCCACCCAAGACTACGGGCCGTCGATCGCACCCCCAAACCCGAGAATCCTCACGAAGTCAGCTCCAAGGGACGCCCATCTCGACGACGAGCACCTTCGCCGAGCCGTCGAGACGAGCCTGGCCGTCAAGCGGTCGGACTTTCGGCGAGCAGACGTTACCGTAGCTTTGGCGGCAACACACCCCGGCGGCGCAAGCGTGGACGCCGCAACGGCATGGGTAGACGGTTTCTGCAACGCCAGCCTGCCAGTTAGGTCGCTGACATCACGCCCCAGGTGGTCCACGTCACTAGCCTTGAATGCCGACCGAAGGCTGGTCGAAATTCTCCAGGAGGGATGGGAACTCCGCCAAAATCTGCCGCTACCGTCGCTCAACCCGGCCCGGCCCAGTAATCCCGACTTCGCTCGAACTGCCGACGGAGGCGAAGTCCAGTCGGGCATCGCGGATCCGGTGCTCCGCTTCACCTGTCCGGCGGGCAGGAGTCGCCTGCTTGCACACGCCGAGCTAATCGACATTCACGGACGTAACCTCGAACGGCACGGTCTTCGCGTTGCGGTCAACACACCATCGGCGGGCTCTGCGCTGCGATGGGCAGTTCTCACCTCGGCGGAGACCTACCGCCGAGGTGAGAACTTCGATGCCTTAGTAGTGGATCAAGCGGACCGGCGCAGCAGCGCTGAACTGCTATTGATCGCCAGTGAGGCTAGGCGGCAGCGGGCTCAGCTGATCCTCGTCGAAGGGGGGACCCTGCCACGCCTTGCCAGCCCTGCATCCCGAGGTCTAGAGGAGAGTCCCTCCAGGACCGTCGACGTACCGGCCCTGGAACCGTGGGCTTGCGCGCCAGACCTTGAGGCGGGTCCGGGGGGCACCTCCCCGGCGATAGAGGCGACCGGTCGACGCTACGCGGCCGCCGTCCTGGCTCGCTGGAAAGGACTGAGCATCCTCGGCGTGGACGTCGCCATGGTAGGACTCGGCTTCGAGGAGACTTCCGCTCTCAACGCTGCCGTCCTCGCCGAAAGATGCGGCAGCCACGCTCACGAGCGCGGCGACTCCCGGCAAGCGTCGCCTAGCCCCGCGTGGAATCAAGGCGACAGGGTCGTCATGCTATCGAGCAGGGATCGCGGGGTGCCGTTCGGTACACGAGGGACGGTCGTGGCGGCCGGCTCTCGCGTCGCCGACCTTACGGTCCGCTGGGACGGCCGGGACGGGTCGAACGCCCAAGCTCCGAGCAGCAAGGACAGGATCGGGCACGCCTACGCTGTGACACCGGCTGTTGCGGCACGCATTACTGCCGGGCTGGTAGTCCTCGGACCGCCGGGGGTGCTGGCGGGCCTGCGAGGTCGGGTGATCGGCTGCGCCCTACCCGAAGGACATGTAGCCGCGAACCGTGGCATCGGTCGCCAGCCGGGCCACGAGTCCCTGCGGAGCGCAAGTCTGAAGCGCGATGACCGTAGCCTCGGATTTTAAAAAGGCAGCCGCCAGATCACGATCCCATGTTTACGAGCCTGCCCGGCCCGAGCTTACGCACTCCGGGCCAGCTCCGTTCGTGAGATGCTAGAAGGGAGGTGACAGAGCCCACTGACCGACACGCCAGCTACCTAACCGCGTTACGCCGGCTCGTGAGAAGGTCATGGCCCGCACTGCGGATGGTCGTCGGCCTGGTCGCCGTCGGCATCGGGGCTTGGGCAATTTCAGGAAAGACTGGAGAGCTTTCGGGCATTACCAGCTATCTGAATCGCCTGCGCTGGTGGTGGATGGCCCTGGCGGTCGTAGGCGAGTTCGCCTCCTATGCTGCGTTGTCATCACTGCAGCGCCGTCTTATTCGAGCGGGGCGGGTGGAGATCAAAGCGGGGACGATGTTGGGTATAACCCTCGCAGGATCGTCAATCCAGTCGTCGTTCCCAGGTGGCACCGTCTTCTACCTGGCGTACATCTTCCGCCAGTTTCGCCGCCGGGGTGCCGACGACGTGCTGTCGGGATGGGTCCTGGTGGCTTTCAACATGCTGACGTTCTTGGCGCTCTCCGCCATGGCACTGGTTGGCCTCGCTATCGCTGCGTCGACGGGCAGTGCCTACGACCTCGTCGAGGCACTTCTGGGGATCATCGCCGTGGCTCTCCTGATGGTAATTGCGTTCGTGAAACGTCGGAGAGTGCTGGCGCACTTCGCTACCTTCATATCGCTTTGGAGAAGGCTATTGCGACGGCGCCAGTCGAAGTTGACCCCCCACGAGGTGGTCGAACGCTGGGTGGCCGAGCTGTCAGCTGTCAACCCGTCGAGGAAGCAGTGGTCTATAGCGGCCGTCATGGCGGCCTCCACCTGGCTCGCTGACCTTGCGTGCCTGGTGCTGGCCTTCTACGCCGTCGGAGTTGGAGTTCCATGGCGGGGTCTTCTGCTCGCCTACGCCGCCGGTCAACTCGCCTCGAACCTGCCGATCACACCGGGGGGTCTCGGCGCCGTGGAAGGAAGCTTGACGGTCGCTCTGGTGACGTTCGGAGGGGGGGAGGAATCTACCGTAGCAGCTGTCCTGCTTTACCGGTTGGTCTCCTACTGGCTGATGCTGGGGATCGGCTGGGTCGCCTGGACGGGCTTGGCCTGGTCTGCCAGGAGCCGCGTGGTCACCGACACCGAGGTGAAGACCAGATTGCGCCACGAGCTCACACCAGCGGCCGCCGCCGATTCTCATACAGCGCGCAAGGAGGAAGCGTCCCCATGGGCACCGTAGCAACCCGTCGTACACGAGCCTGGGCTCTTGTCGCAGGGGTCGGCGTCTGCGTGGCCGCCCTCAGTGGGTGCTCCTCCACGTCGACGCTGTCCAACACGTCGGTGTCAGTGTGCTACCGGGCAATACCGGTTGGGCGTTCGGCGCTTCACACCGGCCAAGCTCGCCTGGTCGGGGTGCACGAGCTTCCACTCGACAAAGTCCGCCTGTCTCTCCCCGCAGCAGAGAAGGCCCGCCTCGCAGCAGAAAACGACGCTGAGATCTGCGCCATGGCCTTCAGCGGCAGTTTTAGCCCTGGCCAAGTCCAGCTGGCTCCGGCTGGGGAGTCCGGGAGGATCGCCGTCGTACTCGTGACCGAGAAACGCCTCCACCTAATAGCCGCAGCCGTAATAGCAAAAGTCCCAAGGGGGCTAGGAGGTCGCAACCTTTAGACCGCCAGGCTTTGGCGCGTCAGCCGGTAAGCAGCTCCCGGGCCCCGCGGTCAGTAGAAGGGTGCCTCAGTTTGGACATGGCACGAGCTTCGATCTGGCGAATACGCTCCCTGGTAAGGCTGAAATGCTCCCCGACCTCGTCCAACGTTCGAGGTTCCCCACGATCGAGACCAAACCTGAGACGCAGTATCTCGCGTTCCCTCTCGTCGAGCGCTACCAGCATCTTGTTCACTTCACCCGAAAGAAGTGCCGCGGCGGCAGCGTCAAAGGGAGAGACAGCACCCCTGTCCTCCACCACGTCGCCAAGCTCCGCATCACCGTCCTCTCGGAGAGGCTCGGACAAAGAAAGAGGCTCTGCTGCATGGCGGAGAATCTCTATTACCTTCTCTTCGTCGAGCTCCAAGTCCGTGGCAAGCTCAGCGACGGTCGGTCGACGTCCCAACTGACCCTCCAAGCGACCCCGAGCCTTGGTTACCCTGGTCAGAAGGTCCCCTGCGTGGACCGGAAGCCGCACGGTACGCCCGGTGTTGGCTATACCCCGTGTTATCGCCTGGCGAATCCACCAGGTAGCGTAGGTCGAGAACTTGAAACCCTTCCGCCAGTCGAACTTCTCCACCGCGTGGATCAGGCCCAGGTTCCCCTCCTGTACCAGGTCCAACAGAGGAAGCTCGGCAGCTTGGTACTTCTTGGCTATGGATACGACCAGTCTCAGGTTCGCCTTAACAAACGTCTCCGAAGCGTCGTCACCCGCCCTGACCAACCGTCTCAGCTCTCGCTTTCGGGCCGGGCTGACCGCTTTGCCCGAAGCCAACTCCGCCCTAGCCTCCCGTCCGGCCTCTATAGCCTGGGCCAAGTGGGCTTCGTCATCCTTGGTGAGCAGGGCATGCTTGCCTATATCGTTGAGATAGAGACGGACCAAGTCTTCTTCAGGCTGGGCGGCGTGGTTGTTGGGCAATCGTCCTCGTCTTTCCCGATGTACCCTGGGCAGGTGTACGGAGCAGGCTCAAAGACCTACCAGAGACTGAATTGTACCTGACAGATGGCTTCAAGTGAAGAGGCGTCTGAGAACAGAACTGCCCGAACATCACAAATCGATCTAAAAGCCCGAACGGAGGCTGCCTGGGAGGCGAGGTGGCTGTCCGACTGCGAGCAGTCGGTCTGGAGGCGCCTCCTGCGAGACGAAGCCAGGATCCACGACCTTTTGGACCGGGATCTACGTAGATCCCACAACCTGACCCTCGGCGGTTACGCCGTGCTCGTTCATCTGAGCGAAGCCGGCACTGAAGGGATGCGAATGTCGGACTTGGCAGACCTGCTCGTCATCTCGCGCAGCGGACTCACAAGAAGGGTCAGCACGCTGGTAAAGGCGGGGCTGGTCACCCGCAAGACGTGCCCGGTCGACGGACGGGGAACTGTTGCGGCTCTGAGCCCAGCTGGCGAGGCCATCCTCGAAAAGGCTGCGCCTACCCATGTCAGCGGCGTTCGGCGCTACCTAATAGACCCTATCGGCGACTTGAGAACCCTCGAAGAAGGCCTCGAACGCATCGAAACGGCGCTCGACACCGCCGAAGCATGCTCCGACAGTATCGGGGAACAGTAGAAGCCTGTATCTGATGTCCTGTCGTGGCACGACACGTAACTTCAAAGCGGCTCGATCTGGAGGTCCTCCCACGTGAGAAGAGGTCTCCACGGGATTCCGGCGGCGTCGAAAGCCTCCAAGACCTTGGGGCTTCGATCGACCAGCGCCGTGGCAGCCACGACCCGAACTCCGAGCTCATCGAGGCGCCCGGCCGCCCGCAACAGTGAAGCCCCAGTCGACACCACGTCTTCGACCATGACCACCGCGTCACCTTCGCGAAGGCGACTGCCTTCCACCCATGCCTGGCGGCCGTGCCCTTTGGCCTCCTTTCGAACAGAGAACCAACCGCACCCGGAGAGGATCGACACCGCATGCGCTAGAGCATCCGCTCCCATCGTCGGACCCCCCACTGCGCAGAACTCGACTCCAAGGACCTCCTGAGCAGCCTCCGCAGCCCGGCGAAGAGCCGGGCCACGCGAGAGTGCGTACTTGCCGTCTATATAGTCGTGGCTCCAGCCTCCCGACGTGAGACGGAAAGGCTCTGAACGCCGTTCGTAGCCCTGCTCCTTCACGAGGGCTACCAGTTCCGCCTTGCGCTCAGGTGCGATTCCCACGCTTGCCGACACTACCAAGCGCTCCCCGTCGCGAGCGACACCGTCCTGGAAACTCAGTCACCGCTTCCGAACGGAAGGTCCTCCTGGTGCAGCACCGACAGACTCTGAGTGGCCCTCGTGAACGCGACATACAGACCACGTAGCCCTTGAGAGCTCTCGGTGACGACACTGCGGGGTTCCACGACGATCACCGCGTCGAACTCAAGGCCCTTGGCGTCGTCCACCGACAGCAGGGTGATCGGCCGATCGAGAGCCTCCTTGCCGGCCACTCCGAAATCGAAGCGCGCATTTCTCAAGGCTGCAGCCGCGGCATCGAGGGCGCTCGGCGCTGCGATCACTGCCAGCGTCCCGTTCGCTGCGCCGTACCCGGACCGCGTAGATTCCCCGCCCGAAGCACCAGGCGGAGAGTCCTGCGCTAGAGAGCCACCGAGCGCCACCCTCTCAGCGAGCCCTGCCATCTCCTCGGCTACGACCTCCACGAGCAGCCCGAAAAGCGGAGCATCACCAGGGCCACGAGCAGCTCTGAGCAGCCTGGGCGACCTGCCCGACGAGCGGACCGACTCCGGGGGTCTGAGTGAACAGTCGACTTGAGCGAGCACTTGCGAGGCCAACTCCATAATCTCACTCGGAGTCCGGTAGTTGACCGAGAGCTCAAGAAGCTTCCAGCCTCGCCGCGTCGACAGGTGCTTTACTACGTCAGCCCACGAGCCAGGTACCGTCGGGCCAGTCGCCTGAGCGATGTCACCGACGAGCGTCATCGACGAGGAAAGCGATCGTCTAGCGAGCATGCGAAGCTGCATCGGCGAGAGGTCCTGCGCCTCGTCGACCACCACATGGCCGTAAGCTCGGCTCCCGACGTTCACGTCGACGCCGGACTTGCGCCGCGGACCGAGTAGGGCGAGGGCTTCGTCGAGGAGCGCCACATCGGCGGCAGTCCAGCTCACAGCCTCAAGAGAACCGCCGCGTTCCCTGACAAGCAGGTTCTTTTCCCGGTCACTCAGAATACCTCGTGCTGCCAGATCTATGAGAGGCTTAGCCCCAAAGAGGTCCCGCAGCAACTGTTCGGGACTTAGACGGGGCCACATCCACTCTAGTGCCTCTGTCATTTCCGCAACACGCCGGAGGTTGCGGCCGAGCTCACTAGGATCGGGTGGAGGCATACCGGCGACCTGGCTGTTCTCGCTTATCTGTGCCGCCAGGTAGCGCCACAGGTATGCCTCCACGAGCCGGCGACGGGCGTTGTGAGTTCCAGGCCGACGCTTCGCCGCCGCAACGACCTGCTGTGACGCTGCCACGCTCAGGCGGAGCACGCGGCCCCCGTACGGGATCCGAACGTCATGTTTGAGCGGACGCTGGCGGATGCTCAGCGCCCGCGCGATCACTTTCGCCATCCGGGCGTCGCCTTTGAGCCTGGCGGTCGCAAGGTCCTCTTCCGACGTCGGGGACATCTTGGAGGACGACAGATAGAGGCCGTTGACCGTCGACATCTCAACCCCGGTCTCATCCAGGGACGGCAGGACGTGCTCGATGTAGCGCAGGAAGGTCCGGTTCGGACCGACTACGAGGACCCCCTGCTTCTCCAAAGGAAACCTGTGGGTGTAAAGCAAGTAAGCCGCACGATGAAGAGCCACCGCGGTCTTGCCGGTACCGGGGCCACCCTGCACCACGATCACTCCCGGGAGGGGAGCCCTTATGATCTCGTCCTGTTCGCCTTGGACTGTTGCCACGATGTCGCGCATGCGCCCCGACCGGGAACGGTCAAGGGTAGCCATTAGGACCTGCCGACCACCAAGACCGAGCGAGCGGCCTCTCACGTCACCGTCAACGTCGAACAGTTCGTCTTCGAGGTCAACCACCCTGGGACCGTCGCAAAGCAAGTGACGTCGCAAGGTCAGTCCCATCGGATGCGCCCCCGTAGCGCGGTAGAAGGGCTCGGCCACCGGGGCACGCCAGTCCACGACCAGCGGCTCCTGGTCGACTCCAGACACACCGAGACGCCCGATATGGAACGACTCCAAGTCGGCTTCGCGCCTACCTGAGACGCTCCTGGCGGACTCTGCGCCATCGGGAACCACCGGCCCATGCGACCGGTCGATCCTGCCGAACACCAGCGACTCGGACCCGATGAAAAGCTGCTCCAACCGGCTCAGACCGCTACGAACACGCATGTCGCGTTCTGTGACAGCCTGAAAGCCACTGCTTTTGTCCGCAAAGGCCTCGCGGACCATCGAGCGGGTGGCGTCGCGCATGGCAGCGAGCCTGGTGTACGCCAGGTCCACGAAAACCTGCTCTGACTGGACGTCGGGGTGCACCATAGGGGATTACTACTTTGCGTGCTGGCGGCTCACATTGCAAGCCACACCGGATCCGCCTGCGGGTAGCGTCTAAGGCGTGACCGCACCCAGCCAACACGTGTTCTTAGCATCCTGCCGGCGCGAGCCGGTCGCTTACACGCCGGTGTGGTTCATGCGCCAAGCTGGACGGGCCCTGCCCGAGTACCGCCAGCTCCGCGGCGAGGAGGGTCTCCTCGATTCGCTGCGCAAGCCTGACGTCGCCGTCGAGGTTACGATACAACCTGTCCGTCGCTATGGTGTCGACGCCGCAATAGTCTTCTCGGACATCGTGGTGCCCGCCGCAGCCACTGGGTTCGGAGTGGACATCAAAGCCGGTGTAGGCCCAGTGATCGAGCATCCGTTCCGATCAGCGGCTGACCTCGATCGTGTTAGGCCCTTTCACGTCGACGAGGACGCCCCTTGGCTCATCGAAACAGTTAGAATTCTTGCCTCCGAGCTGAAGGTCCCGCTGATCGGCTTCGCTGGGGCCCCATTTACTGTGGCGAGCTACCTGATCGAAGGGCGCACATCTCGCGATTACGTCCGGACCAAGTCGCTTATGGCAACCGATACCGCAACGTGGGTAGCTCTGCTTGACCGCCTCGGGGATCAGGCGATTGCTAGCGCCGCAGCCCAGGTTCATGCAGGAGCGCAGGCGATCCAACTCTTCGACAGCTGGGCGGGTTCCTTGGACCCAGACTCATTCCGACGACACGTACTTCCCGCGACGCGCAGAGTTATTCAGGCCCTTGGCGATCTGGGGGTGCCGCTGATCTACTTCGGGGTCGGGACCGGCGAACTGCTGGGAATGCTCCCAGAGGCGGGCGTCCACGTCGTAGGGGTCGACTGGCGGGTCCCGCTGTCAGCGGCCCGGGAGCGGACGGGGGCGCAAGTGGCGCTGCAGGGCAATCTAGACCCCGCTTTGTGCGTGGCCGGTTGGGAGGCTGTCGAACCCGCCGCCTTGCGGATCCTCAGAGAGGCCCGAGATTCTGGAATCGAAGGTCACGTCTTTAACCTCGGCCACGGGGTGCTCCCAGACACCGACCCCGACGTTCTGACACGTCTCGTCGACTTGGTACACGAGTTCGGAGGATGAGAGTAGCAATAGTAGGGGGTGGCATAACCGGGCTCTCAGCCGCCTTGGAGATTTGCGACGAAGCCGAGGTGACCGTCTACGAACCTGGACGTATCGGAGGGAAGCTGCTCACCTCTGACTTCGCCGGTCGGCTCGTCGACGAAGGACCAGACGCGTTCCTAACGAGGACTCCGGCTGCCGTGGAGCTGGCCACGGCTGTCGGCCTGGGGAGTGAGCTCGTCGCTCCGGCCGCCGGGCGGACACTGGTGCATTTCGCTGGCCGCATCCACCCGCTTCCGTCCGGCCTGGTGCTCGGCGTACCCACCGACATCGGCGCTCTGACCACGAGCAGACTCCTCGGGCCTCTGGGAGCAGTACGAGCAGCGTGGGATCTCGTCGCTCCGGCGACGCCTGTCGGCGACGACGAGAGTGTCCGGGACCTGATCGCCGCCCGCTTCGGCCCCCGGGTTGCCGACCGGCTCGTCGAGCCGCTCCTTGGGAGCATCCACGCCGCCCCCACGGCGCAGCTGAGCGCTAGGGCTACCGCCCCCAGCCTGCTCGCGACCGCCCGTTCCTCCCGGAGTCTCCTGGTAGGCTTGCGCAAACAGGCTCCTACAGCGGCGAAGTCGAATACCCCGGTATTTCTCGCGCCGCGCAGCGGGATGTCCTCGCTGATCGAACGCTTGGTAGAGAAGCTACGCTCCGGCGGGGTCAGCTTCGTGTCGCAAAGCGTACGGTCAGTAAGCCCGCCGAGTTCTCGTGTCGGACCGATCGATGTCGACGGGGAACCCTTCGACGGGGCCGTGATAGCAGTCGGAGCCCCCCGTGCAGCCCGTCTCCTAGGAAGGCACGCTCCGAGCGGACTCGGCTCCGCCGAGTTCACAGACGTCGCCGTGGCGACGGTGTGCGTTTTGCGCTCCAGCCTCGGGTTGCCTGACGATGTCAACGGGATCCTCGTCTCGCCCGGCTCGGGGATGTTGATGACGGCGTGCTCATTCGGCTCCAACAAGTGGCCCCACTGGTCGTCGGGTCCCGATCAGATGGTGCTCCGGATATCAGCCGGCCGATATGGTGACGACAGAGCTGTCAAGTTATCCGACGAAGAGCTCGTCGAGACGCTGATCGGAGACCTGTCAGCCGCCTTGCGAAGACCCCTCGCCGCGACGCACTGGAGGCTGAGTCGTTGGCCGGGAGCATTCCCTTTCTATAAGGTAGGCCACCTCCGCTGGGTCCACATGGTCCAATCCAGTCTGGCTGGGACCTTCCCTCAAGTCGCCCTCGCAGGTTCGAGTTACAACGGAGCCGGGATCCCAGCCTGCATCGCATCAGGTCGCAGCGCCGCCCGTCAGGTCTCCGCGGTGTTGTCTACTACCTCCGCAACGCCGTAAGGCGCCGGGAACGTCTCGCCCCGGAACAGTCCTGAAGCCGGGCTCTCACCGCTAAGGCAGTGTTCGGCTATCACGACGGCGGCAGCCGTGTAACTGGTTCTTTCCCCTCCCGGGTAGCGGATGCACTCCGGGTGCACGCAGCCTGTCCAGTAGGACCCGTCCTCTTCACGCATGTGCCGGGTTGTCCTCAGAAGTTCCACCGCGCGACCCTTGAGTCCTACAGAGTCGAATGCTATCGCGCACTCTGCAGTCTCAGCTGCTGTAACCCAGGGCTGGTCGGCGACGCAGCGCACGCCGACATCAGCCATGACGAACTCCTCCGAACGACGGCTCAGACGGTCTCTGCCCGTCTGGCCGCTGAACGCTCCAGACAGGACCGGGTAGTACCAGTCCATCGCCCAGCGGTCCTTCGCTACAAAGGACTCTGGACTGGCGAGGACCGCGTGGGCCATTCGCTCGGCAGCAAGTTCCCACTCAGGACGGTCATAACCCAAGCAGCCGGCGACAGACGCAGCCGACTTCACACTGTGGTAGATCGACGACGTCGAGGTCAAAAGGGCCGTGGAGGCAATGTGACCGTCCGGATCAGCCGACCAGGCCACGGCTCCACTCGGCAACTGCATACCCAAGGCGAAAGTGATCGCACGGTCGACCACATTCCACATTCCCTCAAGGAAGTCGGCATCACCAGTGACAAGAAAATGCCACCACGCGCCGGTAGCAACGTAAGCAGTAACGTTTGGATCTCGGCGGGGATCTTCGATTCCGTCTGCGAGGTAGTACCGACACCATGCGCCGTCGTCGAGCTGGGTGGATCTCAGCCAGTCGAACGCTCGTAGTGACTCCTCGGTCCACCCGGCGACCGAAAGCGCCATTGCCGCCTCGACGTGGTTCCACGGATCTCCGTGGCCACCTTTGTACCAGGGTATCATTCCGTTTGGCAATTGAAGTGACGCTATCCACGCTGCCGTGGATTGCACCTCGACTGCAGCGAGAGTCGCGTGCCCCACCGGAGCGCGGAAGGGACCGGACCGTCCTGCGGGCCCTATGTCCGCAAATGCGCCGGAGGCACTGTAGGACTCGGAGGCGGGCATCAAGGCCGCTTCTCTAGGTATAAAACTAGGCTCTTTCCGATCAGCGGGTTCAACATCCGCTCAGGCAAGCGCGTGAAGGGAGTTCCCGAAACGATGTCCCATACCAAAACCTTATGGTAGGCGCGGACCAGCGGGTGCTGATCATCGTCGACCCCGACGAACGCCTTGAGCCACCAGTACGGCGAGTGCAAAGCGTGGGCGTGATGGCGGTTGAACAATCTCAGCTGCTCGTCCTCGAGCCTGGATACCAGTGCCGACTGCCTGTAGATGCGAATGTGACCACCCGGCTTGGAGTGATACTCATCTGATATCGCCCATGTAATAAGCTCTGGCCCCCAACGGGGTACGGTCACGGCCATGGTCCCGCCAGGCCTGAGAACCCGCGCCAACTCAGAAATAGCACTGCGGTCGTCAGGAATGTGCTCGAGGACTTCGGCGGCGATTATCCGATCGAAAGTGCTCGACGGGAACGGTAGCGCCAGAGCGTTCGACACCACCGCTGAGCCCGTGCCGCCGTTGATGGTCACAGCCGGATCCTCGGCTCGAAGCGAACGCATCATCCACAAGGCGTTGGACATCTCCGACATCTCGTAGTCGACCGCTGTAACAATCGCCCCGCGGCGCATCGCCTCATACGCGTGGCGGCCTCCACCGGCCCCGAGATCCAAGAGACGGTCTCCGGGCCTGACCCCGAGAGTTTCGTACCTGACCGTCAGCATCAGACTCCGGCAGGGGACGTAGATCTCAGGCCGGCGAAATGGTCTATCGTCCAGCGGTAATGCTCTGCGGTCGTGCGGGCGCAAGCCCCCCAAGTGAAGCGTTCGAGGACTCGCCGTCGGCCGTTCTCGCCAAGTCGGCTGGCGAGAACGGGGTCGGCCAACACCTTCCCGATCGCCGTCGCGAGCGCTCCCGGGTCTCCAGGCGCCACGAGTAGGCCACTCCCACCATCCTTGCCAACCACTTCGGGTAGAGCCCCACCGGTGGTAGCTACGAGCGCCGTTGCGCAAGACTGGGCTTCCACCGCCGGCAGCGAGAACCCCTCGTATAGAGACGGTACCACTGCCACCTCCGCTTGGGCATAAAGCTCGACCATTCTTTCGTCGCTTATCGAGGACTCGAAGCGCACAGCATCGCCCAGACCCAGACGCCTGATCGCCGCTGCCACTGGACTCTCGGAGCGAAGCTTGCCCACCACTACTAGGTGGGCTTGCGGGGTGTCAGATCGAACCTTCGCCAGCGCTTCGACCAACGGCAGAAGACCCTTGAAAGGCACGTCGGCACTCGCCGTGGTCATGATCCTCCCTGGGACCCGTGCGATCTCGGGGCGGGGGCGAAAGTGGGTGTGGTCGACGCCGATAGGGACAATCTCGAGTTGCTCGGGGGCGACACCGAACTGCTCCACTATATCGGCCTTGGATGAAGACGACACCGTGAGGATACGAGGGATCCTTCGTGCCACCTTCTTCTGCATTCCTATAAACCCGTACCAGCGGCGAAGCGCAATGCGCTTGCGGAGAGTGGCGGCGTGTTCGAGGTCGAGGGTCCTGTCGACGGTTACCGGGTGGTGGCAGGTCCCTAGGAGTGGGAGACCGTCTTCCATGACACCGAGGAGTCCCCGTCCAAAGGTTTGGTTGTCCTGAACTATGTCGAAGTCGGACTTGCGCTCCCTGAGAAGCTTTCGCACCCGCAAGCTGAACGTCAGCGGCTCCGGGAATCCCGCACTGCACATCAAGGCGAATTCGGCGACGTCTACCAGAGTCTTGAACTCTCTGGGCTTGGGGATCCGGAAAGGGTCCGGTTCCCGGTAGAGATCCAGGCTCGGCACCGCCACGAAGTCGACACCGTCGTCGAGCACCGGCCAAGGTTGTCCAGCGAAAACGGTAACGCTGTGACCCAGGCTCACGAGCTCACGAGCGAGATATCGGGTGTAAACCCCTTGCCCTCCCGAATGCGGGTTACCCCGGTACACAAGCAGCGCAACGCGCATGGAGGAATCGCCGGACATTCCCCAACAATCTTGCCGCTCAAGGACCTGCGGTCAAACCGGACACTTAACGCGTCTCTGCCTCCGCCTGAAGTCACTCCCTCAAGGGGTCCGCCTTTCTGTCTGCGCTAGGTGATCCGGTCAGCTTCTGCCAGCGCCGCGAAGCCAGTCGACGCGCCGCGGAGTCACCTCCGATGGCTGCCACGACCCACAGCAGCGCTGAGCCCACCACGAAGGGCTTGTCGCCCAGATCGACGAACCAAGTCCGGCCGTTGCGCAGTCCTACGGTCGCTCGTACTACTGCAGGGAGGCTGAGGGTGGTCCTGTGTTCCACGACGCCGTCAGGCCGCACAACCTCGGAATAGCCGGTCGGCGAAACCAGAACCAGCCAGCGGCCGGTCTCCACAGCCCTCAGCCTCGCCGCTGCAAGCTCTTGGCCAACGACCTGTGTTCCCCGGTACGACGCGTCGTCGGTGGGAACCACGAGGACCTGGCCGCCCGCTAGGACCCCGCTGCGAGCCCGCGCTCCGAAGAACACCTCGTAGGACACGAGGACCCCGAGGGGCGCCGCAGGTGTTCTCATGAACGCAGGGCTGTGGCCAGGGATTGCGTCGCGGGGCACGTCTGCGAGGTTGAAGTAGCGTGACAAGAAACCGCGACCAGGTATGTACTCTCCGAAGGGCACCAGATGGTTCTTCACGTATGTGGAGACCACCTGGCCTTTTGGGGACCAAGCGGCGACCTCGTTGAGATAGCGTGACGGCCCTAGGTTCTGCACGATCCCTACGATCACGGTCGCAGAAAGACGCCTAGCGAGGGCCGCCACCTGGGAGGCGTCGGCCCCGGTCTGAAAGGGGCTGTTGGCCTGTAACACCCCTTCAGGCCAGACAACGAGGTCCACCGGTCCTCTCAGGGAACTCGACGCACTCAGCTGGCGGTCGAAGACCACCTGAGGGTTGGTGTGTATTGCCCTCGTACCGAGCGGTCCGCCACCTTGGACTAAGGCCACGCTCAGCGCCCCTGGCTTGTCCCCCGCCCCACTAGGCGACAACCATCCAACTGCAGGGACTGCCGCACAAAGTACCGCCGCCAGCGCTAAGCCCGCCAGAGCGAGCACGCCCGCCCCTCGATCCTCGTCACCAGAGCAACCTGGCCTGCCCGCCTGGCTTGAGCGCTGTACTAGCGACCGGTGCACGACTGTCGCCGACTTGGCGGGCAGGCGCTGCCACACCGCCTTGGCCCCGTAAGCCACGACCACTCCGGCCAAGGCCGTTTCACCGCTCAAGAGCAGTCCACCTCCGATTCTCGCTGACCACTCAAGCGGCCCAGCCGCCTGCCCGAGCCCGAGGGCAGCGAGCGGGAAGCCGTGGAGTGGGAAACGGTCGCGTGCCCATTCAGCGAGTGTTACCGCCACGGGAAAGCCAACGGCCACATTCCAGTCAGTCCGGGCCGGCACGACGACCGTCGACAGGCAGGTGTAAGCAGCACATACGACGAGCAGTACCGCAAAGCCGTAGCCGCTGAACTGGACGGTCCACGCTATGCCTATGCCGTATTGCGCCAAACCCCACCCGGCGCCTATGGCGACCCGCGTGGCGACAGGTGCCGACGTCAGGCCGCCTGCTATCAGGGCCAGGCCGAGCCACCCAAGTGGCCACCAGCCAAACGGGGGCAGGGACAGGGCGATCAACGCTCCCGCAGAGGCCCCCAACGCCAGCGAAGCGATCGGCCGTCTCGCGAGAGCAGCATCAGTCGCTCGAAAAGCTTGCATGGACACTTTTAGCACCTGGGAAGATCCCCCAATCAAGCACGGAGGCTGTCAGCGACACCTAGCATCGGTAGTTCATGCTGAGCGTTGTCATGCCCTGTCACAACGAAGAGGGCTATCTCGAAGCTGCCGTCGGCGGTGTCGTAGACGGCCTGAGAACTAGAGGAGGCGCTTTCGAGGTGATACTCGTCGAGAACGGCTCAAGCGATTCGACTCTTAGTCTCGCCAAGCAACTGTCGAACTGCTACCCAGAGATCCGATCTGAGTCGCTGCCATACCCAGACTATGGGGCTGCTCTCAAGGCGGGCTTCGAACGAGCTCAAGGTGACATAGTCGCCAATTTCGACGTGGATCTAGTCGACATGGACTTCCTCGACAAGGCCTTGGCGCTCATGGCCGACCCGTCGGTCGCGGCCGTGGTCGGTTCCAAACGGGCCGAGGGGGCAGCTGACAGGCGCTCTTCGGGACGACGCTTCGTGACCGGAGTGTTCTCCGTGACCCTTCGCCACGGTTTCGGCCTTTCGGTCTCGGACACCCACGGGCTCAAGACCCTGAGGCGGCAACTGCTAGCTCCTGCGGTAGCAGCGTCGCGATTCGGCAAGGACATCTTCGATACGGAGCTTCTGATCAGAGCAGAACGGGCCGGACTCCAGATAGCCGAAATACCAGTGTCCGTAGACGAGGTCCGCCCCGCCCGGACTCCGATAGCAAGGCGCATCCCGAGGACGCTTGCCGGTCTCGCAGCCCTGCGGATCGCCTTGTGGCGCGAAGCGCTGACTTCAAAATCGCGGCGTTCCCGATCCCGACCCGAGAGAGGAATCTCCCAGAGCTGAGCCCTTCTCGGCGTAACCGCTGGGCGTGCCGTTACGTTCGAGGACTCTCAGGCTTCCCTCTGACAGGTCGTCCCGGGTGGACCACAACCCAGACTGCACAGCATGGCAGAAAATCTCGTAGGGAGGGCGACCGCCGTCGGCCGGATCCGGGAACACGTCGTGTATAGCCATGAGGGCTCCCCCGGCCACGTAGCGTGACCAACCCCGATAGTCCGCCCAGGCTACTGCCTCACCGTGCCCGCCGTCGATGAACAGCAAGGACAGCGGGGTAGCCCACGCGGAAGCTATGCGAGCTGATTCGCCTACCACAAGCACGACCGTTCCTTCCAGGCCGGCTCTCTCAACCGCCCTGCGAGCTTCGGGAAGGGTGTCCATCCTCCCGGTCACGGGGTCCACAAGACCGGGATCGTGGTGCTCCCAGCCGGACTGGTTCTCCTCTGAACCTCTGTGGTGATCGACGCTATACAGCACCACCGAATGTTGGCGGGCTGCGAACCCCAGGTAGAGGGCGGACTTGGCGCAGTAAGTTCCGATTTCGAGCATCGGGCCGAGACCACTGCGAGCAGCCCGCAAGCCTACTTCGTGGAGGGCTTCACCCTCGGAGTCGGGCATGAAGCCCTTTTGCGAGCGAGCCAACTCCATCTCATCCGGCCACCTCACCACGACACCTCGTCGCAAAGTGAGCCTGAGCGCCTCAAAGCCGGCCCGTGGGACCCCGCCCTGCAGGCAACTGGCCTGCCGCTGTCAGGCAACCTCTACCGGGCTGCTGACACCGCTGCGCTCGCCGGCGGCTTCGGTCGGGTGCTTAACGTGAGGCACGAACATCAGCCGGTTGAAAACCACGAATTTGCCAACCCACAGAACCCCAAACGCACCGAAGTAAACCGCTCCGATGAGCAGAGTTCGAGTTGCATGCTCGAGATCGTGGTGCTTGGCGAAACTGTCCGCAATGGCGACGGCCACGGTAGAGAAAGCCCATCCGAGCACTGCCAAGGCCCAGAAGGGGATAACCTCTTTCCACAGGTGGCTCTTTCCGTCCTTACCCCACGCCCATTTACGGTTTAGTTGATAACTGGGGATAGTGGCGATCGTGGTCGAAAGCGTGCTCGCCAGTATGACCCCCATATTGAGCGCCCCGACGAAGAAGAGAATGCACGCATTGCTAACGATCACTGCGACTACCGAGGTCATCGAGTAGCGGAACAACTTCTGGCCTAGAGGCGTCTCTAGCTTCTTCCTAGCGAAGCTGACAACGGTTAACACCCTCCAATCCTATCGCTGCTCGTCACTTCGGTCCGGGCAGGTCCGTCCGGCAGCGTCAGCGAACCCGAGTTCAGCGACCACATCGCGATCAGGGCATGATGGGAGGGTGTCAGAACCCCTAGACGATCTGGTGTCCCTACTCGACCTCGAACAGTTGGAAGTGGACATCTACAGAGGTTTCAGCCCCCCTGAGCACCATCTTCGCGTCTTCGGTGGCCAGGTTGCCGCGCAGTCGCTCGTCGCTGCCGGACGGACCGTGGCAGACGGACGCGGCGTCGAACGGCCAGTGCATTCCCTGCACGCCTACTTTCTGCGCCCAGGCGACCCGCGCATCCCGATCCTGTACCAGGTGGACCGAATACGCGACGGAAAGTCCTTCACCACCCGGCGGGTAGCTGCGATACAGCGGGGGGAACCCGTGTTTCACCTTTCGGCCTCGTTCCACTCCCCCGAAGTGGGCGTCTCCCACCAAGAGCAGATGCCCTCCGTGCCCGACCCTGAAACCCTCCCGACGTGGGAAGAGGCGATGGCCCCCTACCGGGATCAGCTTGGAGACTGGTTCGACCGTCCGAGGCCTATGGACGTCCGTCACGTCGGAACGCCGCTGCGGACGTCACCTGTCGAAACCACGCCGCGACCTCCGACTCACCGAGTTTGGTTCCGCGCAGACGGAACACTTCCCGACGACCCGCTGACGCACGCTTGCCTCGCCGCGTACGCAAGCGACATGACATTGCTCGACACGGTGATGATGCCACACGGCCTGATTTGGACCGAAGGTCTCCAGGTGAGCCTGGACCATGCAATGTGGTTTCACCGGCCGTTTCGGGCGGACGAGTGGCTCCTATATGATCAGCACAGCCCGACGGCCGCCGGGGCTCGAGGCCTGGCGACCGGGACGATCTTCACTCGGGACGGGGCGCTGGCCGTGTCCGTAGTTCAAGAGGGTCTTCTCCGCACTCGCCACCGCGAAGCCGAGCACTGAGCGCCACCTCCCTAGCCGTAGCGCTAAGGGCAGCGGCGCAACACAAACCGGCCGCTGCCCGGTGAAACCGTCCCGCTTAGCGCTGGGCGATCGGTACGTAGTCGCGGGGTTCCGCCCCTGACCAAAGCTGGCGGGGACGGTAGATCTTTGCGTCCTGCTCGATCAGCTCCTGCCAGTGGGTCAGCCACCCGGCTACACGGGGGATCGCGAAGAGCACGGTGAACATCTCCGTCGGGAATCCCATCGCTTGGTAGATGAGGCCGGAGTAGAAATCCACGTTCGGGTACAGCTTGCGGGAAATGAAGTACTCGTCGGAGAGCGCGACCTCCTCCAACTTGAGGGCTATATCCAAAAGAGGGTTCTTACCCGTGACGCTGAACACCGAGTCTGCCGTTTTCTTGATGATCTTCGCCCGGGGGTCGTAGTTCTTGTACACGCGATGTCCGAAACCCTGCAGCTTCCCGTGACCGGCCTTGACCGAGTCGATGAACGCCTGGACGTTGTCGATCGAGCCGATCTCGGTGAGCATCTTGAGCACCGCTTCGTTGGCGCCCCCATGGCGGGGACCGTAGAGGGCTGCGGCAGCGGCGGCGGAGGCAACGTAGGGATCGGCGTGCGACGACCCCACTGTGCGCATCGCAAGCGTCCCGCAGTTCTGCTCGTGGTCGGCGTGGAGGATGAAAAGGACGTCAAGGGCACGGGCCAGGATGGGGTCCGGCTCATAGTGCGGCTCGGCCACCTTCCACATCATCGCCAGGAAGTTCTCGGTGAAACTGAGCGAGTTGTCCGGGAAGACGAACGGCATCCCTCGGCTGTAACGGTAGGAGGCTGCCGCGAGAGTCGGCACCTTGGCGATCAAGCGGACTATCTGGCGGGCCCGTACGGCCGGGTCTGAGATCTGCTTCGCCTCGGGGTAGAAGGTGGACAGTGCTGCTATGCCCGATACGAGCATCCCCATGGGATGGGCGTCATAGTGAAAGCTGTCCACGAAGCGTTTGCGGAAATTTTCGTGTATGTAGGTGTGATGACGGATGTCGTCGCTCCACACGTCGAGCTGCTGGGAGTCGGGAAGCTCGCCGTGTATGAGAAGGTAGGCGACTTCGAGGTACGTGGAGGACTCTGCGATCTGCTCGATGGGGTATCCCCGATACCTCAGTATCCCAGCATCTCCATCAAGGTAGGTGATGGTGCTCGAAGCAAGAGCTGTAGTCATAAAGGCGGGGTCGTAGAACCAGATGCCGGGCAGGAGCTTACGAAACTCGTCTGCCGACACCCCCCCGTCGGTTAAAGGTATCTCTACTACCTCGCCTGTCCGGTTGTCGGTGACGGTAATGGATTCGGCCACTGCTCCCCCTATCGGAGAAAGGAACTCTTTTCCTGCGCATGCTACCCGCGGATCGGCCCGCGGCGCCCATCGGACTTCGAATCCCTCACCTCAGACGACGAGCGCTCCCGACGAATCTCGTGCGAAGATGTTCGAGATGCCAACCGACGACATTCCATCAGCGCCGAGAGCAACCCCGGGCCCAGACCTCGACGCCATCCGCCGGGGCATCGACGAGGTCGATCGCCGCCTCGTCTTCTTGCTCGCCGAACGAGCCCGGCTCGTCGGGCAGGTAGTCCACTACAAGCGAGCGCGGCACATGGCGGTGGTCGACCGAGCGCGAGAAGAGCGCATGCTCGACCGTATCGGCGGCCTCGCCGAGGAAGCGGGGATCGACCCGAGAGTCGCCAGGCAGGTCCTGCGCACGATCATCGACGGGTTTACCCTCCTCGAAGTCGAAGAGCTCGGTCCGGACTTCGGCTCGGCGCACGATGGATCGGGACCGGTTTCGAACCTAGTCGATCAGAACTACAGGGAGTAGCGGTAGACGTTCGTCTCCCTCAGGCTGAAACCCAACCGGCGATATAGCCTGTTTGCCGCCTCCCGGGATGGCCTCGAAGTGAGTTCGACGGTTCGCGCCCCACGCTGCGAAGCGATCCTTAGAGCCTCCCGGGTTAGCGCCTCCCCACAACCTCTACCTCGTACGGCTTCGTCGGCTATGACGTCCTCGATCCAAGCTCGCACGCCTGTAGGTATCCGAAACAACGCCAGCGTCAAGGTTCCCACTATCGGACCCGCTGTTCCGTCGCGCGCTATCAGGAGAATCGTCGCAGCGGACCCGACTATCTCCGCAAGCTCATCTGCGCTCGGAGGCGGGGAGCTCGACGACAGGAACGGCAGAAGGTGACCGATGGCTCCAACGAGCTCATCGGTGACCGAGGTGGCCTCTTCGATCACGAACACCACCCGACGATAGCCTTCGTCGATGGCGACCGACCGCCGCTGGCCCTAGCGGCGGTAAAGGACCATGCCCTTGGGGCCGGGCACGAAACCGGCGCCTAAGAGCGGAGCTTCTAAGCCTTCAGGGTATCGACTAAGGACTAGGCGAGGCCAGCGTCCCTCTCCGACCGCGCCGGCGAGTGTCCTGCAGACCGCCACCTCCCACGACCCGTCGAGGTCCGCTAGCGCCGTCAGCCCTCCGAGACCCCGCTCGATGTATGCGCATCCTCGGCCGTCGACGAGGACCACGTACGCGCCGACGGCACGGCTTGGCCCTTTCACCGGCCACGGCAGAGCGGAACCGTATGGATTGGCCGGGTCCGTTGCTGCAAGCAGATGAACCCGGTGGCCTTCGCCCACTTGGCGTGACGATGCGTCGCGCACCTCGGAACGCAAACGGTCGACGGCACCGGGCAAGGCGAACTGTGCGGCTCCCAGCCCCGCCACGAAGTAGCCGCGCCGGACCCTTCCGGCCTCTTCGAGGCTTCGAAGAACCTGGTAGATAGACGTAAAGCCGCCCGGCAAAGCCTCGGATCGCACCGCGTCCCGGGTGAGGACACCGTAACGCTCCATGAGGACCGACACCGCAACAAAGGCCGCACTCGTAGCTGCCGGCGACGCGGGCACACCCTGTGGTGGACCTAGCTCGCGATCCACGAGCGACCAACGGCCTTGGAGTGCCGCCGGCACGGCTGCGCGCGGTGCTGCCGGCCGATACCCTAAGTGACGTCGCGACGAGGCGGCCGAGCCCGCTTCGAGTAGCTTCGAGGACGGCCGGCCGCGGCGCGCCGCCCGTTGACTTCGCGTAGCGGCTCGAAGCGCAGCGAAGCTGTCAGAGGTGACCTCCCCCGCCCATGCAAGGTCCCAGACGGCGACGGTGAGCTCCCGGTCAGTCAACCCCGGAACGACCAGGTCGCGGTAAAAGCACGCTCCTCTCAGGCGGAGGGTCTCCCTGATGTGCTCGTGGACGTCACCGTCGAAGTCAGCGGCCCTAGCTCCTGTGTGTCCAAAGCGGGGCAGCAGAATCTCCGCCTGGTCCCTTCTGGCCAGCACTACCCGTCCGTCGGAGGCACCCAGAGACCCGGCGCCCACCCACATCACCTCTCCAGCGGCTACTAACTCGTCGAGAAGCTGCCCCTGGTATCCCCTAACCCGCTGTTCGAGCACGTCGGCTTCGAGATGGGAAACAGCCAAGGGTAGGGCTTCAAGCTGTCCTATCACCTCCAAGAGTCGGTCAGCCCCGCCCCGCTCGGCTTTCTCACCGAAGGCTGCAGCCCCGTGCCAGACCGGAAGGAAACCTGCAAGGGCAGCCGCGTCGACCGGCTCGACCTCCTTGCGCAGAGCCGCAAGGCACCGGCGGCGGGCGACGCGCAGCACCTCTGCGTCGCAGAACTCGTGCCCGCCCACTCCACCTGGCCGGAAGCCTCCTTTGAGCACCTTTCCACTGCTAACTAGGAAGCCCAGAGTCGCCGACATCTCGACTGGGCTGACGCCGAAGCGCTCGGCGGGCTGGCCGACGTCGAAAGGGCCGTGGGTTCGGGCCCATCGTCGGACCAGCTGGATCAGGGCGTCCGGAACCGGTTCCAGGAGGACATCGGGGAGCCCCGGCGCCAGCACCGCTCCGACGCCATCTCGGTAACGGGCGGCATCCTCGACCGAAATTAGCCTCTGCTCGCCCCCGACGCGCACCACTACGGCCCGGCGAGCGTCGACAAGCCCATCCCAGGCTTGCCTGGCCAACCCGACTGAGCTACAGCGCTGCTCCAGCTCCCCGGCTGACAGGTCACCGATCCGACGAAGCATGTCGGCCACCCCTTCGAGGCTGGTCACGCGGCGATCATCCCGTCGGAACTGCATCTCGTCCTCAAGATCGTCGAGCACGTCAGTATCCAGGAGATCCCTCAGCTCGTCAGATCCGAGCAGCTCCGAAAGCATCCTGCGGTCCAACGTGAGAGCCTGCGCCCGACGCTCGGCGATGGGAGCGTCGCCTTCGTACATGAACTGAGCAATGAACGACATGACAAGGCCGCTTGCGAAAGGTGACGGATCGACGAGCTCAACCTCGTCTATCTTCACTCTCCTTGAGCGCACGTCCTTTAGAAGGCCCTCCAAGGCTGGAAGGTCGAAGACGTCCTGGAGACACTCGCGGTAAGTTTCGAGCAGGACCGGGAACGAGCCGTGACGTGTCGCCACCCCGAGCAGGTCCGCTGCACGCTGACGTAGCTGCCACAGCGGCGTGCGACTGCCCAGTCTGCGACGGGGAAGCAGTAGCGACCGGGCGGCGTTCTCACGGAAACGGCCTGCGAACAGCGAAGAGCCGCCCGTCGCAGCTACCACAAGCTCGTCCAAGCTGTCCGGGTCGAGCAGCAGTTCACTGAGCGACGGGGGTGCTTCCGCCTCGGCGAACCGGATCATGATCCCGTCGTCGCTCCACAACGCCTGGCACGACATCCCGAAGCGCCGCTCGAGCTGAGCTTCGACGCCCAGTGCCCAAGGGGCGTGGACTCTGGCTCCGAACGGAGAGAGGATCGCCACCCTCCAGTCGCCCAACTCGTCGCGAAAGCGTTCCACCACGATCTGGCGGTCGGAGGCTACTAGACCTCCAGTGGCTTCGCGCTCCTCGTCCACGTAACGGCGAAGGTTGCCGAGCGCCCGCTCGTCAAGGCCGCACGATGCCACCAGGTCTTCGTCAGAGCGATCCCGGAGCGTACGGGTGAACTCTCCGATCGCAACCCCCAGCTCGTAGGGTCTTGCCGGAGTGTCGCCGTGCCAGAAGGGCATCTTGCCGGGCATCCCGGGAGCCGGTTCGACTACGACACGATCCCGGGTGATGTCGAGGATCCGCCAGGTCGTGGCGCCAAGGAGGAACGTCTCGCCAACCCGGGACTCGTAGACCATCTCCTCGTCGAGCTCGCCGACCCGGCCGCCCCCTGGGGTGAACACCCCGTAGAGTCCCCGGTCGGGGATGGTGCCGCCGGAGGTCACTGCCAGCATCTGCGTTCCCGGGCGAGCTTCGAGGGTCGACGCGGTCCTGTCCCAGTTCAGACGAGGCCTCAGATCTGCGTACTCGTCGGTCGGGTAGCGACCGCTCAGCATGTCGAGCACCCCGTACAGAGCGTCATCGGGTAGCTCCACGAAGGAGTAAGCCCGTCTAACCATGGCTGCGATCCGGTCGACCGCTACCGGCTCGTTGGCTGCGGCGACCTCAGCGACGATCTGCTGCGCGAGCACGTCGAGAGGGTTCCGGATAACCTTCGTGTGCTCGACCGCCCCTGCGTGCATCCGTTCGACGACTGCTGCTGCAACAAGCAGGTCGTGGCGGTACTTCGGGAAGATCCTGCCCTTGGATGGCTCTCCTACTCTGTGACCAGCGCGCCCTATCCTCTGGAGTCCTGACGACACAGACGAAGGCGACTCGACTTGGACGACCAGGTCGACAGATCCCATGTCGATTCCGAGCTCCAGGCTCGAGGTGGCTACCAGAGCCGGTAGGGTTCCAGCCTTTAGGGCGTTTTCGATCTCGAGTCGCTGCTCGCGAGCTATCGAACCGTGATGGGCCCGCACCAGGTCGCTGGGTGCTCCCTGACCCATGAAAGTTGACGCGCTGGTTGTCCACGTCATGTCCTCGCTGGCCATCTCGTTCAGGCGCGCCGCCAAACGTTCGGCGAGGCGCCGCGAGTTGACGAACACCAGGGTGGAACGATGCTGGCGGATCAAGTTGAGCAGCTCAGGGTACACGGCGGGCCAGATAGATCCGACAGCCGGTGTTGGGGAACTTTGTGAGTCGGGCTCGCCCGTAGTGATGGCAGGCCCACCGAGGCGATCTCCGGCAGGTCGGGCCAGGTCCCCCATGTCGTCAACTGGCACGACGATCTTAAGCTCCATGGCCTTGCGAACCCCGGCGTCAACTACGCTCACAGGCCTTGGAGCGCCGCTCACGTGACCGCCCAAGAATCGGGCGAGCTCGTCCAGGGGCCTCTGGGTCGCCGAAAGCCCGATTCGCTGAGGAGGCTGGTCGGCTAGGTCCTCCAACCGCTCCAGCGACAAGGCGAGGTGCACGCCACGCTTCGTGCCGGCGACCGCGTGAATCTCGTCGACTATCACGTGCTGCACGCTTTTTAGAATGTGCCTAGCGGACGAGGTGAGCAGCAGATAGAGCGACTCAGGAGTCGTGATAAGAATGTCCGGCGGTCGTCGCGCCATCTCGCGACGCTCCTGCGGGCTGGTATCCCCGCTGCGGATCCCGACCCGAACCTCGGGAAGGGTGACACCAGCCCGGGCTGCTTGAATGGTTATGCCGGCAAGCGGAGCGCGCAAGTTGCGCGCCACGTCATAAGCCAGAGCTTTGAGTGGACTGACATAAAGGACACGGCAACCGGCGCCACCCGGCGTAGTGAAAATCCGATCCAGCGCCCACAGGAAAGCCGCCAGGGTCTTGCCGGAGCCGGTCGGGGCGAGAATCAAAGTGTGATCCCCTTTGGCGATCGACTCCCAGCCGCGCGTTTGTGCCTCGGTCGGGCCCTCGAAGGCGGCCTGGAACCATGACTTGGTCGGCTGGGAGAAATCCACGCCTCCAGAGGCTACGGCCAAGGCGGGACCAAGGTGCACGGGGTCTCGCGATTTGGCTCCGATGGCGGGTATGGTCAATGGGTGCAGTCACTGCGCTGGGAACAGGAGATGACCCTGCGGCGGCCGATCCTCGTCGTCGCCTTCGAGGGATGGAACGACGCCGGCGAGGCGGCTTCGCTCGCCGCGTCCTACCTCGCCAGAGCCTGGCGGGCCGAGCCGGTCGCGACTATCGACGCCGAGGAATTCTACGACTTCACCTCGACCAGGCCCGAAGTGGCCGTCGGAGAGAACTCTGCCCGGGAGATTGTCTGGCCCGACACCGAGATCCTCGGGGCTCGCATCCCAGGCTCCAACCACGACCTGGTAATAGTCCGAGGAGTCGAACCCCAGCTTCGCTGGAAGACCTTCGCTGCCCTAGTCGTGGAGGCTGCCGTGCACCTAGGGGCTGAGATGGCCGTAACCCTCGGGGCCTTGCTGGCCGACGTCGCCCATAGCGCCCCAGCGCGCGTCTCGGGAGCTTCGGACGACCGGGAGCTTGCAGAGCGGCTCTGCTTGGTCCGTCCGCGCTACGAGGGACCTACCGGGATCATCGGAGTCCTCAGCGCCGCTTTCAGCGGGAGCGGGATACCCACGGCTTCGTTGTGGGCTGCCGTGCCCCACTACGTGCACCAGCTTACCTCGCCGAAGGCTGCCCTCGCCCTGGTAGAACGTTCCAGTGGTCTGCTCGGAGCACCGGTAGACGCCCACGAATTGCGGGTCGCCGCCCGCGACTACGAGCGGCGTGTCGACGAGCGCATCGCAGACGACGCCGAGGCAGCCGCGTACGTGGCGGCCCTCGAAAATCAGGGTGACACTGACTGGGGCGACGTTTCTGAGGAGGAGAGCCTGCACCTAGAGGACTCCCACAGCCTCGCCGCCGAGGTGGAACAGTTCCTAGAAGATCACCGAAGCACCGACTGAGCCGAGCCGTCGAACTCAGGATGGCATCACCACGGCATCCCTCGCCAGGGCCGGGTGTGCCAAGGTGCGTCCGCTGATGATGCCGTCAGTCCTTCAGCCGGCTACTTCGGGTTCGTAACCGTAGAAAATGTCAGCCTGGCGGAGAACCCAAGCGAAGCGAGCCACGCCGTCCACAACTTCGGTCGCCACGTATTCGCTAGCTGACCCTGCCAGGTCGTGCGCCCTCTTGGTCAGACATGCGACGAAGCCTTCCCATTCGCCATGCCCCAAAGCACAAAGCGCCCAAAACCCGCTACCCCGGCTCGCCTTCACTACTCTTGACAGCAAATCCTGGGGTAGGCGACCATTCCTCGGGGACGGAAGCCCTCCGATAATCGGCACGTCGGTGACGCCAAAACGCGCTGGATCACGCTCTAGCGCCATATGAGCCACGTAGGTCCTGCCTACCAAGGCGACGCCGATCACCGGAGTCAGGCTCGCCACCGGCCGGGCCAGCCGGTCCATGTAATCAACTCCCAGCACGCTAGACAACGGACTCAGTGAGACGAGCGTATTCATTGCCTCGTCGACCTCCGCGTCGAGGGCCTTAGCGGTACGGCCAGCCTCCCCGAGCGCGGTAAGCACCGACTTGAGCTCGCCAGAGCCTAGGCGTGACGCTGCCGGACGAACCCCGAAGGACTGGCGGAGCAGGTGTTCAACTCCTCCACGCGCTGGGACGGGGCCGGTCAAAAGCCACCTCGCAGGGCAGTCCTCTGATCGCGTCGAAAGCCAGACGCACCCAGCGGCCTCCCCCCGCTAAGGGGGAAGGCAACTCGTCCTCGGAGAACCACCCGACGTCAGTGGTCTCCAGAGGGTGACGCCTGAGAGATCCACCTACAGCCCTGCAGTGAAACACCAACGAGTAGAACGGCAGTCCGGTAGCTCCGAGTCTCAATCCGTCGAACACCGCGACGATCCTCAGAGGCTCAGCGTGAATTCCCGACTCTTCCTCAACCTCTTTAACCACTACTTCCGCCGGCGAATAGCCGACGTCCGCCCAACCGGTCGGGTACAACCAGACCCCCGAGTCCGCTCGCTGGATTAAAAGGAGCTTTCCGTCGTCGTCGCCGACGAGCGCCCCCACCGTTACCTTGGGTGTTACGTACCCCGCCACGCCTGTACCGACGCTGTCCAACCAGCCGGCTACAACCTCGGAGGGATTGAAGCGTCCCTCGTCGGAGCCAGAGGCGACGCGTATGTCGGCTGCGATCTTGAGGACCTCCTCGAAACGCTCACGCTCGTAGAGGCTCTCGGTAAAAGCCAGTCCTGTCCGTGCGATACCGGCCAAAGACTCGCTCCAGCGGACCAAGTCCACGTCGCTGACCGGGCGCTCGGGCATCGCCTGTGAGGCTACTACCAAAGCGCCGTGTCAGAATACCCGTGTGGCAATTAAGGAGAACTGCCGTCACTACCTCGGTCGAAGCACACCGAGCGGGGACTTGGTGCAGCGATGTCGCCTCTCGGTCAACAGCGAAGGTCCCTTCGACTGCCCCGATGGTTGCCTTTTCGAGGAGGCACGCCTCGTATCCGACGCCGGATGGGCTCGGGGGCCCACCACTAGGATGGCCAACACTGCAGACGGCCTTGCTGGCCTGCCACCCCCACCGAAACGGCGCAAGGGGCGCAAGGGCAGGTGAACTATGTCCTTTTTCCAAGCTTTCTCGAAGGATTCTCCCAGGTTGGCTATCGACACTGAGGTGATATGGACAGCGTCCAATCCCCCCTTGACGTAGGGTCACAGGCGCCCGTCACCTCGGCGTCAAAGCCCCGGGTTCTCGTCGTGGACGACGAGGCTCACATAACCGAACTGCTGTCTATGGCGCTCAGCTACAACGGATTCGCTGTCGAGCAGGCCTCCTCGGGAACATCCGCCATCGAGTCCCTGAGGGATAGAGTGCCCGACCTAGTCGTACTGGACGTGATGCTTCCCGATCTCGGAGGCTTCGAGGTAGCAAGGCGCCTTCGAAGCAGTGAAGGACCTGCAAAAGACGTTCCGATCATCTTCTTGACAGCGCGCGACAGCACCCAGGACAAAGTGGAAGGCCTGCGCCTGGGCAGTGACGACTACGTGACAAAGCCCTTCAGCGTCGAGGAACTCGTCGAGCGGGTTCGGGCGGTCCTGCGCCGCTCCGGCGACACTTCTGATAGCCCGCGACGGCTGGCCTTCTCCGACCTCGAAATCGACGAGGATACGAGGGACGTCTGGAGATCCGGGAGGCTGATCGAGCTGACCCCGACCGAGTTCAGGCTGCTGCACCTGCTGATGACGAACGCTCGGAAGGTCGTCACCCGCGAGCAGATCCTCGAAGAGGTCTGGCAGTACACCTTCAGCTCTAGCACCAGCGTCCTCGACACATATATCAGCTACCTCCGATCGAAGATAGACGCAGAAGGACCGCCTCTCATTCACACGATCAGGGGGGTTGGATACAGCTTGAGGTTGCCTCGAAGTTGACTCTCAGGTCGAGGCTTGTAGCCGCCCTCGTGATTCTCGTCGTCTTGGCTCAAAGCGCGTTCGTGGCCGCAACTTACATCGCGTACAGCCGGTCCCGTTACCAGTTGCTTGACAGCGAACTACGAAGCTCGGTCAGCGTCGTGAGCGCCTACTTGGACACGGCCGCTGGGATCTCCACTCCGGCGGGCCTCCCCGCTGGCCCACATTTCGGACCTCCGGTGGGCGACGGACCCGACGGCAGCGAACGCTCCGGCGCTCCCGCTGGGGGCACTGCGGACATAACTACACCTACGGCGGCTACGGGCAGCGCAAACGCCGGCTTTTGGCTGTCAGCGCCGACTACAGCTGTCGGCCCACACTCCAGCGACTTCGCAGGAGCCGCCACCCAAAGCGGGCAGCCAGCGGTTCCCTCGGCGACCTTTCCGCCCGGCTCCTACGCAGAGCTGATAGCCCCTGGGGGTACCGTCGTTGCCCAGGGTTCTTACGAGAGCGGCACCTCGCGGCCCGCCCTCCCCGCCGAGGTTGCAGCAGCCGGGCCACAAACCCGTCTGCTCACGGTGGGATCCACGAGAGGGTCGACCCGCTTCCGAGTGATCATCACCAGAAGCGCAAGCGGCTTCACGACCGTATTGGCGACGCCGACAACCCAGGTGACGGATTCGCTCGACCACCTTCTCGTGATCGAAGCGACAGCGATCGCCGCTCTGGTGTTGGTCGTCTCGGTCGGGACGTGGCTTGTGATGAGGCGGGGGCTACGACCGTTGGAGAGGATGGCTGCTACCGCAGGCCAGATCTCCGCCGGAGACTTCCGGCTCAGAGTCGACCCTGGGGACTCGGCCAGCGAGGTCGGGGAGCTGGGCAGCGCTCTCAACAGAATGCTCGACGGTATAGAAGCGGCGTTCGCGGAGCGCGAAGCCACCGAGATCCGGCTTCGCCAGTTCCTCGCCGACGCCTCGCACGAGCTGCGCACTCCACTCACGTCGATACAAGGATTCGCCGAGCTGTTCAGGTTGAACGGTGAACAAGCCAGGGTAGATCTGCCAACGATCCTACGCCGGATCGAGCAGGAGTCCGCCCGGATGAAGGTGCTCGTCGAGAGCCTCCTTCTGCTAGCCCGCTTGGATCAGAACCCCGCAGTAGACATGCGGCCCACCGACCTCAGCGTCTTAGCCGCCGACGCGTGCACTGACGCTGTCGCCGTCGACCATTCCCGGCCGGTCATCCTGGACGCCCCCCAACCTGTCGAGGTACTGGGGGACCCAGCGCACCTGCGCCAAGCTTTGTCCAACCTGCTTTCCAACGCGCTTCGCCACACTCCTCCCGGCACACCGATCGAGGTTGCATGCACCCGACAAGGCCACCTAGCGGTCGTATCGGTTCGTGACCATGGCCAAGGGCTCGACGTCGACGCCCTCTCTCATGCGTTCGACCGCTTCTGGCAAGGAGACAAAGCCCGAGTGGGTGCTGGGTCGGGTCTCGGCCTGTCGATCGTGGCAGCCATAGCGGGCGAGCACGCAGGCAAGGCCGAGGCGTCCAACGCCGTCGGTGGAGGAGCCATCTTCACGATCACCCTTCCCGCTCTAGGGCCAAAACTGACGGAACCTTTGGTTTCGGGGTCTCCGGGAGCTCGAAGGTGAGCCCACCGACATCGGCGGACCGGAGCCATGTCAGAAAAAGTGGCCGGCCGTTGTCAGCTTTCCAAGGGGTGCTCAAGGCGGTCGACGTCGACCCCGATTTGCGCCATCCATTCGATGGCGCGGACGACCTGGTCGGGATCACCGTCAAGCTCGCAGACAATCCATCCGACGTCGTCGCTCACGTCGGCTCTGCGAATGTTTGCCAGGACCGCAAAGTCGCGTGCGAGCTCCCCGATCACGGGCCGCGGAACCAAGTCCGGCGGGAAGGTGAGTCGAACACGCGGCGGCGACTGGGTCATGTTTTGGGGAGCCCTTCGTTAAGGTTGCCTGACCTTAGGCCTGCAAGGTCAAGGGTAGCGTAGCGGTACCCGGCGCCTGTCACCGCTGACACGACATCGGCGCGACGGCGCAGCGCCGTGTCCAGCTCGCCGAGAGGAAGCTCGATCCTGGCGAGTTCCCCGTAGTGGCGGACTCTCAGCTCCTTAAACCCGAGCGCTGCCAGGGCGGCTTCGGCCGCTGCCACCTGCCCGAGCACTCCGATCGTGACCGGCGTACCGTAGGGCAGCCGCGAAGCGAGACACGCTGCGGCCGGCTTGTCCCAGACGTCCAATCCCACGTAGTGTGCCGTCGCTCGAACCGCCTGCTTGGTCATACCCGCTTCGACTAGTGGGAACACCGCCCCTCGCTCACGCGCCGCTACCTGGCCTGGCCGGTGATCCGACAGGTCGTCGACGTTGACGCCGAGAGCTATAACGGCGTCCCGGGCCCGAGCAAGAGGTTGGAGCCCGTCCATCAGAGAACTCTTGCAGTGGTAGCAGCGGTCGGCGCCGTTGGCCACGTAGCTCGCTACGGAAAGCTCGCCGGTGTGGACCCGCTCCCAAGGCATGCCCCATTGGCCCACGAACTCCTCGCACGCGGCAAGCTCCCCCGGCGCCAGGGAAGCCGAGACCGCTGTGGCGAGAAGGACCCGGTCAGAACCGAGAGTGTCGTTGGCCGCCCAAGCCAGCAACGCCGAGTCGACGCCGCCGCTGAAAGCCACCACCACCGAGCTCAGCCGTCGCAACTCGGTGCGCAGGCGTCCCAACCATTGCTCGACATCTCCGTTGCGATCCTCACCTGGCTCGGTGTTCAGCGCGCGCGAGGGTGTTTCGTGCCCGGTCCTATATGTCACGTGTCGGCCTCGATGCTCATATCTCACCTCGACAGTAACTCACCGTCATCTCCGCCATTTGACTGACGCGATCATGCTAAATCGTCGACTCTGAGTCTTATCCGCTTGTTTCCCTTACCCTTGGACTCGGTCTTGACGACGACCACTCGGCCGACCTCCCCTGTCGAGCGGACATGGGTACCACCGTCGGCCTGCCGGTCCAGCCCTATGATGTCAACGACGCGCACCTGCGATACGCCGTCGGGGACGAGATTGACTTTAGTTCGGATTAGGTCGGAGTCCAGCGCAACGGCACTCGCCGGGATGAAGGTCACTTCGATCGGCCGGTCAGAAGCTATCTCGGCGTTGACCGCCTCTTCGACTGTGCGAGCGAAGCCGTCCGGGAGAGGGTCGAACTCGAAGTCCATCCTTGCGCCGAGAGGTTCCATATTCCCGCCTGTGACCGGCACTTTCCACTGGTTCCAGATGACTCCACACAAGATATGGAGCGCCGTGTGCGTTCTCATCAGCATGTGGCGGCGCTTCCAGTCAAGCTGCCCACGCACAGTTGCGCCGATCGCGGGAAGTGGGCCCTCACCGGCGACGAAGTGGACGACATCCCCGTCGAGATCCGGCACCTCCGCGCTGCTCGACCTCTTGGGCGCTTTGCGCACGTCGGTCACTGTCATTCCCCCAAGAATGCCCGTGTCGTGAGGCTGACCTCCGCCGGTCGGATAGAAGGCGGTCCGGTCGAGCACCACCGATCGAGTGCCAGGGTCCACGGCGACGACGGTCGCTTCGAACTCCTTCAGGTACGCGTCTCGCAAGAACAAAGATTCGGTCGCCACCGGTCAATTTTAGCGAGCCAGATCTCGGTGGGCCGGGGCTCCGTCCCGCAGCGCGTAGGGATCTCAGCGATGCTGCGGACAACGCTGAACTAGCGGATCTGCCGCCAACTCTTCCTTGCTTACTGCGCCGTCACATACGCTGCAGAGCCCGTAGGTGCCGGCGTCGAGGCGGCGGAGAGCCTCCTCGACGGCAGTCAGCTCCTGATCCAACACGCCGAGAAATGCCGCTACCTCTTCAGCACGTAACCCTTGGGTCTCTGCGGGACCTGCTGGCAACGCCCCGGCATGTGACTGTGGAATGTCGGCCGCTGACACGCTGCCAAGGATAGGCCCCCTAGACGTCGAGGGTCCACAGAGGGGGATTTGGCTGTCGGGGGAAGATCGCTACATCATTTGTACATGAGCGCACAAGCAGGGATCTTCGCGGCCGGAGCGAGCGAGCACGGCTACGTCGAGCTTGACCTACTGCCCGGGGAGGAACCGGCGAAGCTGGTGGCTTGCCTTGCCAGTCTCCAAGGACCGGCATCGCCGCTGGCAGGGGTCGGAACTGTGGTCGGCTTCAGGCCGGAGCTTTGGTCAGCCCTCGCACCGGGCCAGTCGCCACCCGACGCACGCTCTTTCGAAGGCGTTACGGGACCAGAGTTCGTCATGCCGGCCACCCAGCACGATGCCTGGCTCTGGGTTGCCGGGGTGTCGCGTAGCGCCGTTTTCGACGCAGTCAGCGCAGCGATTCACCATACCTCCGCTACGGCCCGCCTGGCCAGCGAGTGCAACGGCTGGGTCTACCAGACCAACCGGGACCTGACCGGCTTCGTCGACGGCACGGAGAACCCGTCGCCTCTCGAAGCCCACGATGTCGCAGTCACAGGAGGTGACTCGCCGGCCGCCGGGAGTAGCGTGGTTCTATATCAAAGGTGGCTTCACCTCAGCAGCTTCTCGACTTTAAGCACTGCCGCTCAGGAGAAGGTGATAGGTCGAACCAAGCCTGACAGCGTCGAACTAGCCGAGGCCGATATGCCGGTTGATTCCCACGTCGCCCGCAACGTGATCGAGGTGGACGGCGAGGAACTCGCCATCTACAGGCGCAACACCTCCTATGGGAGCCCCTCCGAGCACGGAACCCTCTTCGTGGGGTTCTGCTCGTCGCTTGCCCCACTTCAGACGATGCTCGAGAGCATGGCTGGAGTCCGGGACGGCGTTAGGGACGCCCTTACCCGTCACACAGCCGCTCTCAGTGGCGCCTACTACGTCGTTCCCTCTGTACCCTCTTTATGTCGTTTTGTGACCTTTAGTGATTAGATTCATTATCTGCCGACCGAAGTCCTCGGGCGATGCCTATAGGCCTGTCTGTGATCACGACGTCAGTGCCGGCCAATGCCAGACGCTGAGCAGCTTCGACGTCGTTCACAGTCCAAACCGCGACCGCAAGACCGTGGAAGTGGGCTCGGACCACGTCTTCTGGGTCAAGCGAGCCGAACCAAGGGTGTACCCCCCAGTATCCGGCTCTGGCGAGCCGGCTCAGGGTCTCGTCGTCGGGAAGTTTCTCGCAGAGGTGGCCGACGCGCAGGAATGGGGCTTTCGCGAGGACGCCATCCGTAGCCCGCATCGAGAACGACGACACGACCAGAGACTCGGGGTCTCCCGACTGCATCAGTGCGGTCGCCAGCTCAGATCCGATAGCCCGAGCCAGGTCCCGGCTGGTGCCGGGAGCGACTTTCAGCTCCACGTTGACCCGTCCAACCCGAGCCATAGAGAGCACCTCTGACAGGGACGGCAGTTGCGGGAGCTGACAGCGCCGGACGGAGTCGACCGGCCCTGCAGGGGTCGCCCTGTCGTGGACCACGACGAACTCTCCGTCCGCCGTGAGCCATGTGTCGGTCTCGACGCCCTCTATCCCCAAAGCCACCACCAGCTCGAACGCGCCGAGGGAGTTCTCTACGCAACCCTGCGAGCGGTCGCCGGCTCGGACCTGCACATCATCCAACTGCGAAACAACCGAGCCGTCGATAACAGCGTCTAAGTCGACGTTACCTCGGTGCGACCAGATCGACGGACCGGACATCTTCAGCTGATCCCGGACATGAGGCCTCGGACGAACCAGCGCTGCATGGCCACGACGACTAGCACCGGCGGTATCAAAGCCACTAGGGCCAACAGCATGACCAAGTCCCATTGTGGAACGGCGAAGCTCTGAGCAGCTCCGATTAGTCCTTTCACTCCTATGACTACAGTGGCCCGCTTCAAGCTGGACGCAACAAGGAGAGGCCATAGGTACTGGTTCCATCCGTAAATGAACTCGAGGACTGCAAGCGCAGCCAGCACCGGTCGAGCCAGCGGCAGCACGATCGCCACCAAGAAGCGCATCGGGCCGACACCGTCGAGCCTCGCAGCGTCGGCTAGCTCTAGGGGAAACGAACGGAAGAATTGTCGCAGAAGAAACACTGCGGTAGCGGACGCCACGAGCGGGAGTATCAGACCGGTCTGGGTATTGAGCAGCCCGAGGTTGGCGGTTACAGCGTACGTGGGGAAGAAACGGACCTCTATCGGCATCATAAGAGTGACGAAGATCAACGCGAACATCACCATCCGTCCCGGGAAGCGAAAGAAGCTGACAGCATAGGCCGCTGGAATAGACAGGGCCAGCTTGAGCACTGTAACTCCGATTGCCATAACAGCCGAGTTCACCAGCATCGAGAAGAGTTTCGGGGTGTCGGGTATCCCTTTGACAAGGGTGGACAGGTTAGACCAGATCTGGCCGCCCGGAAGTAAGGGAACCCCGCGGAGCAGATCCGACGCCGAATGTGTTGCTACAACCGCGCAAAGATACAGAGGCAGGGCAAACACCGCTGCGAGAAGGACAAGTCCGAGATGGCGTACCAGTGAGCTAGCAGAACCACGACGAAATCGCCCGGTGTCCTTAGACGATCCCTCTGCCGACGCCAGGAAAACACCCGGCCGGTCAGATCTGTCGACGGATATCACCTGTAATGCACCCTCCTGTTGATGACCCGGAACTGGACGGCAAGAAGAACTCCCGCGATGATGAAGAGAAGGACGGTCTCCGCGCCCGCCAACCCGACGTCCCCATTCTGGAAGCCGTCCCTGTAGAGGGCGTATACCAACGTCGTGGTAGATCCGCCCGGACCGCCTTGGCTAATGACGTCGATCACGGCAAAACTCCCGAACAAAGCAGCAAGCACGTCCATGACAACCACGAAAAGCGTCGTAGGACCGAGGAGCGGGAAGACGATCCGCCAGAAGCGCCGCAGGGCCCCTGCTCCGTCGACCGTTGCGGCTTCGACGACGTCCTGAGGTACCGCCTGAAGGCCAGCGGAGAAGAAGACGAAGTCATAGGCCGTCTGCTGCCAGACCGTCATGGCACAGATAAGCGCGAAGGCCTGCGTCCCTGACAGGGCAAAATTCCAGTGCAGTCCCAGGGCTCCGAGAAACCTTGCGCCTGGCCCGACGTGAGGTTCGAAGAGAAAAAGCCAAATCGACCCAGCGACAGCCCCAGGCACTGCGTACGACCAGACGAACAGCGTCCGGTAGAAACCCTTGAAGCGGCCGACCTGCTCGACTTGCACTGCGATCAGGAGTCCAAGTCCCATCGACGCGACGGTAGTTATGACAGTGAAGACAACCGTTACTTCCAACGCTTGCAGGTAACCTCCCGAAAGAGCCGCCCTGAAGTTGGCGAGACCAGCGAAGCGACTGCCGAGCCCGAAGGCGTTGGACTCGCGCACCGATTCGAGAACACCTTCGGCTGAGGGCCACAGGAAGAAGATCCCGACTACCGCCAGTTCGGGGAGCATCAGGACGAACGGCAACAGCCGATGCGGGAATACTGCGCCACTTACCGGGTCCGTACCCCCAGGCCGTCGGGCACGTCGCCCGACGCCACCTCGGGAGAAGGGCGCTCCTCGGACGCTACGAACCCGAGAAGCGCCTTCCTCTCCGCCCGGGCGTTCAGCCGAGGACCGAAGGGAGGAGTCGGCTTCGACTAACGCCACCGGCTATCCGCCGTACTGCGAGGCGAACTGCGAGAGAATCGAGTCACCTTGGCTCTGAGCGGTTGCAAGAGCCGCCGCAGCGGTCTGCTTGCCGGACAGGACGTTGGCTATCGCGGACGCCTCGGCTTGGCGTATCTCGGGGAGGTAGCCGAGGCGTATACCTCGGGTGGTGGGCAGCGCCCGCTTGTTGTTCAACTCTTTTACGGCCACCTGATCGTTGGGATGGGTGGCATAGAAGTTCTGCGAGGTCAAGAGGGTCGACGCCGCGTTCGTAACGGGTACGTACCCCGTGTTCGAGGCCCAGTAGGCCTGGGATTGCGCGGACATGAGAAACGCCAGGAACTTTGCGTCTCCTGGGTAGGTGTCGGAAGCAGCCCCCGCCATGACCCACAGCGAGGCACCCCCTACCACGGTGTTCTGCGGTGCAGCTGCGTCACCGGATACGACGGGCAGCTCCGAAACCCCGAATGGGAATTTCGCTCCCGCCTGGATCGTGCTCAGGTCCGCGGAGCTCTGTTCGTACATCGCGCACGTACCGTTGGTAAAGAGAGGAACCGTAGACGTGCTAACACCGTTCCACAGGTACTGGCCTTTGGATGCCATCTGGCCGAGCATCGACAGGTGCGATATGAAAGGCGCCGTGTCTATCTGCAGTTTCACGCCGTTCACAGCCGTGTAGCCGTTGTCGTTCGTAGCGTAAGGATAGCCATTCCACAGTGCGAACTGCTCCATGTCGGTCCACATCACGTATGCTCCCGACGATGTCAGAGCGCAGTGCTGCCCGTGGGCGGACAAGGTGTCGGCGTCGGCTTGAAGCTGGGTCCATGTGGTAGGCGGACTGGTGATCCCGGCGTTTGCGAGCTCTGTCTTGTTGTAGAATAGTACCGGCGTGGAACTGTTAAACGGCAACGAGTCCAGATGGTTCGAGCTCGTCTCGTAATAGCTCGCCGCACCGCCGACGAAGTCTGAGGTAGCAAAAGGAATATTATTCTGTGCCATCAACTTGTACACGGGTTCGTACGTGCCCGCAGCGTCCATGATAGTGGCAGTTCCTGCGTCGAAAATCTGTGTGATGTTGGGTGCGTCATGAGCTCTAAACGCAGCGATAGTGTCCGAGAGCACTTGAGAGTACGAGCCTTTGTAGGTTGCCGTGACATGGTATGTGCTTTGCGACGAGTTGAACTCGTCGACGAGGTGATTGAAGGTCTGGCCGAGAGTACCGTTGAAGGCCGTCCAGATGCTGAGATTGATCGGTCCATTCGAGGAAGCAGCACTGGCTGTAGACGAAGGCGAGGAGGCTATCGTAGAGCCGGCGGTCTTGGAAGTTCCCGCCGAGTTCCCACATGCTCCTGCCAGGATCCCTACAGAAGCAAGAGCTCCGGCTACCTTCACGCGACCGTTCGTTGTTTTGGGCATGTCCTGTCACTTTCTAGTGAAAGTTTTCTTTCGCTGACGAGCAAACGATAGGACACCTGTTTGAATTCGAGGTGTCCTGCCGGTGAAGGCGAGGCTGCCTCGGGGTGAATTTGTTGTTAACCTGCGGATCCGCTTCCCGTGCGCATCGACCCGCTGCCACGCCGGACCGTCTCTGTCTGGCTATCCAACCCAAGACTGCCCGCAGGGGCCGATGCATGACATAGCATTTCACGCCAAGTGGGGTGACGCTGAGAATGTGGGCCGCCAGGGTCTCGAACCCTGCACCTTGGGATTAAAAGTCCCCTGCTCTACCGGATGAGCTAGCGGCCCGGGCCCTTGTATAATAGACGTTAGGCGGAGTTCATGCTCACCGCCCTAAGAAGGATAATGCGCCTTGCTGGGCCGTCCTCCGACCTGGGGTTTCACGATATCGCTGGGTCGCGGTGCAGAATGTATGTCGTGAAAATTTCTCCGCTCGCCGCCATCGTGTGTCGCCTTGATCGTTTCGACGCCATGAGGGCGCTCGTTGGGAGAGCCGATCCTGTCCACGTGGACCCAAGCCACGGAACGGTCCCTCCGAATGTGATGGCCGTCGTATCGGATTCGACGCTGATGAGCGAGAGAGTGTTCGCCGAGGTCGATGCCGTCGTGAAGACCGGAGCGACGCTCGTGGTCTTGGGCGACACGCTTGGCTCCGACCCTCGGATCGTGTCGGGGTTGGCCTGCCGGTCGCTGGGTGAGTTGCGCCCGAAGTCCGAGTGGTTCGTCAAGCTCAGCGCCCAGGCCGCCCCGTGGTCGGCCCGGCTCGCCCAGGAGATCGCAGTCCGGGGAGAGTTCAGGGACCTGGATCCCCAGCCCGACTGCGACGTCCTCGCCTCGGTAAGCGTGGCATATCTCGATCGGCCCGCCATCGTGGCTCGGCCACATCGTGGTGGGCGGGTGATCACCTGCTCCTTTGGTTACGACGCCCTCCTCGGGTCTGGAGAGTTGCTGAGGTTCGTGTCCCGGGTGGCTGGCGGCAACATCGGACGCACCTCTCCCGTGGGAATGGCCGTAGTCGGTTACGGACCGCTAGGAGGTATGGGACTACATCACGGGCTCGGAGCGACCGCCACCGACGGCCTCGAGTTCGTCGCGGTGTGTGACAACTCCGCTGATCGCCTGAAGGCGGCCAGCGAACAGTTCCCCGGAGTGGCGACGTACACCGCGCTGAACGAGTTGGCCTGCGACCCCGACATCTCGGTCGTAGTGATAGCTACCCCGCCGTCGACCCACGCCGATCTTGCCGAGACGCTGCTGCGCGCAGGCAAGCACGTAGTCTGCGAGAAGCCGATGTGTTTCACTCCCGCAGAGGCCGATCGCCTGATCGACGTTGCCCGATCCCACGGGGTGGCACTGACAGTGCACCAGAACCGCCGATGGGATCAGGACTTCCTTGCGACCAAGGCACTTTTGGGGTCAGGGGCCCTGGGTGAGCTTTTCAACATGGAGACCTTCGTCGGAGGTTTCGATCATCCCTGCCGGGCTTGGCACTCCGAAAGCTCGATATCGGGAGGCGCTATCTACGACTGGGGCGCCCACTACCTCGACTGGACCCTGCTGCTGATGGGCGATGACCCCCTGAAGGTCAGCGCCACCGGCCACAAAAGGGTATGGCGCGACGTAACCAACGAAGACCAGGTCCGGGTCCGTCTGTCCTGGGAGGACGGGCGGGAGGCGGAGTTCGTGCACAGCGACGTGGCGGCAGTTCGCCGTCCAAAGTTGTACCTTCAGGGTACAAAAGGAACCCTCGTAGGTAGCTACAGGCCCGTGGTGTTCGAAAACATCGAACCTGGTATCGGCTACCGCTCTTCCGAGGCCCACCACGCCGAAGCACCAGCCGAAATGGTCTTCGTGTCCTACGACGGACCCGCCCGTCTCGGCGAGCACCGGCTCGCCCTGCCGCCGCCCCTGAGTTTCCCCTTCCACGCTAACTTGGCTGACCACCTGCTTCTAGGAGAGGACCTAGCGGTGCAACCGGAGGCTGCGCGTAACGTCGTAGCGGTTCTCGACGCAGCCCAACGATCCCTAGAGACGGGAGGCTCCGTGATAGAGATGCGAGGTCTTCTGAGCTCGTAGACCCGACGCACCAACCCGGATCATCGGCGGCCGGGGGCCGAATGCATGGTTCGGTAGAGTTCGTCGTCGCTCAAGGGCCCCACCTCCTGAGGAGACGGTCCAGAGCGGCTCGTCGTTAGACCGTCCAGCAGGATCGTAAGGTACCGCCGCCAAACTGCCGGTTTGACGTCGCCCGCAGCGGCGCCGGCGGCGCAGACCATCTTCTGGACCATCACCAGGTCGGTCGTGTCGAAATCAGGGCGCAGCCGCCCGGCTTGCTTCGCCCGCTCCACGATCTTGTCTGCGAGAGGCCCCAGCCGGTCTCGTATCGCTGCAACCCTGCCCCTTCCGGCGTCGCCCATCAAGAGCTCTCCCAGGGCCCGGTCACGGGTTTGGCGAGAGATGATCCGCTCTAGGAACCACGCAAAACCCTCCCAGCCGTCCTCGAAGTCAAGGCTGGCCTCGGCGTCTTCGACTATCGATTCCATCCGGTCCTCGAAGAGCGCTTCCACCAATTCGGCCCGGCTGGGGAACCGCCTGTAGAGCGTCCCGACGCCGACACCTGCTCGCTCTGCGATAGCTTCCATTGGCACGCTCAGCCCGAGCTCGGACATGGCGTCGCTGGCCGCGTCAAGGATCTTCCGACGGTTCTCCCGGGCGTCTTTGCGCAGCGGACGATGCTCCGAGCGTCGAGGCTCTTCCATGTCAGGCACCGACCGCGAAAGCCTCGCCGCCTGGGGATGCCTGTAGGCGACCCGACTGGAAAAGAAGAGCCGACACGAGCGCCCCGAGAGCAAAGATACCGGCCCCCACCCAAAAAGCGAGGTCCTCTCCCTTCGTCACCGCCACAGCCATGCTAGAAGCACCGTGGGAGGCCACATAGGAGCTGATCGCACTCGCGGCAAGTGTGTTAAGCAGGGCGGTTCCGATCGAACCCCCCACCTGCTGGCCGACGTTCACGAGTGCAGACGCCACCCCTGCGTCGTGTGCCGCCGCTCGGGACGTGGCGGCGTTCAACGAGGTCCCGAATACAAGGCCGAGGCCCACACCGGTAACGAGAAGGCCGGGCACGACACCAGCAAGGTAGGTCGAGTGTACGTCCAACTGGGCGAAGATTACGAGGCCGGCGGCCGATGCCGCCATCCCGGTAGCGACGATCCACCTCGGACCTACCTTCATCGAGATGACCGTGTTCGTGTAGGCCGACGTGGCCACGAGAACCGCCACCATCGGCAGGAAAGCGAGGCCGGCCTTAAAGGGTGCGAAGTGCAGGGTCAACTGCACGTAGTAGGTGAGGAACAAGAAGACCCCGAATGTTCCGATACCCGATACTAAAAAGGCAAGGTCAGCTGCCCCGCGATTGCGGTCGAGGACTACTCTCAGCGGCAAAAGCGGGTGCTCCGCCCGCCGCTCCACCATGACGAAAACGCCGAGGAGAGCTGCGCCCGCCAGGAGGAAGGCCAGGGTCACCGGGCTCGACCAACCAGACGTGTCGGCCTCGGATAGCCCGTAGACGATGCCGACCAACCCGCTGACCACCGAAATGACACCAGGCCAGTCAAGTTTCACGCCGCGCTCGGGGGCGGACGGAGGCAGGAGCATCAAGGCCGCAGCGACCGCGACAACTCCCAGAACGTCGTTTATGTAGAGCGACCAGCGCCAGTCTAGGTACTCCGTGAGCGCCCCGCCAAGCAGCAATCCCACGGCCCCCCCGGCGCCAGCCACTGCTCCGTATATGCCGAAAGCCTTGCCCCGGTCCCTCGGCTCGCTGAACGTCGTCGTCACGAGCGACAGCGCCGCAGGCGCGAGCATGGCCCCAAAGGCACCCTGGAGAGCCCGGGCTGACGCCAGCATGAAAAACCCTGTCGATGCACCCCCCAAGGCCGAAGCCGTGGCGAACCCAATCAGCCCGAAAACGAACATCCGCTTACGGCCAAGAAGGTCCGACAGCCGTCCTCCCAGCAGAAGCAAACTGCCAAAGGCAAGTGAGTACGCAGTTACCACCCACTGGCGGTCAGCCGTCGAGAAGTGGAGCGCCTTCTGGGCCGACGGCAAGGCGATGGTAACGACGGTTGCGTCGAGGACGACCATGAGTTGCGCCAGTGCGAGGACAGCTAGAACGAACCAGCGGTGGTTGGGATGGGACATGCGACGGTCGAGAGAGGATGGGCTCCGATCAGGGGCTCCACTCGTGTCTTGGAGTGCATCCTGTGCCACTTGATCACTTTCCCTTCTCTTTGCGAGGTCCCACTGTGCTAGCCGGGCCTCAGCGTCAGAGAACCCGACAAGTGGAGGTTTAACCTCCGGAAATCACTATAGGCCATAAGCGGACGCCCTCGTTCCACTTGGAAGGGTGACGTCAGCCACACGGAAACACTGGCTGTTAGCTGTCTGTGGACGTCCACCTGAGCTTGGCCCGCCAGCTACCAGGTCCGCGGCTATCCTCCTCGGATGCACGACCCAGAAGACTCTGGCTTCCCCCAGCGCTCGCCTAAGACGTCAAGGGCGCTCAGGTGGGGCGTTCTGGCTCCAACCGCGATGATCGCAAGACAGGCTGTGATACCCGCTCTTGTGGCATCCGAGACCGCCGACGTCGTTGCGGTTGCCAGTATCAGTTCGAAGCCTGACACGCTAGACGTACCCGGCTTGCAAACCGAGGTGACCTGGTATGGCGCTTACGGGGACCTCCTCGCCGACCCCCGCGTGGAAGCCGTATACATCCCACTGCCCAACTCTATGCACCTGGAATGGGTCCAAGCCTGCCTCTGCGCAGGAAAGCACGTGCTCTGCGAAAAGCCCCTCGCACTTAGCGCGTCGGATGCCGTTGCTATGGCAGAGGTGGCCGCCCAGTCAGGCCGGGTGCTTCTAGAGGCCTACATGACCCCCTACCATCCCCGAAGCCAGGCCATTTCGACTGTCATCGCCGGCGCGGAGCTCGGGGAGCCCCGCTTAGCTCACAGCGTCTTCGCAGGAACTCTCGGGCGCCCAGGAAATCACCGATGGGACCCTTCGATGGGAGGAGGAGTCCTCTACGATCTGGGTATCTACTGCATCGCTCCGCTTTTAGCTTTCGGCGGGGGCGAACCGGTCGCCGTTTCCGCAACCGCCGTGCTGGCTCCCGGGACAAAACCAGAGCCGACCGCAAGGGGCGTCGATACGACCTTCGCCGGGTTGATGCGCTTCGAAAACGGACTGCTAGCAAGCTTCGAGTGCTCCTTCCAGGGAGCCGAACGCCAACGCCTGGAGCTCGTAGGCTCACACGCTTCTCTTAGCGCAGAGCGAGCCTTCACGCCCGGTTGGGACCAGTCCCGGTACCAGTGGAGCGACGCCCACGGGACAGCCGAGGATCGTTACACCGGCGGAGGCGAGATTTACCTTCCGATGGTAGAAGAGTTCGCGTCAATAGTTGCTGGTTCGAGGCCAGCCCACCACCCGCTTTCGTCGACCATAGCGATCGCCAAGACCGTCGATCGCCTGCGCGCAGCTTCCGGTTTGGTGTCGACCTTGTGACCGCGACAGCTGACGTAAATGAGCGGCCCTTCGATTCCGACTAGCGACGTTCTAACACAGCACGCGCAGCGCGCCGTCCCGATACAAGAGCACCCTGTATCGAAGGGGTGTCACGCCAGTCCCCACAGACGTAGAGCCCGGACTCGATCTTCACAGGTTTACGCAGTCCGAACGGGGCGACAGCAGCCGGCTGCGCCCGGTCGACGCTGTAGGCCCGCAGGAAGTGAATAGCGTTTATGCTCAGCCCGTAGAGTTCTGCTAGCCGATGCCGAACCCGCTCCTCCAAGCCGGGCTCTCCCCGCCTGTCACCTACCACACTCGTCGAGATCAGGACTTTTCCTGGCGGCGCGTACAGAGGTGACACCGAGCTGATGGGCACTGTGTTGGCGATCAGCTCAGGGTGCTCAGCGTCGAGTCGGAGCACCGCTTCGAGTGCCTTCGACGGTCGGCCAGCGTTGCCGATGCCAGCCTTGGCCGAAGCGCGACCCCAAACCGAGGCCGGCGGACGTGACCTCTCCGACGGCGCGTCGAGCCAGTGGTAGAAGGTGGTCACGCCCCGCCATTTCGTCGAGTCCAGGCGCCCGAGAAGCCGGTTCCCTGCCAGCGCGTCGGTGGCCACGATTACCGACTCGGCGTCCAAGCGCTCTCCTCCGGCCAAGACGACCCCACGAGCGTCCACCGACGTGACGATAGCTCTGAGACGTAGAGATCCCGGGGGAAGGCGCGCTGCGAGCTGTTCCGGTATTGCCTGCATTCCAGTTTCTGGAACGGAGATCGACCCGAGCACGAACGACCGCCAGACAAGCCTCAGGTATCTACTTGAAGTTTCAAGCTTCGGGTCCAGCAGCACTCCCGAAAGGAAAGGGCCGAGGAACCTGTCTCGCGCCTGGGAACTGATACCAGCTCGGCAGAGCAGTTCGGCGCTGGTCATGTCAGGCGATCCGATTTGCGACGCCACAGGTACGACACCACAAGAGGCCGACAACTTCGCGATAGCTAGGAGATCGCTCAGGCCGAGCAGGCCACTTTTCCTCAGTTCGGGAAGGTGACGCCAGTCGCGAATAGGGTCGCCGATCCGATGATCGCCCCCGTCGAAACGTATTAACGCGCCCTTGTCGAAACGCCTCAGACGGAGCGCGTCGAAGTCGAGGACTTTCCTAGCCTCGGGGTAGGCGGTGTTCATTACTTGGAAACCTCGATCGAGGCGGAACCCCTCGACCACGTCAGTGCGCACACGGCCCCCGACAGCGTCGGAGGCCTCGACGACCGTCACGCGGCGTCCGGCCTCCACAAGGTAGCGAGCCGCTGCCAGACCGGCGAGGCCGGCTCCGACGATCACAACGCCTCGTTCCATGATGGACATCAGTCTAGGCTGCCCGGCTTCTTGGCCCCTCCGTCCGGCGACAACATAGCCGCAGCCGCCTGTCACGGCGGCGACCCGCTGGGGTCACAAATGAACGTGACCGGGGGGCAGCAATGAAAGTGTCGACAAAGCGGCCACGCCAACAACTAAGACGATAAGAGCCTGCAAGGTCACCGCCACCCCACTCGGCCCGATGCCTGTAGGGCGTCCGCCGCGAGCGAGCAGACCAGCGCAGGTGGCAGCGCCGACGATGATCCCGCCGAGATGCGCTTGCCATGCTATGCCAGGGACGGAGAAGGAGAAAACGAGGTTGATCACGAGGAGAACCGTGATGGTCTGTGTTTCCCAACCCCGGTTCCGGGCCAGCACGTAGTAGGCACCCATCACCCCGAAGATCGCCCCCGACGCGCCGAGTCCCGCCTCGTTGACGGGCGCCATCAGGTAAAAAGCGACGCCTCCTCCGAATGCGGCCAGAAGGTACACGACTCCGAAACGCAGTCGCCCTATCGCAACCTCCACCGGCGGTCCGACGATAGCGAGAGTAATCATGTTGAGCGCTATGTGCTCTACGCTCGCGTGAAGGAAGGCCGACGTGATCAGCTGATACCAGCGCCCCATGTAGTGAACCTCGAAAGGTACCAGCCAGAACCTCTCCTCGAATGCCGGATGACCGGCCTCGTAGCCGTATACGACGGCGTTTACAATGATCACGGCGACGACGAGCGGGGTGATCTTTGTCGCACCAAGAGTGCCGCGCCGGCGCGGCTGCCAACGAACGCTGGGAGATATCCGTGCACCTTCGCGCACGCAAGAGGGGCACTGCCAGCCGACTGGGGCCTCTCTCATGCAGTTGGGGCAGATCGGTCGACCGCAGCGCCGGCAGACGGCGCCGGCAGCCATGTCGGGGTGCGCGTAGCAGGAAGGGACTTCAGGCGATTCACCGCTTCGACCGTGAGGACCCCCACCTCCAGTATCCGTCACAACTGGGGGTCTGCCTGCCCGACAGGCACGTTCCAGTGGGTCAGCGTTGGGACGCCACGGTCCCACCCCAGCTTCGACCAAGCCGCCGTATCGAACTCAAGCCAGCGCCCAACGTTCGGCATGGCCCCTACCCAGCGGGCAGCGAGCACGCGACCAAAGTGCCCGTGGCCGACCACTGCCACACTGCCCGCACAGCCAGAGCGGACCATGGCAATGAACCGGTCGGCCCGCGCTGCCACGTCGTCGGCGGTCTCCCCGCCCGGCCAAGGTCCGTCCCAAATCGACCACCCGGGAAACTGGCGGCTGATCTCCACGGTCGTGAGACCCTCGAAGTCCCCGTAGTCCCATTCGCGCAGGTCCTCGTCGACTTTGTATGGGACTAGACCAGCCAGCTCCGCAGTACGCCGGGCCCTAGTCATCGGGCTCACGAAAACCCAGCCCGGACTAACCTCGCCGAGCAATCCTGCTAGTGACGCGGCCTCGATCTCGCCCTTCGGCGTCAGGTCGACATCCGTCCGACCGGTGTGGCGGAGGTCACGGCTCCACTCGGTCTGGCCATGGCGCATTACCCAGATCTCAGCCAAAGGGTCCATTCAGGCATCCCGCCGTTCCAATACGTAGAAAGCGACCGCGACCACCGCCACCGTGAAGATAGCCATTTCCCCCAGTCCTGTCCACGCGCTCAGAGCGTGGGAGCCGTGGCTCAACGAGTAGACCTCGGTACCGGCGTTGGTCGGCCAGTACTCTTCGATCGGTTGCGACCACGATGACGGCAGGGCGGCAGCCAAGCCAGGAACGATGAAGAGCATCGCTACGATAACTGCGATGCCAGCCGCAGCGTGACGCAAAAGAACGGCGAAACCACTTGCCAGAAGGCCTACTAAAGCCAGATACAAGCCCGCCCCGATCACAACTCGAAGTACGTTGTGCTGGCCGAGGGTGGCGTAGGGAGCGGTCGGCTGCACCGAGTGGATAAGCGCCTGCCCGACCAGGAACGACGCGAAGGCCACGACTTCGCCGACTAGCAGCGTTGCTATCCCTGAGACGGCCATCTTCGCTGTCATCATCATCGAGCGCCTCGGCACTGCGGCCAAGCTAGTGCGGATCATTCCAGTCGAGTACTCGGCTGTAACGGTGAGAACCCCGAGGACGGCGAAGGCAAGCTGCGCCAGCAGGAGCGGTCGTATGCTCCTGCCTACAGGGTCCCACGTGGCCCGTATAACGACGTCGCTGTAGTAGTGGCTGGCGGACACCCCCGAGATGAGGGCGGAGAGCCCGATCCCGAGGATCGCCCCTACGAACAGGGTCCAAAAGGTTGACCTCACCGTTCGCAGCTTGGTCCACTCGGACACCACCACGTTCCTAAAACGGTAAGGACGCAACGCGAGGCTGTTCCCACCAATCCCGGTCTGGCTCGCCCCAGAGGGCCCCAGCATCGCCCCTCCTGGAACTGCTGTTTCTGTCATATTGTGCCTTTCTCGCTACTGACCGAGACAGGGTCCGCAGAGTCCGAAGCGTGGAACTCGACGCTGTCGCTGGTCAATTCCATAAAGGCCTCCTCGAGAGACGCCCGTTGAGGGGCCAGTTCGTGCAGAACGATCCCCGCCGCGGCAGCGATCTCACCGACACGGGCTGCTTCGATACCTACAAGCGCCAACGCTCCGCTGTCGTCGGATCGTACGGTCGCCCCGGCATCACGCACTAGCGCACCAAGGCGGGCTGCCTCCGGCGACCGGACCAAGACAGAGCGCGTGGAGCTTGAATCGATGAAGCTGGACATAGACTCGTCACGGATTAGACGTCCGCGGCCGATCACTATGACGTGGTCGGCGGTCAACGCCATCTCGCTCATGAGATGGCTCGAGACGAACACGGTCCTGCCCACTGATGCCAAATCTCTCATCAAGCGGCGGACCCAGGCGATACCTTCGGGGTCGAGCCCGTTCACCGGCTCGTCGAAGATGAGGATCTGCGGGTCACCGAGCAACGCCGCTGCTATACCCAACCTCTGACCCATTCCCAACGAGAAAGCCTTGGCTCGCCGCTTTGCGGCGGACTCCATACCCACGATAGCGAGGACCTCGTCCACGCGCCGTTTAGGGATCCCGTTGGCCTGGGCGAGGCAGAGAAGGTGGTTGTAACCGGATCGTCCGCCGTTAAAGGCCTTGGCGTCCAGCAGAGCACCGACCTCTTGAAGCGGCACAGGCAGGTCCCTGTAGGTGCGCCCGTCTATCGTGACCGAGCCGCTGGTCGGACGGTCGAGACCAACTATCATCCGCATCGTCGTCGTCTTACCGGCACCGTTAGGCCCGAGGAACCCCGTAACGCTGCCCGGCTGCACGTCGAAGCTGAGATCGTCAACCGCCAAAGTGGACCCGTAGGCCTTAGTCAGATTTCTGGCCTCGATCACATATCCTCCATGAACACGGTCATTGGCGCTGCTCGCAACGACCAACACGATATGTTGACGGCCGCAGTGAGATATCAAGAGTCAGCGGTAGAAGTGGAAAACCTGAAAGTCTGCTACGGGGATAAAGTCGCCGTGGCCTCACTGGACTTAAGGGTAGCCGCCGGAGAAGTCGTCGCCCTCCTCGGGCGTAACGGTGCAGGGAAAACGTCGACGGTCGAGACTCTTGAGGGTTACCGCAGGCCGACCCAGGGACGAGTCAGGGTCCTAGGCCTAGACCCTTCGAAGCGCAGCGAGCACCGTGCCTTGGCGTCCAAGATAGGCGTGATGCTCCAGAAGGGCGGTGTGTATCCGGGCATGGGCGCCAGGGAAGCCTTGCAGCTCTTCAGCGCTTTCTACGACAATCCATTAGACGTCGATGGTCTAATCGAGGACCTGGACCTAGCCGGAGTTGCCAGGACCCCCTGGCGGCGCCTCTCAGGAGGAGAGCAGCAGCGGGTATCACTCGCGTTGGCTCTCGTGGGACGGCCCGCTGTAGCCTTCCTCGACGAGCCGACTGCCGGGGTCGACCCTCGCGGTCGCCTCGTGATCAGGGAGAAAGTGTCAGCCCTTCGCCACGACGGGGCAGCCGTATTAGTAACCACCCACGAACTAGACGAAGCGGACAAGATCGCCGACCGGATAGCCATCCTGGACAGTGGCCGGTTGGTGGAGTTGGGCAGCCCGTCGGAGCTCGTGAGTCGGTCACCCCGGTCAGGTCAGATCCATTTCAACACCCCGATGGGCATCGACACGGAAAGCCTGGCCCTTCACATCTCGGCGGAAGTCCGAGAAACGGGGCCCGGGGCTTATACCGTGTCAGCCAGCCACGTCACGGCGCCCAAAGGTCCAGGAGACCTCGTAGGAGCCGTGACCTCATGGTTGGTAGATCAGGGCGTGCCTCTGGGAGGTCTGCGGGTCGGTGCGAGCCTCGAGGACGTGTTCTTGGATGTGACAGGCGGCACTGAAGATCGCGAGGTCGACCAGTGAGACCGGACAGCGGGCGCAGGACGGCGTTTCACCGCCTCGCGCAGAGCCGTCCTAGAGCATGGCGAGCGCAGACAGCCGCCGAACTGCGATCAACCTTACGCAGGGGAGACGCCGTCCTTCTCAACTTGGCCATCCCGGTCGGTCTACTCGTCTTCTTCTCGGCGGTCAAGGTTCTGCCCTTGCCTGGGGGAATCCTCCATCCCGTCGACTTTCTCGCCCCGGGCGTTCTCGCCTTGGCGGTCATGTCGTCGTCGATGGTCAGCTTGGGTATCGCCACCGGGTTCGAACGCCAGTACGGAGTGCTGAAACGTCTCGGGGCTACACCGCTTGGCAGACCGAAGCTCCTAGCCGCCAAGATCACCGCCACGGCCGCCGTGGAAGTGTTCCAGCTGATCGTGCTGTCGGGCATCGCCCTCGCCTTCGGGTGGAGGCCCGCCGGGAACATAGCTCTGGGCGTCGTCGCCGTGGTCGCCGGGACCGCCGCATTCGCAGGGCTAGGTCTGCTGATGGCTGGTTCCCTCAGAGGCGAAGTGACCCTCGCTGCTGCTAACGGCCTGTACATCCTTTTGCTCTTGCTCGGCGGAATGCTCTTTCCTCTCTCCCAGCTACCGTCAGCTCTGCGCTACATAGCTGACGGCCTTCCCGCCGGCGCCCTGTCTCAGGTGCTGCACGCAAGCCTGACCGCTGGCTCGTCGCAGAGCTGGGGGGCTTGGATCGTCCTCTCGACGTGGGCTCTGTTGGCCCCAGCGCTAGCCTCTAGAACCTTCCGCTGGGAGTAGCCGACTTGAGTAGGGCGCACTAAGCCAGACCGGCTTGTCCGGCGGGCCCGAACTGCGCCTCAAGAGCGGCGACTGGTTGCGATTAGCGGAAGACCAACGCGTCGACGGCCATCGCCACGAAGAGCAACGTGACGTAGCTGATCGACCAGTGGAAAAGCCTCATCGCCTTCTCGTCGCTCGGCGTTCGCCACAGGCCGAAGGCGAAGTAGACGAATACCGCTCCGAAGGCAGCGGCGGCAGCCCAATAGACAGCCCCCAGGCTCGCAGCCACGCCGAAAGCACCGGATGCCGCTACAACGAGGATCGTATAGACAAGGATCTGACCAGCAGTCTTTCGCATCGACGTGACCACCGGGAGCATCGGAACGTCCACCGAGCGGTAGTCCTCCCGGTAGCGGATAGCCAACGCCCAGAAGTGCGGAGGGGTCCAGAGGAACATCAGCACGAAGAGCACGATGGGCGCAAGACCCAGGTTTCCACGGACCGCAGCCCAGCCGACCAACACCGGAACGGCTCCTGCGGCACCACCTATGACGATGTTCTGCCTGGAGGTCCGCTTCAGCCACATCGTGTAAACGAACACGTAAAACGCCGTGGCGCTTACGGCCAGAACGGCCGAGAGGAGGTTGACCGTGGCCCACAACTCGGCGAAGGCGGCAACTTCCAAACCGAGAGCAAACACCATCGCCTGGGCGGGTGTTATGACGCCGGTGACGAGGGGCCTGCTGCGGGTCCGCTTCATCACGGCGTCGATGTCCCGGTCAACCACCATGTTTATGGCGTTAGCCCCTCCCGCCGCCAGGGTCCCTCCGACTAAAGTTGAGAGCATTAAGGTTATTCTGGGAAGGCCTCTTTCAGCGACGAACATCGTGGGAATCGTCGTGACCAGCAGAAGCTCGATGATCCGCGGCTTGGTCAGAGCCACGAAACCTCTAACACGGCTAGCCGCAGAAACACCAAGAGTTGCCGATACGACCGCGGACATCTCACCCACCCTACGGCAGGTCGGAGTCAAAAGACAAAGTGAGGGCGTTGGTCTTTTGCTTCTCGCCCGTTCTAGCATTGGAGGCGATGAACCCTCCAGCCGCCCGCTTCCCGCGCCGCGGCGTTTCCCCTGAGGCTTTCAGGCTGATGGCTTTCTTGGCGGTTTGCGCTCTGACACTCACGATCGTCTCCGGGGCGGCCGTCCGGCTGACCGGCTCGGGGCTCGGGTGTTCTACGTGGCCTGACTGCACCAAGACGAGCATCGTCGCTCCCCTCCGCTTCCACGCGTGGGTGGAGTTCGCCAACCGGCTCATCAACGCTGCCGTTTCGGTCGCCTCGATAGGGATGCTCGCGGCCGCCCTGCTACGACGACCCCGCCGCCGTGACCTGACCTGGCTATCGGCCGCAATGGTTCTGGGGCTGGCAGCCGAGGTCGTCATCGGAGGAATTGTCGTCCTCACCAAGCTCGACCCAGTAGTAGTCAGCATCCACTTCTTGGTCGGACTGGTCTTTCTCGCCGTGGCCGTAGCGCTCCACCAACGCGCGAAGCTCCCCGACAACGCCGGGCCGGCGCGGCCCATGGTTGGGAGGAGCCAGATCGCACTTGCACGCCTCGCTATGGTCGCTTTGGCCGTAGTGGCAACCCTCGGAACTGTCGTAACCTCTACCGGACCTCACGGGGGAGCCCCAGGAACCCCCCGCTACCCTTTCTCCCTGCATGCGGTCGCCCAACTTCACGGTTCGTCGGCGGAGGTGTTCCTGGCGATCACCCTCGCCATGTTGTGGTCGCTGTCGCGAAGCGGTGCTCCTAGGCCGGTGATGAAGCGAGGCCTCATGATGCTGCTTGCTCTTGGAGCGCAGGCAGCTATCGGGTATACGCAGTACTTCAGCGGCGACCCCGTCGGCATCGTAGCCCTCCACGTAGCGGGCGCCAGCCTCCTGGTTATTGCAGCGGTCCAGTACTACATGGGCCTGTGGGCCCATCCCGCATCTGACTTGAGCCCAATGTCCGAGCTTCCTCCCACCCAACGGGAGAAGGTCCGATCGTGACATACGGCTTCAAAGCTGCGTCCTCGGCCCCCGTCGGGATCGTAGAGACTGACTCTCTGACAGGAACCAGCCTTCCGTGGAAGGTCATAGTTTGGAACGACCCGGTTAATCTGATGTCCTACGTGACGTTCGTGCTCCAGAAGCTTTTCGGCTACAGCAAGGAGCGAGCCGAGAAACTGATGCTCGATGTCCACCACAAGGGCAAGGCAGTCGTGTCCCACGGCCCCCGGGAGAAGGCGGAGATGGACGTCTTCCGTCTGCATGAGCATGGCCTGTGGGCGACAATGGAGCACGACAACTGATCCCGCGCTTCTCGTCCCGGACGTTCAAATGGGACGCTAAGACAGCAACGTACCGGATCGCTCTCGACGACGGTCTGCGCAACGTTCTCGGCGAACTGATGTCTCAACTACTCGCACTGCTAGACGACCCTGGCGCTCCTGTGATGCACCGGCTGTTCCCGCCTGCATACAGCCAACAAACAGACCTCGAACGCCAGGAGGAGTACCGAAGGCTCATGCAGGACGACCTGGTCGAACGGCACCGCGACGAGTGCCGTACGGTTATCGCATCGCTCGCAGGCAAAAGCCTGGACGAAGGACAGATGCTCGCATGGGTCAAGGCGGTCAACTCGATGCGGCTGGTCCTGGGAACCTACCTTGACGTCCAAGAGGACGACCCTCCTCGCAAGCCGGAGACCCCGGAAGAGTCGGCGTATCTGTGGCTGAGTTTCCTGCTCGAAGAATCGGTGGAAGCCCTATCGCACAAGTAGGCCCTTGGGGCCTTCCCAAGGGCTCGGGCCCTGAGGTCTCGCCGACAACATCGCGATTGCCGCCAAACTTGTATATATGACCGACCAACGTACCGAGCGCACGACCGTCCAAGTCGAAGACGGCGTGGGGCTTTCCGTGCTCACGTGGAACCTGCGAGGCAACGCGCGCCCTGCCCTTTTGGTTCACGGCCTCGCTTCGAACGCGTGCCTATGGTGCGGAGTCGGGGACTTCCTAGCCGGTTTGGACCATCCAGTCGCTGCCGTGGACCTCCGCGGCCATGGGCACTCGTCCAAACCTGAAGGGGGCTACGACTTCGAGACCATCGGGGCAGACCTGCTTGGGGTCATCGACCACCTATCGTGGACTGACAGGGCACCCGTCATAGCCGGGCAAAGTTGGGGGGCTAACGTTGTTCTCGACTTCACCGCGCGCCATGCCGGCTGCGCAGGAGGGTTGGTTTTAGTCGACGGCGGGACGATCGAGCTTTCCAGTCGTTTCGCCGACTGGCCGACCTGCAAGGCGGCTCTGACGCCACCAGACCTTCGGGGGGTGCCGTTCGGCGAGTTCGAAAAGATGGTCCGCTCCCATCACCCTGACTGGCCGGAGTCCGGTATCGCCGGGACACTGAAAAACATGGAGATCCAGGGTGACGGGACCATCCGTCCCTGGTTGAGTTTGGAGCACCACCTTCAGATCCTGCGCCACCTCTGGGGGCACCGGCCGTCCGAGTTGTACTCGAAGATCAGCTGCCCGACAACTGTGATAGCCGCCGACGACGCCTCCAACGCACGCTGGATGCCTGGTAAGCGCCAAGAGGTCGAAGCCGCTGGATCCGCCATCGCCAACTGCGACGTCAAGTGGTTGCGCGGAGATCACGACCTTCACGCCCAGCATCCCGCGCTGGTAGGAGATTTGATACACAACACCCCGGACCGTCCTAGTTCTCGCCCCCCAAAGACCCCCGGCGTTCACCTGCCATCGGCCGAACCGGACTGGATGGCCCGGACCGGCAACGAGGACTGCGCATCGTGACGCGCACCCTAGCAATCATGGGTTCCGGCGAGACTGCACCGACGATGGTCAAGGCGCATCGGATGGTCTTCGATTCCCTCGGCGCAGACCCCCTCGACGCTGTAATACTTGACACCCCTTACGGCTTCCAGATGAATGCCGCCGACATCTCGTCTCGGGCCGTCGACTACTTTGCGACGAGCCTCGGCCGCCGGGTGGACGTAGCCGAGCTGCGCGACGCTAGAAGCGACGACCCGATCCACATCCAGGGATCCCTCGCACGTGTGGCGACCGCCAGATGGGTGTTCGCCGGGCCCGGAAGCCCCACTTACGCCCTTCGCCAATGGCAACAAACGGATCTTCCTGGCCTGTTGGCCGACAAGCTCGCACGAGGCGGGGCCGTCGTCTTCGCGAGTGCGGCAGCTTTGACCCTCGGCCGGTACACGGTCCCGGTGTATGAGATCTATAAAGTGGGACTGGAGCCAGTCTGGCTCGACGGGCTAAACCTCTTGGACTTCTTGGGACCTGAAGTAGCTGTCATTCCTCATTTCGACAATTCCGAAGGTGGCAATCACGACACCCGCTTCTGCTACCTCGGAGAGAGCCGTCTGAGTCTCCTGGAATCCCAGATGGGGCCTGGTGGATGGGTCCTCGGCGTCGACGAGCACACGTGCTGCGTCTTTGACCTCGAGGCCGGCAACGCTACGATCGTCGGCAACGGGACTGTCACAATCCGTCGAGCCGGCATGTCTCATGTCCTTAGCGCAGGGACGGTAATAGACATCGACGACATGGTTACTCTTGCCGAGCGTCTGAACCCTGCAACGGCCGCCACCTCGACAGCTGTTGACGGCACGACCGCCGAGGCGGGAGCCGGCCGTGACGCCGAGCTGGCCCACACAGGCGCCAACCCGCCGGACGGGCACCCACAGGGCGACATTCTCGGCGCTGAGACACGCCGCCTCGAAGTCGAGTTCGACTCGTCCATCCGCTCCCGCAACGTCGACGGAGCGGTCCGGGCGGTACTCGAGCTCGACGACACGCTTGAATCGTGGGCGTCGGACACTATCCAGTCCGATTCTCCCGACCGCGCCCGGGAGGCGATCAGGCGTATGGTCGTCCGGCTCGGCGACCTCGCCAGAACCGGGGCAAGGGATCCTCGCGAGGTCCTTGGAGGACTCGTCGAGGCGCTGCTCGCCGAACGAGGCGCAGCACGGGCCGACCGCCGTTACGCCGACGCCGACCGCGTTCGAGAAGCGCTCAGCGCTAACGGGATAGAAGTGAGAGACACTCCCGGCGGAACCGTGTGGGATCTCAAGAGCTGACCTATAGCGTCACCGGTTAGCCAGGAAGGAGCACCCCGACTTCTGTCCGCATAGCATGATCACCATGACCGCCGACATGCAGGAGCTGTTGTGGCTTGATGCCACAGCGCAGGCAAAGTTGATAGCCGACAAGCAGGTGAGCCCTAGGGAACTGGCCGAAGCTGCGATAGCCCGTGTCGAGGCCGTGGACGATCGGGTCAACGCTGTGATACACCGGCGATTCGAAAAGGCGCTCTCCGAGATCGACGCGGGGCTGGCGCCAGGGCCTTTCCACGGCGTCCCGTTCTTGATCAAAGACCTGAACGCGGAGTCAGCCGGCGACCCGGCCCACCAAGGCAACGCCGCTTTGAAAGCCGCTGGCTGGACGGCCTCAGCTGACAGCTGGTTAGTGGCCAGGTACCGCCGGGCGGGCTTCGCTTTCCTCGGGAGGACCAACACGCCCGAATTCGGCATCTTGCCGATAACTGAGCCCCACGCCTACGGGCCGACGCGCAACCCCTACGACCTTACACGCTCACCCGGGGGTTCGAGTGGAGGCAGCGCAGCTGCTGTCGCAGCAGGTATGGTCGCCGTAGCCCACGCCAGCGACGGCGGCGGGTCGATACGGATCCCGTCGAGCATGTGCGGACTGGTCGGGCTCAAGCCCTCCCGGGGACGTATGACGCTCGGACCTTGGCGGGACGAAAGCGACCTGTCGGTTCAGCACGTTGTGTGCCGCTCGGTCAGGGACACCGCAGCTCTGCTTGACGTCGGCCAGGGGCCCGGCCTAGGAGACGTGGTGATAGCCCCTCCCCCTCTGCGAAGCTACCTGGACGAGCTTCGCGTGCAACCGAAAGGTCTTCGCATCGGCATGGCCGACACGAATCCCTCGGCTCCGGTCCACCCGGACTGCGTCGCCGCGGTCCAAGCTGCGGCGGCCCTACTGGAAAGCCTCGGCCACCACGTCGGCCACGAGGCTCCCCAAGTTGATCCCGAAATGGCAAGGAGGTTCATGGTCCGCTGGGCGGTGAAAGCGAAGATGTCGATGGACAGCGTCTCTCGCCAGCTTGGCCGGGAGCTTACCAGCCAGGATGTGGAGCCCCTGACGTGGGCCATGTCCCAGGCCGCTGCCTCGTTCACTGCGTTGCAGTACGCCGGCGCTCTCGACGCTGGCGTTTCGCTGACAAGGCAGGTGGGCGCATTCTGGGCCGATCACGACCTGCTGCTAACTCCTACACTAGGTGGGCTTCCTCCCAAAGTAGGAGAGCTTGATCCGCCACAGGACGACCCGATGTCGGGTCAGCGCGCCGTAGCGGAACTGGTTCCGTTCACCCCGCAGTTCAACGTCACAGGGCAGCCGGCTATATCCCTCCCCCTTCATGTCAGCCCCACGGGACTGCCAGTAGGAGTTCAGCTGGTCGCCGCCTACGGCCGAGAGGACCTTCTCATCCAGGTGGCAGCGCAACTCGAGCAGGCAGCTCCGTGGGCCACAAGGAGGCCTTCGCTCTAAGTGCGTTAACCTCAGCGAGCTGGCGGCGAAGCCCTCGCCGGCCAGCTACGCTTGTCTGTCCCGCCCCCATCGTCTAGCGGCCTAGGACACCGCCCTTTCAAGGCGGCAGCACGGGTTCGAATCCCGTTGGGGGTGCTCATCAGGGGCCCTTTTTGGGCAGGTGGGCGGTGGCCGGCAGAGAGATCGGAAGCCCGGCGTGCGCGATCCGTGCGCGATCTTGCCCGGGCTGCCGCCCGCCAACGGGGATGAATAGGACGGAAACCGTCGTTGTGATCCGGCACACTGGAGGCATGGCCAGCACCGACCCGGCCGCGACCTCCAGGCGCCATTACGGCGACCATCGTCCCTACCCGGACCCGCCGGCCCGGCTGGCCGATCTGACCGGCCCCACGTCCGGCAGGATCGAGCTGCCGATCACCATCGATTGGGGCCCGAAGCGGGTCTACGACATGGGACACGATGCCGATCGTCGGGTCGTCTACGAGTTCGTCCTCCAAGAGGCCTCCACAACTGAGGAACTGGGTCGGTACGTCAACGGTGAGATCCTCGCCGGCGTGTGGCCTCGCCTCTGGCTGCCGCGGCGTGTACGGGAGTCGTGGGAACAGCGCTTCCCCGAGCTCGCCCACGCGGCGTAGCTCATGGACGACTTCCAGGATCGCCTGGTCCGGGTCGGCCTCGGCGTCCTCGGCGATTACGGGTTCGCCCTCGCCGGCGGTTACGCCCTCCAGGCTCACCACCTCGTTGACCGGCTCAGCGAGGACGTCGACATGTTCACCAACAACCAGGACCCAGAGCGGTTCAACCAGGCCGTAGCCGCCGTGGCGGAGGCCTACCGACAGCAACAACTGGAAGTGAATATCGTCCGCCAGGCGGACACCTTCGCCCGCCTGGAGGTTTCCGATCCCGCCACGGGCCAGGCGGGCTCTGTGGACCTCGCCGGTGACTACCGCAAAGAGGAACCGGTACGGCTGTCCGTCGGCCCCGTTCTCGCTGAAACTGACGCGGTAGCCACCAAGGTGGCCGCAGTCTTCAGCCGGGGGTACGCCCGGGACTACCTCGATCTGGCGGGGATCCTGGACAGCGGCAGATTCAGCCGAGAGGCCCTGATCGACCTGGCCGCTTCAGCCGACGCCGGCTTCAGCCGTGGCTGGTTCGCCGAGGCGCTCGCAGCAGTCGACCGGTTCGACGACGACCAGTTCCTGCGCTACGGAGTCGGCGCCGAGCGGGTCGCTCATGTCCGTGCGCTGATGCGCGACTGGAGCCGGGAACTGCAGGACGGGATCGCTCAGGAGGAAGGTCGGCGGCCCGGCGTAAGTCCGGATCTCCAGTCCCAGGGGCCCGACGCGGATCGGGAGCCGGCTCGTCCTCGGCACCCATTCCGGTCCCCTGGGCCGACAGGGCCGTCGGGTGGGCGCGAGAGCCCGTCTCGCGGTCCTGAGATCGGCTTCTAACCCTTCCGTCTTCGGATTGGTACAACCCGGTCCGGTGCAGCTTCCACGGTCGTCACCGGCGCCGCCTCCAGATCGGCCAGAGCGTCAGCGATGGCACGGTCGCGATCTTCTGTTGCGTGCTGGTACCGAAGGGCCGCCGTTGGGTTGGCGTGCTCGCCGCGACGCATCAGTTCAGCAATCGACGCTCCGGACGCGGCGGCCCACGTGAGCCCCAAGTGGCGCAGGTCGTGGTAGAAGAGGTCCGTCCGTCCAATGGCCTTTCGGGCCCGCTGCCAGATCCGGTTGATCGTGCTGGGCAGCATCGGTCCGACGGCCTCGGAGGTGAAGAGCCAGTCTCCGGGATCAGGCCCGAGAACCGTGTACGCGCACACGTGCTCTTGTGCTTGCTGGCCGGCTACCTCACCTGGCATCTACGCCGCGCTGTCGCACCACTCACCTTCAGCGACACCGAGCGTGGCCCACAGTCGACTCGCCTCGACCCGGTCAGCCCAGCGCTGGCTTCGCCGACGACCAGGGCGAAGGCCGCCACCAAGCACACCGAAACAGGCGAGCCCGTCCACTCCTACCAGAGCCTCCTCGAGCATCTCAAGACCCTTACCCGCAGCACCTGTCGCATCGCAGGATCAGACATGACGTTCGACAAGCTCTCCGAGCCGACCCCCACCCAAAGGCGGGTCTTCGACCTCATCGCCAAACCCATCCCCCTGCACCTCATGCAGGCAGAACGTCAACACCAACCACGCCTGCAACCAGGTACTTCACATCCCCCACAGCGTAAGTCCGGACTAGCCCGGTGAGCTGGCGCTTCTCGGGACAGTGGGAGATCATCGAGCGTGGCCCTCTCACTCTGCTACGTCGCCCTATGTCGGCTGCTCGGCCTGGTGCGCTCCTCACGCCGAGATGAGTTCGACAAGGACATCGAGCTGATGGTGCTCCACCACGAAGTGCGCATCCTCGAACGCCAGGCAAACGGGCGTGTGCGCTACCGCCGGGTTGATCGGGGGATCCTCGCCGCCCTGTCGCGGCTGCTCCCACGGTGTCGCTGGCGGTCGTTCCTCGTCACGCCTGAGACGCTCTTGCGCTGGCATCGCTAGCTGTCCAAGCAGAAGCAGCGACGCTGGCGACGCCAACGCGGTCCAGGTCGTCCGCCGCTTCCCGACGGGCTCGTCGATCTCATCCTCCGTCTCGGTCGTAAGAACCGGTCGTGGGGCTGCGTGCGCATCCAAGGTGAGCTTCGAGGAATCGCGATCCGGGTCTCTGCAACGTCTATCCGTCGCATCCTGCGCCGCAACGGGCTCGGGCCGGCACCGCGGCGTGGTCCTACCTGGAGCGAGCTCCTCCGCTCCCAAGCCAAGGGCATCTTGGCGACGGACTTCTTCACCGTGGACACCGCCATGTTCCGCCAGCTCTACGTGCTATTCGTCATCGAGATCCATAGCCGTGCCGTGCACATCCTCGGCGTGACTGAGCATCCGACTGCCGCCTTCGTCACCCAGGCCGCTCGCAACCTCGTCGGCGATCTCGCAGAGCGCGGACGATCGTTCCGCTTCCTCATCCGTGACCGGGATGCGAAGTTCACCGCTTCCATCGACGAGGTGTTCACCTCCCAGAGCATCGAGGCCACCAAGACCCCGGTGCGCTCACCCAGAGCAAACGCGTTCGCGACGCGCTAGGTCAGGACCGTGAGATCCGAATGCCTCGACCGGACCCTGATCGCCGGCCGCCGCCACCTCGAAGCAGTCCTTGGCCAGTACGCCCGCCATCACAACGGGCACCGGCCTCACCGAGGCCTGCGGCTCGCCGTCCCGACGGATCCGAAGAGCTCAAGCGACGATACGGTCGCCGGCCACATCGTCCGCCACGACACGCTCGGCGGCCTCATCAATGAGTACAAGCGGGTGGCCGACTAGGCAGAACTGCCTCGCGGCAGAGCATCGAAACCAGCATGCCCGACTGCATTGCCGCGCCCATTAGGCCTCCGGTCCATCTCAAGCGAGCCGAGAACAGGCCATCGAGACCGAGACCCATCGCACGCCGCTCCCGCGCCGTCCGGCAGCGGGCCCGGCCCGCGACCTCCGCTCTCCTAGCTGGCACGATCGGGGTTTTGGCGTCCTGCAGCTCAGTTCTCCACCGTGATGTAGGGACGCACCCGAGGGATAGACCGACGTAGCAGCCCCCAATCTTGGCGAGCCCGCTGGATGCGACCGATTACGAAGCTGGTATGGATCCGATGACGTCCAGCTATCTGGAGGATTGCGCCCATGGACGGCCGACCGGCGGGGAGCGAGGTCTCTTCAGGGAGAATCCATTCGGCGGCCTGTCGATTCGCTTCAGCCTCGGGGCCGTCGAGTCCGGTAGCGGTGACGATGTCCTCGTCCGCTCGGACAGCCACTGTCTCGAGGTGTCCCAGACAAACATGAGCCAGCTCGTGGAGCAACGTGAACACGTATCCGTCCATCCGGTCGCCCCGACTCGTGAGCCCAATGACCGGGCTACCGTCATCGAGCAGCATCACCGCTCCATCCAGCTTGCTGGACTTGAGCGGGAGCAAAGTAACCAGGATCACCCCGACCTCAGCCAGCCAGCTCTCAAGTTCCCCGAGATCAGTCGGATCATGGATTCGATGCACCAAGTCCCCCGCCAGCGCACAGACCGAGCTGGCATCGAAGGCAGCCACCGTCCGAGCCTGAGCGACGCGGCGAAGCCGAGCTAGCCACGCGGTCTGCTGAGGTGAGAACGACACAGTCGCGTTCGAGCGACGCGCTGCCACCGCAAACTGCGGCTCGGCCTCCAGATCCGAAATACCCAGAAGCTCCTTGACGGCAGCCTCCAACACGTCAAGGTCGTTGCTATCGGGAAGCCACCCGCGCTGCCGCAACTCGGCCACCGGCACTCGAGATCGGAGCCGAGCGCGGCGCGTCACCTCAGTCACCAGCGGTCGGTTGGACTTCGCTTCATGGAGATTGAACGCCGTCTGCAGGTTCACCCACAATTCGGCGCTCGTGCCGAGCGCCTCCGCAAACGCGAGGGCCGTCTCGGGAACGATCTGCTTGCGCCCGTTCAAGATCTCCGACACGGCCTGCACCGGCCGGCCGACGATCTCAGCGAACTCCTTCTCGCTCCACCCCCGCTCCTCGAGCTCATCCCTCAAGTACTCGCCCGGAGGGAACGCTTCGGCAGCTATCAGGGTACTGGTCATCATGCCCTCCTTTCGCTCAGCGATAGTCGACGACCTCGATGACGACGACCTGTTTGCCTTCCTGTGTAGTGTCCAGCCTGACGATCAGCCTCCACTGCTTGTTCAGCCGTAGAGAGTGCTGCCCGAGTCGATCGCCTTCGAGCTTCTCGAAGTTCAACGACCTCATGGCACGCAAGTCTCGCTCGTCGGACGCCGCCGCCACGAACCCGACGACCTTCCGGTAGGCCCGCGTGAGGTCGTGCCCGAGGCTCGACAGCCGGAAGTCCGGCTCCTCGTGGAGTCGCCGCAGATCGTCGTCCTCGAACTCGACTCGCATAGACCGTCAGCTTCACCCTTAGCCTGAAGTACTTGTAACACATCTCCGATTCTAACCTTCACCTTATGGGTGAATATACCATACCACGAACATCGCAGCGCGACGGAAAAGGCCCCTGACATGACGACGGCTCCGACCAACTCCTTTGAACTACGGAACCCGACGGGCCTCTTGCTGGGCCTTCCAGCTCGCTCTAGGACTCGGCAACTCGGGCTCTGGCAGCTCGAATGCCGCCTGGATCGTCAGAGACCGCGCGAAGCCGCTGGCCAAGCCCCTCGGATCTGGTTGGCACCCCGTTGGGGGTGCTCTTCAGGGGCCCCAGTGGAATCCCACTTCTGGGCGCCTGGCACTTCGTTAGCGGCCGTAGTCACAGCCGCTAACGCTCAGGGGACCGCTCGCCTGGCAAGATTGACGCATTCTCCAAGCCCTGCTATCGAGGTCGTAAGAACCGTCCCGTCTTGGAGATAGCGGGGTGGCTTCCGGGCGTGACCGACACCTCCGGGGGTTCCCAGCGCTATCACGTCCCCGGGGTTGAGTGTCAGGATCTGGGAAGCGTACGAAACTGTGGCAGCCGGGCCGAACACCATGTCCGCCGTGTTCGCGCTCTGGACTGTTTCGCCGTCAACCAGACAGCGTAGCTCGAGGCCAGTCCCAGCCTCGTCTGCGGTGACGAGATGAGGCCCAAGCGGGCACGTCGATTCGAAAGTCTTACCTTGCAGCCACTGCATTGTCCGGTACTGCCAGTCTCTGGCGGAGACGTCGTTGATGATGGTGTAGCCGGCTATCGCCGCCATCGCCCCTCTCTCGTCGACGTTGCGAGCCCGCCTTCCCAAGACGACCGCCAGTTCCGCCTCCCAGTCCATCGCTGTCGAAGCCGGCGGCAGGATTATGTCGTCGTGTGCCCCGATGAGCGCTTCGGCGTACTTGGCGAACAGAGTCGGGTGGGTTGGGACCTCGCGGCCCATTTCCTCGATGTGCGCTCTGTAGTTGATTCCCACGCAGATTATCTTCCCGGGCCGCGGTATGAGCGGCGCATACTGAATCCCGCTCAGCGGGTGCACAGTACCCGAAGCGCCAACTGCGACCTCCGCCCAATCCGCATCGCCGAGCAGAACGCCGACGTCCTCCTGGCCGGTTTCCACGGCATGATCGGAGTCGATACGAACAGCGCGGTTACCGCTTTTGGTGCGAATCGTGGCCAGACGCATTTTGTAGGTGCCTCTCTTGTGGTTGTGCGGGGTAAATCAGGTTACAAGTAGGTCCGAGCCGAACAGAGATGGCATAGTCCCGCGTGAGCTCACACAAGTTTGTGAAGCAGGTCCCTGGTGGCGAACCATCCAGGTATAGCCGGTATGTAGTTGACAGCCAGTTGGTTGGCGATGCTTACGGCCAGTGCCGTCTGAGAGTTGACTCCGAGTGCGACGAGCACGCCGGTGACGCCGACGGTCCCCGCGCCGGTATTGCCGCCAGGCAACGGTATGACCGCCGCCACGCTCGACACGCCTATCGACACGGCCAGGGCAGTCCAGTAGGACACGTCAGCGTCGAAAGCCTGGATGCAAGCGAGAAGGCATGCTCCGTATAGGAGGCTGGCTCCAGCCTTACCCGAGAGCAGCAGAGCCAGCTGACGCGGGCTGCGCAGCGTGTCGACGATCGTGGCCAAGCCCAGCTTGATCGGCTTCAGAGACTTGGCTTGGACATGCTGGAGCTCGACAGCGGCGACTATGGCCAAAGCGAGCAGCACGACCACCACCCCGGTGACCTCAAGGACTCGCCGGACCGGAAGACTCCCCAGAGCGATCCCATTCTTCGACAGGGCCAGGGCGATCAGAAACAGCGGCAGCTCGCTTATCGCTGCGCCGGCGGCGCTCAGTACGCTCCCGGCTGTCACCGCCGAGGGGAGGGCCACGCCCTGCCTTTCGAGGAACCTGATCTGCAGCGCCGTGCCACCGATCAGAGGCACAACGACGTTGGAGTAGGTCATTGCCACTTCGAGTTCGGTGGTGGCCAGCAACGGGAGCGCCACTTTCACCGTTCCTTTAAGAGCCACGGCGTAAGCTACGTTGGTGGTCAAAGAAGCCACCAACGCAATGGCGACCCAAGCCCAGTCTCCGGTCCGCAGAACGGTCCAAACACGAGAGGGACTTCCCACAGCGCTGATCGCCACGACTATCGCCACGACCGAACTGATGGCGAGAAGCGTTCCTAAGGCGTGGGACTTGAGCACTCCTGCGTCAGATGATGACGACGCTTCGGAGGACCTCCCCGCGAGACATTTTCGCGAACGCTTCCTCGACATTTTCCAGGCCGATCCTCTCGGAGACGAAATCGTCCAACGGAAGGCGTCCCTGCAGGTACATGTCCACCAGGGCCGGGAAGTCGCGGCTCGGCAGGCAGTCACCATACCAAGATGGCTTGAGAGCACCACCACGTCCGAAGAAGTCGATCATGGCCAGATCGGGCATTCGCATTTGTGGTGTGGGGACTCCGACCTGCACTACGGTACCGGCCAGATCCCGAGCGAAGAACGCCTGCTCCAGGGTCTTGGGACTGCCGACAGCTTCCACGCACACGTCGGCTCCGAAGCCGCCTGTAGCTTCTATTATGGCAAGCACCGGGTCGATTTCAGAGGCGTTAACAAGGTGCGTGGCCCCGAAGCCTCTCGCCCATTCGAGTTTGCGGTCGTCGAGGTCCACTGCAATGACCGTCGTTGCACCCGCCAGCCTTGCCCCTACGATCGCTGCGTCGCCGACACCTCCACAGCCGAATACCGCCACGCTGTGACCCGGAGCGACGGCGCCTGTTATCATCGCCGCTCCAAGCCCGGCCATCACGCCGCAACCCAGGAGGCCTACCGCTGCAGGGTCCGCCGCCGGGGAGACCGGGGTACACTGGCCCGCAGCGACAAGGGTCTTGTCCGCGAACGCTCCGATGCCAAGCGCAGGTGACAGTTCGGTACCGTCGCCGAGCGTCATCTTTTGCTCCGCATTCTTGGTTGCGAAGCAGTACTGGGGCCGTCCTCTGAGGCACGCCCGGCACGTGCCGCACACGGCTCGCCAGTTCAACACGACGAAGGCCCCCGGCGACACTTCTGTCACTCCATCTCCAACTGCGGAGACCGTCCCAGCCGCCTCATGGCCCAAAAGAAACGGGTAGTCGTCGCTTATGCCGCCTTGCTTGTAATGCAGGTCAGTGTGGCACACTCCGCAAGCTTGCACGTCCACCAACACCTCGCCGGGGCCGGGGTCTGGGACGATGATCGGCTGGATGCTCACCGGCTCACCTTGACGAGAAGCTACGACACCTCTGACTTCGTGCGGCATTTTCCTATCGTAGCCACACCTGCCGACTGGAGACCGGGCGTTCCCCCTACGAGATAGTCGCCGAGCGCTGCGGGAGCATTACTAGGCGCTCGGTTGAGGCTTGCGCTTGGCGCCCATCGCTAGGGCCGAAACACCCGACACGGTTGCCGTTGCCGCAGCGACGGACGGCCAAGCGCCGATCCTCTTCGCCACGGGATGGGAGCCGCCCATCACTGCAGTGTAGAGAGCAAGAAGGCCTAGCGCCTGCCGCGTCCCAAGACTTTTCCGCCACCCGACAAAGCTGCCGGCGCCCGCTACCGCGAACACCGCTCCTCCTGCTCGGCGCTTGCCGTCTCGCCGGGCTACTGCGAATCCGCCTACCAGGCCTGCGGCTGCCAGAAGTGACGGTAGCCGAAACCATCTCGTCTTCATACCTCGAATCTAGCTCTACGAATCGCTCTCCTCGAGGCGTATCAACGAGCGGAGCGCTTCCATCAATCCCTTGTAGGCGTCACTTCCCAGGATCTCGGCGATCAAAAACTCTGACCGGCGCGCCCGGCTCGAGACCTCAGCGGCGACCCGAGCCCCTTTGGTTGTCACAGAAAGAGGTCGCCGGCGAGAGTCAAGAGGATCACGGCCTGCCAAGCAGAGACCCGACGAGATGAGACCTTCAGCTATGCGCTGGGCATTCATCGGGTCGGTCCCCAGCCGCCGGGCGATATTTCGGACACCCATACCCGGCTGGGCTGCAACCACCCTGAGCACAGCTGCCTGAGGAGCCGTCAACCCGAGGTCCGCCAGCTCCGACTCCCACCTTCTCCTGCGAGCCCTGTGGGCCACACCTAGCAGGAACCCGATCCCATCGGGACCATGAGAGCCGGCTTCGGACTCCTCCTCGCGGCCCGCAACTCGCTCGTTGCTGGACTCCTGCTGGCACACATCTGATCGGTTGCGCCGCTCTGCCGTCATCGTCGAGCCTTCATCGCCTAAGGTTCCTACGCTAGCAAAAAGCCGTCGAGAGAACCTCCGGGTCACCTAAGTCGGCTCAGGCCGGCTCCCCTGCGAGGTCTGCGATGATATCGATCGCAGAGCCGTAGGCGGGCATCCCCGAAGTGATAAGGGACGTCTCCGCCACTCCAACAAGATCAGCGACGGATGCTCCGGCTCGCAGCGCTCCTCTAGCGTGAAGTCGAGCCGGGCCTTCCCGGCCAAGAGCGATCAACTGGGCAAAATGCACAAGCTGCTGGACCCTGGCCCCGAGGTGGTTTTCTGCAAGCAGCACCCGCCTAAGCTCCTCTACCGTCTCCACAGCCACGATTCGGCCGGTCGATTCGCCCAGGGCAATACGATTCTCGATTCCTGGCGGCACTGCCCCGAAAACCTGCCGGTACCGCTGCCGGATCGCCTCCGCGCGCTGAGGCTCGACCTGTTCAGAGTCGACCTGCTGAGACTGGCGCTGCTCAGACACTGCCAACCCTCGCCATGGACTCACGGACCTGCTGGAGCGCACCGGCTGGAAAGTCGACAGCACCCCCTAAGGCACTCGCAGCGATCTCGGCCTCAGCAGCCTCCTCAATTGCCACTACCAGCCGGGCTGCAGAAATCGGATCCGGTCCGAAGACGAGCAACCCGTGGTTGGCGAGCAGCACTGCGTTCGTCGTCGGATGCTCTTGCAAGGCGGCTGCGATGCCTTTCACCGACACGTCCGAGCCTCGGGGCCCCCACCCGACCACCGGAATATCCTCAGCCTGGCCGAAGCGCAGCAGAGGCTCCGCTCGACACGGCAACTCCCGGTTAGCGAGAGCAAAAGCGGTCGCAGAAGGAGAATGAGTATGGATGATCGCTCCTACAGCCGGGCGTGCGCTGTAGACGACGGCGTGCATGGAGACAATCTCTGCGTTCTCAGAAGCAAGGTCGCCTTCCACAATGTCGCCACGGAGATTCAGCGTCGCAAGCTGATCGGGCCTAAGATCTCTAACTATCCCCGTCGTCGTCAACGCGAAGCGATCATCGCTCAACCTGACGCTCAGGTTTGCGTGCCCGCTGTGGGACATTACTCCAGATGCGAAAAGATGCCGTGCTGCTGCAACGACGGCGCCACCGGCCTCATCCTTGTTCATCTGAGCGGTCATAGGGAACCTCCACGTCTTACTTGTTATCGCCGACTGTCGGCAGTCCATCAGTAGAACGTAGCTATGTCTACATTTATTTCCGAGGTCCACCCTGTCGTCTCCTCGAAACCCGCGAACGCGCCCTCAGGACCATTGAGGCGGTAGAAGACCGACTTCAACCACCGAAGTCCACTTTGGCAAATCGGCTCTGGAAGAAGACCAGCGGCGCTCCCCCTAGGGATCGTTGGTCCAGAACCCTTCCCACTACAAGCTCGTGGTCTCCCGCCGAGTGAACGAACTCTAAGGAGCAGTCAACCCATGCGACGGAGCCGGTCAGCATTGGCGAGGAAGTCGCGGGAGAGCTGTGCCATTCGACACCGTCGAACTTGTCGGTTCCCGATACGGCGAACCTCCTGGCCAATGCCTCCTGGCTCTCCGAGAGTATGTTCACGCAGAATGCGCCGGCCTCGGCTATTAGAGGCCACGAGGTGGACGTCTTGGCGGGAGCTATCGCGACGTAGGGCGGGTCGAGGGAAAGCGAAAAGAAGCTCTGGCAGGTGAATCCCACCGGCAGGCCACGGTAGACAGCGGCAACGATCGTCACCCCGCTCGCAAAGCATGAAAGGGTCTTTCGCAGAGCTAGCGGGTCGACCACGGGATGCCTGTCCCCAGACGAGGTCCCTGCGGATGCAGGCACATCAGCTTCGTGTTCCGTCACCTCTATGTCCTCCCGTCCAAAGACCTTTCGGATCTCCCTCAAGTCGACACGGCGTGGTCCGCACGACGCCACCCTGCGCTTTCGACCACCGTACAGCCACCCTTAGGCTACCTGTGGGCATCGAGGTTCCTCATAGCTGAGGAAACCCGAAGAGCGCCGGGATCGTGTTCTCGGCGTTCCAGGCCGGCTACGACACCTTCGAAGTCCCGAGCCGGGCGATTCTGCGAAAGCTTCCACTTACCCTCCAGGGAGGTTACCTTGATCTCGATCCCGACGACTGCTTTCAGCATGCTTCCGGCATACCTAGGTGGGGCGTCCTGAAAACGCCACGGCTCAATCGAAGCGGACTCGTGTAGGTCGGTAAGATTCTCTACCACTTGGCGAACCCAGTTCGCATCGTCGTGGACGACCAGCGAACCTCGCGCCTGCACCGTGATGTAGTTCCATGTGGGCACGACCTCGCCGTGTTCCGCCTTGGACGGGTAGAAGCTCGGCGAGACATAGGCGTCGGGTCCGTGCCAGCAGACCAGCACCGGGACAGAGAGATCTGCGTTAGCCCACTGTGGGTTCGCCCGCGCAAGATGCCCTCGCAGGACTGTGGCGTCGTCGGAGATGAGGAGCGGGACCTTGGAGGCTTCGATACCACCTGAACCAACCGTGATCAACTCTCCAAGAGCGATCAGACGGATGGCATCTCGGAGGATCGCCAGATCTGTGACGGCAAAGCCAGAAGGATTGTACACCGAATCATGAAAGCCTCCCGTACGTCAAGGCGTCAACCGGGCGGCAGAGCACAGGTGCCGGGGCGTAGCCGCCTCCGAGTCCTCCCGGCGGACCGCTTGCTCCAGGTTGAGTAGGACTTCCTTCACCTTCAGGCCGGCGGCGTAGCCTGTCAGCGATCCGCCAGCTCCGACCACTCGATGACACGGGATTATGAGCGCTATCGGATTGCGGTGGTTCGCCATCCCTACTGCTCTGGCAGCTTTCGGTTGGCCGACTGCAGACGCTATGTCGGAGTAACTTCTCGTCTCCCCGTACGGGATCTCGCACAGCGCCCTCCAAACTCTGCGCTGGAACTCGGTGCCCGGCGGGTCGAGGTTAACCTCGAAGCTGCGCAGGCCGCCATCGAAGTACCGGCCCAGCTGGCAGGTGACGTCGTCGAGGAGACCGGCGGCTAGGAAGCTATCGTGGTTGCGCAGATCGTCTACTTCGCCGAGAGCGGATATGGCCAAGTTGCCATCCGTTGGGATCTCACTCATCTGCCTCGAGGCGGTCGAAGCACTCTGAGCCGTCGAAGCGCCTGAGGCTCTCGCCGGCCCGTTCAGTGCCAAACCGACCAGTGCTCCACCGCTTGCCGTTAGGGTGATCGTCCCGACCGGGCTGCTCAGCCGCCTAGCGAGCTGCACGCTATGGATAGTCATTGCCCGAATCGTAGCTCCTAGCTCCCATGACCAACGCTGCGACGTGAACGCGGCCAGAACAGAGGACCTGAGCTTCGGGTACCAGCGTTCGCTAGCGACTGGTACTAGCCTTGTTTCCGTGTCAGGCTCGCAGCGGCGACTAACCCCGACGATGGCCCTCTTGGCCTGCGCCGCGATACTGGTGTCCTCGTGCGGCTCGTCCGGCCATTCGACACTACCCCCGGCGTCGACAACCCCGCCTACGAGTCCCGCTTCGACACTCCCGCCGACCACGACGTCTACCACTACGACGACTACGGTTCCGGGTGCCACGACGACCACCACGCCGCCGTCGACCGGTATCCGTACAGTCATCTATCCGCTGGGAGTGGACATGCGCGCCGGGCCGTCGACGACCGCCAAAGTAATCGGCACCCTTGTCCGCGGAGCCGAGGTGACCGTCTTGTCGTACAACCCGGCTTCGGGCGGCTGGCTAAACGTCAAAGGTGCCTCTCTCACAGGGTGGATCAGTGCTGGCCAGCAGTTGAGCGCCCCCGGCACGTTCTACCCTTTCGCAGCCAGTGACGGCAGCTTCTCCACTCTTTATCCGACCAGCTGGTCTGCTACCGCCAAAGCTCCGGGTGGCGCCGTACTACGAAGCGCAGACGGCACCCAGAGCATCACCTTCTCCACGGCGTCTTCCGTCGCCGGCCTACCCCCGGTTCCGGCGAGTTACCAACCGCTGTCGTCCCAACAGCTTCTCGTATGCGGAGCGACAGGACACCTCATATCGTACAAGAGCTCCGCCACGACAGCCACCTCGGTCGCAGCCCAAGGCAGCGAGGCACCCGAGCCGTATCTCGCATCGATCGACCTTGCCCTTGACAAGACGCATGCCCTGGAGCTCCAAGCAAACCTGACGGACCCCTCACAGATCTCGACATTGATATCGGTCGCGAGCTCCGTTACCTTCCCGGAGAAGATCTGCGGAGCCTAGGTCTTTCAGGCGTTTGTCGCCTCAGAAGCTAGCTACCGTCGCCACCGGTAAGTTGCTGGCCGTTTGATTCGATCACGGATCGATACCAGGAGAAGCTCGCCTTAGGGATCCGGCGGCCTGTCGGATAGTCAACCCATATGAGCCCGAAACGCCGGGAGTAGCCGTAGGCCCACTCGAAGTTGTCCATCAAGCTCCAAGCAAAATACCCCCTGACGTCCACACCACGAGCTATCGCGTCTGACACTGCCAGAAGATGACTTCGCAGGTACTCGATTCGGTCCTTGTCTCTCACTTCGCCGTTCGGATCGACATAGTCGTGGCAGGCCGCCCCATTCTCGGTCAGGTAGATGGGCGGGGCTTTGTAGTCGTCGTGCAGCCTGACTAGAAGATCCGTCAGCGCCGCTGGGTCCACCTCCCAGCCCATCGCCGTCCGGCCAAGATCGACCCGTCGAACCTCAGGTGCACGCAGGTCGTCGAGGACCGGATCGCTCTCAAGCCGGCCGATGTTGTAGCCGGCCTCGCGCGCGTTAGAGAGACGGTTAGGGTCCGCTACCACCGTCGACGTGTAAAAGTTGACACCGAGGAAATCGATGGGAGCGCCTATCAGCTTGGCGTCCCCGACCTCAGCCACGTCGAGACCTCCCCGGAAGGGGGCGTAGTGCTCGACTACGTCTGGCGGGTATGAGCCTTTGAGAACAGCTTCGACATACAGGCGGTTGGCTTGGCCGTCAGCCCGGCGGGCGGCTCGCAGGTCGTCGGGGTGCTGGCTGGCGGGCAAGACCGGAGTGAAGTTCAATGTGATGCCGACAGGGGTCGAGCCGCTCCGCCTCAAGGCTGCCACAGCGAGACCGTGTCCGAGCAGAAGGTGATGAGTGCTCGCCAACGCCGCCGACACATCCATCCGTCCTGGGGCGTGCACTCCCCGGCCGTAGCCGAGCCAGGCAGAGCACCACGGTTCGTTCAGAGTTATCCAGCGTCCCACCTGCCCTCCCAGGGCGTCGCCCATCGCAGACGCGTAGTCGGCGAAACGCAAGGCCGTGTCACGGGACGTCCAACCGCCACGCTCCTCCAGGGCTTGGGGAAGGTCCCAGTGGTAGAGGGTCGCGACCGGCTCGATACCCCGCACCGCTAGTCCATCGAGAAGCCGCCGGTAGAAATCGACTCCCTCCCGCTTCAGCGGTCCTGTGCCATCAGGTTGCACGCGCGGCCACGACACGGAGAAGCGGTAAGCCCGCAACCCAAGCGCTGCCATGAGGTCAAGGTCCTCTTCCAAGCGTTCGTAGTGGGAGCAGGCCACGTCGCCGGTGTCACCGTTACGGACCGCCCCGGCTCGCCGGCTGAACACGTCCCATATGGACTTGCCCCGACCACCAGCGGCGACAGCCCCTTCGATCTGGTAGGCAGCGGTCGCAGCGCCCCAGACGAAGTCCTCCGGGAACCTTGATGCCTTGGTGGTGGCCACTCAGCCTCCTAGCCGATCCGGGCCGCCCAGTCGCAGCCGTCACGAGACTACCTCCGTTGGTCGGTGACCCGATTCGAAGCAAGCTCCAAGATCCCACGGCATTCAACGAGGGCTTGCTGCGGTTGCCGGTCGAAGAGCGCCGTGGAGCCCGTAGGACCTTTGAACTGGTAGCAGTAGAGGTCCCCGCCGGCGTCGAAGACCATCCAGGATGCACTCTCCCTGATGTAGCGCGGTCGGACCGTGGAAGCGTGGCCGCGACTTGACGGGTTGAATGATCTGCCCGTGCGGCCGGCGCGCGACCGCCAGCTTGTCGCTCGGGGAACACGCAAAGCCCGGACCGGCGCTCTCACCGCTCCCCCTCGGCAGTCGCCGCATCGGACCGCAGCGACCTGCTCGTCGAAGACCCGTACTCTTCCCGCCAGCCCGGGCTCACCTCGCGTCTCGAGGGGCCTCCGCTCCGGACCGCCTTACGCAGCTGCAAGATCCGGACGGAGCCGAGGGCTAGAACGCCCAACGCGCCCAGAGCTGCAGCAGCTAGCAGCGCCAATGCAATCGGTAGTGATCCCGAGAACGACAAGAAGTGGACTCTCGCATGCTGGAGATTCTGGAAAACGAAAAATAAAATCACCGCCAGCACAACGATCGCCGGAAGTGTCCTGACCCACGTCCGGCCGGCCCGGGTCGAACTAACCCGGGGGTGCGGCACTTTCGTGCGTCCTAAATGGGGCAGGATTCCCTGATCATGCGTTGGTGCCTGCGGCTGGCTACTAGGAGCGGAATGCCCTCCTTGGGCCACCACAGGCGAATCCGTACCGACCGTAGTCGCATTATGGGTATCGGAATGACGTGTCCGGGTTCGCATCGGAACCCCCGATCTTCTCCCTAGTACGGGAGTGCATAGCTCAACATGAACTGTTCACACTCTTCACGGCCCTAATCGGCTACGGGCTCCTTTGTAGGGTCTTTAGGCAGAAAGGCGCCATCAGCCGGCGGTAGAATCGACAGAGGAAACCGACCAATAACCCCCGGGTCGAGCCCTTCGATCGAGACCAACTCCGAGCGCAAGGGCGGCGAGGGCCACGCTGACTGCAGCACCACCGGCGAACACCACCCCCGCACCAAGTGGCGCGTACAGGGACGCTCCAAGGACCGCTGAAAGTCCTGCGGCGGCAGTACCTGCCCCGCCGAACAGACCTTGCCCGGTTGCGGCGCGCTCCTCAGGAAATGCGCTCGCCACGAAAGCGTAACCAGCTGGAACCGCTACCGATTGAACGCAGGCTTCCCCAACCCCAAGCAGCGTGATAACCACCGGCGACGGGACGAACCCGTAGCTGGCCATAAACAGATCAGCCATCATGAGACCGACGGCTCCGGCGAGAAGCGGGCCTCGCCTCTCCGCCAGGCGCCCCCCGATCGGGGCGAGCACGATAAAAGGCGCACCGTAGAGCGTCAGGCTCAGCCCGATCAGGAGCGCACCCGCCCCCCTATCGGTCATCAGCCGCGACCACAGCGCGTCGTATAGCCCGTTGGGCAACTGTGAAGCCGCGCCCAGGGAGACAACTGAGACAAGCACGTAAAGAGATGTCCGCAATGAAACGCCTCTGGCTGACCCGCCCGTCCTTGACGCCTCCTCACGAACCTCGTCGGCGGGGATGACCACGGCTGCAGCGACGAACACGACGCCAAGGAGCGCCCCAACAGTCAAGAACGGCATCCGGATTCCCCCGGCCCGGAACAGGAGGCTCCCAAGGAGCGGACCTACTGTAATACCGGCCATCATCGAAGCAGAGATAGCACCGAGGCGCCTTCCCCGCTCGGGCCCCTCCCGGCCGTAGCCAGCCTGGCGCAAGGCGGCCGGCAGGATGATCCCGAAAGCCACCCCACCACCAGCCCGTGCTCCGACGAGTAACCACAGGCTGGTAACGGAGGCAAACCACACCTGCGAGATGGCTCCGAGTGCAAGACCGCCGAGCAGGACACGCCGCGCTCGCGACCCGTCGAGAAAGGGTCCGACGCCGAGTTGAGCGACGAGGCCTGCGAAAAAACTGGCCCCTGACATGAGACCGAGCCCGTAGGTCGCCAGATGATCTTTCTGCTGGATGCTGGCGAGCAGCGGGAACAGAACCCCCACCCCGACCGCTTCAAGGCAGACGGCTGCCGCCAAGACCAAGAACCGGACGTCCCGCCGACCGAGATGGCTAGCCGACCCAGAAAGGTCCGCCGAGGGCTGAGCACCGCACGGTCCGGGCGAATCTGCGCTTCCCCGGGCGACCTCCTCAGAGGCCACCTCGGGGTCTTCGCTCATCGTTGCATGCTAGGTCCTGACTGGGGCCACCTAGACCCCACGCCAAACCGCTCGGCGAACGCGTCAGAGGCTGATGTGGTGGCGAATGAAGTTTAGAATCTCCAGGTGCTTCGCCGTGTCAGCCTCCATCAGCTTTACTAGAAGAACCCACATTGTGGTGTCCTTCACATCCTTGAGATCTCTGCGCAGGCGTTCCAGTTCCTTAGCGTCGGCCCTCTCTTGTGCTATGAGAGCATCGGTCAGCTCACGGATGACGTTGTGGTCAGCTTTGTACCAATCCAGGCGCGGCACCGCAGGCGGCTCTGCGCTCAACTCGGCGTCAGAGCGGAGAGCTTCCGCCAACTCGGAGAAGCGCTTGTGGTGACGAATTTCATCATCGATTATGAGATCCACGAGATACCGGAACGCAGCCGATTCTGACCGCTCAGCGGCGTCCCGGTAGGACTCCAGGATCCCCCGCTCGGTTTCGACGTGCGATAGCAGGTGATCGTAGATTCCCTGCTCCCAGACGCTCGCTCCTACCAAAGTGTCGACCATGACCATAATCGTGACAGCGAGAAACCAGGGCCGCTAGAGCCGAAGGTCACATCGAGGCTCCTTTTCCGACCCGGCTACCATCTGAGCATGCCACGACCAGCCTGGGCCGACGGAATCGGGACCCTCAGAGAAGTCGATCTGCTCGAAGTCCTATACCCGCTCCCGACTCTTGGGCTACCGCCTAAGGAGCATGGCCAGCCGGGCGAGGCCGCAAGCACCTCCCGACGCGGCGAAACGCTCGCTCCGGTGGACTCCGACCGTCTCCGCCATGTGAGGAGAGTCCGACTTCGAACCGTGATTGACGACCTTGACGCGCCCCCTCTAGATACAGCAGACGCCTACCTTAGGCTTCACCTGCTGTCGCACCGTCTCGTCTGCCCGAACGATGTGAACCTGGAAGGCATCTTCGCCCTCCTCCCCAACGTCGCGTGGACGTCGCTTGGGCCACTTCACCCAGCGGACCTTCCCAAGGTGCGAGAACAAGCAGCAGTGGCCGGAGTGCACTTAACCGTTCACGCTGTAGACAAGTTTCCGAGGATGGCCGACTACGTCGTGCCCCCGGGGGTACGGATCGCGGACGCCAGCCGGGTACGCCTAGGCGCATATCTGGGTGAGGGCACCACGGTCATGCACGAAGGCTTCGTCAACTTCAACGCCGGCACCCTAGGGGGGGCGATGGTCGAGGGCAGGATAAGCCAGGGGGTGGTAGTAGGGGAGGGAACCGATGTCGGGGGCGGTGCGTCCACCATGGGCACATTGTCTGGAGGGGGCACGGAACGCGTAGCGCTTGGCCGGCGCTGCCTCCTAGGAGCGAACTCGGGACTTGGAATCGCCTTGGGCGATGACTGCGTTGTCGAAGCGGGACTGTACCTTACCGCTGGCACAGTCGTCCGGCTACCCGACGGCGCGACCACCAAAGCGAGAGAACTAAGCGGACGATCCGGTCTCCTCTACCGCCGCAACAGCCAAAGCGGGGCCGTCGAAGTGATTCCCCGCTCAGGAGCCTGGGGCGAGTTGAACCCCGAACTCCACGCCCACCAATAGCCACTTCGGCGTATGTCGCCGGGCCCGAAGCCCGATCATCATCAAGCGATCGCCGAGGCTTGGGCTCGCAGGACCCTTCCATAGAAGACCACTTCGTCACGCCAACTAGTTCACTCAACAACTATCGACAAATAGACACTCAGTTCAACAACTTCCAAAGTATCACATCACCATTGATAGCGCCTGGCCAAACTTAACTGCCAGGGAATTCACAGATATCGATCAGAATCCTACCTGTGACGCTTGACACGGGCTTTTTTTTAAGCCAATATTCATATGTTGTTAACTGTTGGTTTCTGTAGCAACTTGTTAGTCAGAAAGCGGTCGGCTGCACGCGCCGACGCCCGAGCGCTTAGGAGGCGCAGTGAAATCGATTGTTGGTACTGACGAGGCGCGCCCAGGGCGCTTGCGCAAGCATCGAAAGCTTGCCGTGGGTGGTGCGGCTGTTGCATCTGTGATGGTACTGGCCAGCTGCGGTAGCAGCTCGAAGTCGGCGTCGAGCACAGTAACGACTGCAGCGCCCTCGAACGGAGGGTCGGCTGCGCCAACAACGGCGTACTCGGGGCCTACCGTGAACCTAACCTTCTGGTCGTGGGTCCCGGGCATCCAGGCTTCGGTAGACCTTTTCAACCAGAGCCACCCGAACATCCACGTCAATCTCGACGAGGTCACCTCGGGGGCGGCCGGGACATACTCCAAGATGTTCAGCGCACTACAGGCTGGCAACGCTCCTGACTTGGGACAGGTCGAGTACTACGCTCTCCCGCAGTTCGAACACACCGGAGGACTCGTGAACCTCGCGCCTTACGGAGCGGCGAGCGTCCAGAGCGACTTCGTTCCTTGGACATGGAGCCAAGTGACCCTTGGAAGCGCCATATATGCAATCCCCCAGGACACCGGACCGATGGCACTGTTCTACCGGAAGGATCTCTTCGCCAAGTACGGCTTGACGGTTCCGACCACGTGGGCTCAGTACCTCGCCGACGCGCAGAAGTTGCACTCGGAGAATCCGAACGCATATATAACGTCCTTCTCACCAGCCGACACTGGTCAGTTCGCCGGCCTGGCCTGGCAGGCAGGGGCCAACTGGTTCAACACCACTTCCAGCTCCTGGATAGTAAACATCAACGACTCCGCAACCCAGCAGGTAGCTAACTACTGGCAACAGCTGTTAAGCCAGAACCTGGTGAAGGTCGAGACCGACTTTGCAAACGGCTGGTACAAGGACCTCTCCGACGGCACGCTACTGACCTGGCCGTCGGCGGTATGGGGGCAGAACACCATCGCCACCAACGCTGCGACCACCTCGGGGGACTGGGCGGTTGCTCCCCTGCCCAACTGGGGAAGCAGCTCCGCCGACGGCAACTGGGGCGGTTCGACGACTGTTGTGTTCAAAGACAGCAAGCATCCCGCCCAGGCGGCGGTCTTCGCCGAATGGCTGAACACCAATCAGCCGTCCATCACCAACTTGATCAACAAGGGTGGTCTGTACCCGGCAGATCTTCAAGGCGAGCAGCAAAGCGCTGTCAACTCGCCGGTAGCGTTCTACGGCAACCAGAACATCTGGAGCACCTTCGAGGCTGGCGGTAAGCTCGTCAACACCAGTTTCAAGTGGGGTCCGATCATGTTCACGACGCTGACGGACATGGGCAACGCCTTCTCGAAGGCGACAGGAGGCAGCGGAACTCTCGCTTCTGCTATCTCGACGACGCAGTCCGATACGGTTTCCACGATGAAGAGTCAGGGCTTCTCAGTCCAATCGGCCGGCTGAGCTAGTAAGGAGGCGGTGTCCGATGACAGCAACCACCGAGGCGTCCTCGGACACTGCCGGGAGCGCCCGGGCACCAGCTCGGCGCTCCCGGCGCTCCCGGCGAACCCCAGTACCGATAGGCTTTTTAGCTCCTTTCCTCGTACTGTTCGCCCTCTTCTTCCTCATTCCAATTGGCTACGCCGTATACGAGAGCCTGTTTGCAACCAAGGTCTCGGGTCTGGGACTTGCGCCTCCGGTCACGAAGTTCGTGGGTCTGTCCAACTACAGTTCGGTGTTCGGTACGGCAAGCTTCATCCAAGGGATCGAACGCGTACTGCTGTTCGGCATCGTGCAGGTTCCTGTGATGCTGGCGTTCGCCACGCTGCTTGCGCTGTTGATCGACTCTGTCGCGGCGCGCTTCACTAGGTTCTTCCGACTGGCTTTCTTCCTCCCTTACGGGATACCCGGAGTCATAGCAGCGATTCTGTGGTCGTTCCTTTACCTTCCTAACCTGAGCCCTATCGACTCAGTCCTCAAGAGCCTCCACTTCGGCAGTGTCAGCTTTCTCGGATCGCACACGGTCTTATGGTCGATTGCTAACATCGTCACCTGGGAATACACCGGATACAACATGCTGATAATCTTCGCCGGACTTCAGGCGATACCCCGTGAGCTGTTCGAAGCCGCCCGGGTCGACGGTGCGTCGGAGTGGAAGATCGCTACTCGGGTGAAGCTACCCCTTGTGGTGCCTTCTCTCGTGCTCACCTCAGTGTTCAGCATCATCGGGACACTGCAGTTGTTCAGCGAGCCTCAGGTCCTCAGGGCCATCTCCACGAACATTGTGAGCACCTACACGCCAAACCTGTCCGCCTACAACGAGGCGTTCACCCTGAACAATCCCAATCTCGCCGCAGCGATGGCGGTGGTCCTAGCGATCGGGACGTTCATACTGTCCTTCGGCTTCCTACGCCTCACCTCACGCAGGAGCATCACTCGATGACGCTGCTAACCGACTCCGACGTTGGCACGACTCCCCCACCTGCGCCTCCGCGCAAATCGCCCGACCGCCACCACCCTCCGACACGGTCTTCGATCCTCATCACGGCATTCATGTTCGTGGTGAGCATTTACTTCCTACTTCCGGCGTATTGGCTCGCGGTCTCCTCTACGAAGGGACCCACAGCCCTATACAACTCTGCCGGGCTGTGGTTCGCCCACTTCGACCTTTGGAAGAACCTGAGCGGGCTGTTCAGCTACAGCGGAGACATCTACCTGCGGTGGATCCTAAACACTGTTCTGTATGCAGGAGTTGGATCGCTCTTGGCGACCCTGCTGTCTGCTGCGGCAGGCTACGCCTTGGCTAAGTACAAGTTCAGGGGCCGAGAGCTCATCTTCGGGGTCATTCTCGGCGGAGTGCTAGTGCCAGGAACAGCCCTCGCCCTACCGCTCTACCTACTGATGAGCAAGGTATCCCTGACCAACTCCTACTGGTCCGTGCTACTGCCTTCTATCGTCAGTCCGTTCGGCGTTTACCTTGCAAGGGTGTACGCCTCGTCGGCCGTGCCCGACGAGCTCATCGAAGCCGCCCGAGTCGACGGTTCAGGAGAAGGACGCACTTTCTTCACCATCTCGATGCGCTTGATGTCGCCCGCTCTGGTCACGATCTTCCTGTTCCAGTTCGTGGCTATCTGGAACAACTTCTTCCTCCCACTGGTAATGCTGTCCAACGAGAAACTCTACCCAGTCACGCTCGGCCTATATTCCTGGAACAACGAGTACGGTCAGGCTCCTCAGTTGGTGAGCTACGTCGTGATCGGCACAGCTGTTTCGGTAATACCTCTCATCGTCGCGTTCCTGTCGCTGCAGAGGTTCTGGCGGTCTGGTCTGGCCGCCGGCAGCCTCACACTGTAAGAACCCGGGTCTTGACCTCTCCTGGCACCGTCGCAGAACCCCGTCACCTGGTCCGCCAGGGTGTGGCTCCGGCGATCTATCCTGAAGGACTGACCATGCTGGCTAAGCAAAGACGATCCCTGATCCTCGACGAACTACGCCGATCCGGAGGCGTGAAAGTCTCCGATCTCACCCAGATGCTGTCCGTCTCCGACATGACCGTCCGCCGAGATCTAGACGTTCTTGCCCGTGAAGGGCTCTTGGAGAAGGTCCACGGCGGGGCCACCATTGGGGGTCATCTTTCGACTGAGGAGCCCGGATTCGAAGCCAAGGCCCACCGGGAGCTTCGCGAGAAAGACCTCATCGCAAGCTTCGCTGCTGGTCTGATCCAACCCGGATCGGCGATCGCACTTTCAGCGGGCACGACGACATACGCTCTTGCGCACCATCTTCCCGGCATTGCTGGCCTCACGGTCGTCACGAACTCAATGCGCATAGCCGAGGTCTTGTGGGCCTCCGGCCACAGCGACCCGACCGTCGTGGTGACAGGAGGGATCCGGACACCTTCCGATGCTCTAGTCGGGCCTATCGCCCTAAACGCCGTGAGATCCCTCCACTTCGACGCAGTGTTCATGGGAGTCCACGGAATGGCGGAGCGGACGGGCTTCACGACACCGAACCTCACCGAATCCGAAGTCAATCGGGCCCTCGTTGCTGCGGCACGCCGCCTGGTAGTCCTGGCAGATCACACCAAGTGGGGTGAGATCGGACTTTCGACCTTCGCTTCTCTCGAGGAGGCGGACGTGCTCGTAAGCGACGACGCTCTCCCTGACGAAGCGAGGAATGTCCTCTCGGAGACCGTCGGCGAACTAGTGGTCGTGTCCTCCGGTGCTTAAGAGCCTCACCACGGTCAGCTCCGGACGTCTCGCAGACGGCAGGGAGATATTCTGGTTCGACAAAGATCGCTCCGATGACCTCGGCGAGTCGCCACCAGCAAGCGGCTCTTGGCGTGACGAGACGGATCGGCGCCGTCTCCCACCGACTGCGACCACGTCGGAGCGGCGCTGGGATCCGCTGCTGAGGGAATGGGTGACGGTTGCCAGCCACCGCCAGACACGGACTTTCCTCCCTGCCGACGACGAATGCCCCCTGTGCCCGTCGACGCCCGAACGCCTCACGGAGATACCTGGCGGGCCATACGAGGTCGTCGTCTTCGAGAACAGGTTCCCGTCCTTCTCGACACGAGCGACGATCCCCGACGACGGCGTTGTGTTGGATCCCTCCCTTTACGTACGAGCAGAAGGTCACGGACGCTGTGAGGTGATCGTCTTCAGCGATGACCACTCGGCTACCTTCTCTACGCTTTCACCCGAAAGGGTCCGTCTGGTTATAGAAGCCTGGGTGGCCCGAACCGAGGCCCTCAACGCCATGCCCGAAGCCGAGCAGGTGTTCTGCTTCGAGAACCGGGGTACCGAGATCGGCGTAACCCTGTCACATCCCCACGGGCAGATCTACGCTTACCCGGTCATAACCAGCCGCACCCAGGTGATGCTCGAGTCCGCGCGACGCCACCAGGTCACCACCGGACGCAACCTCTTCGCAGACGTTCTAACATCAGAACGCTCCAGCGGCCGGCGTGTAGTCACGTCCAACGAGCACTGGACCGCCTTCGTCCCGGCGGCTGCCCGATGGCCCTTCGAAATCCACCTCTACCCACACCGCCACGTGCCCGACTTGCCAGCCACGTCAGAGGAGGAGCGAGACTCCCTAGGCCAGATCTACGTTGACCTTCTGCGCCGCCTAGACGGTGTCTACGGGATCGAGATGCCCTACATCGCCGCTTGGCACCAGGCACCGGCACGATCCGACCGGGAGCTCGCCTACCTGCATCTCGAGCTATTCTCCATTATGAGAGCCCCCGGTAAGGTCAAAGCTCTCGCAGGGTCGGAATCCGGGATGGGCATGTTCATAAACGACATCGCTCCCGAGCGCGCTGCGGACATGCTTCGCGGCGCCCGGCCTTGAGCGAGTCGGCGACGGTCCCGCTCCACCGGGCGCCGGACAAAGGAGAAATCTCCAAGGCCTTCGCTGCCGGCTTCGGTCGTCGCCCCACAGCGCTGTGGTCGGCCCCTGGTCGGGTTAACCTAATCGGAGAGCACGTCGACTACAATGGTGGACCTGTCATGCCGTTCGCCATCCAGTACCGATGCTACGTGGCGGCGGCCACGAACGACGACCGAGTCATCAGGCTCAGATCTAAGCAGTTCCCTAACGAAACCGTCAGCGTAGCTCTGTCCAACCTGGCCACCGGCAATTCGTCTGACCGAACCCCTGAAGATCATTCCCAACGCCTCGGCGGTTGGGCGTCTTACGTCCTCGGAGTGATATGGGCGCTTGGACAGGTCGGAGTGCACGTACCCTCCATCGACGTGCTCGTAGACGGCCGCGTCCCCGTGGGCGCCGGCCTGTCGTCCTCTGCCGCCTTGGAATGCGCTGCTGTGGGCGCGTTCTGTGACATTGCAGCCACCGACATCGACGGCCCGCAGCGTGCGGCCATCGCCCAGCGGGCGGAGAACGACTTCGTAGGCGTCCCATGCGGTTTGATGGACCAGATGGCGTCGACATGCGCGCAAGCAAAGCACGCCTTGCTGTTCGACCCCTACCACAAACACAGCGAACAGATCCCCCTCGCCGCTTCAGCAGCCGGGTACGACTTCCTGGTCGTCGACACCGGCGCCGCGCACGGGTTGGTCGACGGCGAGTACGCCCGCCGGCGCAGCGCTTGCGAGGAAGCCGCACACACGTTAGGGGTAAAGCTACTCCGGGAAGTCGCCGATCTCGGACCGGAAGAATCAGCCGCCCTGGTGTCCCGTATCGAGGACCGAACTCTACGCCGGCGAGCTAGACATGTGGTTTCTGAGATCCAACGAGTCGATTTGGCTGTAGAAGCTCTGAAGGCCGGCAACTGGCCCCGCCTGGGCACTTTGATGATCGCCTCACATAGGTCGTTGCGCGAAGACTTCGAAGTGTCGAGTCCGCAGCTCGACGCGGCAGTTGACGCCCTGCTAGCGGCCGGCTCTCTCGGAGCGCGCCTTACCGGCGCCGGATTCGGGGGCAGCGTCGTAGCGCTAATAGAAACCTCCAAGGTCGACATGGCTGTCAGCGCAGTCATAAAGTCCTTCGCTGCCGCTGGTTTCAAAGCTCCCACAGCAAGCTTGGCTGTGGCCTCGCAAGGTGCACAAAGGGAACTGTCAGCCAGGTGACCCCTACTGGGTCGAATGCTCAGGCTGGCCCCATCGCCCACCTTCGCGCTGGCGGCGTGAGTCTACTAGCCGATCTCTCGGCACCCGGTTTGCCACGGGTCGTCCACTGGGGAGCCGACCTCGGGGAGTTGCCGGAATCCCAGCTGCAAGCCCTTATCTTGGCGGCCACCCCGAGCGTTCCCCATGCCGGCTTCGATGCCTTCGAGCGCCCATCGGTGCTCTCGGAACGTCTCCGGGGCCACGCAGGTCCGCTAGGCGTATCAGGGCGCCGAGGCGATGGGACCGGCTGGGCGATCCACTTCGCCGAGCGTGTTGAAAGCGTCGAGAACCCTTTGGAGATAGTCAGGGACCCTGGACGCCTCGTGGCTATCGCCATGGATCTGGATTCGGGCTTGCGAGCCCAAACCGAGTTGGTACTACACGACGACGGCATCTTGGAAGTAACGACGTCGCTGACCAACATCTCTGACACCGTCTACCAGCTAGGCGGGCTAACTCCAGCTTTGCCAGTACCCGCGACAGCGCAGACATTGCTTTCGCTGTCAGGCCGCTGGGCCTACGAGCGCATCCCAGAACTTCTGCCGATCTCGTTTGGAGTCTGGCAGCGTGACAGCACCGAGGGCCGCTCCGGGCACGACTTTCCTCTCGCTCTCACCGTCTGCGAGAAGGGATGTTCGTGGCGTCACGGTGAGGCGTGGGCGCTGTCGTTGTGCTGGAGCGGCAACCACCGCCACACGGTGGAACGCCGGCCTGACGGAACGACCTGGGTGAGCGCAGCGGAGCTTCTCCTCCCCGGCGAGGTCGACCTCGAACCTGGCCAGACATACACGGCCCCGGCCGTGCTCGCAGCGTGGTCTGACCGGGGCTTGGACGGCATATCGCAGCGCTATCACTCGCATCTTCGGGCGCGGAACGCCCACCCACGCAACCCCCGACCTCTGACGTTAAACAGTTGGGAGGCGGTCTACTTCGACATGGACGAACGACGACTCCTGGCTCTTGTGGACAAGGCCGCACGGGTGGGCGTCGAGCGCTTCGTCGTCGATGACGGCTGGTTCCATCGGCGTAGCAACGACCGGCGGGGTCTCGGGGACTGGTGGGTGGACACCGACCGTCTTCCGTCTGGGTTGCGTTCTATCGCTAGGCGGGTCGAGGAGCTCGGCATGCAACTCGGCTTGTGGGTTGAACCCGAGATGGTTAACCTCGACAGCGACCTCGCCAGGGCACACCCCGACTGGATCCTGCAGATGCCGGGACGCCCCCCTCGGGAGGGCCGGCACCAGCAGGTTCTCGACCTGACCAACGACGAAGCCTGCGGATACCTCTTCTCCCAGCTGGACAGGCTGTTACTGCAGTATCCGATCTCCTACCTCAAATGGGATCACAACCGTCCTCTCGCAGACGCCGGCGACCGGCATGCGAGACCCGCCGCGCACCGCCAAACGCTAGCGCTCTACGGACTTCTCGCGGCTTTACGCGAGCAGCACCCTCGGCTGGAGATCGAGTCCTGCGCGTCGGGTGGTGGACGAGTGGACCTCGGGATGGCCCAGTTCTGCGAGAGGTTTTGGGTCAGTGACACAAACGACCCCCTCGACCGCCAACAGGTCCAGCGTTGGACGTCCTTGGTGCTACCCCTAGAGATGATCGGTTCGCACGTCGGAGCGCCGCAAGCTCACGTCACCGGCCGTCACGCCGACCTGTCGTTTCGGACTGCGACCGCCCTATTCGCACACGCGGGGATCGAATGGGACCTCACCACGATCACCGACGAGGACCTCGACTTTCTACGGCGATGGGCTGACCTCTACAAAGACCGCCGGTCTCTGCTCCACAGCGGCACTCTGATCCGTCCTGATCATCCCGATCCCAGCGCCCTCGTGCAAGGCGTGATCGGCGAAGACCAAAGGGAGGCGCTTTACTGTTATGCTCAGCTTGGGACGAACCAGGCCACTCTGCCGGCTCCACTTCGCCTCGAGGGGCTCGCCCCAAAGCGTTCATACCGTCTGAAAGTCGAAGACCTCTTCGCCTCCCCAAGGACGGTAGCCAGGTCGGCTCCACCGTGGTGGCCAGGTCCCATAAAGCTAACCGGAGCTGCCGCCGAACACATTGGGGTGACGCTGCCCGTCCTGGCCCCAGGGCAAGCGGTCGTCTTGCACCTCGCCGCCCTCTAGCACAGTACGGGCACTGCAGCTGACCGGATGCCCGTCAAGAAGACGATGGGCATCCGGTCACGACGCGTTCAGTTGATCCGCACACCGTCCCGGGGATCGAACACCCTGGCGTGGTCCGGCTTTACCAAAAGATGGACGATCTCACCGCGAGTCGGCGGCCGACGACCGTCGGTCCGTGCCACCACCTGCGACATTCCCGAGTTCGGACCGGCGAGGGTCGCGTAGGCATACGCGTCGGCACCGAGCTCCTCGACGATCTGCACCTCCACCGGAATCCCCGTACCGTCGTCGCTCACGGTCACATCCTCGGGTCTGAAACCGATCGTGACCTCGTCGACTTGCTTGGCTGCTGCCGCTGCGAGCGTGTCACGGTCGAGAGCCACAGTCGCGCCACCTACTACGGCTCCTTCGCTGGTGAGCTGGGCCGGCACAAGGTTCATCGGAGGCGAACCGATGAACCCGGCGACGAAGACGTTCTCAGGGTGATCGTAGAGCTCCCGCGGGGTGCCGACCTGCTGTAGAAGCCCGTCCTTGAGCACAGCAACCCTGTCCCCCATCGTCATCGCCTCTACCTGGTCGTGAGTGACGTAAACGGTGGTGGTCCCGAGACGGCGCTGGAGGGCAGCTATCTGCGTGCGGGTCTGAACCCGAAGCTTGGCGTCCAGGTTCGACAGCGGCTCGTCCATCAAGAACACCTGAGGCTCGCGCACGATAGCCCGGCCCATCGCCACACGCTGGCGCTGGCCACCGGAAAGCGCCTTGGGCTTACGCTCTAGGTACTGCTCCAAGTCGAGCAACTTGGCTGCTTCTTGGACCCGCCGGTTGATCTCGTCCTTGGGAACCTTCGCGATTTTGAGGGCAAAAGCCATGTTGTCCGCTACCGAGAAGTGCGGGTACAAGGCATAGTTTTGGAAGACCATTGCGATGTCACGCTCGCGTGGCTGCAGGTCGGTCACGTCCCGCTCCCCGATGCGTATAGTCCCCTTATCAACCGGTTCGAGGCCAGCGAGCATTCGAAGGGAAGTCGACTTGCCGCAGCCTGACGGCCCGACTAAGACCAAGAACTCACCGTCTTTTATATCCAAGTCCAGCTGGTCAACCGCCGGCTTGGTCGAACCACTGTAAATCCTTGAGGCTTTGTCGAAGGTGACGGTTGCCATGATTCCCCTCTCCTGTCCTACTGGCTCCGACCAGTTCTGGCCAAGCATATACCACACAGCGAACCTGACTCGCGTTCGCACATATTCTCACAGACTTCAACACCGCACATACCCCCGCCCTCAGGGGAGCGTCCCATCCACGAACGGTGGTTCCTGAATGGCCGACGAATCTGTCCTGGCTGCTCCCGGGCACCCCCTCAGCGTCAACTCCGCACGTCGGCTTGGTGGCGTCGGTTCACTCCGGGGGACATGGCACTCAGCCGGGCGAGGAGCGCTTGCAGCCCAAGAAGCTCCGTCGGATTGTACTGCAGCGTGCGGGCGAACCTTTCGAGCTCCTGAAGACAGGCTAAGGCCTCTCGCATGTTGAGCAACCGGCGCTGCGGCCGTGCGACCTTGACGGATTCCACCAGCCGGTCACGGTAGGCCGCCGCCAGCACAGCCAACCCCTCCTGAAGGTCGTCTGAGCGGTGGCGACGGATCTCCCGCCGGTGTCTCTCTTCAAGTTCGGCAATGCCAGGCCCGGCCCTTACCTTGGATGTCTTAGGCCCCCGCGCAGACTTGGACCGTTTTGAGCTAGAGGAAATCTCAGATGCACGCCGGTTCGCGTCGGCCAGCCTGCTAGCTTCCTCCGTCTGCCTGGCCACGACCACAGCGACGCTCTCGTCGAGCATCTCGACGATTTCGTCCGCGACAGCCGCCGCAGTAGCGTTGGTACCGTCGAGTCGACGCGGTATCGAGTACCACGACTCCCGACGCTGCTCGATCCGATGGTCAAGGGCCAGGTCCCTTGCACGGTCCAGGCGACCCGACGAGAGTCCGGCTATCACATCCGCCCGCTGGCGTTCGACGCCGTCAGCGACCAACGCTTCGGCTATCTGAGCGCCGGAGAGCGCATCGAAGGTGACCTCGACGCACCGGCTGGCAATGGTGACCAGCTCAGAGGGCACGTAGTCGGCTATAACCACAAATACCGTCGTTCCGGGCGGCTCCTCCAAGGTCTTCAGTAAAGCCGGACCTGTGTCGCGAACCAGGTGGAAGTCGTTCAAGATGATGACCTTGCGCTTGGCCTCCAGAGGACTGCTGTGAGCGGCACGCACTGTCTCTCTGGCGGCGGCCATCCCTATAAAAGCTCCCTCCCGTTCGACGGACACCACGTCGGGGTGCATCCCGGCAAGAGCTCGCCGGCAACTCTCGCAGAGCTCCCCCCTGAGGTGCTCTCCCGCTGTCGGGCACACCAGCGCAGCGGCAAAACTCGCAGCGGCGGCCCGCTTGCCGCCCCCCGGCGGGCCGACGAAGAGGTAGGCGTGCACCGGGCGGCGCGCTGCTCTCTCCAGAAGCTTTAGGGCTCCCGGTTGGCCTATCACGTCTGAGTAGAGCTCGCCCATGTACCTACTAGTCTGTCAGTTCCCCACCGCCCAGTGACTGCTCGAAGGCAGCTAGCCTCACTCGCAGTTCCACCTCGTCGGGGTCGCCTGTGCCGTCTACGATCCTCCACCGCTGCGGGTCCGAGCTTGCGAGAGCCACGAAGCCCTCGGATACCCGCTCGAAGAAAGTCTCCCCCTCGGATTCGATGCGGTCCGCGCTGCGAGCCTTCAGACGCCCTTGCGCTTCGCTTGGCGGAACCACCAGGAGGATCACAAGGTCAGGCACCAGGCCCGCAGAAGCCCAGTGCGACATACGGGCGAGCTCCCCCGGATCGAGCCCGCGACCGTAACCCTGATAAGCGAGGGTGCTGGCCGCAAAGCGGTCGCAGACGACGTCGCGTCCCGCCGCGAGAGCGGGGGCGATCACGTCTTGGACGTGCTGGGCTCTAGCCGCCATCATAAGCAGCGCCTCGGAGCGCGCCGAGATGTCCGTCGCAGCCGGGTCAAGCAGCAGCCCGCGGATTCTTTCTCCCAGTGGAGTGCCCCCCGGTTCCCTGGTCAAAACGGCACCCATAGCCTGGGCGAGGCGGGCCGCCTGAGTCGACTTGCCACTCGCCTCCCCGCCTTCGAAGACTATGAAACGCGCCGCCGAGGAGCTCTCAAGCACCGGCCTTCTTCTTGACCGCTGCGGTCTTCTTGACCGCTGCGGTCTTCGCCGGTCCGGCCTTCTTTCGCCCACCGGCCGGCCTACCCGGACGTGGCGGTGCGCTGCGACGGTCGGAGAGGAGCTCCGCTGCACGCTCGGTGGTTATCCCATCGACGGTGTCACCTTTACGAAGTGAAGCGTTCGTCGTCCCGTCCGTTACGTAGGGACCGAAGCGGCCGTCCTTTACCAGGATCGCAACGCCGGTGACAGGATCAGGTCCGAGCTCGCGCAACGGGGCTGCGGCCGCGGCCCGCCCCCGACGTTCCTTGGGTCGGGAGAAGATCTCCAAAGCCTCTTCCAATGTGACGGTAAAAAGCTTCTCCTCCGAATCGAGCGACCGGGAATCGGTTCCTCTCTTCAGGTAAGGTCCATAGCGCCCGTTGGTCGCCTCGATCGGCTCCCCTGTACCCGGATCAGACCCGACCAGACGTGGAAGGCTCAACAGCCGGACCGCTTCGTCCAACGTGACGGTCTGGGGGTCCATGCCCCGAAGGAGCGACGCTGTGCGAGGTTTGGCTCCCGGAGCAGCCTTAGAGGTGGACCCTTCGGGTGGGTCTCCTTCTTGGACATAGGGACCGAACCGTCCAGCCTTGACGTAAACCGGCAAGCCTGTCTGCGGGTGTACTCCCAGCTCCCGGTCGGAGGAGCCCGCTTCGAGCAGTTCGAGCGCTTTAGCGAACGTCAACTCGTCAGGGGCGAGGTCATCGGGCAGGGAAGCCCGCTGTTCGTAGTTCAGCGACGGGACAGCCGATTCCTCATCGGGCTCGACAGAGGCCCGGTCGAGTTCCGAAGGCAGGACTTCGCGTTGGATGTATGGGCCGTAGCGTCCCACTCTTACGACTATCCCGGAGTGCGCCCCCCCCACAGGAATCGAGTTCACCTCGCGGGCGTCTATCTCTCCGAGGTTCTCCAAGACGAGTCTTCTCAGACCTGGCTCGGCGTCATCTGCCTGCGGGTTTCCCGCGGAGTCTTGGAGGCTCCCGAAGTAAAACCGGGTCAGCCACGGGATGGCGTCTCGCGCTCCGTTGGCGATCTCATCGAGGTCCTCCTCCATCGACGCCGTGAAGCCGTAGTCGACGAGACCGGAGAAATGGCGCTCAAGAAGGCCGACCACCGCAAACGCCGTCCAGGAAGGAACTAGCGCCGATCCCTTCTTCCAGACATACCCACGGTTCTGGATGGTCTCCAGGATGGAGGCGTATGTGGACGGCCGTCCGACTCCCATGTCCTCCAAGGCTTTGACCAGGGAAGCCTCGCTATAACGGGCCGGAGGCGACGTCTGGTGCTCCTCGTCACCCAGCGACTCGAGGTCCACATGGTCACCGACGGCAAGCGCCGGAAGGCGAACCTCACGATCTTCAAGTTCAGAGTCAGGGTCGTCAGATCCCTCGACATAGGCTCGGAGGAAGCCGGGGAAGGTGATGACCCGGCCCGAAGTGGCGAATACGGCGTCTTCGCCACTTCGCGACGCGGCCCCGAGACGAACCGACACGCTCCGCCCGACTGCATCAGCCATCTGCGAAGCAACCGTACGCATCCAGATAAGCTCGTAAAGGCGTCGGGCGTCTCCGCTTAGTCCCGTCTGCTCCGGCGTCTTGAAGCTCTCTCCTGCCGGACGGATCGCCTCGTGAGCTTCCTGCGCGTTCTTCACCTTCTTGTCGTAACGGCGCGGAGCTCCGGGAACGTAGTCGTCGCCGTAGAGGGCCCTGGCTTGGGAGCGAGCCGCCTCGAGAGCCTCGGACGACAAAGTGGTGGAGTCGGTCCGCATATAGGTGATATGGCCCGACTCGTAGAGCTCCTGAGCCACGCGCATCGTACGAGCCGCCGGGAAGCGAAGCTTACGACCAGCCTCCTGCTGGAGCGTAGAGGTCATGAACGGCGCGTGCGGGCTTCGCCGCCACGGCTTCTCCTCGACCGACCGGACGTCGAAAGAGGCATCCCTCAATCTGTCAGCTAGGGCACCGGCTCCGTCCGAGTCGAGCAGTACGGCGTCCGGGCGGGTCAGATGCCCAGATTCGTCGAAGTCCCGGCCGGTAGCGAGCCGCTTACCGTCGAGCTCTAACAGCGATGCGGTAAAAGACTCAGGGGGCCTTCCGCCGCGAAAGGCACCGGTAAGATCCCAGTAGGACGCTGAGCTGAACCGCATCCGGGCCCTCTCGCGTTCCACGACCAAGCGGGTGGCCACTGACTGCACCCGACCGGCCGACAAGGACGGCATTATCTTCTTCCAGAGAACCGGGCTGACTTCGTAACCGTAAAGGCGGTCGAGTATCCGCCGGGTCTCTTGGGCGTCGACGAGACGCCGGTCAAGCTCCCGCCAGTCGCGCACGGCTCGTTGTATGGCGGGCTGGGTTATCTCATGGAACACCATCCGCTTGACCGGGACGGTCGGGGCCAAGACCTCCAAGAGGTGCCATGCGATCGATTCCCCCTCACGGTCCTCGTCGGTTGCGAGGTAGAGCTCGCTGGCGTCCTTGACCATAGCCTTGAGTTTGCGGACCTGGTCTCGCCGTTCAGGGGACACGACGTAGAGCGGCTTGAAGTCATTGTCCACGTCGACGCCCAGACGAGCCCACGCTTCGGACTTGTAAGCAGCGGGTATGTCCGCCGCGCTCCGAGGGAGGTCCCTGATGTGGCCGATCGAGGACTCCACGTCGTAGTCCGGGCCGAGGAAGCGCGAAATCGTCCGCGCTTTCGCCGGGGACTCCACTATCACAAGAGGTTTAGGCATATGAGCGCTCGCTGGCTCCAAGAACTTTCAATGAGATTTGGGAAAAGGTCGGCGCTCCCTATACCGGCGCCCTCGGCCGTCAGGCTAACGCGACGGCGGGGCCGAATGGGCGACGGCCGGGCACCCGTAGGAGACCCGGCCGTCTTAGCTGCCCTCACACTCGCTATAGGGTCTTTCCTAGGCTTGGCTGACCGTCCGAGGCGTCGAAGTGGCCGTTGGCGGCTCGCTGTCCAGCGACGCCATCTTTCGCTTGGAGAAGAGAACCCCGGCGAGAATGACCGCTCCCGCTGCGACTGCGATCACCGTGCGCAGTGCCGTATCCGACTGCAAGCTGATTATCGCTGGCAGGACGAGGAGGCTCACCAGGTTCATGACCTTGATGAGAGGGTTGATGGCCGGACCCGCAGTGTCTTTAAAGGGATCCCCGACCGTGTCACCGATCACCGCAGCCTTGTGCGACTCGGAGCCCTTACCACCTTCGTGCCCGTCTTCTATGTACTTCTTGGCGTTGTCCCAGGCGCCGCCCGCGTTGTTCAAGAAGTTAGCCATCAGCTGTCCCGTCAGGATCGTCCCGGCGAGGAACGCACCCAGAGCTTCGTAGCCGATACCGAACCCGACCACCACTGGCGACAGCACGGCCAGCAGCGCGGGAGTGGCAAGCTCGCGCTGAGCGGCGGCAGTGCAGATGTCGATCACACGGCCGTACTCGGGACGCTCTGTGCGGTCCATGATGCCCGGGTGCTCACGAAACTGGCGACGAACCTCCTGGACCACCGTACCGGCCGACCGCCCGACAGCGCGGATCGCTAGGGAGGAGAATAGGAACGCAATCGAACCGCCGATGAGCAAACCGAGGAACGTCTTAGGATTGGCGACGTTGATTATCGACTGCGACACCGAGGTGAACAGAGCGTTCGCCGCCTTGCCAGTCAGCTGAGGGACACCCTTGGCGTTCTCGGCAATCGTCTGGATGTAGCTGGCGAACAAGGCGACGGCCGCTATGACCGCGGATCCGATAGCGAAACCCTTGGTGATCGCCTTGGTGGTATTGCCGACTGCGTCAAGGCTGACCATGATCCGCTCCGGCTCTCCGTGGAACTCACCGCTCATCTCAGCAATACCCGCAGCATTGTCCGATATCGGGCCGAAAGTATCCTCCGACACGACAATCCCGGCGTTGGAGAGGAGTCCCAGCCCAACGAGCGACACCAAGTAAAGCTCATATTGGATGTCACCTTTGCCGAGCGCTATGGCAACGACGATTGCCAGGACGATCGCGATGATCGCCGGGGTTGCTGACTCGAGGCCAGTACTGATGCCTGACAACACGGCGGTCGCCGGACCAGTTCGAGTCGACTCGGCTATGTCACGCACAGGGGTCGTCTCGGTTGATGTGTAGTACTCGGTGATCCGGCTGGCAACCTGTCCAAGGACCACGCCTGTCGTCACCGCGAAGAACACCCGGTAGCTGTGGACGTACCAAGCTGACACGGCCAGCGTGCCCAGGATCGTGAGAACCGCCGACACTACGAGGCCTCGGTTTATAGGCGCCATGGCCGACTTGTCCTTCGAAGTCGCCTTGACGGCGAAGATCCCGATCACCGAAGCGAGGATGCCGATTGCGGGCACGATTAGGGAAAAGGCGAGGCCAACCTGCCCCCGGCCGGGGAAGGCTGCGTTGGCGAGGATGAGGGTGGCCACCAGAATGACGACGTAGGACTCGAACAGGTCGGCGCCCATGCCTGCGCAGTCGCCGACGTTGTCGCCAACGTTGTCTGCGATAGTGGCAGCGTTACGAGGGTCGTCTTCGGGGATTCCAGCCTCTACCTTGCCTACCAGGTCGGCTCCCACGTCGGCCGCCTTGGTGAAGATTCCGCCGCCGACCCGCATGAACAGCGCCAGGAGTGAGCACCCGAAGCCGAAACCGACGAGGACAGCCGTCGCGGTGTTCTGGGCGAGCATGACGATCACGGTCGCACCCAACAGACCGAGCCCGACCACCATCAAGCCGGTCACTGCTCCCGTTCGGAAGGCTACCTTCAACGCTCCCTGCAGGGATCCGTCGCGCGCTGCCGCCGCTGTGCGAACGTTCCCGCGAACGGCAGTGCTCATCCCGATGAAGCCAGCAAGCCCCGACAGGGAAGCCCCAACTAGGAAGGCAAGCGCTCTGAACAGACCGGACAGCCCGTAGGACAATTCGGTGTGCTTGGTGGTGACACCGTTAGTCGTGACAGTCTCCGTCACACGGCTTGCGGTCACGAAGACCAACACTGCCAGCGGGACGACGATGATCCCGATCGCCTTGAACTGCCGGACGAGGTACGCCTGAGCTCCCTCTTGGACAGCTTTCGCAATTTCTATCATCGACGGGGTGCCCTGGTCGGATGCGAGCATCCCTCGCATGAGCACCAGGCCTGTGCCGATCGCTATCAGCCCGCAAGCCGCGGCGAAGACGAGCCACGCCCACTCGGTGCTGTGAAGGTGGAACGGCTGATAGCCGCCCTCAGCGACGAATCGCATCTTCAGAGGGGTCCTTTCTCTTGGTTTCCGATTGTTGGATAAAACTGGCCTCGCCAGCGCGGGGTTGAGCCGTGACCGACCCTTGCGGGAGGGGCACCGCCCCGGTTAGCTGTTCTTGCACCCGGTGCACGAGGATTAAGCGTGCCAAGTTCTCACCCAGCATCCGCTCGTGCCCGCCGACGGAGACGATCATAGGACCACCAAAGGGTTGCTTGTCCACAATCCTCAGTTCGACACCCGGTCGCACACCGAGATCCTCAAGGAATTCCGCTACTTCCGGGTCTGTCGACCCGGGCAGAGCTACCACGGCACGGTCACCCGGCCCTAAGTCGTAGAGGGGAGGCATCGTCGGCAGGTCCTCCGTTCCGCTACCAGGTATCGCAAAGCCATGAGGGCACGTAGCGGGACGGTCCAAGGCCAAGAAGAGCCGGTCTTCCACTTCCCGCGGCAAAGAGTGCTCGAAAGCCACGGCGAGGCGATCCGCTTCGGCCCAGGTGTAGCCGAGAAAGTCCGCGAGGAAGCGTTCGACGATCCTGTGACGCCGCACGACTGCGATCGCGACGCGCCTTCCGTCATCGGTGAGGCACACCCCGTGGTAAGGGGTGTGCCTCACCAGAAGGCGATCCGCGAGCTTCTTGACAGTCGCCGTCATAGCCCCAGGGGTGACGTGCAGCGACGAGGCAAGGTCCCCCGTCCGCGCCCCCGAGGGCTCCGAGGCGACGTCGCCTGGGAGTTGCGAGGTGATACGCCAGATCGCTTTCAGCGTCTCGCGCTCAGACTTCGTAAGGGCCGGATCCATAATTTCGCAGCCCGAACATTAGATTTTACTTAGTTAAATGTCAACTGCTTCCCTGCGGAAACTCTCGTTGGCGGCTCACGGGACCAGATGTTGGAGCACTCCTCACACAGGTCCTGGGGCACGAGACCGATCTTCACACCCAGGGCGAACAACTTGCATCCCAGGCAGAGCCCGAGTCCAGCCTCCAAGCCGGCGGCAACGCTGAGAGCCCCCAAAGCAAGCTTCGCCTGCCCCGGCTTGCCCGCCCGGTAGTGCAAGACCAAAGCGGTCAGGGATACCGCGAGCCCGATAGCCTGGGCGAAACGTTTAGGGGGACCCGGAGTGAACCTGTGGTCCACACTTATTCGAGGAGTCACCACACGAGTGGCTAACAAGCCGAGAGGGCTCAGTTTCGGTCCGCACGCAACTCGCGACGCGAATCCGTATGCGAGAGGAAACATCAGCCACGGCTGATCGGCAACCGCCGCCGTAGCGGCCATCACGACTACCCCACCGGCAACTAGTCGGGCAGAAGTCTCGTTGACCTGCTCAGGAAAGCCGATTAACTTGCTCATTCCGATACTTTATCAGCTTAGTCGTATTTTGGTGTGTGCTGTCGGCTAGTCCCGCTCGACGACGCTCCTGACGATCTCCGTCGTCTCGTCTCCCGAATCAGGACCCCCAAACATGGTCATCCACACCTTGGTCCCCTGCGGTGTCGATTCGAATCGGAGGTCGTCCACCAGCGACCGGATCAACGGGATCCCGAGTCCGCGTTCGAAGCTGAGCCGCTCGGGATCGGTGACCTCCGGATGCACCGACAAGGCTGACGGCTCGAAACCCGCCCCGGAATCCGCTATGCAGACCTCAAGCCGGTCGGGTGCCTCCCAGCAGCTTGCGACCACTGGCGCATCCAACCCGGCCTTCCGGTTCGCTTCGATCGCATTGGTACACGCCTCTGAGACAGCTAGTTTGAGGTCGTCGATTCGATCTGCAGCCAGGTTGCGCTTTCCTGTGGCGAGCGAGGCGACCACGAGGCGGACGACTGCTACGTACTCCGGGCGGCTCGGCACCGATAGCTCGATGGACTTGGTCCCAGCCACCACCGACGCCACCTGTCAGCCTGCCATAGCGTCTTCGAGGGTGGAACTGATACGAAAGACGCTTGTCAGACCCGTGATATCGAACACCTTGAGCACACGCGGCTGGGTGCAGACCAAGGCAAGGTCACCGTCGTTGCTCCTAAGTCGCTTCAGACCGCCAACTAGGACTCCAAGGCCAGTGGAATCCAAGAACTCCACTGCTTCAAGATCGGCTATCAGCTTTCGGTGACCTTCGCTGACAAGTTCGATCAGTGCCTCACGCAACTTGGGGGCGCTATAGACGTCGAGCTCTCCTCGGACCACGATGACCGTGTAGGTGGGGTTGCTGGTATCAACGTTCAGGCCGAGCTCCACACGGCAAACCCTAGTTTGCCTGGGACCTACAGGCCAGCGGCCCCGGCGAGGAACGCTTCAAGCGATGCAGCAGCCTCCGCGGCCATGGAAACTCGACCTGACGCCACGCCCGGCCCGGAGTCCAACAGGCCTTGGAGAACCGTCTCGCCCTCTAGCCAGTCGGCGCGGACGTCGCGACTGACAAGCGACAGGGTCCATCGGGTCGAAGAGTCCGATGCTTCGTCGCAAAGAAGTTTGTGGCGTTCGTAAGCGACCGCCAGCCGCGGCAGCAGCACCCTGTAGGTGCAGCTCAGGCGGGCCAGCGTCGAATCCAACGCCTCCACAAAGTCGAAAGCTCGAGTTAGCGGAGAACCCTGGCAGTCGACAAGCTCAGCCCTGTCCACGTCGGCGACCACAGGAAGCCTGTCATTCCACTGCTCCGCTCTCCACGAATGGTGAAAGCTGTGACGGTCGAAGAGCAGCTTAGGCTGCGGCTCGGGGGTTGAGGCCACCCACGACCCGACGAGCGCGAACATCCTGTTCTCGACCCATTGGTGGCGTGCAACGCGGCGCCCGGACTCCTCAAGTGTCAACACGCAGGCAGTCCATTCCCCGGCTTGAGCTCGTCGCTTCGCGCCGAGATACCCTTGTAGAGAAGTTCGAACATCGCATCGAAGACGTCTTCAGGAGCACCGAAGGGGAACTCCGGCTTACAGATCAGCAGCGACACCATCCCGTGAACCATCATCCACAGCAGTTCGCTCACGCCCAAAATGTCGCCCACAGGGGCAAAGCGGCCGAGCTTTACCCCCACTGACAGGTCCGACGCCACAGCCTGCAGACCTGCCATCCCGGCGAGGCGCTCGTCCGTGAACCGGTCAGGAGTAGCGTCGGAATGGCTCATCATGAGAATCCGGTAGTGCTCGGGGTTCGCTAGACCCCACTCCAGGTACGCTCGGCCCCGACTGCGTAATCTGTCCCAAGGGTCCTCTATTCCCGCTGCAGCAGCCGCCATCGCTTTTTCTATGTGCTCGCCCTGACGTTCGCAAACCGCGAAGAGCAGCTCATTACGGTCAGAAAAATGGAGATAGATCGACGGTGGCGTCACGCCTACGGCGTTGGCTATCGCCCTTATGGAAAGCGAGGACTGATCATTGGTCGCAATCAGCATCTTCTCAGCCGCCTCGAGAATGTCCTCGCGAAGCTTGTCGCCTTCGCCGCGACGCGACCGAACCCGCCTCGGCGCGGCAACGACCTCGACACCACTCACCTTCCTACTCTAGCGACCGCTGGAGTTGCACCATCTACTCTGCGAGACTGACTGGCCGGCTGGGGAGCTACTCGGAGTTCACCTATAGCCGTTGGTTATCGGCACCCGTCGATCCCTTCCGAAGGCTTTGGCTGTGATCCGGATCCCCGGAGGGGTCTGACGGCGCTTGTACTCTGCCACGTCAACGAGTCGCACCACTTTCGAAACCACAGCCTCGTCGAAACCGGCTTCTACGAGATCCGATGCGGTCATGTCTTGCTCTACGTACCCCTCCAGGAGTGGATCCAGAAGATCGTAGGCAGGCAACGACTGGTCGTCGCGCTGATCGGGCCTCAACTCCGCCGAAGGCGGCTTGGTCATCACGTCGGGAGGCAGCACAGCATGCGGCCCGGATTGGTCCCTCCAAGCGCAGAGCTGATAGACGGCAGTCTTCGCGACGTCCTTTATCACGGCGAAGCCGCCCGCAGTGTCCCCGTAAAGCGTCGAGTAACCGACCGCTGCTTCGCTCTTGTTCCCAGTGGTGAGGACCAGCCACCCCAGCTTGTTCGAGAGTGCCATGAGCAGAAGACCGCGGATCCGGCTCTGGAGGTTCTCTTCGGCCAGCCCGGGCTGCTCTGAGCTCAGCGTACCAGCGAGTACCTCCAGGAACGCATGGTGGGGCTCCTCAATGGCGATAACGCGAAGTTCTATACCGAGGTTGGCCGCAAGGCTGCGAGCGTCGTCGAGAGAACCCTGGCTTGAATAACGAGACGGCATAGCCACCCCGTGCACGTGGCCGGCTCCTATTGCGTCGACCGCTACCATCGCGACCAGGGATGAATCGATACCCCCGGAAAGCCCGATGACGACATCGGTGAAGCCGTTCTTGCACACGTAGTCCCGGGTGCCGAGCACGAGGGCCTGGTACATCTCCTCGGGCCGGGCAAGGCGCTCGTGGAGATACGCTCCGATACTGACTGCAACGGCCCCGGGCCGCACCTGGCCCTCCGAACCCGGAGACCTTCGCGAAGGACTAGCCTGCCAGACCGGGACGACCGGCAACGGGTCGGTGACCGTCCTCCCACGAGGGTCGACGAGACGCTTCCGATAGACGGGGCGGACTTCCAGGTCGATAATAGACAGCGCCTCTTCGAACTGTGGCAGAGAAGCGACCAACTCACCCCGCTCGTCGAAGACCATGGACGCGCCGTCGAATACGAGTTCGTCCTGACCGCCGACGCAGTTGACGTAGACAAGAGCACAGCTTGAATCGGCTGCCCGGGTTGCGAGCATGCGCTCCCTGTCGGCCACCCGTCCGACCGAGTACGGCGACGCGTTGATGTTGATCATGAGCTCCGCCCCGGCGGCAGCCTGTGCGGAGATAGGACCGGATGGCGTCCAGGCGTCCTCGCAGATCGAAACTCCCACCCGGACGCCGCATACGCCGAAAAGTTGGTCCGCTCCAGAACCCGACGCGAAGTATCGCTGCTCGTCGAAGACGCCGTAATTGGGGAGAACCTGTTTGTGGTACACCCCGCGGACGGCGCCTCCAGCGCAGACGGCCGCAGCGTTGTAGAGGTCAGTCTGCTCGTCGACGAAGCCAACCACAGCGACCAAGCCGGTCGCGGCTTTCGCTATGTGCTCCAGCGCTCGCCTGTTGTCAGCGACGAACCCTGGCTTTAGCAGGAGGTCTTCGGGTGGGTAACCCGTGACAGCAAGCTCGGGGAAGACTGCTATGTCGGCAGCGTACGCCTCGGCTTGACCCAGAAGCTGAACCACCTTGGAAGCGTTGGCTTCGAGGTCGCCTACGATAGGGTTGATCTGGGCGAGTGCGAGACGCAGTCGTGACACGGTCTGAGCGTAGTCACCTCTCCACCCTTCCCGCGAACGGCCACCCGCCGACCCTTAACTCCGTAGGCAGGAGAGACCCCCAGCGGCTCAGACCGGTTGGACCTCGGCTGTGCAGAACCGGCATCGGCTGGCGGCCTTGGGGATGTCACTCAGGCACTGAGGGCATGCCCTGTCAGTGCTCTCCGGATCCGGGTTGGCCTGGCGTCGCGCCAGAAGCGTCCGGACGGGGCGGACGACCAGGAAGAACACGACCGCCGCTACCACGACGAAGGTTATGGCGTCGTTGATGAGTTGGCCGTACTGGAACACCCCGTGACCGATGGTGAAAGAGAGTGTCGAGAAGGAGTGCGACGTCTTTCCAGGTATGGCCAGAAGCGACAGTATGAGGCCAACCACGTCCTTGATGACAGCACCGAAGAAGGTAGCGATTATGACAGCGACGGCGAGGTCGATGACGTTACCCTGCATTACAAAGTCTTTGAACTCCGAGAGTGCCTTGGGCCTGTCAGCCACTGTGCTGCATCCTTTCTGTTGTGTACTACCCCGGTTAGACGTGCCACGCCACAACTTTCTGTCTAACCCTTCGGCGTGGCGGGGCAGATACTACTTGACTTAAATCACGCCGAGGACTACCAGTGCTACGAGAGTGATGACCATAGCGGCGGCTGCGACGAGCGCCTTTGCCAGCAGCGTAAGGTTACCTTGGCCCGAAGGTTCGCCACGGCTTTCCCTAGCCGCGCTTCGGTGCCGATGCGGCCCTGGAACAGGCCCACGGACAGGACGAACTTGCGCTACTGCACCCGCCCGATCTGCACTGGCCACGTTCTTGCGACCGGGAGACCCCCGACCCCACCGCACACCAACCCCGAGGTGACGCGAAGCTGCACCTGTGGGATCGAAACTGTCCACGTCGGCCCGACTCGGGGCTTCGGGTATCACCGCAGCGACCGGAGTCGGAGGTTTCAAGAGTTCCAGCGCGTCGAGGGGCTCCTCGGGCTCCTTGAGGGGTAGCTGGGGTTGACCTCTCCGACCCGACGGGAGAGGACCGGTTCTGCGGGCATCGCCCAGCGGCGGTTCCAAGGCCCTGCGGGACCCACGCAGCCGGGAAGGTAACTCCCAGCTGCGATCCTCGGCTGACGGCATGGCTTCCTTGTCCGAGGACCGTTGGGCACCCGGCACGACCGCTGTTTCGATGCCGGTGACGGTGCTCTCGGCTCCGCGACCGCTGCCAGCTGAAGCGTCCTCGGTTACAGGCACCGACAGACCATCTGGCAACCAGCCGTTACACTCCCGAATCTCAGCCAGAGCCGCGGAGAATTCGACTGAACTGGATGGCCTTGAGGACGGACTCTTAGCGAGCGCCGAGGCGACCAACTCTCTCAGATCGTCAGGTATGTCCACGCGAAGGGGAAGTGCAGGCTCGGCGAGTACCCGCAGGGCGAAAGCGGCAGCAGACTCTCCGGATAGAACTTCGAAAGGCGCATGTCCGCTCAGCATTTCGTAGAGCAGCGATCCAAGAGAGTAGACGTCGGCGGGCGGTCCGGCCGCAAGACCTTCGAGCACTTCTGGGGCGGCGTGACGTACCAATTCGACGCCTTCGTCTAAAGGGGCGAGTCGGACATCACCCGACACTAGGGCGGCGAACCCGGCGAGCTCGACGTTGCCACCGGGAGCCACAAGAACATTCTCGGGACACAGCCCCAGGTGCGACATGCCTGCGCGGTGCACCGCTGCGATGGCACCCGCCACGCTGAGACCAACATTGGCGGCTTGCGCTGGACTTGCCGCCCATCCATTAGCAATAGCGTCCGCCAGGCTCCAATCCCGGTAGGCAAGGACAATGGCCACGTGGCCATCGTGCAGATCCAGGACACTTCGGACAGGACAGATGTGGGGATGGATGCTCAGATCGATCAGCCGGCGCGCCCGCCTCAAAGCCTGTCGGCTCTGCAGCCTGGTGGCACCCCTGGAATCGACCAACTCGATCTCGACCCGGCAGTGGGTCGCCGGATCGATCGACTCGTAGCTGTTACGAGCACCGAGGTGCGCACGAGCGACGAGCGGCGCGAAGGCGACGAGCTCCGGGGTTGCGCCGAATGCTGTGACCTCTCCTTGCTTCGTCCCTGGACGGCGCAGAGCCCGAGGGTCGAGAACGAGACCACCTATTTTACGGACGACCACTGCCCTTCGACCTCCCGAGGGCAACCATAGCGGCCATCGTCCGGATCCGGCGGACGCGAAGCCCTACCTGCTGGCGCAGGTCAACTCTGATAGCCGCCCGCACCTCGCTCTCTGCCTGCCAGAGCCGGTCGATGTCCTCGAAGCCTAGCTGAGCAGACGGGTTGAACACGACCCGTTCGGCTAGGAGAGCGACCCGACCTGCGGGCTCGAGGACGTCCGGCCCGTAAACTGCCGCTAACTCCACCGCCACCTCCGCGTTCGTCGAAGCTTCGGGTAGTCGCATGCCGAGCCTCTCCGCTCGCTCCAAGATCTCGCTCCACGCTCCTAAGACTTGGCCAGGCGGATCGGCTAAGACACGTCTTCGCCGACGAGCCTTTCGCCTTAGCGACGGCGACAGCCCAGCGGCGAATACGGCCACGACGAGCGAGACCATCACTGCAACCGCCCAGCTCGACGAGCCTCTCTTCGCGATCGCTTGCGTGGGTGCGGGCGGTGCCACTGCGTGCTGCTCGCCCGATCCCGGACCTGGCGCTGCTACGGCTACTGGAGAAGCGACCGTGGTAGGTACCGTCTGAGCAGGTTGGTGAGGCGGCCTTCCCGCTGCAGTCGCCGTCGGTGGTGTAGGGTCGACCACGAGCCAGCCTCTTCCAACGACTGGGACCTCAACCCACGTCCAAAGCTCGGTGCTGTTCAACTTGAAGGTGCTTGGGTTCGAACCCGCAGAGGGTTTGGAGGTGGCAAGGCGTATCCCAGTCACGACCCTAGATGGAACCCCGAGCAGCCTTGCTGCGACGGCGAAGAACGTTGCGAACTGTTCTGGCGTCGCTGCCCTGTCTACCGTGACAGCGTTTATCACCTGGGCCAAGGAGGTTCCCCCCAAGGGTGGTGACGACGAAAGTGAAGGGTCGATCCACCTGTCATCGGCGCGAAGTGCGCGCAGGGAAGCCTCCAAGAACGCCACGGTAGCGCTCGGCCTAATCCCAGTGAGGTAAGCCAGGAAGCCGACCGTAGCGCTCACGTACGACTGAGCTCCATCAGGAAGCTCTACATCTGCGGTGCCACCGGCCTGCAAGTCGATCTGAGAGCTCGAAGGTAGCTGGGCAAACGTCACGGTGGAGATTCGGGAGGTCACTGCATAGCGGGCACCTGGGCTCGCGCTTCCCTTCAAGATCATCCCAGTGACGCCGTCAGCATCTACTGGCCCTCCTGATATCTCTGAAGGACGCGAGACCGCCGGCAGCAGTGGGATCGGCCAGGACGCTGTCAGGTCGAATTTCTGCCTCACCAGGAGCGTTCTGCTGCCAGCCGGAGACGCGTCCGGAATCCGGCCGCCGGTGGGCACGAACGTAGTCTTGAAAGACCACAGCCCTCCGGTATAATCGTCGAGCACGGCTGCCTGAAGATAGCGTGTCTGCGGACCCGAAACGATGACCGAACCCAGTGGAACGGGACGCGAACCGTTGTCGTCCCGAAGCCGTGCTAGCTCGTCGACAGGGTCGTCGATCACCGGCGTCAGGACCTGAGCCTGGAGATGCAACGCAAGCGGCTTGGCGGATCCATTCAGACTCGGCGGCACCACGAGGGCAAGCACCGACGCTGCTAGCACAGAGGCTGCTGTCGCCCGAGCAAACGGGCCGAAGCGTGCAGCGAGCTTTGGAGCAGTATGCTCGCCGGCAAAGGTCGGCCCGACTGGGTGGGTTGTGGTAGCGGCCGGCGACTCCCGCCTGTAGAGGTCACTTCCGAGCGATCCCTGCGAGAGAAGATCGTTCGATTCACTAAGCTCGTGCAGCAGAGCTGCGGTCATCGCCATGGTTACAAGCAGTTCCGGGCCGCTCGCGCGGCTTTGGGAGGGGGACGCCGAGGCAGCCGAAAAGGAGCCGAGGTACACGGCTAGAGGTATTGACAACGCTAGGACACCACGACGGGAATCGAGACCGGCCGGCGGCCTCGACGACTGCCCTTTCCCCCGCCGAAGTGTAGCGTCTGGAACCGGTAGTGTTCTGGCAACTACTTCGGCGCTTACCGCTGCGGACATCCACTCGGCAATAAGCAGAGGGACGAGTGCGCTCACACCTCCCCCCAGAGGGAGGGTCTCGGTGAGCAAGTCACGAGGTCCGTTGTCAAGCACATCCCACAGTGTCGCCACGTTGCCCTGGCAAATCGCCAACGCAACCGCCGCCAACACCACGACGCTCATCGTCAGGCTCGACACTGAGCCGATCTTGTAGTACCGGGAAGCGAGAAAAGCTATAGCAACCGCCGCCGGTGCCGCCCCCCACAGAACTGCCGGGGCCCACGTCACACGGTAGGCTCCCATTAGAGGAGTAACAGCCACGACGGAGCTGAGAGCCACCGAGGTGGCCAGCCCGAGAATTCTTAGAGCCATGACCCTCAGGCGCCCGTTCCCATGCGCCACCTTCTCGATACCTCGTCGGCGTCGCTGCACTGCAATATCGACACTCCTGGATGTGCGCCGTAGCTTGTAGGTGCATCGACGATCGACACTACGACGATCCGATCGAAGCGGCGGCGCAATACCGATAGAGCAGCTAGAACCTCTCCAGAGATGGAACCCGTGACAGCTACGAGGCTCGTGCCTCCATTGGTGGCGCGGAGAAGCAGCAATTGCTCTAGCAGCGAGCCGGAATCGTCAGGAGTGACATCGGTGAGGTAGTCGTCTATAGCGTGCAAATGCTCAGGAGAGGAGCTGCCCGGGATAACCATCGAGGTGCTTCGCAGCTCTACCGGCGCCCGACCACCCGACATGCTGGCTACGACCGATGCCGCCACATCGACAGCTTGCTCAAAGCCTCCGTCGCCGTAACCGGAAGTGTTTAGATCCAGTACTAAGACCGTTCGTGCCTGCGCGGTGTCCACGTTCTGGCGCACTACGAGGCGTCCTAGGTGAGCGCTAGACGGCCAGTGGACGAGACGGAGGTCGTCACCGATGACGTATTCCCGCAGGCGGTGAAAGGTGATGCTCCCCTGCGGCGAAGCGTCACTGGAGGGTCCTTCAACGATCCTGGACGTACCCACGGCGAGCGGCGCCAGCTTGACTATCCTAGGACGCACTCGGATCACGTCGGTGGAGCCTAAAATCTGCACGCTCCGCCACATCCCAAACGGGTCTGAGCGCGGCAGGTCAACCGGACCAACTTGGAAGGTTCCCCTCGTGTCTGTCGGGAGCCGGTATGCGCGAATCGCAGATTGGCCAGCAGCGAGGCGAGGAAACGACGAAGCGAGGCGGCGCTCGCCGACGTTCTGTTCGATGGTCAACGAGCTAACGGCATGACGTGATTGGTTTGTCACCTCGATGAGCGCCACCGCCGGGCTTCCCTTCTCCACATGGTGAGGCTCGATGCTGCGAACCAGCGCAACCCTGGGGCGGCGCATCACGTAAAACAGCGCCCCGCCGTCGAGGAGGACGAGGCCAGCTCCAAGCACCGTCACAGGATCCCAGCGGGCTATAAGCCCGATGAGACTGACGGCCAAGCCCATCAACGCCGTGACGGAGCCAAAAGCGCCTATCCCAATAGACCTCACGGCTTAGCACGTCGGGGTACTGCGACTGCAGCGAGTGCTCTTTCTACAATATCGTGGGCGCTTACACCGTGAAGCTCGGCTTCGGGTCTCATGATTATGCGGTGGGCGAGAGCCGGGCGTGCCATCGCCTTGACGTCGTCGGGACTCACGTAGCTCCTACCCTCGGCAGCGGCCACCACCCGCGCTGCTCGCAGAAGTGCTATTCCCCCACGAGGTGACACACCGAGACGCACATCGGGGCGATTGCGGGTTTCACCGCATATGGCGACGATGTAATCCTCCAAAGGAGCGGAGACTTCGACGTTGCACTTCACCACCTCAACCAGATCCAGTAGTTCGTCGCCGGTCATGACCGGCGCAAGGCTTGCCACTACTGGCTCATTCTTCTCAGCTCGTAGGACCAACGCTTCCTGCTCTGGGCTGGGATAGCCGACCTCGATCCTCATGAGAAACCGGTCGAGTTGGGCCTCCGGCAGGGCGTAGGTACCCTCCAAGTCGATCGGGTTCTGGGTGGCCACCACTACGAACGGCCGAGGAACCCTGTACACGGTGGCGTCAGTCGTGACAGTTCGCTCCTGCATCACTTCTAGAAGGGCGGACTGCGTCTTGGGGGAAGCGCGATTTATCTCGTCTCCTAGAACGATGTTCGCGAACACCGGCCCGGGGCGAAAGCTGAATGTTGACGTCGCCTGGTCGAACACCGAGATACCGGTTACGTCGCTCGGCAGCAGGTCGGGTGTGAACTGGATTCGATTCCACGTAAGCGCGACTGATGCCGCTATCGAACGCGCCAGTGACGTCTTGCCGACGCCAGGTACGTCCTCGATCAGAAGGTGGCCCTCTGCGAGGACGCAGCCCACCGCTTGTCGGACCACCTCGTCTTTACCCCGCACCACCTGGCAGACGTTCGATACGAGACGGTCGAAACGCTGGACAAAGGCGCGCATTCCCGGGTTAACGCTCAAAGTCGTCCTCTCAAGGTTCCTCCAGCTGGTCTTCGATCATATGGGGCCTCCACAGCACAGAAGCAGGTGATGCGAGGGCTGGTGTCGACCCTCCGCTCGACGTCGGACTAGCAGACGGCTTTATCGTCGTCGAGGTGGTCGTGCTCGTCGGGCTAGACGTCGAGGTGGTCGTGCTCGTCGGGCTGGACGTCGAGGTGGTCGTGCCTGTCGAGGTGGACGTCGAAGTGGTCGTGGTGGTAGTGCTCGGAGGGCCTTGGGCCGGCAGGTTCGTGGGACTCCCAGCATCGACTTGCACTTGACGGCCCAGATAGCGGTAGCTCACGATGGCGGTTACACCCTTGACGCTCTCGCAGGTCGAAGGCAGCGTGATCGTCACAGGAAAGGTCGGCGTTTGCAAGCCCTGGGAGGTTGCGCAGGGGTCATTTGCAGGGGAAGGAGGCGTTACAGCCCTGGGACTGACGCCAGATGGGGTCGGGCCCCCTGACGAGCTTCCTGACGACGATGTTGATATCAGCCAGTCACCACCTGCACTAGGAACCGTCCCGTTGCTCGCCACGACAAGCCGCCATGCCGAGCCAGTAGACGGACCGCACGATCCCGCAGATAAGCAGCCGGCGGCGAGCGTCACCGCAAAAGAGTAGGTGGGCTGAGCCCCGATCGCGAAGGCCGCCGACAGCATCGGGGAGGCCACACCGAACGGGTCGGGCGTGGCGGTGTCTTGCAGGTCGAATGATATAGTGCAGCGCCCTCCCAGGTCCACGAGGTCGACGTCAAACTGGACCCGGCCCTGGCTAAGAGCAGTTGACGGCTCGTTGATTGACGTATTCGAACAGCTCAGCACGACTGCGGTAGCGTCCAGGGGGCCCTTCGGTAGGTCCGCGGGGAAGTTGACCGACAGCTGCCCCTGGTTCGGGTTGGAATTCACTGTAGCCTGGACTACGGTGCCTGACACCAGGTCTGACGGCCAGGGAACATTCACCTGAAAAGGGGTTCCACTGATAGTTACCGAGGAGCCAGGATGGCCCTGGGGATACTCGGTGACAGTTGCTACGTAGGTTTGCCCAGGTGAAAGCCCGGGCACCGACGCTACCGTGGCGATAGTAGGCCCGACCGTGTCGCCTCCAACCTCATAGACGAACTCCGCCTGGCCAGACGACGTCCCTAGGGCGGCAGTCGGGTCACCGGTCACGTTTACCTGAAGCTGTGCAGTTAAAGTTGACCCTACGATCGAACCGGCGCTCCCAAGGGTGATGTCTGAGGCCACAGGGGTCGCCCACGAGCGGGTGCAACTAGCATCGCTCGTCGACATGCCGGCAAGACCACTGGCGAGGCTCCCTTGGACACTAAAGGAGAAAGCGTCTCCTAGCAATCCCAGCTGGCGACCTGGAATCGTCACCGAGTCGACTGTGCCTGGCACATCCACACTTGGAGGTGACGAAACGACAGTTCCACCACAAGCCGACGCTATAACAGTCCAGTCACTGGCAGGGACAACGCAGATAGGGTTGTCGGCTTCGGTGCACGGAACCCATGACACGATCCAGTCGCCGCTTGAGTCGGAAGTCGTGGAGACCTGGACGGGCGCGTCAGGTCCGCGTGCGGGCGTCGTGAACTCCACCGAGTTTGACTGAGTCGAAAGGGTATTGATGTAGGCAGTGACCGACACTAAGTAGCTGGTCGCCGGCCTGAGTCCGCTGAAAAGATACCGTTGCTCTCCAGTGACCCGTTGTTGGGACGGGTCGGGTTGCGGCGAGCCTCCAAGTGCCTTGACTTGGACACTCCACGTCTGCGGCTCGCAATCCGTCTCTTGGAGAAGCTGATAGGACCAGGAAACTACGACAGCCTGTGAAGAAGGGGAAACGCCGGTGATCTCGGGCACGTGAGGCTGCTGGAAGGTCGTGGCACAGACGACCTTCGCGCTGAGCGGGTTCACCACCGGCAGCGGCAGCGGGGCCGGCCGAGGAGCCGGCACAGTGGTTGTAGTCACCGGGTTGAGAACCTCCGGTTTCGTGGTGTGCTTCGAACTTGCCGAACTCTGACCGGCTTTCGGTTTAGGACGGGAAGGTGCGGGTGAAGGGGTTGCAGCTAGAACAGCCGGGCCTTGAGCACTGACGGTTACCGCATCGGCCTTGTCTACCTCCGCCGGTGACCGTGAGCCGTCGGTGAAGACTACGACAGCTTCCAGGTTCTGGGGATTGTTGAACACGACTCTGGTACCGTCGCCGAGCACCTCGGCGTATGTGAAAGTGTTCTTGGCTTCGGCGCCGCTGTAGAGGGGATATCCGTCGGTTCCCGCCACCGGGCTCATCGCACCGTCGGAGGTGCCTATCATCCACAACGTCGGACGACCGATCTGACTTCGGTCCATCGTATAGATGTAGCCGGCCGAGAGGACTGGGCTAGCCGGGTCGGCCCCGGCGCGAAGGCTGCGAAGAGGCTTCGGACCGTCGAGCGCCCCGGACCGGGAAACGCCGTACAGGACCCACCCGGAGCCGTCCCCAGCCAAGAACCACACTTCGCCGTGAGCTCCCGTAACAGCGACTGTGCTTGTCGCAGTGTTGGTAAAAGAAGTCGGTATCAGTCTTGGCGCTTGCCCCGACACCACCGGCTCGGCTCCGAACGCCGGGGCAGCCTTGGTCGGTGCTCCAAACCCTGGCTCGCCTGCCCCGGACACGTCGATCACCGGTTGCGGTGACGGGTCTAAGACGACGAGCCATCCGGGGCTGGCCACGCCGACGAAGTTCGCTGCCGACTCGACAGACATACCCCTGCAGCCCTGGTCGTGAAACGTAGCTCTAAGGTGTACAGCTATCCCTTCGGAAGCGGAGCCGCCTGGCAGCAGCTCGTACACTCGACACTCCCCTCCGGATGTGGCCAGTTGCCACAGGTCCGCACCCTGGACTGCCCTTGCCGACGACGACAGCACCGCCCGCCCGGAAAGTGTGGCGAAACCTAACGGGCTGACACGTGCGTTCGGCGTCGCCACCTTGGACTCGACTGCTGCGGCAGCTGCGACTGTCTGGCTCCCGACTAGCGACACCGTGCTGGTGGGAGCTGACCGGATTATGTAAGCGTCAGATCCGGCGGCGATACCGGCAGCGCCCGTAGCCTGACTGAGAGGGCCGAGACCGACGCCCGGCGCGTGCGGGTCCGTCACGTAGTCATCGGCGCCCAAGAAGTTGAAGCTTCCTGTCAGCTTATTCACGAGCACCGTCCCGCCCGTCACTCCCACGGGCTGCACGGCCGCATAGTCCGGCGCTCCGACCAGTGAGTCGACACCTTCGAGGCGCACCTCGACGGTCGCTGTCGTGACGTCGATCACCGACAGAGGTCTCACGTCGCTCAGGACTAACGAACCACCGAAGACACTCAGACGTCGGGCAGCAAGAGGGGAGGTCCCCAGCACAGACCACAGAAGGCCGCCCAATAAGGCCACCACGGTCCCGAACGCGAACAGCACTCCTCCCCGTCCAAGCGGCGGCGCGGCACGACGTCCTAGCGTCCCCCGGTCAGTCTGGGAGGCTTCACCGAGGCCCACTACGGAGCCCTCCGACACCGGCCGAGGCCAGAAGCCAGAAGCCATAAGACCACCTTAGCCCCCTATCGGACGTCCTGCAGAGATCGCGATCGGCCTAATGAGCTTTCGTTGCCGTTCGTGGTAGGTTTGGATTGGCGAGCCGGGAAGTCTGGTCGGCGTTGGAAGTGTTCGAGTAGACCCACCCTGCCGACTCGGGAGAGCCCTTGCCTGACCAGGTTCCTTTTGCCGTTGTTGTAACAGTGCTCAGCCTAGCGGTCCTTGGGATTATCGCTGGGGAGAGACTGTCGGAAAGGTCGGGGGTACCCCTACCGCTGGTCGTGTTAGGCGTGACGGCACTCAGCGCAAGGGCAGCCAACTTGGCCCCGCTTGGCGAGATCGCGGTCTCCCGTATCGTCACAGTCGCGTTGATCGCGGTGCTGTTCTCGGGTGGCATGCACCTAGGCCGGCGGCGCCTCACCCGCTCCGCCCGGGTAGTCCTGAGCCTGGGAGGGATCGGAACGTTGGGAACCGCCGCGTTTGGAGCCTTGTTCGCCCATTTTGCCCTGGGATTAGCGTGGTATCCAGCCTTGCTGGTCACGACTGCCGTGGCCCCAACCGATCCGACGATCGTGTTCGGGCTCCTCGGCCGGAACCCGGTCGCTGGTAGGGTAGCGACAGTGCTTGAAGGGGAGTCAGGCACCAACGACCCGGTCGGCATATCGCTCATGACAGCGCTCCTAGGAGCGGGGAGCATCACCCTTTCAGGCTTGGCCCACGCTGGCAGCACTTTCGCCCTGCAGATTTGCGTGGGAACGGTCGTCGGCGTCACCGGCGGTCAGGCCCTGCTCTGGCTGGTCCGACGCCCGTCGCTGGCAGGCCAACGCCCGATCGCCTCGGCGGCGGCTGCAGTAGCCATCTATGGACTTGCCGCAGCCGTGGGCGGATCGGGATTCCTAGCGGTTTTCGTAGCGGGGATCTCTCTGGGCGACGAGGCTTTCCCGCACAAGATCCAAGTCGAGCGCTTTCACTCCTCTCTCGCATCGCTAGGGGAGATAGCTGCGTTCATAAGCCTCGGGCTCACCTTGGACCTGCATGTCTTAGCGCAGGTGTCCACCTGGGCCCCAGGTCTGGCGTTGGGAGCCGTGGTCGCCTTCGTAGCCAGGCCGCTTTCAGTGCTCGGGTGCCTCGCCCGGTCGGGGATGTCGAACCCAGAGAAGGCCTTCGTGGCTTTTGCAGGGCTGAAAGGAGCTGTACCGATCCTGCTCGGAACCTATCTCCTAGGGCTCGGCTCCGGACAAGGGCCTCGCTTGTACGGTATCGTGGTGGTCGTCGCTGTTACTTCAGTCGCAGTTCAGGGCTCGCTTTTGAAGCCCGCTTCAGCCAGACTTGCGAAGGCCGAACTCAAGCGATCGAAGCGACGTTAGACACAAGCAGAACACCCACTAGGACCATGACCACCGTGTATACGAAGGTCATTCCCCACCGCCAGGCGTGCCATGCCAGCCAGAACCTTCGAAGCGCCTTCACATCGAAAAAGAGGGCGACCACGCTCAGGATTATCTCGACTACCGGGCCAACATTGCTCAGCGTCCCGAGGAATGGCAGTGCGATCGGAACTGCCAGGTAGCTAATCAGGCACCGAATCGCTGAAACGGCTATCGAGGTTCGAAAGAGGCTCTGAGCTTGGGCTTCCGTGGCTGTCGGACGGCCGAGCGGAACCTTCAAGATAGCGGCTGCTGTTCGGTCCGCCTTTCCGAAGCCTCTGTCGCCAACTAAATGGCGGGACCCCGACAGGTCAGGCTTCGACAGGTCGGGTGCCGATTCGGCAGTTGGGAACATCGTCTTTCAAGGTACCCTCTCTTGGCAGCGAAAGACAACGCGGGCCACTCGGTTGTGGGGAGACCGGGGAATCCGGTCTCCCCACAACCTTGGTGAGAGCCACCGATGTGCACTTATTGGCTAGCAGATCACGCCAAAGCGGAACAACAGGTGTTCACTATCAGCCGGGTCACCACGTAGGGGTCCATATTGGCGTTCGGGCGGCGGTCTTCCAAGTAGCCCCTTTGCTCCCGCTCGACCTGCCAGGGTATCCGCACCGACGCTCCGCGGTCCGACACCCCGTAGCTGAACTCGCTGTAGTGGGCGGTCTCGTGGTGACCCGTGAGGCGGTCCTCGATGCCGTGCCCGTAGGCTGCGACGTGCTCCTCGGCGTTCTCCCCAAGGGCTTCCGCCGCGGTGATAACGGCTTCATATGAGTCGCGCATGGCGTTGGTGGAGAAGTTGGTGTGGCACCCAGCACCGTTCCAGTCGCCGCGCACAGGTTTGGGGTCCAACGTGACGGAGATCCCGAGGTCCTCGCCGATGCGGTGGAGCAACCAGCGTGCAACCCAAAGTTGGTCGGAGACTGCCAAAGGTCCCAGAGGGCCGACTTGAAACTCCCACTGACCGGGCATTACCTCTGCATTGATGCCCGATATCGCCAGTCCAGCCTTGATACAAGCGTCAAGGTGGGCCTCCACGAGGGGACGACCGTAGATATCGTCAGCACCGACCCCGCAATAATACGGTCCTTGAGGAGCAGGGTAACCGTTGTGCTCAGGGAAGCCGAGCGGACGGCTCCCCTTGAAGAGCGTGTACTCCTGCTCAATGCCAAACAGCGGCTCCTGCGAGGAGTACTTCTCTGCGGCGGGAACCAACTGGGCCCGGGTGTTGGTCTTGTGTGGGGTGAAGTCTGTTAATAGTACCTCGCAGAGCACAATCAGGTTCTCACCTCCACGTATAGGGTCCGGGCAGGTGAAAACCGGTTTGAGAACGCAGTCTGACGCCTTGCCGGGAGCCTGATTGGTGCTGGAACCGTCGAAACCCCAGATGGGCATTTCCGTGGTGCCCGATGGGAGGATCTTGGTCTTCGAACGGAGGAGGGGCGTCGGCTCCGTTCCGTCGATCCAGAGGTACTCGGCTTTTATGGTCACTCCTGGCGCTCCTTGGGTGTTGTCTAGATGGTGGGAGGCCGGAAACAATGGTTGCTCCGACCGTCAGGCTTTCACATTGTGCCATCACCGCCGCGCCCGTCGGGTCAAAGCTGTGTTAAGGCTGTGTGACATCCCCTCCCAAGGTCACCTCCTGCCACCGCGATGGCTGCTAGGCGGTTAGTTTCTCTGGCGTGGAACAACAAGCCGACTATGTCATGCGCACCGTCGAAGAGCGCAGCGTGCGCTTCGTACAGCTTTGGTTCTCCGATGTGCTCGGAACAGCCAAGTCGTTCCAAATCACAGCCGCGGAGCTGGAGAACGCCTTGGAAGAGGGCATGACTTTCGATGGCTCGGCCATCGACGGCTTCAGCCGCGTCCAAGAAAGTGACGTCCTTGCTATTCCAGACGCCAAGACCTTCCAGCTGCTGCCCCACCCCGGCGACGGATGCCCGGTGGCGCGCATGGTCTGCAACGTCGTCAACTTGGATGGCACGCCCTTCGAAGGTGACCCTCGACACGTATTGCGCAGAGTGATGGACAGGGCACGGAACCTCGGATACAGCTTCTACGTAGCTCCGGAGCTAGAGTACTTTTACTTCCGCAGAGGCGGTGACGCCGGCACTACGATGCCCGTTCCTCCCGAACCGCTCGACCGTGGGTCGTACTTCGACTTGTCGACCCATGACGTTCCGAGCCAGGTACGCCGAGAGACTGTCCTCACGCTTGAGGAGATGGGCATACCGGTCGAGTACAGCCAGCACGAAGACGCTCCGAGCCAGCACGAGATCGACCTGCGCTACACCGACGCCATGACGATGGCAGACACAGTGATGACCGTGCGCATGGTGGTAAAGGAGGTCGCTGCTCGCCATGGGATAGCGGCCACCTTCATGCCCAAGCCGCTGACCGGGGTCCAGGGTTCTGGCATGCACACGCACCTGTCTCTTTTCAGGGGAGGAGAGAACGCCTTTTACGACGTCGACGACGAGTACCACCTGTCGGTGACGGCTCGCCGCTTCATCGCTGGCCTCCTGGCGCACGCCAGGGAGATGACAGCAGTGACAAACCAGTGGGTCAACTCCTACAAGCGCTTGATCGTCGGCTACGAGGCACCCGTGTACATCTCCTGGGCACAGAACAACCGATCCGCCTTGGTAAGAGTGCCTCCCACCAAGGCCGGCAAGACCGAGTCGACTCGCATCGAGTACCGGGCTCCGGACCCTGCCACCAACCCCTACCTCGCTTTCGCCGTGCTCCTCGCTGCAGGTCTCGCAGGCATCGAAGGCGGTTACGAGCTGCCCGAAGAGGCGGCGTCGAACCTCTACGAGCTGTCCGCCCAACAGCGGGCATCCCTGGGGATTCGGGCTCTGCCAGGGTCCTTGTCCGAAGCCCTTGATGCGATGGAAGGCTCCCAGGTGATCGCTGAGGTGCTCGGCGGGCACGTCTTTGAGTGGTTCGTGCGGAACAAGCGGTCCGAGTGGTCCGACTACAAGGCCGAGGTGAGCGAGTTCGAGTGGCGCCGATACCTAACGGCGCTTTAGGAGGTCCGGTCATCTTGGAGGAGCTCCTCGTATATCCCGATCCTCCACCCTCGGGAGTCATCAGCGCTCTAGAAGCGGGAGGTTACAAGTGGCGACCGGTGGGTTCAGTTCGTCACGCCGAACGCATGGAACCCGAAGACGGCTGGTCCGGTGCCTTGATCTGCGCCGACGCAGACTCCGAGACGGCGTTCGCCGTATGCAGAGCCGTGAGAAAGCGGGATGCACCACTTTCGCCCCTCTTGTTGGTCCTGGCAGAACCGCAGCTACGGGAGCTTGAACTCCGCGAGGACCTATTCGATGATTTCTGTGTAACTTCATCTAACATCAAGGAATTGAGTGCCCGCCTCGACCACCTGTTCTGGAGGACCGGTCGTGGCAGCCGTCCCGAGTTGGTCGAACACGGCGGGCTCGTGCTCAACCTTGAGACATATCAGGCAAGCCTCTCAGGTCGCCCGCTCGACCTGACCTACATGGAATACGAACTTCTGAAGTTCCTGGCGACTCACCCCGGAAGAGTCTTCACAAGAGAAACTCTCCTGTCGAGAGTATGGGGCTACGAGTACTACGGGGGGGCGCGAACCGTAGACGTTCACGTCAGAAGATTACGAGCTAAGCTCGGAGAAGAACAGGCACACCTGATTTCCACGGTTCGTTCTGTCGGATACCGCTTCGGACAGACGCGCTGGGACTCATGAGAAGCTTCTCTCAGGACCCCACGTAGGCCCATGCCTCGATCTCAATCCGAGCTCCGAGAGGCAAGCCTGCGACGGCGACAGCCGACCGGGCTGGGCGGTGGCCACCGAAGACCTCGGCGTACACGGCGTTCATCGCAACGAAGTCGGCCATGTCCACCATGAACACGGTCGTCTTCGCAACCTGAGACATTGACGCCCCATTAGCTGAAAGCAGCGCTTCAAGGTTGGTCAAGCACTGCCTGGTCTGTGACGCCGCATCCCCGTCGACGAGTTGGCCCTCGAGCAGGGGAATTTGCCCGCTGCACACCAGCCAGTCTCCGACTCGCACAGCCGGGCTGTAGGGACCGACCGGCGCCGCAGGTGCGCTCACGACCACCTCCCGCTCGGCAGCGAACAAGCAGAAGCGGTCAACTCAGCTGAAGGAGTTTCCGCAGCCACAGGTGCGGGTGGCGTTGGGATTGTTGATGGAAAACCCGGCACCTGTAAGGCCGTCCTTGAAGTCCAAAGTGGCCCCTACCAGCAGATCGGCGCTCGCAGGGTCTACGACCACTCGCACCGAACCGAACGCGTATGAGACGTCGTCAGCCGCCACGTCGGAGTCGAAGAACATCTCGTAGCTGAAACCCGAGCAGCCGCCTGGACGGACCGCTACCCTCAACGCAAGCTCAGGGTTACCCTCAGCCTCGATGAGCTCGGAGACCTTCGCTACTGCGGGATCCGTTAGCGTGATAGGGGGCTTGATCTGTGTTTCGGTGCTGGTCACCGGTTCCTCCTCGAATACGGCTGGGCCGGCCGGGGCCGGCCGGTGGACGCTTAGAGCTTTCGAGGTCACACTCTACCCGCCTCGAAACCAGTAGTGCCGGCCGGTTACCGGTCATCTCATGGCAAGAGCCCGCGGGGCCGCCGGATAACCTGAATCGCTCGATAGCCTGGGATCCTGGATCACTAATTAGATGGATTGCTTGAGTTGACAAAGTCGAGTTCCACGTCAGAAGAATATGGGATGTCGCCCAGCGTCTCTGAAGCGGCAGTAAAGTCAGCGTTACGCGGCGTTGTGGACCCTGAGCTAGGCGCAGACATCGTCGAGCTCGGCATGTATCAGGGCTTCAGCTGTGACCGTGACGTCTTGGTCGTGCAAGTTGCACTCACGACCGCCGCCTGCCCGTTGCGATCCCAGATAAGCCACGACGTCACCGAACGCCTTGGAGGTCTGCCAGGCGTTGGTCGCGTGCAGGTGGTCACCACCGAGATGAGCCCCGAGGACAAGCGCCGGCTGATGGACCGTGCCAGGGCTCGAGCGGCCGCCAACCCGCCTCACACGCGTATCCCTGATCGCACACGGGTTCTCGCCGTGTCGTCTGGGAAGGGGGGGGTCGGCAAGTCCTCTGTCACCGTGAACCTCTCAGCCGGTCTTGCCGCACGAGGACTGACCGTCGGCCTGCTCGACGCTGACATCGCCGGATTCTCTGTCCCCCGAATGCTGGGCATGCAGGGCGAACTCGAAGCTCGCCGTTCCGAGGCAGACGGGAAGATCCTGATCCAACCGCTGATCAGAAAGGTCGGGATCGGCGAGCTAAGGGTTGTCTCCATGGGTTTCCTCTCTCCTGAGGACGAGTCGGTCATGTGGCGTGGACTCATGCTCAATAGAGCGCTGCAGCACTTCTTGGAGGAGGTTGAGTGGGGTGACCTCGACTATCTACTGGTAGACATGCCGCCGGGAACCGGCGACATTCAGATGGGGCTAGCACGGATGCTTCCACGCGCAGAGATGGTGATCGTAACGACGCCAGCCCTCGCCGCTCAAAAAGTAGCGGCGCGAGCGGCGGACATGGCAAGGAAAGGCTATCTTCGCGTTGCCGGCGTCGTGGAGAACATGAGCGGTTTCGTCTGTTCTCACGGCGAGGTCTACGAGCTATTCGGCTCAGGTGGTGGCGAACGGCTCGCCGCCGAGATCGGATCCCGCCTTCTCGGCCGGATACCTCTCGAGCCAGCGGTTTCTGCTGGCGGCGACAGCGGCGAGCCCGCAACGCTAAGCGAAGGGTCCGCCTCCGATGCGTTCAACTTGTTGGTGGAGGCCGTGTTGGCCCTCGAACCCGTAGCCGAGATGTCAAGCTGCTCGGCACGGATCCTCGATACCGTCCGGGAGGCTTTAGACGCAAAGGTCTGACCGCCGTCTCTCCGAGCGCGACTCGCAGCAAACAGACCATAGGTCCCGGTCAGTTCGCCGCCGGCGACCACCTAGCGTCGATGTCGTCGGCTTCGGAGCTTTGAGCTAGACCTTCCACTGACAGCTTGCGCAAGTGCGCCCACACCGAGAAGCGGGCGACTGGGTGGAGAGCTGACGGGACGTCGGCGTATATCTGCTCTACCAGGTCATCGACGCTCACGCCGCCAGGTCCCGCTTCGGCGAGGCAAGCGACCACCTGCGCCTCCCGCTGCCGGCGATGGCGGAGGTAGCCATCCAAGACGGCGGCCGGATCGTCGATCATCGCCCCATGCCCAGGTCCGATCTTTCGGGGCGCTCGGCGGCGCACTTTTTCAAGTGACTCGAAGTACGCGGACATATCCCCGTCTGGAGGGGCTATAACCACCGTGGAACCGGACATCACGTGGTCACCTGAGAAGAGCAGCCCAGTGCCCGCAAGCTCGTAGCAGAGGTGGTTAGACGTGTGGCCGGGGGTCCACACGGCATCGACTGCGAAATCGCCGACGTCGAAGCGCTCCCCGTCCGACATCCGGCGGTCAGGCATGAAGCCCTGGTCGTGACCATCGAAATGGTGGCCCCCGGCACCCTGACCTCTTGCTCGTGGGGCTGGGCCGAAGCCGATCACGGTCGCTCCGGTTGCCACCGACAGACGGCGAGCAAGGGGCGAATGATCGAGATGGGAGTGGGTCACCAGCACGGCCCTGAGCCGGTCACCGTAGAGATCGAGAAGCCTGTTGAGGTGTCGGTCGTCGTCGGGGCCCGGGTCTATCAGAACCACCGACGACGTACCGATCGCATACGTGTTCGTACCCGGTCCGGTCATAACTCCCGGATTGGGCGCCACGACACGCGTCACACCATCCGCCACCACCGTGGCCACCCCCGGCGCCAGATCTTCCGGCCAGAGCGGCATCTCGGTCACATCCGCACTTTAGGACAGCGGGATCGTGTCGGCCAGGTCGTGCCGTCTGGCCCCAACTACAGTTTCGCCGGCGCTGGCCGCTACGTTGTTGGGAGGAGGGAGTACGTCCGATGAGTGTCGCCGAGATAGTGGTGTTCACAGCCTGCTGGCTAGTGGTTGCTACCCTGCTGTTGTGGGGGGTCTTCAGTGAGACCTCCCGCTCTAAAGCGCGTCCTGCTGCGCGCAAGCCGCTTCGCTCAGCGCCTGTAAGTTGGAATCGCCGCGAGGCCCGCAACCGCTCCGAATGGCATCCCTCCGGTCAAGGACCCGTGGCTAACACCGACTGGGTCGTTGTCGAATCCGCCACTGGGTCCTCGCCGGAGGTTCTTGCCGAAGCGAAGCTCGTGGCTGCTGCCTTGCTGGCATCTCGCGGGTTGGAAATTACTTCGATGCCGCCGAGCGACATCCGTATCGAGGTGACCGCCAGCGGTGACGGAGCGGGAACGACCCGTGTATTAGTGAGGGCTGGGGCTATGCATGCGAGCAGGCGGCGCAGGTAAGAGGTCCGCTCGGGGCGACTCCTCCTGCCGCCACTACCGGAACTTGGCTCTCCGAGCGGAGGCGCAAGCCTTAGCGCACGTCGACGTCCACCCAGTCCCCGTCGACTCTGACTGGGAAAGTCCTCAGACCGGACCTGCGCCCGGCATTGGTGAGACGGTCTCCGGTCTCGACGTCGTAGCACCATCCGTGCCATGGACAGATGAGCACGGTCCCGGAAACCGAACCGTCATCGATAGGGTTTCCGACGTGCAGGCACCTATTCTCCAAGGCCCTGAACCCGACTGGGGTATCGAACACGGCCAAGTAGAGCTCACCGAAGCGCACTGGCCATCCACGGCCGGCCGGTATATCTTGCACCCGGCAGGCACGAAGCCATGCCACTACCCATCCCTCAGCCGGCGGTCCCCTAGAAAGGAACCGTCATCCAGGTTCGAGCTGACGACGCTCAAGTTCGTTGAGCCCACCCCATATCCCGTGTTGCTCTTTGCAGCGGATAGCGTACTCGAGACAGGGCTTGCGGACATCGCAACCAGAACAGATCGCCTTCGCCTTGGACTCTCGGTTCTCCCTGTCGTCTTTTCGCTCGAAATGCGAAGGCGGGAAGAACAACGCCGTGTTAGGGCCGCGACAAGCCGCTTTCGCCTGCCACATCTCTTCAGCATGTAGAACGCTCATAACTATCCCCCATTACCTCCGCAGAACGGTAGCGCCTCATCCACCCCTACGACAAGAGGGACTCATAGAATTTTGAGCACTTTGAGCAGCACTTTGTCTCCCGGAGACACTCCCGTGGATCCACCGCGCTTTAGCGCTCCCTCCCGGGTGCTGATCGTGGCTGGGAAGGGGGGGGTGGGCAAGACCACCGTCTCGGCTGCGATCGCCTATCTGGGGGCCGCTTCTGGCCTCGACGTTCTCATCGTGGAAGTCGAAGGCAAGAGTGGACTTCCAGAGCTCTTCGGACACGCCGACAGCCTCGCCTACGAGGAAGCAGTGCTCCTCGAAGCGGGTGAAGCAGGCATCGGATCAGGTAGCGTCAGGGCGCGCACTTTGACCCCAGACGACGCCCTCGTCGAGTACTTAGACGACCGGGGACTAGGCAAGATAAGCCGCCGGCTCCGAACTACAGGCACCTTGGACGTCATCGCCACCGCCGTGCCTGGAATCAAGGACATCCTGGTGCTCGGCAAGGTGAAGCAGCTGGAGGTAGCAGCCGCCGCGTCCGGCTCTCCTGGCCTGATCGTCGTCGATGCCCCTGCCGCCGGGCATGCCGTTACGTTCCTTTCGAGTGCCTACGGCCTGGTCGAGGCTGCAGCAGTCGGGCCTATCCGCTCCCAGGCCTTGGAAGTCTCCGAGATGCTTTCGGATCCTGAGCGCTGTCAAGTGACAGTCGTAACCCTGCCCGAAGAGACGCCTGTCAACGAGGCCGCCGACACCGCGTTTAACCTTGAGGACCGAGCTTCGGTCAAGTTGACCCCGATCGTTGTCAACGGCGTGTGGCCCCGTATCACCGTTCCGGGCCGGCTTGAAGCCGAACAGTACGGACTCAGCCAGGAAGAGGCAACCAGAATCGAGTCCGCTGTCGAGTTTCGTCTCGCTCGACAAGATCTCCAGGCCGAACAGCTGTCCCGGTTGGCATCACTCTTGCCATTGGAGCAAGTGCGTCTTCCCTACCTGTTCAGCGTGGACTTGGACCTCGAAGCTACCCGCACGCTCGCCCTCGAGCTCGGACGGCAACTCGAAAGACCGCAGCCATGACGGAGCGCTCAACCCTGGATGACCTGCTCCTGCGGCGCGAGGTCGTCATATGCGCCGGACCCGGCGGCGTCGGCAAGACGACATGCGCTGCAGCGATAGCCCTTCACGGAGCTCGGCTCGGCCTCAGATCCTGCGTCGTTACCATAGACCCGGCGAAGCGTCTCGGCGATGCCCTCGGGGTCGCATCCCTAACCAACGAACCACACCGCGTCGAAATCGACCCTCCAGCTGCTCCCGGGGGTGGCCTGTGGGCGCTGATGCTGGACACGAAGTCCACGTTCGACGAGGTGGTCACCCGGTATTCCGCCTCCCCGGAGCAGGCCCAAGCGATTCTTTCGAACCGTCTTTACCGCAACATTTCAGGAGTGCTGGGGGGCACCCAGGAGTACATGGCGATGGAGAAACTCTACGCGCTGCACAGTTCCGGACTCTACGACGTCATCGTCGTCGATACGCCACCAACCCGCCACGCCCTCGACTTCGTAGACGCGCCAGGCCGACTGATGCGCTTCTTAGACAACAGGGTATTCCGACTGCTTATGTCGCCTACCAGGGTCGGTCTGCGGGCCATAGGGGCTGCAACCAACCTCCTCCTTCGGGCGGTATCGAAGGTCGTCGGAGGAGCAGTGGTTAACGACGCTGTCGCCTTCTTCACCGCCTTCGAAGGCATGGAACAGGGTTTCCGTGACCGGGCCGCCAAAGTCTCTGCGCTCCTCAGCGACCCACGTACTGGCTTCGTAGTCATCACCACGCCCCGCCGGGAAGCCGTTAACGAAGCGATCTTTTTCGCAGACCGCCTCTCAGGCTCGTCGGACCGAGTGGACGCGCTTATAGCGAACCGTATGTTCCCTTCGTTCGGTGCCCTGCCACCGGCGATGACCGGTGTATTGACCGACGACACCAAGGACCCCGACGTCGGGTCGGCGGCAAGGATCCTGACGGACTTCGAGAAGATCTCCTCCAAGGAAGAGAATCACATTTCCGAGCTCGCCAAGCGCCTACCAGGGACAACGATAGTCAGAGTTCCGTTCCTGTCCGCAGACGTCCACGATTTGGGCGGGCTCGACGAGATTCAGAGGTTGCTCTTTGCTCCCGGCTAGAGGGTTGGGAGTTGATGCTCCTTATGAACCATGCACCCCGGAGGCGTCTTGGGGATCCTCTGCGGTTCCTAGAGCCGACTTAGCCAGCTCGACGTTGTCGGTGACGCTTACTATACGGTCGAAGCCCGTCGTCTTGAGCAGACGGACCAGTGTCGGCCGGTCGCACGCGACTGCGACGTCGCCTCCCAACTCCCGGGTCCGGCGGATGCCTCCGATCAGCGCGCCTAGGCCCGCACTGTCGATAAAAGGCACTCCGGAAAGGTCGATCACCAGCTTCTTGGCGGATGCCACGTCAGCCAAGACCTGGCGGAACTGTGCGACGGTGAACGCGTCCAACTCCCCTGCCGGACGGCAGATGCTGAAACCGTCGCCGGTTTCCTCGGTTCCTATCGTGAGCACAAAACCTCCTCGGCCTCTTCGGGACCTGCACCAATCGTACCCCTACGAGCGCCGCGCTAACCTCATAGTCGTGACGGACATCCTCGTAGCAGCCGACGAACCCACCGTGTTCGACGAGGTTCGGTCTGTCCTCGTAGACGACTCCACGTCGCTTCGCTGGGTGCGGCGAGGGGAGGACGTGCGCGAGGCGATCAACTACAGACCAGCTGACCTGGTGATCGCCGACATGCAGATTGGGACCATGGGCGGCGTCGCTGTCGCTTTGGACCTCGCCCTCGAAGCCGACGCCGGAAGGCTGGAGCCGCAGCCGATCCTGCTTCTCCTCGACCGTCGGGCCGACGTGTTCATGGCCCGTCGCAGCGGGGTCAGAGGCTGGCTTGTCAGACCGTTCGATCCGATCCGCCTGCGCCGGGCGACGACAGCTCTCCTTGCGGGTCACACCTGGCACGACGACAGCTACCTACCTACGCCCGTGGCTGTTGCCGTCCACTAAGCTGGCCGACAACGGGAAGTAGCGCAGCTTGGTTAGCGCGCAGCGTTCGGGACGCTGAGGCCGCGGGTTCGAATCCCGCCTTCCCGACTCATAACGGGTCGTTCGGCCGCCTCGAAGTCGATCCGTCGCTGTTGTAAAGCTTCGCCGGCCGGTACCTTGATCGTTGCAATGTCAGGTGTCACCGCTTCTGCCGCTACGAGTGTCCGCTCTCCCCGAATGGACCAGCGCTTCGCCGTTAGCGCTGTCTACGTGGCGGCCCTGTTCCTGAGCATCCTCGACGTGACCATCGTCAACGTGGCCATCCCCACGATAGGAAGGGACTTTCACACCTCTGCAGCTTCGGTGGACGTAGTGGTGATCGGATTCCTGGTGAGCTTGGCGGTGTTCATCCCGGCTTCAGGTTGGATCGGTGACCGCTTCGGCGGGAAGCGCACCCTTCTCGCGGCTGTAGCGGTGTTCACTCTCGCTTCTGCCATGTGCGGCCTCGCCACGAGCCTCGGCGAACTGGTCGTGTTCCGGGTAATCCAGGGGGTTGGTGGCGGCATGCTCACACCAGTGGGCATGGCTATGCTTTACCGAACCTTCCCTCCTTCCGAGCGCGTCAGGTTGGCTGGCATCCTTATGGTCCCCACGGCCCTTGCTCCTGCTCTGGGGCCCGTCATCGGAGGCCTGTTGGTCACGGATCTGACCTGGCGCTGGGTCTTCTTCGTGAACCTGCCCATAGGGTTAGCAGCGTTGATCTTCGGCGGCCTCTTCGTGTCAGAGCAGCGCGAGTCCAGACCGGGCAGCTTCGACCTGGCAGGCTTCGCTCTAGCCGGGGCAGGCCTCGGAGCTGTGATGTACGGCGTCTCGGAGGGGCCCGCTCAGGGTTGGGGATCGACGACGGTAATCGCGATGACTACGACCGGAGTAGCACTCCTCGCTGCGATGGTTCGTGTAGAGCTGTCGGTGGACCAGCCGATGATCAACCTTCGGCTGTTCAGCGACCGCCTGTTCCGAGCCACCAACGTCTTGGTGGTCATAACGATGACCGGATTCTTCGGCGTGCTTTATCTGGTACCGCTCTACTACCAAGACGCGAGAGGGCTGTCTGCCCTCGACTCTGGACTGAGCACCTTTCCCGAAGCAATCGGCGTGCTGATCGCCGCCCAGATCGTCAGCCGGTACCTGTACCCACGTATCGGCCCGAGACGCCTGATGGCGGCCGGCCTAGCCGGGATAGCCGCTGTCACCGTGTCGATGGCGGCAGCGACCGGGCCTTCCAGCAACCTCTGGTACATGCGGGTGCTGATGTTCGCCCTAGGCTTCTGCATCCCCTTCGTGATGATGAGCATGCAAGCCGCTGCTTTTGCAACGATCTCACCCGCTTCGACCGGACGGGCCTCTACGCTCTTCAACGCCAACCGTCAGCTCGGTGGCGCCGTCGGAGTTGCCTTGCTGAGCACCGTCCTCGCTGCGATCGGGCCAACCCGCCACGTCGGACTCCACACCGTCGCCCATGTGGCGGCCTACCAAGGAGCCTTCTTAGCTGCTGCAGCCGCAGCTGCGGCCGGCTCGGCTGCGGCGCTGTTAACGGTGCACGACGCTGAAGCTGCTTCGACCATGGTACGGCGCGTAGAGCAGGCCAGGCCGCCTCATATCGTGGAAGCCACAGCCTAACAACGGCCGCCTTGCGGTGGCCATGCTACGGTACTGGGCCTCACCGCCTGCGGGGACGGCGAGGCAGGAAACCGCTCGTGCTTTGCACGTAGCGGGCATAGCTTTCGCCCTTGCTGACGAGTAGGTTCTTCTCAAGGAGTGACTTACCTGTCTTCGCAACGATCATGAACGTCATGACTATGGGCGAGAACACGGACGCAACCCCGATCCACGTTGTGCTCGCAAGCCCCCATACACCCCACCACAGGCAGGTGTCGCCGAAGTAGTTCGGGTGTCGACTCCAAGCCCACAGTCCCTTGCTCAGAACCTGTCCCGCGTTAGCCGGTTCAGAGCGGAAAGCCTGAAGTTGAGCGTCAGAAACCGCTTCGACAAGCAAACCGGCCGCAGCAACCCCAGCGGAAACCCATCCGAGGACTCCGAGAGGTGACCGCTCATACACGCAAACCTGAATTGGCACCGAGACTAGCCACATGATCAGCCCTTGGGGGAGGTATATGTGCGTCAAAGCGAAGAGGGTCTTGCTGCGTTCCCTCCGGCTGAGCAGGGTCTCATACCTCTGATCCTCTCCCCGGCCCTGCGCTCGGCGATACAAGTAAATCGCCAGCCGTAGTCCCCAGGTTGCGACGAGGGCAAGCGTGACCACTTTGCGCTCGTCGTTGCCTTGGCTCACCGACAGCGCTGCGCTCACAGTAGCTACAAGCACGAACCCGATGCCCCAAGCAACGTCAACGATCGAATGCAGCGATTTACGAAATGCTAATAAGCTCGTGACCGCCATCAAGACTGCTATTACACCAGCACTCACGGCAAGATTGGCCAGCAAGGATGTCCCGTCGACTGAACTCACTTACGACACCTAATGGCCTTAATGTCGGACGTTATCTTTCCTGGCCGCGAAAGTCACGTGTTCACTCATTCACCTACTCTACGTCTTATCGAAACGCTAGATCGTCCCCTAAAAGCTGTGTCTGTCATCCTGCCTCCAGTCGATGACAGACACAGCCGAACATGAAGGGGTCAGGTGCGACCACCCTTTCATATCTCGAACCAAATATAGGGCGCTGACAGCGACGCGAGAGGCCTTTTTGCGCGCGATCAGACCGGGCTGATTGCTCGCCTGTGGTGGTTCTCCCACAAAGCGCAAGACCTCGACCCTCGCATTCGAAGCACTACGCGTAACTATCCCCTTCAAATACTCATTAGAGATCACCAAGGAACGCCGGTCGGATCGGCGGCCGACTTCCTGATACATTGGGCTGGTTAGCCGGCCCAGGGACAGCCATACATGCTCGACTCGTTCAGCGAGGTAAAGAGACTCAGGGTCGTTATCGTCGACAACGAGGCAATCGGGCGCCTCGGCATGAATGCAGTTTTATCATCGGATCCGAGACTGGACGTCGTTGGCGTCTACGACCACGACGAGAGCCTGCAACTGGAGCGTTCCTGGGCGGATGTGGACGTAGCCGTAGTAGATGCCGCCGACGACCAGCTACCGGGGGACCAGTTCCCCGGTGTCGCTGTAGTGCAAGCGATACGCGAGGAAAGCCCACCGGGAGGAGTGTCGATCGTCGTGATAACCGGCCACTTCTTCGACGACGCGCTGCGCCGCAGAATGCGCGAGGCTAAAGCTGACTACTTCTACCACAGAAGTGCGCTTGCGGAGCCCGGGCGGCTGATCGCTGCGGTGCTAGCACCGCCGGTTGCTCAGAACCTCGTACCGCCCGAAGCAGACATCGAGACGCTGGACCGGCTAGGCATCAAGCCGGCTACGGCGGTTAACGCCGCTGTGGCGTGGGCACGTCGCCACGGCCAGCCCGGAGGCATCATCCCACCAGGGTCAGGCCGACGTCAAGCTGATGGCGTGCGGCGCGGTTTCAATCGTGTCGCTCAGTTGGAACCGCGCAACCACGACGGAACTCCCCCGAACCGGCACCAGGACATACCCTCCCATCCTCAGATACAGCGTTTCTTGGAGTGGGCGACGAAGGTCAAGCACCACTGACTTCAGACGGAATTCAAGCTAGCTCTCTGAGCACAGTGTCGGCAATCAGGGAAAGGTGATCTAGGTCTGAGATGTCTAGCATCTGCAGGTAGGCCACCTGCGCTCCGGCGTCCCGGTAGGCCAGCAGCTTGGAGATCACCTGCTGGGGGTCGCCTGCAGCGCCACTGCTCATCAACTCGTCAGGTTCCCTGCCGATTGCGCCAGCACGACGCTCGAAGCCGGCCCGGTCCTTCGCACAGCACACCACCAAAGCGACCGATCGCCGCAGCTCTCCCGGGTCCCTTCCCACCTTCACGCAAGCCGCTTCGACGTCGGCCTGTCGCTGGTTGAACACATCGAGCGGAACGAACGGCAGGTTGTACTCGTCGGCGAATCTAGCCGCCAGGTCAGGCGTCCTCCTCGGTCCAGCCCCTCCCACGATCAACGGGGGGTGAGGCTCCTGAGTCGGTTTGGGCAGGCCTACGTTGGACGCAACCTGGTAGAAGCGGCCTTCGAAATCGAAGGGGTGTGCGGCGGTGGCGGACCAGATGCCTCTAAGAATTTCCAGCTGCTCGGCTAGCCGGTCGAAGCGTTCCGCCAGAGGCGGGAATGGGATGGAAAAAGCCCTGTGCTCCGCCTCGAACCAGCCGGCGCCGAGACCGATCTCGACCCGTCCGCTGCTCATCGCATCGACCTGGGCGACGGTGACGGCCAAAGGGCCAGGCAGTCGGAAAGTGGCGCTCGACAATAGCGTTCCAAGACGGATCGACCGGGTTTCACGAGCGAGACCCGCAAGCGTCGTCCACGCATCGGTTGGGCCGGGCCCAGGATCACCACCTCCCATCCGAAGATAATGGTCGGAGCGAAAGAAGGCGTCGAAGCCGGCGTCCTCCGCTGCGAGTGCAAAACGCAGGAGCTGCTCGTAGGTCGCTCCCTGTTGAGGTTCGGTGAAGATACGCAATAGCACGTCGACTTCCTATCATGCCTCAGAGAGAAGCGACGAAAGCCCTGCATACGCAGAGTATCCTCAACCTCCCGCTCTAAGGCAGCACCCATAGTGCCCAGCCGCCTAGCATGGCTCGCGCCGACGGGAGATGATGACCATGGACCTTACAGGAAAAGTTGCGATCGTGACCGGGGCTTCCAGCGGGATCGGCGAAGCAGTCGCTCGGACTTTCGGCCGAGCGGGAGCGGCGGTGGCGGTCAACTCGTCTTCTTCGGTCGAGGCCGGCCGAGCGGTCGCCGACTCCCTACCGCAGGGACTCTACGTGCAGGCAGACGTCGCCGACGACGACGAGTGCCGGGCCGCTGTCGAGGAGGTACTGAATCGCTTCGGGAGAATCGACATCCTCGTCAACAACGCTGGGACGACGAGAGTGATCGCCCACGGCGACCTCGAGGCTGCGACGGACCTGGTATGGCGAAGGATCTTCGACGTCAACGTACTCGGGGCGTGGCACATGACCCGAGCGTCCCTGCCGGCCCTGCGTGCCAGCGGATCGGGTGTCGTCGTCAACGTCAGCTCGATCGCCGGGGTCCGCCCAGTCGGCAGCTCGATCCCTTACGCTGCTTCTAAAGCTGCCCTCAACCATATGACGATCCTCCTTGCAAACGCTCTCGGCCCTGAGGTGAGAGTCAATGCGGTAGCTCCTGGTCTTGTGGACACGCCCTGGACCGCCGACTGGGACGCCGTGCGAGCGGCCGTACACGATCAGGCCCCTCTCAAGCGCTCGGCGACACCGCAGGACGTCGCCGACGCGGTGGCTGCTTTGGTCACCTCGACCTTCGTGACGGGGCAGGTTCTCTGCGTCGACGGCGGAATGTCCCTCCGCTAGGTTCGCTGCGAGCGTGGAGAGGAAAGGGTCCGACCCCTGGCATGACCCCGACATGCCTGCTGGCACCCAAAAGGTCCCTAGCGACTTAGGCTCCGTTCTCGGCGATCTTGTCGTCATCGAGTTAGATACGTCCGTGGCTGGAAGCATCGCAGGGATGATCCTCGCCGACTACGGTGCCCGGGTCATCAAAGTTGAGGACCCCGAGTCCGGGCTAATGGAGCGTCGCAATCCCGGGTTCGCCATCTGGAACCGGAACAAGGCCAGTCTCGTCTCGGCTTTCGACGATCGGCGTTGCAACCAATTCGACAGCCTCGTCGCCGACGCGGATATCTGCGTCACCGGTTGCATCGGAGACCCGGACCCCTCCGCGCTCGCAGCGTTGAACCCACGGCTGGTAGTCGCTGCTGTATCACCCTACCGCGGCCCGGCGCCCTGGGCCGGTGGCGGCGAAGACTCCTCCTTGCTGGACGCTCTGAGCGGTTTGTCGATGCGCCAGTCCTCCTTTGACGACGTACCTGTCGACCTGGTGTATCCCCACACCTTGTACATCCAAGGCTTGTGGACCGCCACGTGCGCTGTCGGAGCCCTCGTGGAGCGGGCTGCGACCGGGAAGGGACAGATCCTCCACGTCGACGGCATTTCGGCTGCACTCATAACCGGTGCCGCCGGCTTCGTCTTCGACCCGTCAGACGAGACCAGCGTGACTCCGGTCGGACCAGGGGGTGCCAGCCCGTGTTACACGCGCTACCGATGCTCGGACGGCGAGTGGCTCTTTCTCGGTGCTCTGCTGCCCCGATTCCAGCGCGCAGCCTTCGAGACCCTGGGGATCGCCGAACTTCCCGACGACCCGCGGATCGCCGGGGATCTGAGCCGAATTCTCTCGCCCGCTAACCGCTTGTGGGTTCGAACGGCTATCCAGGAGCGCTTCTCAACCGCCAGCCGAGAGCACTGGCTAACCGTGCTCGAAGATGCTGGATGCCCCGCCGGGCCGGTCCTAAACCGTGATAGTTGGCTGGATCATCCTCAGCTCCGAGCCTGTGGTCAGCGCGTAGAAGTCGACGATCCCGAACGGGGACCGGTCGTGATGCCAGGCTTGCTGATCGACATACCCGACGCTCCCGGCCAGATCGTCTCCGGCGCCCCGCGCTTAGGGGACCTGAAGGCGGAGAGCGTTCAGCCAGAGTGGCGGCGGCACGGCCCCGAGCCGGCGGGCCGACCGGAGTGGCAACGCCCGGCGGCAACCGCCTCCTCTCCCACACCTGGGTCTCACGCCGACGGCGCGGCGACCAGCGACGCCGTGGGGCCGCTCAAGGGCGTAAAGGTGCTCAACTTGGGAACGATCCTCGCCGGCCCACTCGCTGGGTCGCTGCTCGCCGCCCTGGGAGCTGACGTGGTGAAGGTCGAACCTCCGGAAGGCGACGCATTCAGGGAGCCCGGATTTTCCTACAACAGAGGTATGCGCAGCGTGTCCGTCGACCTTCGCACCGATGGGGGGATCGAGGCTTTCCGCAGGCTCGCCCGGGAAGCTGACATTGTCATCGACAACTATCGTCACGGAGTCGCCCAGCGCCTTGGAGTCGACCATTCCACCCTGTCAGCTTTTAACCCTGCACTCAGCGGCTTCTCGCTGACGGGCTTCGGCGAGACAGGGCCGTTAGCAGCCAAAGCCGCCTTCGATCCCCTGCTCCAGGCTATGAGCGGGATGATGGCCGCGCAGGGCGGCGACGACGAACCCGTCTTCTTGACAGTGGCGGTCAACGACGTAGGTGCTGCCGTCGCCGGAGCTCTTTCAACCTGCTTGTCGCTTTACTATCGGACGCGTACAGGTCGTGGGCTGAGGACCTCCACGTCACTCGCTGCTGTATCAGCTTTCATGCAGTCAGGTGAGCTTGTGAGATTCTTCGGGCGGCCGCCAGCCTTGCGCGGAGGGCGTGACTTTCCCGGCCCGACAGCACTCGACCGCTTCTATCGCGTAAAAGACGGTTGGGTGCGGCTGCGGGCAACTCCCGATGACCTGCCCCGCCTGGTCGACGCTGGCCTGATCGACCCATGCCAGCTCGGGCCTGACCAGAATGACTCCCTGGCTCTTGCCTCCAACCTGGCAGGGCGCGTCGGAAACGAGGTCGTCCAGCAACTAACACTATCAGGCGTCAAAGCCGTCGAAGCTAGAAGCCTTACCGACCTCGCCTCGGATATGGACCTCAGGGCTAGCGACCTCTTCTCGGAGCATCCCGGCGCCGGCGGTTCGAGCGTCCTTACACCCGGACGGTGGGTCCGTTGGGAACCTCCCAGGCCCCTCGCAGCTATGCAGGCCCCTGGTCTCGGGGAGCACACCGTTGAAGTCCTCGCCCAAGCCGGGTTCTCCCCACACGAGGTTGACGAGTTGATTCGCTCCGGATGCGTCGTGACCGGCGGGCCGATGGTGGTCGGCCGGGTCCACCGCTACAGGTGAAGCAGCGACTCCACCGACTGGCTAGTACGGGGAAGGCCACTCCGGGGCTGGTCCGTCTTGGCGACGCTGAGCTAATCATCAGGGAAAGGCACTCGGGCCATCGCAGCGGTCTATTGTCGGCTCCGACATCGAGCACGTATTCGGGAGGTCATCGCGATGCCGGACATGGATCTGATTGCCGAGGGTCTGCTTTTCCCCGAAGGGCCAGTCGCGACTTCGTCGGGAAAGGTGATCGTCGCCGAGATCTATAGCGGACAATTGACTGTTGTCGACACGACTAACGGCGAGCTGGACCGCTTCGCTGTGTGCGGCGGCGGACCCAACGGAATCGCGGTAGGGCCGAATGCGATGCTCTACGTCTGCAACAATGGCGGCTTCGAGTGGCACCACTCAAATGGGCTGATAGCTCCTGGACGCCAACCAGAAGACTACAGCGGCGGAAGGATCCAAACCGTCGAGCCCGCTAGCGGCGTAGTCACAGATCTATACACGGCTGTCGACTCCTACCCGCTCCGAGGACCCAACGACTTAGTGTTCGACACAGCCGGCGGGTTTTGGTTCACGGACCTGGGAAAGACCAGAAAACGAGATGGCGACTTAGGGGGGCTGTACTACGCCACCGCCGACGGATCCGATATTCGCGAGGTTGTACACCCTCTGACCCAGCCCAACGGCGTCGGTCTCTCCCCGGACGGGAACCGGATCTACGTGGCCGAGACCGGACCTGGTCGCGTCTGGGCCTGGAACATTGAATCTCCCGGACGGCTGGCTCGCAGCGGCAACGGACCGGGAGGCGCGGAACTGCTGTGGGGGTTCGATGGCTATCAGATGCTCGACTCTCTCGCAGTCGACTCGGATGGCAACGTCTGCGTGGCAACCCTCATAACCGGGGCGATAAGCGTGATCAGTCCCGACGCAGAGCTCGTTGAGCAGATCGGGCCCGCCGAGCATGACCCTTTGGTAACCAACATCTGCTTCGGTGGTCCCGACCTACGAACCGCCTACATCACCTCTTCTGGACGTGGACGCCTCTACTCCACCCAGTGGCCGGTGCCAGGCCTCAAGCTCGCCTACAACCTTTAGCGGCACTGCGCGACGGGAACGCTTCCTGCACAGTGCTAGACGTCGGTTCCTCCCGCTACTTCGTACGACCACAACTCCGACGCCACCGACACAGGACCGCCGTGAGCAGCCGGCCTGTCAGTACCAGCGTGGCCGTGAGCGAAAGCCGGGGAGGTAACCCACCCCTTGAAGGAGTCCTCGTCCTTCCACCTGGTCACAACCAACCACTGGTTGCGTCCGTCAGTGGGCCGGAGAAGCTCAAAGCCCTCGAAACCAGGTTGGCCGTCCACGGCTCCGGCACGTGCGGCGAACCTGTTGGCCAACTCGTCCCCGGACTCCGGCGGGACGGTTATCGCGTTAATCTTGATGACAGTCACGCGAACATTATGTACCAGTGGGATCAGCCCTCAACTCCGGTACAGGGCTACTCGGCCGAGTGAACTTCTGTGGGGCGATGAACCGTTGTCGGCCGGCGATCTACTGTCGGTAGTGCTCGACGACCTCGCCGGAGCGTAGTTCGGCGGCGTCCGGGTCGCCGCCGGCGGTGCGGCGGGCTCTCCTCTGACGGAGAAGATCCCAGCACTGATCCAGTGCCACCTCAACGGCGCGCAGGCGGGTCAGTTCTTCCCCGCTCAGCGGGGTGCCGACATGAGCCTGCTGAAGGCGGTGCTCCTCCTCGGTCAACTCGTTGATCCGGGCCACTACTTCTAGGTCGTCCACCAGTCACTCCCATGCCACATTTACGCGAAGATGGCGTAGGCCACCTCTCTCATAGTACGGCTATGAGCCCCCGCCCGGCGCACGGGACGCACCACTCCCGGGTACAGCAAGGCGCCTTCGACGACAGGGGGATTACTTCATCGTGGCTGTAGCGACCATCTTTCCGCTGGTGTCCACGAGACGGACCGTGTTAGCCCCTCGGGCTGACCCAGGTATGTACGTCGCCCAGTAGCCACCTTGCGAGGTGACCTGGAAGGTTCCAAGAACGATCACTTTGCCGGCCGGGCTGACCAACTCGCAGCGGAGAGTCCCTACCTGGCTCGCTGATATTCCCATCGACATCCAAGGATGGCTGTCGGAATCGAAGAACACCCTTCCAACCGGTCCCGAAGGGCCGACCAGTAGGGAGGCAGACCAGCCGCCAGTCGTATCAGAGGCGACAGTGGATGGGGTTCCTGTCGCAGCCGAACCGATCGCCGCACCAGCGCCTAAGAGCAATGCTGCTGCGGCAGCGACTGCCGCCAGGTGCTTCCACGAAACACTACGCCGACCGCCGGCCGCCCTGTAGGTGTGCCTGACGGCCCGCTCCCAACGGTTACGGGGAAGCGCAGATATACCCCCGAGGATCTGGCTATCGATGCGGGCCAACACCCGATCCTCGAAGCCAGCCGGGGGCTCTGCCAGCGGAGCCTGGGCTGCGATCCGGTCGGCCACTGCGCTCAACTCGAGCAGTTCTTCGCGACACGCCGGACAGTTTGCGAGGTGCGTCAGGACGGAGGTCCGTTCCTCGGGGTCGAGCACGCCGAGGGCCATCTCTGCGAGGGTCTCGGGGTGGGAGTCGGAGCGAGTGTAATCAGTCATTGGAATGCTCTGTCAGGTGTTCGTTACGAAGGGAGCTGCGAAGACGTCCCATAGCCGTCCGTATCCGGGTCTTCGCAGTTCCGAGGGGTATCGACTCGGCCGCGGCTACCTGCGACGCTGACATGCCCAGCATGCCGGCGAGCACGATAGCCCTTGCCTGATCAGTCGGTAGGAGCCGAAGAGCCCTCGTGATCTCACGAGACGACTCCGCCTCCAGAGCCTTAGTTTCCGGCTCGTTCGGTCCTGCAGGCAGCGCCGCAAGAAGAGCGTCCACCTCTATCGGGTCGGCCTTGCGCACCCGGGTCGTGTCGATAGCAAGGTTTCTGGTTATAGCAGCCAGCCAGGTGCCTACCGATCCTCTACGGGCGTCGTACGTTGAACCGTGCCGCCACGCCCGCTCGAAGGCCTGCTGGGCGACGTCCTCAGCTCCCGTCGGGTCCCCTAGAACAGCCAGAGCGACACCGTAGACTCTCGATTGGAACCTCCGGATGAAAGCCACAGCCAGCTCCCTGTCACCGCTGGCATAGCCCGCCAGCAACGCTTCGTCTGAGAGGCTTGACACTGGTATTCCCATCTGCCTCACATCATAGTTACGGACCCGAGCCATTATCGGATTGAGCACCGCGGACGCCCCGACGTGCGATCGCAGCACGGCGGCTCGAACATGCCGGTGCAATCCGCTGGGGACTCCCGAACGTATGTAGCCGTGTAACGAAACGTCGTCGCCGACCCTTCAGCGACCAAGTCCGAAAGGTTAAACGAATGAGAAAGACAACTGGGGTCTCGCTAGCAGTCGGAATGGCCCTACTCACGGCTGCCTGCGGTTCGTCCACTAAGACCTCGAGCGCCTCGGCCCCGACGAGCGTCCCTTCGGCATCTTCGACTACAGCTCCGTCGTCCACGATGTACTCCAGCGGCTCCTCGACGTCGTCTCCTACAGCAGCATCGGCTTCACCAACTATCGGCGTAGCGGCGGACTCCATGTACGGCAACATCCTCGAGGCCAACGGCAAGACGCTTTACGCTTTCTCCACCGATACCTCGACCACAAGCTCGTGTACCGGTAAATGTGCAACCGCCTGGCCGCCCCTGGAGACTACAGGCACGCCAACGCTCGGCTCTGGAGTGAACGCTTCGCTCATCGGCCACATAATGCGGCCCAGCGGAAAAATGCAGGTGACCTACAACGGGCACCCCCTGTATTGGTTCATCAAGGACATCAAAGACTCCGCTCCTAATACGACTCTCGGCGAGGACTTGGCCACTTTCGGCGGGGTGTGGTACGTCGTGTCGGCTTCTACGGGCAACCCAGTGACGTCCGCAGTGTCGAGTTCGACGTCGTCGACCACTGCAGGTTCCGGCTACTAGGGTCCGAGCGGGCTACGTCCGGGGGAACTAGCCTCCCCTGTCGTGGCGAGTGTTTCTCTTCTGATACCCGGTAGCAGGGTCCCGTGACGGGCTTGAGTCCACTGGACGAGCTTTTCGTCCACCAGATACCACAGACCCTTTCAGAGGTGGCAGTCTCGAACCCTTACTGGCGCGAAAGCTACTTCTTCGAGATGCACCGCCCAGAAGCGTCCGGCGACCTGGTGTTTATGACTATGGCCCGCTACCCGGCGTCGGGAGTCGTGGACTCCCTGCAGATGGGTCGGGTGGGGGGCGAGCGGATATTGGGGCGCCTCGAACGGTCTTTCGGGGACGACCCACACGGATCGCACGTCGACGGGGCCTACGTGAAGGTGATCGAGCCGTTCGAGACGATCCGATTGTGGGCCGACCCTGCTGTCGCCTCCATAGGGATCGACGTGACGTTTCGGGCCAGGACCGCACCGTACGCCCTTCGGCGAGGCACCTTGCGCGCCGGATCCGACATCGTGTGGGACCAAAGTCACGTCCTGCAGTCCGGCGTGTACGAAGGAACCTACAGTGTGGGAGGCGAGACTTTCGAGATCGACGGATGGACCGGCCAGCGGGACCACTCGTGGGGTATCCGCGACCACGGACGCTGCCCGCTTTGGATGTGGCTGCAGATCCAGCTTGACGACGGCTTCCTTGGTGTGTGGCATTGGGAACTATCAAACGGAACGCACGTGTACACCGACGGCTGCTGGGCGCGAACCGACCGTTCCGATCCCGTCCCGGTAGTCGACTTCCGCCACGACCTGAGTTGGACCTCGGATAGTGGTGAACCTGTGGCCTACGGGCGCAACGGGGAAGAGGTTGCGGGGCTGTCGGGGCGCTGCTACTTCACCTTGGAAGACGGCAGGACTCTGACCGTCGACGCCGAAGGAACCTTCGACAGGCCCTATGAGCCGTTCCACCGGGGCGGACTGTCACAGATGCGGGTGTCCACGAGTGACGCCCGATCCGGTAGCGGAATCTACGAGATCACCGGCGCCCGCCACCACAGATACTTCCCCGAAACCCTGGTAGAGCGCCCACTACCACGATGACCGCGCCTGAAGACACTACGGATATCCCTAGAAAGGCAACCGTCGACCCGCCCACCCTTACGCAGGTCCTGGCTGGAGCTCTCCACGGGGCGACCGTCACCGACGTGGTCGTAGAGCCGATCGGCACCGGGCAGATGGCTGACTGCCTCCGATGCTACCTGTCCTATGACCGCGCCGGAACGGGGCCGGCCTCGGTCGTAGTGAAGCTCCCTTCCTCCGACCCCAAGAGCGTCGAGACAGCCGTTGCGCTTCGGTCATACGAGATCGAGGTAAACTTCTACCGGCATTTGTCACCGACTCTGTCGGTGTGCACCCCGGCCTGTTACCACGCCGAGATCGCACCGGAAGGTGCGGACTTCCTGATAGTCCTTGAAGATGTAGCACCCTGCCGTCCAGGCGATCAACTGGCCGGTTGCAGCCCAGACGAGGCGTACCTGGCGATAGCCGAGCTCCCCGGACTTCACGCCCCGCGATGGGGTGATACCACGCTGGGCGACCTCGACTGGCTTCACCGGAACGGACCTGGAACCGAAGGTGTGCTGCCGGCCCTCGTCAGGAGCCTCTACCCGGGTTTCGTGGAGACATACCACGACCGCGTACAGCCGGACGTCCTCGCTATATCGGAGAAGCTCATGGCATCGCTAGAGATCTTCGACGCACGCAAGCCTGGACCGTGGACGGTGACACACGGGGACTTCCGGCTCGACAACCTCCTGTTCCCCCCTCCTGAGGCGGGGCGCAGGGTCGCTGTGGTCGACTGGCAGACTGCATCCTTCGGACCTGGCGCGTCAGACGTCAGCTACTTCCTGGGAGCTTCGCTTAAACCCGAAACCAGGCGCGCCCACGAGAAGGATCTGGTCCGCTCCTATCACGAACGAATGGTCGCGGCTGGTGTAGAGCTGGCTTGGGACAGTCTTTGGACTGATTACCGCCGCTACAGCCTCAGCGGTCTGATCATGGCGATAGCCGCCTCGATGCTGGTAAGGCGGACCGAACGAGGGGACGAGATGTTCGTTGCGATGGCGAACCGCCACAGTGCCCACGCAGCAGAGCTCGAGGCCCTAGAACTGCTTAAGTAGTTTGAGGTGAAGGTTCGAAAACCAGCTTGGTGGACACCTGATCGCCGGCGAGGCCAGCGAAAAGAGCCATGCCCGACTCCTCGGCAGCCTCTTGGAGCGGGGCGACGTCAGGTATGTGATCTTGATATTGCACCACGGTAAGAGCTTCGTCGCTAAGAACAACGCGCATCTCGTCACCTGACCGCGCCAACGCCCGCAACAGTTCGCACGCCACCCGTAACGCGATGGGATCACGCAGCGGCCTGCTTGCGGTTACAGACATGTCGCTCGGAGTGCCTATGACCTCACGTATGACCGCTAGCTCTATAGCCAAACCCGAAGCGAGCGACCCGTCCCATGGCACCGGGAGCTCCACTCCGGGACCCGCCACCTCAAGCCATTCCCGACCGAGGCGAACTTGCTCAAGTTGTAGCATCACCCTTGACGCAAGGGGTGAAGGCGCCCTACCTTGCCCGTCAACCCCCCCGCCCGGGACGGGGCGTCGGGTGCTATGGGATAGTTCACGGGCAACGCGAAGCTCGCCTTCCACCTTGGCAACCAACTCCTCGGCCTTCGAGTACCTGTCCTCGGCGATCTCCACGCGCTGCTGGTACCGTGCGAGGTCCTCCGTCGTCTTGGAAGCCTTTTCCTCGGCGTCTCGCAAGCGGTTGGCCTGACGCAGCGACCGGGCCCTTTCGCGGCGAAGAGCCCCGGAACTGCGCTGCGCTATCCAACCCAGCACAGCGACCGCCACCAAGGCAACGGCTACAACGACGATGAGGGCGACAGTCACGACCCGCTACGGTAGCGAGCGCGGGAGCCTCCGTTTGGCGCTCCGAAGACTCCAGAGGAGTTTTATGCGTTCGAAGGCCCACCCCGCTCGGAGCCGCCGGTCAGATGTGCAGATCCAACAGGGCCGTTCGGGCCCTCGGAGAACCCACAGCAGCCAAATCCCTGTAGCGCTCTACGTTGCGATCCCGAACCGCACTCTGACGACGAGCAACCTGGGGTTCTGGCACGGGTTGAGCGCTGCGTCGATCGCTTAGGAGGCGCCTTTCGCGTCGCCTGAGCCCGATGCGCGTCACTCCGGAAGACTCCTCGTACAGGTTAATCATCTCGGCTAGCAGCCGATAGCTTTTCTGCGCGAGGGCTACGGCCTCTTCGCAAGAGTGGGTGCTCTCGGCTTTGGCTAAGAGGCGGGAGGCTCTGTCGAGTCTCGTCCTGTCAAACTTCGTTTGAGTTTGAGCGTCGTGAGATGACATGGGCTCAACGTTATGAGGCCCGGACGAGAAGGGAAAGGCCCACTTTCCAAGACCAGAAAGGAATGAAATGTCCGAATCATACGATTCTGTCATGTACTGCGAAAGCGGCGTACCCGGATACCCTGACCGTGCCATGGAGCGAGGGAGCGAGTCGGCTCAACCAACTGCCGAGCACTTGCAGCATCGGGAGTCGCGAGATCGAACCCTGCTACCGAAACCGGACCTTCAAACCTTTCGAAAGCGGGGGGCCATCTTGGCCATCTGCTCGATGAGCCTCTTCATCGTCGGCTTGGACAACACCATCGTCAATGTGGCCCTGCCATCGATCGGCGCTCACCTGCACGCATCAGTGTCAGGGTTGCAATGGACCGTGGACGCCTACACCCTCGTACTCGCCAGCCTCCTGATGCTCTCCGGTTCGACAGCCGACCGTCTAGGGCGCAAGCGGACCTTCCAAGCCGGCCTGATCATCTTCTCGACGGGTTCGCTGCTGTGCAGTGTCGCTCCCTCCCTAAGCCTCCTAGTCGCCTTTCGCGCCTTCCAAGCCGTAGGGGGATCGATGCTCAACCCTGTGGCGCTGTCGATAATCACCAACACGTTCACCGACCGAAAGGAGAGGGCGCAGGCGATCGGAGTCTGGGGAGCCGTTATCGGGCTGAGCATGGGTCTCGGGCCTGTAGTCGGAGGGGCATTGGTATCGGCCGCTGGCTGGCCTTCGATTTTCTGGGTCAACGTCCCTATCGGAGTTGCAGCTTGCGTGCTTACGGCCCTTTTCGTGCCGGAATCCAAAGCAACTAGAGCCCGACGGGTCGATCCGGTAGCACAAGCCCTCTTGATCGTCGTGCTTTCCTCCCTTACTTATGGAATCATCGAGGGCCCTGCCAAGGGCTACACCTCTTTAGCAATCCTTGCTGTCTTTGCGGTCGCCGGCGTGTCGCTGTGCGCTTTCGTAGCCTACGAGCGACACAGGAGCGAGCCCCTCGTGGACATGCGCTTCTTTCGAAGCTTCCCGTTTTCTGCAGCTTCAGTGATCGCAGTCGTCGCCTTTGCGTGCCTGGGCGGCTTCTTGTTCCTGAACACCTTGTACCTTCAAGAGGTCCGTCACCTCGGCGCCTTCGCCGCGGGAGTCGACACTCTGCCTATGGCCTTGATGGTCGTCGTGCTACCACCGATATCTGGTGCGGTCGTGGCACGCCGCGGCACCAGGATCCCCTTGGTAGTCGCAGGCGGGTTTCTCGCGGCAAGCGGCCTGCTGCTAACGTCGCTCCGGGCATCCACCCCCTTCAGCGAGCTGTTTCTAGCCTACGCCCTGTTCGGCATCGGATTCGGTATGGTCAACGCTCCTATCACCAACACTGCCATCTCGGGTATGCCCAATAGCCAGGCTGGCGTCGCCGCCGCCATTGCTTCCACGGGACGTCAGGTCGGCCAGGTCCTCGGGGTAGCAGTGCTCGGAACTCTAGCAACGGCGACCATCGGTAGCTCCGGCTCGTCCGGAACTGAGTCATTGAACCTCCCCGGGGCGACCCACCCTGGGTGGTGGATCCTCGTAGCGTGCGGTGTCACGATCAGCGCGCTGGGCTGGGCGAGCAGCACGACCCTCGCTAGGCGAAGCGCCACGGCAGTTGCCGAGCGCTTCGCCTAGCTCCACGCAGCGTTACGCGACCTCCCGTCGACACCGGGACGAACCCTCTCGACGGGACGCGCTAGGAGACGATCTCGCTGGTCTGCATCACCGGGGTGATGTTCGTATAGTTGGCGACGTCGGCCATCACATCAGCAGTACCCGGAGCCGCCATGGCGGCGTTGAGAGCGTCGGGAGAGTCGAACCGGAAGTGCACCGCAGCGACATAGGGACCGTTGATCCCTTTTTCGATCTCGGACTCGGTCAACCCCCACGTCTTCATGGCCAGCGGGACGTGACTGTTGCGGTAGTAGTCGTGGTCGAAAGTGGCACCCTCGCCACTTGGATAGAAGACACTCACTTTGATCATCCCTGTATTATTACTGCTCTGAACGCCGCCCGCTCGGAGGGCTCAGTACATCATCCTCGGGTCCCGGTAGTTCTTGAACTCGATAAGGTTCCCAGACGGGTCTCTCAGCACGAACGTCAAATGCTCCTCGACCATGTCCTTGAACCGCGGCTCGCACGCCTTGAAGAACGGTATCTCCCGAGTGACGGCGCAGAAGAGGACCGCGTCGAACTCCGACCGCTCGACGAAGGTCACCCCGAAGTGGCGCGGGTACAGCTCGGGGTCGCGATCCCATTCGTCTGAGAGATGGCAGACGACCTGGTCGCCGAAGAAGTCCAGGGTGATCCGGTCTTCGTATCGTCTGGCGAGATGGCAGCCGAGCTTGTCGACGTAGAACTCTTGAGCTTCGTCCAAGTCGCGCACTGGTATCGCAAGATGGAAGACGTTCGAGGAGCTACGCATGAACCTCTTCCTTCCTGAAAGTGGTGAAGGTATCCGAGCGCAAGCCGAGCCTCAGCGTCTCCAGGCCGATCACGTCACCGGAGGCGATGTTGCCGAGGTTCACGTCAGGTCCCGACATCTCGATGAACCTAACTTGAAGGTCCTTGGTCGGAGCCTCGAACATCAGGTGTTCAACCTCTAGGTCGGCAGCCAACAATGCATCGACGATGTCCTCGCGTGGAGTGCCGTCGGGTCTGCAGATCCCGCTGCGTCCACTTTCTCGTGCTTCGGCGATGACCAGAGTCGCCCCACTTTGCAAATCGGCGGATGCTTGGCGAGCCAAGGTTACGGCCTCTGATGCCGCCGCCCTGGCCTGGTCCTTATAGCCCACCTCGCTTACCACGGAGAACTCTCTCGCAGCGATCCGTATATAGCGCGCCCGATCAGTCCTGGGTATCTCGATAGTCCCGTCAGACACCTCGACGTGGCTGACTTCGAGGCGGCGGCACAGTGTCAGGTAAGCCTCGAATCGGCCCGCTGCGACAAACTTCTCGAACAGAGTCCCTCCAAAGAACGCACCAATGCCAAAGTCTCGCAGGACTTTCATCTTGGACTCGATGCCCGGGGTGACCAAGGCCGTACCCCACCCGAATTTGACCAGGTCGATGTAGTCGGCAGCGCTCGAGACGGCGTCAGCGAAGGAACCGACCGGAAGTCCCCCATCTATGACCATCGTGAGTCCTCTCTGACGAGGTTTCGCGCTGCGAGCCGGTAGCCCCAGTGCAGCCGACGCCGACGCCACCGAGACCTTCCGCCTCGCGTTGGCATTCCTGCGTCCGCTCGAGGGGTCCAACCCCGCGGCGACACGACTTGCCACTTCGCCGCGGCGAATTTTGCCGGTAGGTCCCGCCGGCAGAGAGCTCGTCACGTGTATCTCGACGGGCCGCTTGAAGCGACTCAGAGACTCGTCGCAGCGCTGCAACAGTTCGCCCGCCAGCGCCTCGGGGGACACCAACGACGAATCTGCCGCGATGACATATGCCACCGGCTCCGCGCCAACCGTCGGGTGGGGACGGCCGACTACGACTGCGGCGGTTACATCCGGATTCGCCAAGAGGACCTCCTCGACCTCCCTGGGGGCGATCTTCTCCCCTCCCCGGTTGATCACTTCCCCGTCTCTACCGACAAGATATAAGAAGCCATCTTCGTCCCTATACCCGATGTCCCCCGTGTCGAGCCACCCGTCGGCATCGACAGCACTGCGAGAAGTCCACTGCATCGACCTGAGATCGTGCGCGACCTCGGACCGACCCGCACCAAAAGCAGCGACCTGCGTAACGTTCGATTCAAAGCGGCTGTCAGGCGCTGGGCTCATAGCCCAGTACACGGGGGTTACCCTAGCCCCTCTGATTTGGACCCTACCGGTCTGTGATCCCGTGGCAGCTACGCCGCCCTCGCCCACCACACGCAGCTCGACGTCTACGGGCAACCCAACCGATCCCGGTCGGGTAGCCCCGAACGAGTTCGCCGTGATCTGGCTCGCTGCTTCCGTCATGCCGTAGGTTTCCACCACAGGAATCGACGTGAGCAACTCGAAACGCTCCCTCACTGCTGCTGGCAGCGGCGCTGACGCTGACCTCGCCAGGCGGGGCCGGGACGAGCGAGACGAGTCGGAGGACACGGAGGCTACACACGCAACCGGCGATGCCGGCCTCTCGTTGCGGGATGGGTCGAAACTGGGCTCTGCCTGCGACGCAAGGATAGCCATAACCGCCGGTACCAGGTTCAGCCACGTTGCTCCCACCCTCGCCGCGGTGGGCCAGAAGCCTCTCCTCGAGAATTGACGTTCGACGACCACGGTCGAACCAGCGATTAGCGCCGAGAGCACCCCGACTACGAGACCATTGATGTGGAACAACGGCAACGGCGAGTAGCCGACGTCCCGTGCGGATAGTTCCAGCTCTGCGGCGACACCTGCAGCCGTGGCCAGCAGTTGACCTTCGGTGAGAGGGACGATCTTCGGGTCTCCGGTGGTGCCTGAGCTGGCCATGAGCAACGAGGGCCATGCCGGTACCGCCGGTAGGTCAGCCTGCGGACCGAGACGTCCGCCGAGCTTGTGGATGCCGTCACTGTCGGCCCGCCAAGTCTCCAGGCTCCACGCGGTGGGAGCCGGGCTCAGCGCTACATCGCGGTCGGTCACAATGCAGCGAACGCCGAGTTGGTCGATCCGGGACTTCAAGTCACGAGCTGGGGCCGCCGGATCCAAGGGGACGACTATCACCCCGCTTGCGAGGCCGGCCACGAAGTTCGACGCCATCAGCACCGGGTCGGCGATAGCCAACCCCGCAGGCCCGACCATGCCGCTAGAAACCCAGGTTTCCGCCAGGTTTGCCACCTCGCGCCAGGTAACCCCCCGGCCGCTAGCACCTTCGACGATGGCCGCACCGGGGCGTGCACTCCGGGAGTTGAGAAGGTCGCGGACGTTCAACATGGGACTAGCACTCCTTGGGATTGTTCTGACGTGACGATTGACGGCGAAACCACCTGCTCGGACGCTGCCTTGGGCTGGCGCTTGACCTGCGACCGCCAGGGCCTACCGGTCAGAGCGAGTGACAGAGGCGTTCGGCGCGCTGCGAGGGTTATCACGGTCGCGCCGGCCACCGTGATCGCATACGAGACGACGGTCGCAACGACGTCCGGCATGAGCTGGTGGCCGTTAGCGAATCCTGCGTAGTCGAGAAGTAAGGCCAGCACCAGGGGGTGGGAGAGGTATATCCCAAAGGAGGCATCCGAGAGCACTTCGATGACGTGCTGGCCTCTGCGCCGGCCTGATGCCCACCTACGGCCGACCATGTAGACGACGATTGCGGCGGCAAGACACGACAGCGTCATGGCGGGCTGGAGCACGTCGTTCGCTTGGCGCGGCGCCACTCTCGACAGCTGCGAAGCGTAGATGGCCAGAGATCCCGCTACCGACGCTGCAGCCACCCCGAGAAGCACCTTGGAGTAGCGAGCCACTACGGCTTCGACTCTGCCGAAATTCACAGCGGCGTAAGCACCGCCAAGCACGTACATTGCGTAGGTCGGCAACAGTTCGTAGGCGTGTGAGTAGAACCAACCTCCGGGTCCCGACGGTGCACGCGTGTAGTGAAGTACCGCCAGCCATCCCAGGTTGGCGACTGCCACGGCGCCCAGGACCGGCAAAGCCCGGTGCGCTGTCGCCCGGACCAGACGCATCAGCAGCGGGAACAGCAGGTAGAGCTGGATGGTGACAACCAGGAAGTACAAGTGGTACATCGCGCCTCCGTCCAGCAGGTCGGCAAGAAAGGAGCCGAAGGAGGGCCTCAGGTTGGCGTGGCCGAAGACCCCGTAGGCGTAATAAACACCGCTCCACACGACATAAGGCACGGCCACGAAACTGATCCGCTTCCGCCAGAACGACTTGGCCACTAGGGGCTTTCCCCAGGTGGAGTAGACAAGGACGAACCCGGTTATGGCGAAGAAGACCTCCCTGCCGTATTGGAGAAGCATCATCATCCCGGCTGCAACTTGGTTGTCGGGCTGCTCGGTGAAAGCCAGCGCGTGGACCGCTATGACCGCAGCAAAGGTGAGAAGACGCACCACGTCGATCTGCCAAAGGTGGCCTCGTCCAGCGTCAGCGTGCGAGGTCCAACGTACCTGCTCGGCTACCGCCCCTTCTTCGCCGGCGTGGGTGCCGGGGTAGCCACGTTTGGTCGTAGCTCGCTGACGCATTTGTCCATCATCGAAGGGCTAGCTGAAAAAGCCACCCTTCAGGCGCTGAGAGGTTGCTGAAAATAGGTGCTGGGAGCGTCAGGACGACGAGGTCATGACTATCTGTGCCACATCCAGATAGCCGGATCGGAAACCGGCCTCTGAATAGGCCAGATAGAACTCCCACATGCGCCTGAATGTCCTGTCGAAGCCGAGCCGCTCGACAGCAGGTTCCTCCGAGAGGAACTTCTCCCTCCAAACCGCGAGTGTCTCGGCGTAGGAGTGGCCGAAGTGGTGGCGTTGCAGGACACGGAGTCGCGTGCTAGATCGAAGCACCGCTTCGATCGAGTCCATCGAAGGGATCATCCCACCAGGGAAAATGTACTTGTGGATCCATGTCCACGAGTTACGGGCAGCAGCGAACCCGTCGTGGCGCATCAGGATCGTCTGCAAGCCGATCCGCCCTCCCGGGGCCAGACGAGCCTCGAGCGTAGAGTAGTAGGTGGGCCACCAGCGCTCCCCGACGGCCTCGACCATCTCGACACTCACCACAGCGTCGTAAGTTCCCTCAGAGTCTCGGTAGTCCTCGACTTTCACGTCGACAGAATGGGACAGTCCTTCCTCGGCGATCCGCTTACGGGCGAGTGTCGCCTGCTCGACCGAAAGTGTCAGGCTGGTCACCTTGGCCCCCCGCCTCGCAGCCCTTATCGCCAGCTCACCCCAACCGGTGCCGATCTCAAGCACTCTGACGCCAGGTCCGACCCGAGTCTCGTCTAAGAGCCTTTCGATCTTACGGGCCTGAGCGTCCGCCAACGGCTCGTCGGGCCTGTCGTACAACGCTGACGAGTAGGTCATGGACGGGTCAAGGAACAAGGCGAACAAGTCGTTCGACAAGTCGTAGTGCCGCTGTATGTTGCGCACCGACCCGCTTGGGTTGTTGTCCTCCTCGGGGGGCAGAGTTGGCTCGTAGAACCGCCTGATCCACTGGAGGCGGGGAGGTATTAGGGTTCGCATGCTTGCGGCCATCGCGCTCAGCAGGCCGGCGAGATCCTGGGTCTTCCAGTCACCCGCCATGTACGCCTCGCCGAAACCGATCTTGCCGTCCCTGCCTAACCTGTCAAAGAACTGGGCTGGCCGGACCAACTCCAAAAGGGGCCCGCCGGACCGCCCGAACCGTTTGCCATCCGGGAAGACCACCTCGATCCCGGTCCTACTCGCAGCGTTGCGCAGAAGCACCTTTGCTATGGCAGCACGGGTCGGAGCTGGCGCAGGTGTTCGCATCGCCGGCCAGCGGTCGAAGTCCACAGTCGTGTCGTCGCCCGGCGACGACGCACGGTTCGGGCGCCGGCCCGTTTCGACAAGGCTCACTTAGAAATCTCCTTCTCCTCGGATGACCTAACGCCGTTGAGGCGACCACTCGGTTGAGCAGTGCCGGCGGTCGCCGTCGCTTGCTTTGTGATTGGGACTCCCCTCGACCACAGGCGCAGGCCTTGCCACTGGATGAGAGCTCGCCCACGAAGGGGCGCTCCCGGATAGCGAGCGGCGAGCCGGAGGAGTGCTCCCGTGCTTACTGGCAACTGTTTACCCGACATCCAAGCTCGAAAAGGCAGATCCTGCGGCCGTTCCAGGGTGACCGACACTGCGAGGGACGGTCCCGGGTCCGATATCGAGATTCGATATTTGCCGTCGACGGGATAGAAAGGTGAAACGTACATCTCTTTGTTTGCCTCGGCTACCTTCTCCTCGGGGTCGTCAACTCTCAATACGTAGCAGTGACGACTTCCGTATGTGTTGTGAACCTCGGCGGCTCTCGCTACGAGAGTGTCATCCTCGCTGTAGCCCCAGTAGATGCTGATCGGGTTGAACACGTACCCGGCCACAGCCAAGTTTGTGAGCACCACCAGCTTTGAGACGTTGATGCCCTGGTCTGCCATGAGCCGGCGAACGTCGAGGTGGTCTGCGGGTCGATAGCGAGCCAGAGGTCGCCACGGCTTCGACATCACAGGTGGCTCGTCAACGTCGAAAAGCCACATGTAGCTGCGGTACTTGAAGTCATTGCGGACCGGAGCCCGCCGGCTGTGACCGATATCGACGTGGTAGAGACAAGGCAGCGCAGGCAGTGACCTTCGCTCCAGCGGCAACGGCAGGAGCCGCTGCGTGCCGTCTCCGCCGGCTAGGTCTCGGTTGCGAAAGGATCTCATGTCACCAACTGACCCCGAAAGAGGCCGCCGCGGCCACGCCCGCCCGGCAGCCGTCCTCGTGGAATCCCCAGCCGTGGTAGGCCCCGGCGAAAGCGATGGTCCCGTCGTTCAAGCCGCCCAGCGCAGCTTGGGCCTTGACCGATTCAGGGGTATAGATGGGGTGCTCGTAGACCATGCGCGCTATGACCCGGTCGGCGGGGATTCGATCGTCGCAGTTGAGGGTCACTATGTGCGGCTCTGTGGTCGCGAGGCTCGACAGCCGGTTCATGTCGTAGGAGACCAGAGCCCGATCCCCACCAGCGTCGCAGCCGTCCAGGAGGTAGTTCCACGACGCCCGAGCGCGAGAACGCCTGGGGAGCACGTCCGGGTGCTTGTGCAAGGTCACCTCGTTGCGGGAGTAGCGAAAAGCTCCGAGCACCCTGCGTTGGGCCTCGGTGGGATTCTGAAGGATCGACAGAGCCTGGTCGGGGTGGGTAGCCACTACGACACGGTCGAACACCTCGGAAGAACCGTCAGCAAAGCGCACGGTCACTGACCGGCCGCCCGAGGCGTCGGGCGCATGAGGGGACACAGCCTTGACGGGCGCGCTGAGCCGCACGTCGCGGACGCCTTTCACAGCCGCCTCGACGTAGCTCCTCGAACCCCCGACCAGCGTGTACCACTGGTGTGATCCGCCTACAGAGAGCATGCCGTGGTTGGCCATGAAAGCGAAAAGGTACCGAGCCGGATATTCGAGCGCTGTCTCTGGGGCGACCGACCAGACCGCCGACACCACGGGAACCATGAAATGGCGCCGAAAGTACAGGGAGAACCCCCCGCGGTCGAGGAACTCCCCCAATGTCATGTCGATCCCCGCTTTATCGCCCGGGTTGATCTGCGAGGTCTGTGAAGCTACCGGGCGGGCTTGGCGGTAGAACTTGTTGACCTCGAGAAGCATACGCAGGTAGGCGAGCCTGACCGCAGACTTTGGGCTGGCGAAGACGCCGCGCAAGCCGAGCGCGCCGGCATACTCGAGTCCGCAGCCGTTGCAGCGCACGGACATGCTCATGTCGCTCGGCTGAGTGGCGACACCCAGCTCGTCGAAAAGTCGAACGAGGTTAGGGTAGGTGACGCGGTTATGGACGATGAAGCCGCTGTCTACTTCGACCTTCCCTGCGTCGGCCGTGGCTACCGTGTGCGTGTGAGCGTGTCCGCCGAGCCGCGCGTCCGCCTCGAGAAGAACCACGTCGTAGCGACGTTGGAGTAGGTACGCTGCGGTCAAACCCGCAACGCCCGAGCCGATGACCGCCACCCGCTCACGATGGGGGCTCGGACTTTCTGGTGACTTGCTCATTGTCTTGTATTCGATGCTAGAACCGGTTCCGGATATGACCAAACTCGGATCAGACCTAAGCGGCTTCAAGGAGGACCGGACCTTACCGCAGAGCAGCGCGGCCTCGCCCACCGCGGTGGTCTGGTTTCGGCGGGATCTTCGTATAAGCGATAACCCGGCTTTGATCGCAGCATTGAAGGCCTACGAGAGTGTCGTATGCGCCTTCGTCTGGGATGAGTCCCTGATAGCCCGCGCCGGCCAGCCGCGAATGCGCTTCCTCGCCGGATGTCTGACCAGCCTCGACCGGCATCTGGGCTCCGGGACGGGCAAGGGTTTGGTCCAGCTTTTCGGAAGGCCCGAAGTAGTTGTGGCGAATTTGGTCCGAATGGTCGGGGCTGACGTAGTGTACGTATCGGGGGATTTCGGCCCATATGGTTCGTACCGTGACACTGCGGTAGAGACCGCTCTTGCGGCACGAGGCGTCCGTCTCTTGCGCGTCGGATCGCCTTACGCCGTCCCTCCTGGGGAGCTGTCCAGTTCCAACGGATCTCCTTTCCAGGTGTACACCCCGTTTTGGAAGGCGTGGCGGCTAAGGGGGTGGGAACTACCACTCCCCGCGCCATCCAAGCAGCTTCTTGCCAGGGTCACCCGCGCCGGGGTCAACGACGACATTCGAGTGCCTAAGGTCGCACCGTGTGCAACTCCGCTGCCGGACCCCGGGGAGGAAGCCGCCTACGAACGTCTCGAGGCCTTCCTGGAAGGTCCGGTTCGGGACTACAAGGACAAGCGGGATCAGCCAGGGACCGAAGGGACATCGCGCCTGTCAGCCTATCTTCGCTTCGGCTGCGTACATCCACGCCAGATCCTGAGCCGTCTAGACTCGACAGGACCAGGCGAACAGGTGTACGAGAAAGAGTTGTGCTGGCGGGAGTTCTACGCAGACGTGCTCTGGCACCGTCCTGACGCCTCCAGTCAACCCTACCGGTCGGAGTGGTCCCGTCTCGAAATAGACCGAGGTCCGGTAGCAGACAGCCATTTCGAAGCGTGGGCGCAGGGCCGAACAGGTTTCCCGATAGTGGACGCCGGAATGCGGCAGCTGCGAAGCGAAGGCTGGATGCACAACCGAGTGCGGATGATCACGGCCAGCTTCTTAGTGAAAGACCTCCACCTCGACTGGAGGCTCGGAGCTTCGTGGTTCATGGAAAACCTCGTCGACGCCGACCTAGCTTCCAATCAACTCGGATGGCAGTGGGTGGCGGGATCCGGGACAGACGCCGCCCCCTACTTCCGCGTGTTCAACCCGACCCTACAGGGTGAGAAGTTCGATCCCCGGGGAACCTATATACGTCGATACGTGCCCGAACTATCCGCCGTCGACGACAAGCACATCCACCGGCCGCACGAATTAGCCGGGTCCCTCTTGGAAGCATCGGACTACCCTCTGCCGATCGTCGACCACCACGCCGAGCGCGACGAAGCTCTCGCCCGGTATTCGCGCATGCGGTCGTGAGGCTTCTCGCCTAGCCTGACGTGGCATGGGAGCGCTTGACGGGATCAAGGTGGTGGAGGCTGGCCTTTTAGTCCAGGCGCCTCAGGCGGCGGAGACCCTATGCGCTTGGGGAGCGGAAGTGGTCAAGGTTGAGCTCCCCGGTTTCGGAGACCAGAGCCGGTGGCTTCCTACCTCAGCGCAAGAGCCCCGGTCAGGCTATTTCGTAGGTTGCAACCGCGGGAAGCGGTCCGTGACAGTCGACCTTCGCAGCGAGGCGGGGCGGCAGGTATTTCTCCGCTTGGCCGGCTGGGCCGACGTGGTGGTGACGAACTTCAAGCCGGGGACTATGGAGTCGTGGGGGCTCGGCTACGACGACCTTGCGGCGGCCAACCCGAGGGTGGTCGTTGCGGCCGGCTCTACGTTCGGCCCTGACGGACCCGACGCAGTTCGGGAAGGTGCCGACCTGAGCGCCCAGGCCGCCGGTGGTCTGATCTCGACCACAGGAGCCGACGGCGAACCGCCAACGCCCGTCGGGGTGACGATCGCCGATCACATCGCTTCGCTGAACCTCGTATCTGGGATCCTCGCAGCTCTTCTCGCACGTGAACGCACCGGGCGAGGCCAGCTGGTGGAGACGTCGCTTCTTGGAGGACAGATCTGGGCTCAAGCAAGCGAGTACACCGCCTATCTGATGTCGGGTCAGCTACCTGGGCGCGCCAATCATGGTAACCCGCTCGTGCCTGGCCTCTACTTCGTCTTGCCCACAGCTGACGGTTGGATCGCGATCGTCGGAGTGGTAGGCCCCGCTCGGGCTACCTTCTTCGACCTCGTCGGACGCCGGGACCTTGCCGACAAGTTCCCCCAGCCGATCTACTTCGAGGCGGACAAAAAGTCCCTATACGAGGAGCTCGCCCCGGTATTCGCTTCACGCACTACGGGCGGATGGTGCACGATACTGGGATCAGCGGGCATACGCCACGCTCCGGTTCGTAACTACTCTCAGGTAGCAGAGGACCCGTCCGTATGGTTGAACGGCTACCTCGCCGAGGCAGATCTCCCAGAGGCGGACGATGTGGGTATCGGGGGTCGGCCGCGCAACGCCGTGGTGTGCCCACCAGTGCGCTTCAGCGATACACCTGCACGAGTGCTTCTAGACGCCCCCGAACTCGGAGCGCACACCGAAGAGGTCCTCGTCGACCTCGGTTACAGCTGGGAAGACATCGACTCCCTCCGCTCCGGAAACGCAATCTGACACCACCGAGCCGGGCTCACTTTCCCAGCTGGAGCCAGCGCCGAGATCGTCAGTAAGACACTTGTGGCGCCCCGAAGGGCGCCACAAGTGGAGCGGTCCAAGCGGCGGATCTCGGAACCGCTCTCCTGAAGTGGGTGGCGGGTACCCACTTCAGTTCCCTGCCCGTGTCAAGAGAGCGTCTCCCTCCCCACGGTGCGTTCTCTATGTTGTCTCGACCCCGTACGCCCCGGCTGCCTTATTACCGACGAGTTTACACTTACATTCTCGACGAAAGTCAAGTTTGGGTTGGCAAGCAAGCGCCACATGGTGTTAGCTCATAGAGTGTTCGCTGTCATACCTGAGTATCAGCGGGCTGTGGTGTTCCGGTTCGGTAGGGTCCAGAGCGAGCCACGCGGCCCAGGGTTCATGTTCCGGCTTCCGTGGATCAACAGGATCGTACGGGTCAACCTTCGTGTCGAAGTAGTAGACATACCTTCGCAGTCGGTGATCACGAAGGACAATGTCACGATAGCTGTCGACGCTGTCGTCTATTTCCAGGTGGTCGACCCGGTCAGAGCAGTGATCGGAGTGGACAACTTCCGTTTCGCCAGCCAGCGCATCGCCATGACGAGCCTGCGTTCGATCATAGGCCGCTACGAACTCGACAGTCTGCTGGCACACCGGGAAGACGTCAACGGCGAGCTTCGCTCGACGATAGCCCGGAGCACAGCAGAGTGGGGTGTAGAAGTACGCCAAGTCGAGATACGGGATGTCACGCTACCCCCGGAGCTTCTTCGGGCCATGGCTCGCCAAGCCGAGGCTGAACGGGAGCGCCGAGCCAAGATCATCGCAGCCTCCGGCGAGCTGCAAGCCAGCCAGGAGCTGTCCGAGGCGGCCGATAGGATGGCAGCCAGCCCAGGGGCGATGCAGCTTCGCACGCTGCAGACCCTCGCCGAGGTCGCAACCGGTAAGAGCTCCACACTCATATTCCCGATTCCCATCGAGTTGCTCTCGATGTTCAAGAGTCCTCCTGCCGACCTACCGGCTGAGCAGCCTCGCAGTGTCGGAGGGCAGGGGCATGCGAACGTAGCACCTAATGAACTCGGCCCGCCCGACCACCACGCTCTCCGGGGCCCCGAAGGCGACCAGGCCGTAGTAGCGTCACCTGCCGACGAGACCGGCGCTTCAGGACGCTAAGATAGATCGTCGCTCGCGAGCGTAGTTCAGAGGCAGAACATCAGCTTCCCAAGCTGAGAACGCGGGTTCGATTCCCGTCGCTCGCTC
>DAHYHI010000077.1:0-2159 GCA_027391075.1 Acidimicrobiaceae bacterium | reverse complement strand
TATGTCCACCCAGCGTGGAATAGCCGAGGACTCGGTTCTCGACTGCTGGAGCTCGCGAAACGCGAGCGCTCCCGCTTGGAACTGTGGACCTTCCAGTCGAACGCAGGTGCGAGGCGCTTCTACGAACGGCGCGGATTCGTCACAGCTAAGGTAGAGTAGAGCTTTCAGCAGTCGATCGCGATTCGCAGCGCTGTGCATGCCTGGCTCAGCCGTGCGGATCCCAGGACGCAGATGCGATCGACGAGATAGGCCTTTGCTACCACACGCAGGTTGTCGAAGCTGGCGGCGCACTCAATGGGCATCCCGTCGTCTGGTCCAAGTGGGACCTCCGTCGGGATATTCCTGACTGTGCGCGTAACCGGGGCGGCAAGGACGTTGTTGAGCACAGGGATTGCCGCTGACCTGGTCATGACCAGGAAGGGCCGGCGCCCAAGATCCTCGATCTCGCCCCACCACACTTCTCCGCGGCCAGGTTCGCTCACCATGGCTCTTCGGCGATGGCGTCTCGCAGCGAGGCCACGGCCGCATCGTGCTCGACCACAGTGGGGGGAGTGCGTCTATAGCCGGTGACGATGGCGCGGTCGATCTGCCGGCGGTGCTCGAGGGTCGTGATGGCTTCGACTCCGGCTCGCACAGCAGCCGAGCGGCTCTCGTAGACACCATTCGCGACGAGCGCGTCGAGCTCTCCGAGGAGTTCCTCGGGGAGCCGGATCGCGATCTGCTCGGTAGCCACCGTCGAAAGTATACCGTAGCGGGATTGACTCTGGGATGCGCAAAGTGGGATCCGGTCGGGCCCGAATTCACGATCGGTCACCAAGACCATTCCGGATGACCGTTTTGGGAGGAGGCAGGAGTAACGACAAGCTATCTAACTGGGCGAATGGTTTCGCCTTATGACACCCCAAGACCACTTTCTTGTCACGGCGCGAGTTTTCTGGCAGCACTTCCGTCGGTCAGGGAGTCAGCAAGCCCAGAGCGCCGGGCGGACCGCCACGAGCTCGATCGCCTGGGTCGCAACCAGCCGCGGCTACCCTTGAGCGAGCCGATCGGCCGTGGCTTGCCGCGCTGAGCCGACTCCTTGGAAAGGACTGCGCTTTGCGGGCTCGACGGCCACTGCAGGCCCAACCTTGGCTCGGAGGTGCTGGCTAAGGCGTTTGGCATGCCCTGTTCGGATTAGGGTCGCCGCGGTCGACCGAGCCAAAGATCCGGATCTTCGAGACGCCTCGTTGGCCCGCCAGGTGGAGGATCTCCTTCCGGTGGGCGCCCAGCATCGCCAGGCTAGGACTCTCGTAGATCCTCGTGGCGACCTGCGGATTCATGATCACCATCGTAGAACGATCCCTGACAAAAGCCGATGCTCGGCGAGGCCATGACCAGGGTATACGTATGCGTGCAACGGCAAGTACGGACCACGCAGAACGCGACGAGATCTCCTTGTTCGAACTGCTAACTCGTCAACATCAGCAGGCGAGCGCGTAACTTATCGCTGAGCAGACCCGTTGCATAGTGTCGCCGCCGACCTGTCCAACCGGGCCGGTTAGAGATGCCTGTTCGACGGTATGGAGACCGTCACAGTTGATGACCGACGGTCGGTCCAGCCCGACCTCGACGTGGTCGATTTCGACTTCGGCGGCGAGGCCACGGATAGCGGTGGTGATCTCGGCAACCGTCACGAGGCTGCGCGCGTCGAGCACTCCGGATCGGGTTAACACCACAACGGGCCGCGTCTTGCGACCGGCCTCGGCCAACCACACCTCCCCGCGTCTCAAGGCTCACCCCATGCTTCGGCGTCGGTCCAGAAGGCGTCGGCGCGTTCCGGCCGTCGAAGATATTCGTCACTGTCGGCTCGCGCTAAGGCGGTACGTACGGCATCGGCGACTCCCTGGCGGGCAGCGGCCGAAATGTTGACACCAAGTTGCCTGGCCCGTCGCGCCAACTCCTCGTCGAGCGTGAAAGTCGTTCTCGATGAAGCCATATCAAAATGCTAGCAGTAACCGATGCATTAAACGCTGTCATCTTGGGCTGACTGGCTGCCAGACCCAGCGGTCGGTGGAGGACTGAGGGCGCTTCCGCATCCGGAGCGCGCCATGAGCGCCACCTTCGGGATCTCTGCGGTCTGCCGGCCGCAACCTGGACTCGCCCGCACAGTCGAGTCCAGG
>DAHYHI010000073.1:0-5894 GCA_027391075.1 Acidimicrobiaceae bacterium | reverse complement strand
GTTCCACGAGGAAGGCATCCCGGCGATTTACATACATTCGGGATACTACGACTGAATTCTTCGCCTTTCTTCACGTCGGCAGGCGCAGAATGGGTGCATGTACAGAAATGCTGTGAAGACAACGGTCATCCTGACCCTTCTTGGCGCCCTGTGCGTCGGGGTCGGAAGCTTCTGGGGCGGAGCCGGGATAGTAATCGGTCTCGTCATAGGGCTTGCTTTCACCGGAGGGTCCTATTGGCTGTCGGACTCCATAGCGATTCGTGCAGCCCGCGCCGTACCGGTTTCAGAGGCGGAGATGCCTCAGTACTACGCAGTAGTGCGCGACCTGTGCAGCCGCGCGAATCTCCCTATGCCACGCCTGTACGTGACGCCAGACCGCCAGCCGAACGCGTTCGCAACGGGACGCAATCCCGAGCACGCGGCGGTCGCAGTCACAGCCGGAATCCTCGAGATCTGCACCTGGGACGAGATGCGCGGTGTTCTTGCGCACGAATTGTCGCACGTGGGCAACAGGGACATCCTCATATCGTCGGTTGCCGCGACTATCGCTATGGCGGTCACGCTTCTGGCGAGATTCGCAGCTTGGGGCGGTCTGTTCTTCGGAGGTTTGGGTGGCGGCCGCCGCAACGATGGTGAGAACATCCTGGAGCTGCTGGCGATGCTCATCCTTGCGCCACTTGCGGCCACGATGCTCCAGCTGGCCCTGTCTAGGAGCAGGGAGTTCGAGGCGGACCGCTCGGGGGCTCGGCTGCTCGGCGACGGCGAACCGCTGGCGAGGGCCCTGGCGAAGCTTGACGCCGCGAGCCGCCAGATCCCGATGCCCAACGCACGCCGGGAGATGGCCGCGCTCTATATCGTCAATCCTCTTGCCGGGATGAACGTGTCGATGAAGCGGCTTTTCTCGGACCACCCGCCGACCGAGGAGAGGATCGCCCGTCTGCGCTCCCGCACCTGGGCGCGCTAAATCCGCCGACATTCGTCGGGGTCGCCTCGCGTCGAATAGCTCCCGAGCGCCTTCGGGCTCATAACCCGAAGGTCGCTGGTTCAAATCCTGCCCCCGCCACCAGACCAGACCAAACCAAAGAAAGTGCAGGTCAGGGCCGGTCCACAAGGACCGGCCCTTCTGCTGCTCCCACGAGAATCCCAAGACGAATCCCAAAATCTCGCTGCGCTTGCTTTCGTGCGTGGGTCGAAGCGTGAGATCAAGCGTGGTGTGTGGGAGCTTCGGGTCTCCCTTGGGAGAGACCCGGTCACCGACAAGTACAAGGTGCGCTCGAAGACCTTCCACGGTTCTGCACAAGCCGCAGATGAGGCCCTCCGGGACCTCATCGACCAGCAGGCCCCGTCACGATCGGACGGCATCGGAGCGACCTTCGGTCAGCTCCTCGACCAGTGGCTCGAAGAGTGCGAACGGCTCGACCTCTCCCCAACCACCCTTCGCACCTACCGGGCGCAGATCAAGCAGACCATCCGGCCACGGCTTGGCAAGGTCCTCCTGAGCCGACTCTCGGCGAGGAATCTTGATGAGCTGTACGGCGCCATGAAGGACGCCGGAGCATCTCCGAAGACCATCCGGAATCACCACGCCATCATCGCCGCCGCCCTCCACCAAGGTGTCCGCTGGGGATGGGTCCGGTACAACATCGCCGAACGGGCGAAGCCTCCCCGAGTGGAACACCGCCAAGTGCAGGCCCCGTCCGTTGACGTCGTCCACAAGGTCATCGATGCCGCAGAGAGGCGAGACCCCCGGCTTGCTCCCCTCCTCATGCTCGCCGCTCTCACGGGAATGCGCCGAGGGGAACTGTGCGCCCTTCGCTGGTCCGACGTAGACCTCCAACTCGGCATCGTGAGCGTCTCTCGTTCGTTGGTTGTTGTCCCCGGCGGGGTCTCCGAAAAGACCACCAAGACCGGACGCTCCCGGAAGGTTGCGCTCGACCCGTTCGGAATTGCGTTGCTCACGGAACACCGGGCACGAGTTGACGAGTGGGTCGCCGCCGCAGGTTCGACCCTCAGCTCGGATGCCTTCGTCTTCTCCCCTTTCGTCGAAGCCAAGACGCCGTTCCGTCCCGACAACGTGACGTCGTTCTTCATCCGAGTCCGGGATGAAGTCGGCGCTCCAGACGTCCGACTCCATGACCTTCGTCACTTCACCGCGGCCACTCAACTCATTGGAGCTGGCGTGGACGTCCGGACCGTCGCCGACCGGCTCGGTCACAGCGACCCCTCGCTGACCTTGCGGGTCTAAAGCCACCTCATCGAAGAGCGAGACCGTGCAGCCGCCGCCATCATGGGCGGTGTCCTTGGTCCCAAGAAGCAACTGCCCAAGGCGGCTGCAGGATGACCGAGCACGAGCAGCAAGAGCAGCAGCAACATCATGAAGACGAGCATGAGCACGACGATGATGTCGAACATGGTGATGCCAATAATGATGGCGAGGTTTCACTTCCCTTCGACGTGACGGTCGGCGTCATCTCGATGATCCAGCAGGACTGGTGGCTGGATCATCCGGATGCCCTCAGCGAAGCGGAAGCCGTGCTCTCCTGGGAAGAGCTGCATGTCGAGCGACGGACGGTCGGGCCGGTCATCGCGGACCGACCAGAACAGCGCTTGACGATGTCCGTCGAGGAAGCGGCCATCGCCCTTGGCATCTCCCGCACCTTCGCCTACGAAGCAGTCGCTCGTGGCGAAATCCCGTGCATCCGGATTGGACGGCGCATCCTCATTCCGAAGGTTGCCTTGCAGCGGTTGCTCGAAAGCGCCGGTGATGCCTCGTGACCACTGTCATCCCGAACGAGCCGATCCACCGGCTGACGCTCACCGTCGAAGAGGCGGCAACGGCGCTCGGCATCTCCCGAGCGTTCGCCTACGAGGCCGTCGCCCGTGGAGAGATTCCCTGCATTCGCATCGGCAAGCGAATCCTCGTCCCCATCGCTGGTCTCAACCGGCTCCTGGAGAGCGCTGGGACGGCGATGGAGCCGGAGGCATAACCATCAATATGGATTCTGTGTGTGAAAGGTTGTACAATAACCTTTCATAAGGAGATTCCATGTCAAAGGTTGTCAAGCACCGCTGGATCAGCGACTTCTCCGGCCCGTCGAAGCCGGATCGGCGCTCGTGCGAGTACGAAGCCTACATTCCTGACGGCCTTCTCACTCGCCGGTTCGGGCTGGACGGCGACGTCGCCGCCGAGGTTGCAGATGCCGAAGCATCCATCGCTCGACTGAACGTGTCCGGAGCGAGCCTCGTCAATACAGAGGCGCTCGCTCGAATTTTGCTCCGTGCTGAGGCCGTGGCCTCTTCACGTATCGAGGGGCTCGACGTCGGAGCACGACGACTCCTTCACGCTGAGGTTGCTCGTGGGCTCGACGATGCTCCAAGCGACGTCACCGCCACCGAGGTACTCGGCAACATCGACGCCATGATCTATGGCATCGATGGCATCGGTCTTGGAGATCGGATCACCGAGGAACTCCTCCTGGAGATACACCGTCGATTACTCGTTGGAACCAGGCTTGAAGAACACGGGGGCCACTATCGAGAGGTCCAGAACTGGATCGGGGGTAGCTCGTACAATCCCTGCTCTGCGGCCTTCGTTCCGCCACCTCCCGAGAACGTCCCTGAACTCATGGCGGACCTCTGTGCGTTTGCGAACGACGACGGTCTCCCCGCCGTCGCTCAAGCCGCCATTGCGCATGCGCAGTTCGAAACCATCCACCCGTTCGTGGATGGCAACGGCAGAACGGGACGAGCGCTCATCCACCTCATCCTTCGCCGGAGGGGACTCGCCGTTCGAGTCCTCCCGCCTGTTTCACTCGTTCTTGCGACCTGGTCGAAGGACTACGTCACGGCGTTGACTGGTGTCCGATATCGAGGACCATCCACCAGCCGTGATGCTCACGCTGGAATGAACCGATGGATTGCGCAATTCTCTATCGCCTGTACCAGAGCCGTTGCTGACGCCGACGAATTCGAAGGCAAGGCCCAGGACATCCAAGATGCCTGGAGGGAGCGAATTGGTTCCCTTCGAAAGAACTCCGCCGCCGACCTCATCCTCTCTGCTCTCGTCGGTGCTCCAGTGATGACGGTCAACAGCGCCGCTGCGTTGATCGGGCGGACGTATCCTGCCGCCAACAACGCCATCTCGCAGCTGGTCGAAGCAGGCGTCCTCCGGCAGGTGAACCTCGGTCGACGGAACCGTGCCTACGAGGCCCCAGAGATCATCGCTGCGTTTACCGACCTGGAGCGACAGCTCGCAACCCCCGAGGGCGACACCAGAACCAGCGAACCGGTGAGGAGAGTTCCTCGGCGTCGCTGAGCAGAATGCTCACAATGAATTGACAGATTGGGCACGCTTCCGGATATTGATATATGCAAATGCTGATGTCTGCATATACATACATATGGACGTCTGCATACCTGCACCACACTTGTCATAGGTGCCTCAAATGCGACTTGCTATCACCAATCTCAAGGGAGGGACTGGGAAAACAGCGAGGTCGTGTCACTCAAGCTCGCACCGGAACGAGGACATGGGACACGCCCGCGGCCATGGCTCCTACCACGACATGGAGAGCGCCGTTGGTGGACGAGTTGCTGTTCGACACGTGATCCTCTTACTGCTGGGACGAATGAGGGGCGACTGGTGGTCGGACGCTCCTCATCGATATCGATTACATTCGCCTACCATGTTACACTGAACAATAAGTATGACATGAGTGTAACAAATGGAGGTGTACGCTGGACTCGATCGGTCGGATGTTGCGTACCGGCAGGGAGCGGGCCGGGTTGTCGCAGGAGGCGGCGGCCGAAGCGGTAGGGATCAACCGGGTCCTGCTCAACTACTACGAGGCGGGACGCCGCCAGGTCCCGCTCACCGTGGCGGCGGCATTGGCCCGCCTCTACGGGACGCCGTTGGAGTCGTTGCTGGCAGGCGAGGAGCTGGCTGGGGCGGGGGTCGATGTGAGCGGGATGCTCTTTCGGGCTGCGCCGAGGGATCTCGGTGACAGCGCGCAGGGTGGACTCCGGCTGTTCGAGCAGCGTGTGTCCGAGTACGTCGAGCTGGCTGGGGAGATGGGTGCGGTGTTGCCGGGCCCGGGTCGTAGCCCGTTTGCTGCGGCGCGCGGCGCAAGCAGCAAGGAGGGTGCTTGGGCGGCGCGTCAGCTACGCCGCCAGCTCAACCTGGGCGGCGGAGCGCTCGGCGATCCGTTCCAGGTGCTCGACGAGCACGTGCTCATCTGGCGGCTCCCCCTCGGCGCCGACCTGGGCGAGGCGCCCTCGGGGTTCTTCTACAACCATCCCCAGGTGGGTTTCTGCATCGCTGTCAACTCCCAGATGACCCTTGGTCGACAGGTCTTCACCCTGGCTCACGAGCTCGCCCACGCCTACTTCCACTCCCAGGCAGCAGACGTCGTGGTCTCGATGCCCGGAGAGGACCATGGCCGCGAGCGGTTCGCGGACGTCTTCGCCGGGGAGTTCCTCGTGCCGAGCGACGAGCTGCGACGGGTGGTCGGCGAGCTGGCACCGTTCGACGACCTGGCCAACCCGACGCTCGTCGTGCACCTCCAGCGGCACTTCGGCCTGAGCTTCGCCACGCTACGGGTGCGACTCCTCCAGGAAAAGCTGATCACGCGGAGCGACTTCGATGTCTTGGCCGAGGCCTCCCCGAGCCGGCTGGCACTGGCCCTCGGCTACCGCGTGCATCCTGCGGACTTGGGCAGCTACGACCTCCATCCCCTACAAGCTCAGCCGACCCGCGTCCTGTTGCTCGTGCGCGCCGCGCTGGAACGTGGGGTCATCACGCCAGGCGACGCGGCGGAGGTGCTCGGTACGAGCACCGAGGAGATCCGCCAGCTCCTTGCCCGGCCAGGGCCGGAGGAAGGCGAGCGACGAGTCCA
>DAHYHI010000058.1:0-2177 GCA_027391075.1 Acidimicrobiaceae bacterium | reverse complement strand
CCAACCTGGGCCGGGTCCACTCCTGGACGGTCGTCCACCATCAGGTCCACCCAGACTTTCCGGTCCCGTATACGGTTGTCCTAGTCGACCTGGACGATGCGCCAGGCGCACGCCTGGTCGGCTACTTAGACGGCGCGCCGGAACTGGTTTGCGGTCAGGCGATGAGGGCGCGTTTCGAGGTGCTGAGCGACGAAGTGACGCTGGCGCAGTGGGATCCCGCCTGAGCCGCCCTGTGGGCGTTTCCTTTTTTCCCTCAGGAACCTTCCACGACGGCGATGGCGCCTTCGGGGCAGTTGGCTATAGCCCGATGCGCTGCTTCCTCCAATGATGGAGCGACGTCGATATCGTCGCCCAAGCCAGTCGGGTAACCCTCGTCGTTGGCTTCGAGCAGCTCAGGCGCGAGCGTGTAGCAGCGACCGTGGCCGGCGCAGAGGTTCTCGTCGATGTGGATTCTCATAGTTGTCGGGGGCTTCTCCTCGGGAGATGGGACTTGGTGCTGCGGACTACCCGCTACATGCGGACTAACCGCTACATGCGGGCGATTGAGCTTCCGCCGTCGACGGTGATCACGGTGCCCGTGGTGTAGCTCGACGCGGCCGACGCAAGGTAGAGCGCGGCGCCGACGATCTCGGTCGGTTCGCCAGCGCGCCGGAGAGGGAACGCGGCGGCATGCTTGTCGAAAGCCTGCATGTCCCAGGCGTGGGAGATGTCGGTCAGAAATGGGCCGGCCATGATCGTGTTCACCCGTACTTCGGGCCCGTAGGCCATAGCGAAACCGGTGGTGAGCACGTTGAGACCGGCTTTTGCCGCCGCGTAGGGAAGTTCTCTCGGCGTGGGACGTGCAGCGGCGATACTGCTGACATTGATGATAGAACCGCCTCCTGCTTGTTTCATACGCGTAGCGGCGAGCGCACACAGACGGAAAGGTCCTTTGAGGTTGACTCCTACCGTCTTGTCGAACAGCTCCTCGGTGACGGCGTCGAGGCTCGGGTAAAGCGGTGATATCCCAGCGTTGTTGACCACCACGTCGAGGCGTCCGAACTCCTCGTAGACCGCGTCGATCAGCCCGGGGATCTCGTCCCAGCGGCCCACATGGCACGCGTACGGAAGGCATCGCCTCCCCGTCCGGCTCTGCACCGACTCCGACGCTTCGACACAGGCGTCGAGCTTGCGGCTGGAGATGACGACATCAGCGCCTGCGTCGGCGAACGCCTCAACCATGCAACGGCCGAGTCCTCGTGTGCCTCCGGTGACAAGTGCAACTTTGCCGGCCAACGCCAGTCGGGACAAATCGTCCTGCATCAGGCCGGTCTCCTTTCGAGGATTCGAGCGGCCCGGCGGGCCATCGGGGCCACCCACGCCCCACGGTCGGCCATCCTAGGGTCCTTGCTTTCACCGCGCTGCCAGCGAGCGTACAGCTGTTGGACAACGACCGCAGTCTTGAAGCACGCGAACGCCTCGTACCACGCAGCAGCCGACAGGTCGAGTCCTGTGACGGCGCTGTACTGCTCGACGACCTCGATCCTCGTCGGAAGCCCCATCTGATCCAGGCCGGGTGGCGTGATCGGCCTGTCGTCGACGGTGTCGGACGGGTCCGGCCAGTAGTTGAGTAGCGTACCCAAGTCGATCAGCGGATCCCCGAGGGTGGCCATGTCCCAGTCGAACACGGCGCTCACCCGGTCGGGGACCCCAGGCTCGAACTGGCAGTTGTCGAGCTTGAAGTCGTTGTGGAGTAACGAGACCCGTTGCGTTTCGGGCATCTGGGTCGCGAGGGCGACCGCGAGGTCGCCCATGAGCTTCGCTTCGCTTTCGGAAGCCACGAGCTCCCACCGCTTGGACCACCCGTCGACCTGACGCGCCACGAAACCTTCCGGTCGCCCCAGGTCCCCGAGGCCACATGCGCTTGGATCGAGGATGTGAAGCTGAGCCAGTGCGTCAACAGTCGCCCGGCCGACCCGACGGGACGCATCCGAGAGCGCTGCCATGGACGGCGTCAGCTGACCCCACAAAACCTCCCCCCGGCGGTATTCCATGACGACGAAATCGCTTCCCACGACGTCGATGTCGCTGCACAGGTGAAGCGCACGCGGCGCCGGGGGATAGTAACGCCACAGGCGTGACAGGACCCGGTACTCGCGCTTCATGTCGTGTGCCCCGGGGGCGATCCGCCCGAACGG
>DAHYHI010000047.1:0-23128 GCA_027391075.1 Acidimicrobiaceae bacterium | reverse complement strand
TTTACAGCGCCGAGATCATCTATTCGAGGACATATCAGACCATACCGCTCTTGATTACCGCGTCGATCTGGTATGCGATAGTGACGACGGTCTTGACATTCGGACAGACGTTCGTCGAAGCGCACTTTGCCAAGGGCCAGGTACGCCAAAGCACCAGCCGTAGTTCGCTGTGGCTGAGACTGCTAGCGCGCCGAAGTGTCCACCGACTCGACGACGGTCGGGTAAGTGCCGATACCGCAATGAAGGAGCGAGTAGGTGATTAAGCTTGTGGAAGATCTTGCGACGCCGATGGTGAGCGCCCAGGGTGTCCAAAAGCACTTCGGGGGCGTCCCAGTCCTGCGAGGGATCAACTTGGAAGTAGCCCGAGGGACCGTCACATGCCTCCTCGGCCCGTCGGGGTCCGGTAAAAGCACGTTCCTCCGCTGTATCAATCATCTGGAAAAGGTCGATGCTGGCCGTCTGCGGGTGGACGGTGAGCTCGTCGGATACCGTGAAAGCAACGGCACCCTGTACGAACTGCGTGATCGCGAAGTATGTGCCAAGCGGACGGAGATCGGAATGGTCTTCCAGTCATTCAACCTCTTTCCGCATATGACGGCGCTCGAGAATGTGATGGAGGCGCCCATACGAGTGCGTAAGGACCCGCCGGCGGTCGTTGCTGACCGGGCCATGACCCTGCTGAGCCGGGTCGGTCTGGCTGCGAAGATGAAGTCGTACCCCAAGCAGCTCTCCGGGGGTCAGCAGCAACGGGTCGCCATTGCCCGAGCATTGGCGATGAAGCCCAAGCTCATGCTCTTCGACGAGCCGACGTCGGCTCTCGATCCCGAGCTCGTCGGTGAGGTGCTGGATGTGATGCGTGACCTTGCGCGCGACGGAATGACGATGATCGTTGTCACCCACGAGATGGGATTCGCCCGCGAAGTAGCCGACCAGGCGGTCTTCATGGACCAAGGAGTAGTGGTCGAGGCGGGTCCGCCGAGGTCTGTGCTCGGCGCACCAACCCATCCCCGGACCAAGGACTTCCTAGCGAAAGTGCTCACGTAGGAGGTTAGCGATCGAGGAGCAGGTGTACCGGCAGTGGACGGCCAGGAGCCGTAACAACAACTAGCAAGAAAGGAAAGTAGGATATGCAAAATACGAGACACAACTGGAGCTCTAAGCTAAGGAGACCCCAACGAATCGTTAGCGTGGTCGCCGCCACATCAGTAGTGGTATCGCTATGCTCGGCGCCGTCAGCGGTGGCCCAAGGTGTCAATACAGCGCGAGCGGCTACGATGGTGATTGCTTCCACCCACGGGGGTGTCACCACGGACTTGGACACAACCGTAACTACTTACTGGGACGGCGTTCCGGCCTTCGATGGTCTCCCGGCTTATTGCATCGAGACGCAGCATTTCCAACTCGACGCGATACAGAAGACGGGGAGTGCTACAGCGAGCCCGACTCCCGCCGAGATGCTGAGTCTCGAGGACTCCTACATTAACAAGAACAGTGAGTTCCAAGAGATCGCCAACCACCCGTTGAGCCCCTATAGCTTCACAGCGACCAAGGTGGGAAGCTCGTTTGAAACGCAGGAAACGTATGACGGCTCCTGTTTGTTGACTAATGCCGAGTATAGCAACGTCCACGTAACCGATAAGGACGGTCGTCGTCTGGCCGGCGCTGCCAGGGTATTCTTCTCATACGTGGTCTCTGCTGCAGCGGTTGTCATCATCGCTGCGATTCTGATCGCGGTCGGCAACTATTTCGGCGTTCCTGCCTTCGCAGCTACCAACCCTAAGATCGGCGCAGCCTATGCAGCGTTTTCTGGTTGCATCCTTGGTATCGTGGGGACCTACACACAGAACTGGGTCATCGGCACCGATCTGAGCGAACACAACTTAGCTCGATCGTTCGGCACCTGTGTCAGCGGCGCAGTCGCTGCTCTGATCGGATACTACCACCTCAATGGAAACTTCATCCAAAGTACCTGGTTTAATGGGGCTAGCCGCAATGCTGCTGCAGAGGTTCAAGCGGCCGCTAGTGAGGCTGTCACCGAGGCTACGGCGTCAGATCACATGAGTGTTATCTCGTCTGCTCTTGGCTCGACCATTGCCAACCCCTGAGGCCGACTGATCGCAGCTTTCCCTACGTCAGGCCTAGGTCAGGCCTACGTTAGGGAGAGCTGGCTTCAGTCGATGCACCTGTTTTGTCCTACTTTTACCTGGGGGATCACGTGAACCGCTAAGACTCTGACAGTCCTGGCGCTTGTCGTCCTACGGTCGGAGAAGTTCAGCGGGAACTCAAGGTGAGGAGGTGGTGACGCGACTGGACCGTCCCTTGTGGCAGTTATGGTTCACCTTGCTACTCGATGCTCCACACATTGCCGTCCGATCTGAGACGAAGCTCGGCTGAGTGGCGTCAGCGCGTGGGCGTGCTGGTATGGGTACGGGGCCACCGCGAACACGGCCTTCCCGTTGCCCTTTTGGCCGAGACGGCGCACGAACCGTCGGTACTGAGCCGAAAGGTAGGTGTCCGCGCTGTGCGACGCAGCCCATGCCGCCTCGTACAGCGCAGTGCGCAACTCCTCGTCACTCTTATTGGCTGACACGAGTAGCGCTTGCCAGCCGACTCGTGATTACCCGGGCACTGTCCCGCCTAGGCTGCCAAATGCACGCGGTCGGAAACCAGGACATATCGACGCCGATCTCGGCGACCACTACCTCGGCGGAGCGCTCACCCACCCCCGGTATGCTCTGTAGCCGGGCGCCGGGGGGTTTATGGCTACAACGGTGTAACTAGTCCTGGAACAAGCGAGAGAGTGCACGTCCGAACGATCGGGCGGCGCGAGACGCTGGGATCTATCTGGGGTTTCGGGAATCCGCCGCTCTCAGCCCGGCAGCAGCGAGCGGCGTTTCAAGTGAGGGCGACGCCAGCTCGTCACCGTGAGGTGTTCGCAGGCGCCCGCCCGCCGCGGCGCAGCCGGTCGAGCTCGATCGCGGTGTCGATCCACTCGGCAAGGAGGGACTGGAGCTCGAGTTAGTTGGCGATCTCGGCCTCGACCTGGGCGAGGTGTTCGGGATGGACCGTCTCGGTGCGACTGCGCCCGCCTCTTGAGTAGTTCAGCTGGTAGTAGGGACCGTGGCGCTGCGGCGGATCCGCCTTGCAGCGACACCCCGGGGTCCCGCACGTGTTGTACTGCACCGACACCTTTCCCGGGCGCAGATCGCCGAGCTCGGCGATCTTGGCCTTGACGCGCTCAATGCGCTGGCGCAGTGCTTGCTCGCTCACCACCTCATCCACCTCGGGAATCCTTGCACGGCCGGGACCGTAGCGTCATAGCGCTGCGGCTATGGGAGGAGGCCCCGTGACCAACGCCAAGCGGAGACGACAGCGCATGCTCGCAGCGGAGTCCGCCGCGATCGAGCGGCGGCTCGAGAACGCGGTCGCGGTCAACCCGGGCGGCCCGGTGCTCGGACGGTCCAACGTCGCCTACGAGCTCGCAGCGCGCACCAAGGCGGTGGCGCACGGCGGCATGGGGATGATCGCGAAGCTCGTCGAGAGGGTCGGCCTCGCCGGAGAGATCGACTCCTCGCTGCATCTGCTCAAGCGGCACAAGCCCTATCACGAGTCTGACCACGTGCTGAACATCGCGTACAACGCACTGTGCGGAGGGCGGACCCTCGATGACATCGAGCTGCGTCGGGGCGACGCGTTGTTCCTCGACGGGCTCGGGACGAAGGCCATCCCCGACCCGACGACTGCCGGGGATTTTTGCCGGAGATTCGATGCCGACTCGGTGCTCGCGCTCCAAGTGGCGGTCAACCGGGCCCGTCTTCGGGTCTGGGTCGAACAGCCCGCCTCGTTCTTCTCCGACGTGGCGGTGATCGACGCGGACGCGACCATCGTCCCGACGAGCGGTGAGACCAAAGAGGGGATGAGCATCTCCTACAACGGCATCTGGGGGTACTCGGCGCTCCTCGTCTCGCTCGCCAACACCAAAGAACCCCTCTACCTCGGGCTGCTTGGCGCCAACCGGCCCAGTCACGAAGGCGTGGTCGACTCCTTCGACCGGGCGATCGCGCTCTGTCGGGAAGCAGGGTTCAGCGAGGTCCGCCTGCGCGGCGACACCGACTACGCGCTCACCGGAGAGCTCGACCGCTTCGACGACGACGGCGTGGGCTTCGTCGTCGGCTTCGATGCCCGGAAGACCCTCATCGAGTCCGCCGAGGCGTTGGACGACGAGATGTACCACGAGCTCGTCACCCGCGCCGAGCGACAGATCGCGACGAGGCTGCGCACGCGCCCGGCCAAGGTGAAAGACGACATCGTGCGCGAGCGGAACTACAAGGTGCTGCGCCAAAAGGCCGAGGACGTCGTCTCCTTCTCCTACCGGCCGGCCAAGTGCAAGCGGGACTACCGGGTGGTGGCGCTCAGGAAGAACATCTCGGTCGAGCGCGGCGAGAACGTGCTGTTCGACGAGCATCGCTACTTCTTCTACATCACCAACGAACGGGAGATGACCGCCGACGAGGTGGTGGACCAGGCCCGCCAGCGCTGTCACCAGGAGAACCTGCATGCCCAGCTGAAGTCCGATGTCCGGGCTCTGCACGCCCCGGTCAACACCCGCAACGCCAACTGGGCCTACATGACCATGGCCGCCCTCGCCTGGAGCCTGAAGACCTGGTGCGCGCTGTTGCTGCTGGTGACCGGCCGCTGGGCCGAGCGCCGCAACGAGCAGCGACGGCGCCTGCTCGCCATGGAGTTCCACACCTTTCGGGCCGCCTTCATCGCGATTCCCGCACAGATCGTGAAGACCGGACGGCGCATAGGGTGGCGCGTCCTCGCCTACAACCCGTGGCTCGGAGCGTTCTTCCGCCTGCTCGACGCGATCTGAGCGGCGCCGAACCCGCGGCGACGACCGGCCGGAGCGCCGGTGGCGTCAGCGACCCCAAGAACCGGTCACGACGTCTCATGGCGCGTTGGCGTGCGTCGAATCGGGGTCGAACGACAAGTCCGAGCACCTGTCCGGGCCCACCAATCCACTCCGAGCGCTCGTCACGCCGTGCGGAACGCTGGGAGGGTCTCCACCCACCGGGATCGCTTGTTTTAGGGCTAGTTTGTGAGCACCTCCTGGTTGCGCTCGCTGGCGATGAGCGCCTCAATCATCGCTCTGGGAGTGTGGGTCAGAACCGATCAGTGACACCGAAGGTTTGATTGGCTATGTACAGAAAGCTCGCTTATTTCTGAAGCGACAGACAACCCGCTGACAACGAGCTGCAAACTCGTACTTTGAACAGGCTCCCGCTCACGGCACCTGCCGGTTAAGTGGCACCCGCCGCCTGTAGGCTTAGAGCGAGGCGGTCAGCTCGTCGAGGAGGCGATGTCCGACACCTGCGAGCAGCTCAAGGCCGTCGCCCACGGCGCCCGTCTGACCCGCAGGGGTGTTTCGGAGGGGTTCGAGTGCCGCCTCGGCCCGGGCCGCCCATTCCCGGGCGGTGTCGATCGACGAATCGATCGCCGACGTGGACAGGACCAAGTCGCGTGCCTTGTCGCGAGACACTGTGTCGAGGGGGCCTCCGAGAATCGCCCTCAGGTCCTCTCCGACCCCAGGGACAGACAGCGCTCGCAGCACCGGAAGGGTGTAGGTGCCTTCGACCATGTCGTGGCCTGCCGGCTTGCCGAGCTCGTCCTCGGTGCTTATCAGGTCCTTGACGTCGTCCCAGATCTGGAACGTCATGCCGAGCGAGAAACCGTAGTCCGTCAGGGCTTCCACCTCGACCGGGCCGGCGCCGAAAGTCACGCCCCCAACCCGCGACGCCGTGGCCATAAGGGACGCAGTCTTGCCCCCTATGGACGCGACATAAGACTCCTCGCTGCGTGTCACGTCGAAGGCGAAGCGCATCTGGCCGACCTCTCCCTCGCAAAGCTTCCCGATCGTCCTGGCGAGAAGCGCGGCTACTTCAGTTCCCAGCGAAGCGGCGATCTCAGAGGCCCTGGCCAGGAGGAAGTCGCCTGCGAGGATCGCGACTAGGTTCCCCCACTTGGCGTTGGCGCTCATCACCCCGCGTCGCGAGGTCGCCTCGTCCATCACGTCGTCGTGGTACAAAGAGCCGAGGTGTACCAGTTCGACAGCCACCGCGCCTTCGATGACTCCTTCGGAGGGGTCTGGGCCCGAACCGCACACCTGCGCTGCGGCCAGGACGAGCGCGGGCCTCAACCGCTTACCTCCTGCGTTGACCAGATGGGAGGCGACTTCCGCCAGGAAAGGGTCCTCGCCCGCGGTAGCCCGGGCGAGGGAAGCCTCGACTTTCTCCAGGGCGAGCTCTATTCCGGGAAGGCGGAGGGCTTCGGCGGCGTTCATCTTCACAGAGGCTACGTCACCGCCGGGCTAAACAGGAACCCGGAACGATCCGATGCTCTATGCAGGGCATCCAGAGAGAGGTGGCCGCCGATCGAATTAACACCCTAGGGTCCGGGTAGACTGGATGAACGGAGGACCGGAATGTTCGAACGTTTTACAGACAGAGCCCGTAGAGTCCTGGTCTTGGCCCAGGAGGAGGCGCGACTCCTCAACCATAACTTCATCGGCACCGAGCACATACTGCTCGGGCTGATACACGAGGGCGAAGGGGTCGCTGCCAAGGCGCTCGAATCCCTCGGGGTGAGCTTGGAGGCCGTACGAGAGAAGGTGGAGGAGACTATAGGCCCCGCCGGCTCGTCGACCACCGGGTCGCCGCCTTTCACCCCGCGTGCCAAGAAGGTGCTCGAGCTTTCCCTGCGTGAAGCTCTGCAGCTCGGCCACAACTACATCGGCACCGAGCACATGCTGCTGGGCCTGGTACGTGAAGGCGAAGGTGTGGCCGTCCAAGTTCTTATAAGCCTCGGAGCCGACCTGGGCCGTGTCCGCCAACAGGTGATACAGCTGCTTTCGGGCTACCAGGCTCCCGGTGGCAAGGAGGCCGCGACGGCGGGTGTCGGCCCGTCGACGGGCCAGGATGCACCGTCTAGCTCGCCGGTCCTCGACCAGTTCGGGCGTAACCTCACCCAACTCGCCCGGGAGCGCAAGCTCGACCCCGTCATAGGGCGCGAGCGTGAGATCGAAAGGGTCATGCAGGTCCTTTCGAGGCGCACCAAGAACAACCCGGTGCTCATAGGCGAACCTGGCGTTGGCAAGACGGCCATCGTCGAGGGGCTCTCCCAGAAGATCGTGTCGGGTGAAGTGCCCGAGACGATCAAAGGCAAGCAGCTTTACACACTCGACCTCGGAGCCCTCGTGGCAGGGTCGCGATATCGGGGCGACTTCGAGGAGCGCCTGAAGAAGGTCCTGAAAGAGATCCGGACCCGCGGCGACATCATCTTGTTCATAGACGAGCTGCACACTCTCGTTGGCGCCGGCGCCGCCGAAGGCGCCATCGATGCTGCGTCGATCCTCAAGCCGATGCTCGCCAGAGGGGAGCTTCAGACCATCGGAGCCACCACCCTCGACGAGTACCGCAAGCACCTGGAGAAAGACGCGGCTCTCGAACGTCGGTTCCAGCCGATCAAAGTCGACCAGCCGTCCCTGCCGCACACCATCGAGATCCTCAAAGGTCTCAGAGACCGCTACGAGGCTCACCACGGTGTGACGATCACCGACCAGGCCGTCGTAGCAGCCGCGAACCTCGCCGACCGCTACATCGCCGACCGTTTCCTTCCTGACAAGGCGATAGACCTCATAGACGAAGCCGGAAGCCGGCTGAGGATCAGGCGTATGGCCACCCCGGCGGACTACAAGGCGATCGAAGACGAGATAGCCAGAGTCCGGCGGGACAAAGAGATCGCCATCGAGAAGCAGAACTTCGACCAGGCCAAGAAGCTGCGTGAACGCGAAGAGGAGCTTCTGCAACGCAAAGCCGCCAAGGAGCAGGAGTGGCGCGCCGAAGGCATCGACCTCTTCGACGTCGTCGACGAAGAGGTCATAGCCGAGGTCCTCGCCAATTGGACGGGCATCCCCGTCTACAAGCTGACAGAGGAGGAGACGGCCAAGCTGCTCCGGATGGAGGACGAGCTGCACAAGCGTGTGATCGGCCAGTCCGACGCCATCAAGGCAGTCTCGAAAGCGATCCGGCGGACCCGTGCGGGCCTGAAAGACCCGAAGCGTCCCAGCGGTTCCTTTATCTTCCTCGGCCCTTCAGGTGTCGGCAAGACCGAGACGGCGAAGACTCTTGCGGAGTTCCTTTTCGGCGACGAGGACTCCCTCATCCAGCTCGACATGTCCGAGTACATGGAGAAGCACACGGTGAGCAGGCTCGTCGGTTCGCCCCCCGGCTACGTCGGCTACGAAGAGGGCGGCCAGCTGACCGAGGCAGTCCGGCGCAAGCCGTTCTCGGTTGTGTTGTTCGACGAGATCGAGAAGGCACACCCAGACGTGTTCAACTCGCTCCTGCAGATCCTCGAGGACGGGCGTCTCACCGACGCTCAGGGTCGCACGGTGGACTTCAAGAACACCGTGATCATCATGACCTCTAACCTCGGTACTGCTGATCTGCGTAAGGCGTCGGTCGGTTTCGCCAAGACGAGCGAGGCGGTGACCTACGAGAAGATGAAGCTCAAGGTGCACGAAGCGCTGAAAGCTCACTTCCGCCCCGAGTTCTTGAACCGTATCGACGACGTGATCGTCTTCCACGAGCTGACCAAGGACGAAGTGACCGAGATCATCGACTTGATGATCGTCAGGTTGCAGACCTCCATCGAAGCTCAGGGCCTCGGCTTGGAGCTGACCCAGGAAGCCAAGTACTTCGTCGTGGACCGCGGCTACGACTCGACGCTGGGAGCGAGACCCCTTCGCCGTGCCCTGCAGAGGCTCGTCGAGGACCCCCTCTCCGAGAGGATCCTCTGGAAGGAGTTCCACGCCGGTGAGACGATTCTCGTCGACGTGGGAACCGACGACGAGACCGGTGAGCCGGCGTTGGTCTTCCGGGCGGTCGACGCTGTCGTGCCGCCGCCCGTCGCCATGGCCGGGGCCGGCAGCAGCGACTAAGCCTGCTACAGGGAAGACAAGGCCACCGGGCAGACAAGATAGAAGCCCAGGCGTTGGACGGCCCCGACAACGGGGCCGTCCAACGCGTACAGGGACCGGTCGGGATGATGTCACACCCTGCTCGTAGCCTGGCGTTATGCCCTTACAGTCGGTCCAGTTCCGCTGCGACACCTGCGACGCCGTGGCACCCAAGTGGGTGGGGCGCTGCCCGAACTGCGGCGCGTGGAACAGTCTCGAAGAGGAGCTGCGCAAGCCTGCCGGCCGCCCGGCCCGCAGCGCGGTCGGGGGCTCCGCGTTGTCCCATGACGTTGCGGTCCGCCTGGTTGACATCGACAGCGCCGCCGCCGCTGCGATCCCTACCGGGATCGCCGAGCTGGACCGGGTCCTCGGAGGCGGGATAGTCCCCTCGTCGGTGACGCTCCTTGCAGGGGAGCCCGGGATCGGCAAGTCGACCCTGGTCCTGCAAGTTCTCGCCTCCTGCGCCAAGCAGGGCATGGCGACCCTGCTCGTGAGCGCCGAGGAAGCCCCGGAGCAAGTTCATCGCAGGGCGCGCCGTCTCGGCCTGGTGGAGGACGGCATCTGGATAACATCGGCGACCGACACCGAAGCGATAGCAGCCGCCGTCGACAAGCTGCACCCGAGCGTGACGGTGGTCGACTCGATCCAGACGGTGGCGTCGCCCGACGTGGCCTCCCCGGCGGGTTCCGTCGCCCAGGTTCGAGTTGTAGCCCAGACGTTGGCCGATGCGGCCCGGTCGGCCGGTTCGGCTTTGATGCTGATAGGCCACGTCACCAAAGAAGGGTCGATAGCTGGCCCGAGAGTCCTCGAGCATCTAGTCGACTCGGTCCTGTCCTTCGAAGGGGACCGTCACCACGCTCTTCGGATGCTGCGAGCTGTCAAGCACCGCTTCGGCGCGATCGGAGAGATAGCGATGTGGGAGATGACGTCGGCGGGTCTCGTCGAGGTGACCGACCCGGCGCGGATGATGCTCGCCGACCGCCATCCCGGTCTGCCGGGCTCGGCGATCTTCGCTGCCATGGAAGGCCGCCGGCCGCTCATAGTCGAAGTTCAGGCTCTCGTAGCGTCATCGCTGGGGGGCCTTGCGCGCCGGTCGGCCTCAGGCTACGACCACGCCAGGCTCGCGCAGGTGCTGGCCGTCCTCGAACGCCGCTCTGATCTGAACTTCGCCGGCCGGGACGTGTACGTATCGGCGGTGGGTGGAGTTCGCCTCGACGATCCCGGAGCTGACCTGGCGGTAGCCATGGCCCTCGTATCCTCCTTGACCTCGCGTGTAGTAGACGACCAGCTAGTCGCCGTCGGGGAGATCGGCTTGGGAGGAGAGCTTCGTGGTGTCCCCCACACAGCAAGCCGTCTCGCCGAGGCCGCCCGGCACGGCTTCTCGAGAGCTGTAACCGCCCGCGGGGCCGAACCGGTGGACGGAATCGCGCTGCGGACACCAGGAACAGTCTCGGAGGCACTCGAACTGGGGTTGCGTCACGTGTCGGCCCCGGCGCGGCTGAGAGCCCTGTAGGCCTACCGAAGCGCTCGTGAGCTGAAAAGTCCGGCAGCGGGCGCGTTGCAGGTCAGCGGGCGCGTTGCTCCAATCGTTCCCTGGAGACGATCCTGTAACGGCGGTCTACCTGCTCGATCCAGCCGAGGCGGATGAAAGCCGCTATCGACTTGTTTACCCGCTCACGTGACGCTCCGACCAGCCCGGCGAGCTCCTCCTGGGTGATCGGCAGCGCGAACTCCACACTGTCACCGGCTATCTCCAGCAGGCGCTTCGCTGTGCGGCCGGTCACGTCGAGCAGCACAGCGTCGGCGAGGTCCGAGTCGGTAGCACGTAGCCTCTGGACCAAAAGGCGGACCACGTTCCAAAGCAGCACCGGCGAAGCGTCCAACGCCGAGCGGACCGGCTCGTAGGGTATGCGGAGAACCTTGGACCGTTCGAGAGCGCGAGCCGAAGTCGAGCGGGGCCCGTCGTCGAAGAGCGGCATCTCCCCGAACACGTCGCCGCGTTCGGTTAGAGCGATCAGCGACTCCCTGCCGTCGAGGGATCGCCTGCCGAGACCGATACGGCCGCTGTCGACTACGTAGAGATCCGAAGCGTCGTCGCCCTCCATGAAGAGGACCGCATTACGTTTACAATTGACGACGTCGACGTGTCCTGCCAGGCGCGTCAAAGTGGTGTCGTCGAAAGCCGAGAACAGTTCGGATCGGCCCAACAGCTCGAGGTCGGTCATCGCCCTGACGAGGTTAGCCCTAACCGCCTGGCGCGGGCGCCTGGCTGTGGACGCTCCGGCAACGGGGCTCCCGTAGTGAGCCCGCCCTGTGCGCCCCGAGTCGCCCGCTGCGCTGGTATCCTGGGAGATCAGAGAACGGCTTTTCTCGTCTGGAGACGCATGACTTTCGATGTTGGAGATAAGGTCGTCTACCCGCACCACGGCGCGGCTACCGTGGAACGCAGGGAAGTTCGGGAGGCGTTCGGCAAGACGACCGAATACCTGATCCTCCGCCTCGCCTACGGGGACCTGACGCTGATGGTCCCAGCGGACAGCACCGACGAGGTCGGCCTGCGCGAGGTGATCAACGACGAGGAAGTCGAAGAGGTGTTCGCCGTCCTGCGCAAGAAGGACGTCCGGATGCCCACGAACTGGTCGCGCCGCTACAAGAACCACGTAGAGAAGCTCAAGTCCGGAGACATATACCAGGTGGCCGAGGTCGTGCGGAACCTCTCCAACCGCGACAAGGACAAAGGCCTATCCGCCGGGGAGAAGCGCATGCTCAGCCGTGCCCGTCAGATCCTCGTCTCGGAGCTAACGTTCGCTATCGGCGTGAGTGAAAGCGAAGCCGAGCAGAAGCTCGACGAGGCGTTACCCTAAGCTGGAGGAGGCGCCGCCCTAAGCTGCTAGCGAAGCAGCCGGGGCAAAGCTGCCGGGAAGGCCCTAAGCCTGGCAGGGCTGTGCCAACCTGAAGGCTGCTGTGACCGCCGGGAGGGTGCGGCGCTTCATGTAGCGTCGCGGCCGTGCTGATGCGTATGACGTCCCTGCTGGTACAGACCCTCCGCGACGACCCGGTCGAAGCCGAGCTTGTCAGTCACAAGCTCCTGCTGCGCGGCGGTTACGTGCGCCGGGTGGCGCCGGGCATCTACTCGTGGCTGCCGCTAGGCCTCGCGGTGCTGCGCCGTGTCGAGGAGGTAGTCAGACAGGAGATGAACGCGATCGGCGCGCAGGAGGTGCTGCTCCCGGCGTTGATTCCAAGGGAGATCTTCGAGCGCAGCGGAAGGTGGGCGGATTACGGCGACGGGCTGTTCCGGCTGAAGGACCGCCGGGGCGTGGACTATCTTCTCGGACCGACCCACGAGGAGCTTTTCACGCTGATGGTCAAAGGTGAGTGCTCGTCTTACAAGGACCTCCCCTTGGCCCTCTACCAGATCCAGACGAAGTACCGCGACGAGGCGCGGCCGAGAGCTGGTGTGCTGCGCGGCCGCGAGTTCCTCATGAAGGACGCCTACACCTTCGATATAGACGACGCCGGCCTGGAAGTGTCCTACAAGGCACAGCGAGACGCGTACGAGCGGATCTTCGGCCGTCTCGGACTCGACTACCGGATCGTGTCGGCCGTGTCGGGTGCGATGGGAGGGTCCGCCTCGGAGGAGTTCATAGCCCCCTGCGAAAGCGGGGAGGACACGTTCGTCTCGTGCCTCGGCTGCGATTACGCCGCGAACGCGGAGGCGGTCGAGCTTGCGGTCAGTCCCGCCGACGCCTCCGAGCACCCGCCAAGCGTCGTGGTCGACACGCCGGACACTCCGACCATCGCCACCCTCGTAGAGCGGCTCAACTCGATGAGCCTCGGAAGGGCCTTCAGCGCCGCCGACACCTTGAAGAACGTCGTGGTCAAGACCCGCCGGCCGGGCGAGGAGCGCTGGGAGCTGCTGGTCGTGGGAGTTCCCGGCGACCGGGAGGTGGACATGAAACGCCTGGGCGCGCAGCTCGAGCCGGCCGAGGTGGCCCCAGCCGAACCCGCTGACCTTGAAAGCGTCCCAGGATTGGTCCGCGGTTACATCGGCCCGCAGGTGATGTCGAAGCTCGAGGTCCGCTACGTGGTCGACCCGCTCGTCTCCGAAGGGACGTCTTGGGTGACAGGCGCCAACGAACCCGGACGGCATGCTCTCGACGTGGTCAGAGGGCGCGACTTCCACCCCGACGGGGAGGTCGGGGCGGTCGAGGTGCGCAACGGGGACCGCTGCGGACGCTGCGGCGGGGAGCTTCGTATCGCACGGGGGATCGAACTGGGGCACGTCTTCCAACTCGGCCGCAAGTACGCGCAAGCTTTCGGTCTGGAGGTGACCGGTCCCGACGGCCGCCCGGTGACGGTGACCATGGGCTCCTATGGGATAGGGATCTCCCGTGCGGTAGCGGCGATAGCCGAGCAGACCGCCGACGAGGCGGGCCTGCGCTGGCCGGCTGCCGTCGCACCAGCCGACGTCCATCTCATCGTCACGGGCAAGGGATCCGAACCCTACGAAGAGGCGGACCGTCTGGCTTCGAACCTCGAACGGCGCGGGCTGAACGTGCTCTACGACGACCGGGTCGGACCGTCCGCCGGCGTCAAGTTCGCTGACTCGGAGCTTCTCGGCATGCCCGTCGTGGTCGTCGTCGGCCGGGGACTCGCGAGCGGAGTCGTGGAGGTGAGGGACCGTTGGAGCGGTTCGCGCGTCGACGTCGCCGTCTCCGACGCACCGGAAGCGATCGCCGCCGCCGTCTCAGCCGCTGGTTCCTCTGGGGCTGGCGCTTCTGGGGTTGGCGCTGCCGGCAGGGCTGGCTAGGCGGTCCGGTCTTGGAACCCTGGGCGGTGGTGGTAGCGGCGGGGGACGGCAGGCGTTTCGGTGCCGCCAAGCAGTTCGCCGAGCTCGCAGGGCGGCGCGTCGTGGATTGGTCCCTGGACGTGGCCCGCGAGGTGTGCGCAGGAGTCGTCCTGGTCGTGCCTGCGGGCGCGTCCGAAGCGTCGACGTTCGAAGGCTCTGCTGATCGTGTGGTGGCAGGCGGCGCGACCCGCTCGGACTCGGTACGGCGAGGTCTCGCGGCGGTTCCCGTCGACACCCGGCTGATCCTGGTTCACGATGCGGCCAGGCCGCTGTCGAACGCGGCCCTGTGGAGGCAAGTCATAGCCGCCCTAGAGGCGGGGGCTGATGCTGCGATCCCAGCCGTTGCGTTGTCGGACACTGTCAAGCAGGTCGTCGACGCGGGGCGGCTTGTGACCCTGGACCGCTCCAAGCTCGTCGCTGTTCAGACCCCGCAAGGTTTCCGAGCGGAGCTGCTCAGAAAGGTGCACTCGACGCAGGCCCAGGCCACTGACGACGCCGCGCTGGTGGAGACGGCCGGCGGGCTGGTGGAGCTGGTCGACGGCTCGCCGGATAACTTGAAGATCACCTCGCCCAGCGACCTTGTCGTCGCGGAAGCGCTGATAGCCGCCCGCCGGGCGGGGACGCTCCCGGGGTGAAGCAGTGTCGCATCGTCGAAACGGGCCGGAGTTGAACCTGCCCAGGGTCGGGCAGGGTTTCGACATTCACCCCTTCAGCGACGACCCGTCGCGGCGTCTCGTCCTCGCTGGTGTCGTACTACCCGGACCGGGCCTCGCCGGTCACAGCGACGCCGACGTGGTAGCGCACGCCGTGGCTGACGCGCTATTGGGAGCGACGGGGAAAGGTGACATCGGGACTTTGTTCCCCGACAGCGACCCGCAGCTGTCGGGCATGGACAGCATGGTGCTCCTCGCCCGTGTCGTGGCCGACGTGTCGTCGCAGTTCTCGATCGGCAACGTGGACGCAACCGTCATCACGGAAGCACCCAAGATCGCCCCGTACCGGGAGGAGATGTGCGAGCGCCTGTCGGAAGTTCTCGGAGCGCCGGCGAGTGTGAAAGCCAAGCGAGCGGAGGCGATGGGCGCGCTCGGCAGGCGCGAGGGCATAGCGTGCTTCGCTGTCGCTTTGGTCGTCCTCCAGTGAACACCCCAGCCCGACGTTCCCGTCCCGGCTCCCAGCCTGGACCGCGACGCGGTCCGGGACAGGACGGTGAGCGGCCTGGGATCGGAGGTGAGCAGGTCGAGGGCATCCACGCTGTCCGGGAGCTGATCTCGGCGGGGCGGCGTCGCGTCAGGTCGGTGATGATCGCAGACCCGACCGGGCATTCCAAGCAGCTGTCCGAGATAGCGTCGATGTGCTCCCAGGTCCGCTATCCAACCTCGCCTGGTGGCGACGGCCGGATCTTGGTTCGCCACGTGGAGCGACACGAGCTCGACCGTGTCGCCGCGAGCGACGCCCCCCAGGGGGTGGTTGCCCTGGCGGAACCTCTCAGCGAAGTCCAGCTGGGTTCCCTGGTAGAGCGGACCCCCGGCGCTCCGGCGCCGTTCCTGGTCGTCCTCGACGGCGTCACCGACCCCCACAACCTTGGGGCGATCATGCGTAGCTGCCTCGGTTCGGGCGTGACAGGCCTTGTCTTGCCCAGGCATCGTTCCGCCCGGCTAGGCCCGGCGGCGCTGAAAGCAGCGGCGGGCGCTGCGGAGCATCTGAGGATCGCCACCGTCGCCGGCGTGCCGGCCGCCGTCCGCCAGCTCGAAAAAGCCGGGATCTGGACTGTCGGCCTCGACGCTTCCGGGCCGGCTGGGATATGGGACCTGGCCGTGGCCGATGAGCCGCTCGCCTTGGTGCTAGGCGCGGAAGGAGCCGGGCTTTCGCCTCTGACCGTCGCGCGATGCGGGATAGTCGCGTCGATCCCCCTGCAAGGTCCCCTCGGCTCGCTCAACGTGTCCGTGGCGGCGGCGGTGGCGTGCTTCGAGGTGGCCCGCAGGCGCGCCGGGCGGCTCTGAGCCCGCCGTCACGACGAGCTTGCTTTGTGCCCTCGGGGCGCGCCGAGCCTGCATGCGCCAGGGGCGCGCCCAGCCGGCGGGGGTTCGACGTGGCCTACGATGTCCCGGTGACCGACTCGCCAGCCGTTCCCGGAGCCCCGGATCACCAGCCGGTGACGAGCGCTCCGATGCCGTCTATGGAATCATCCGCCGCCGCTGGGAGAGGAGACGACCAGGCGGAGGTTCGTCAGTTCCGCTTCGAGCGGCCCCCTGGAGCGACCACGATCTTGCTGGTGAGACACGGGGAGTCGGTGCCGGCCAGAGCCGACAGGCCTTTCCCTCTCGTCGACGGTCACGGCGACCCGGAGCTGCACCCCCAAGGAGAGTTGCAGGCCGCAAAGGTGGCTGAGCGGCTCAGCCGGCGCCGTCGCGGCGAGAAGATCTCGGCGGTGTACGTGACCAACCTGCGCCGTACTGCGCAGACCGCGGCCCCCCTGTGCGAAGCGCTCGGACTCAAGCCTGTAGTCGAAGCCGACCTTCGCGAAGTGTTTCTCGGCGAATGGGAGGGCGGCGTCTACCGTCTTCGGCTGCGGGAGGGCGGCCCGATCGTCGACCGTCTGATGACAGAGGGACGATGGGACGTCGTGCCGGGAGCGGAGCCCGACGACGTGTTCATCTCCAGGATCCGGGCGGGCATAGGGCGCATAGCATCAGCGCACCCCGACAGTCTCGTCGCCGCGTTCACCCACGGAGGGGTGATCGGGCGGATCGCGGCGCAAGCGGTAGGAGCGAAGCCCATGTCTTTCTCCGGGGCTGAGAACGGGTCGATCACAGAACTGCTGGTTACCCAGGAGCGCTGGTTTCTGCGGAACTTCAACGACACCGCCCACCTCGAAGAAATCTGAGCTGGGCACGCCCCGGCGGTCCTCGGTGAACGCCCGCCTCGCAGCGGCCCAGTCCTCGCAGCGGCGCCCTACGAGCCCAGTCCTGAGTGCCCGGTCCTGCGTGCCCGGTCAGCCCCTGCGGGTCCCGGTCAGCTTCCACGCAGCGGGTAGCGCCACTGCGGCGAGGGCAGCCTTGATGGCGTCCCCAGCCAAGAACGGGGTCAAGCCAAGGGCGATGGCCCTTGCAGCCCCGACGTGCAGGTCGAAGCTAAGCCACGTCACGCCTACCGCGTACATGACGATCTCGCCTGCCAGCATCGCCGGAACGGAGCGCCACACCGAGCGGTCGGCTCGCCGCTCGGCGAGAAAGCCGCACAGCGACCCGGCGAGGACGAAGCCGACGACGTAGCCGAACGACGCCCCCACGTAGCCTGCGGCGTGACCGGCGAACCAGGGGACGCCGACGAGCCCGGCTACGCCGTACAACAAAAGCGCAGCCGCCGCCCGGCGCAGACCGAGCGCAGTTCCGCACAAAAGGACCGCCAGGGTCTGGCCGGTGATCGGAACCGGAGTGAAAGACAGGTGCACGGACACCTGCGCCAGCAACCCGACGAGACCCGCTGCTCCTGCGACGAGCGCAGCGTCTTTGAGCAGAGAGTCCGAGATCAGGTCAGCCAAGACCGTGGGCCTCGGACGCTGAAAGGATACGGTGTTCGACAAGTTAACTCCTCGCTTCCGATCGGACGCTCCGCCGTGGCTGCGCCAACGAAAACGTGGACCTTAGTCGCCACCGCCGGTCATCAGCTTCCCGAGGCCCGCCCGGCCGGCAGCCCGTTATCTGCCTGGCAGGCAGAATGAGAGCGTGAAGGTTCCCGATACGCTCAGCTACCTGCTCGGCTCGTGGAGTGTCGAGCGGCGTATCGACGATCAACTCTCTGGTCAGATAGGGCTTTTCGCCGGGTCGGGGTCCTTCGCCGGGTCGGCAGCGGTAGGGGACCAGCCCTGCGCATCTGTAGACGCTACGCCGCCACCGGCTCCGTCCTGCGCCTACTACCGCGAAGTCGGCACTCTTCGCTGGCACGGGCGGGACGTCTCCTGCGGACGGCTCCTCGTCGTGACCGCCGCCGAGGCCGGCGGGGCGGCTCTGAGGTTCCCAGACGGCCGTCACTTCGTCGACGTCGACTTGCGCTTCGAGGATTGCGAGGAGCGCCACTACTGCGGGGACGACGTCTACTTTATAGCGTTCACCGTCCACTCCGAAGGCTGCTACGAGGAGACCTGGCAGGTGAGAGGTCCCCGCAAGGACTACACGGCCACGGCGATCCACAAGCGCACCATCCCCAAACTGCGATAGTTTCTTCCAGCCGCCCGAGTAGCTCAGCTGGTCAGAGCAGGCGCCTTGTAAGCGTCAGGTCATCGGTTCGAATCCGATCTCGGGCTCTAGCATGACCAGCACTTTTACCTTGTCAGGGGGTGAAGCGGGCCCCTGGCTTCCCGGTGGATGGTGCAGTTTTGGTGCAGTTGGTGTATTCCACCGAACTGCCGGCGCTCGATCGGGTCCTACTAATCCCAGCTCTTCGGCAATGGGCTGGTATGGCCTGGCGGTCACCTTGGGTTGATGGAGTGCTGGTGGGCCCGCTTCGGGCGCGGCCGCCGCCCGCTCTGTGAGTTGTGAAACTCGTAGTCAGCTTGGTGCGGGGTCCGGGGGATCGCGGACTGTTGCCTTGAGCACGAACCCCAGTATCCGTTTTCGTTCAGGTCCCTCTCCGGGGCGGCTTGCGGTAGGAGCGATTGAAGGGAGGAGCTTTGGAGACTGTTAAGGATCGGGTGGCCGGGTTGGATGTTCATCGAGACAGGGTCGTGGGGTGCTGTCGCCTGGTGGTGAACCGTCGTGTGAGACTGATGAAAAACACGTTGGCGACTATGTCGGTGGGGATCGCTGAGGGAGGTGACTGGCTGGCCGTCAACATGGTGTCCACCGTGGTGATGGAATCGACCGGCGTGTATTGGAATCCTGTCTATTACGGGCTTGAAGGGATCGTCGGGGATTTGTGGTTGGTGAACGCAGTCCACGTGCGCCGTGTGCCTGGCCGCAATACGGATGTGTCGGACGCAGAGTGGTTGGCTGACGTCGCGGCGCGTGGGATGGTCCGGCCAAGCTACGTTCCTCGGCCGCCGATCCGGGAGCTGCGCGAGTTGACCCGGTATCGCAAAACCCAGGTCGAGGCGCGCACCCGGGAGATACAACGCCTCGTAAAGGTGCTCCAAGACGCCCTGTTAACTGAACTAGTGGCATAACATCCCTGGTCCTGTTCATGGGAGTTGTTATGGTCTCGCCTCGTGATCAAGCCGGAGGACATGGACCGGGACCTGTCGAAGTTGGTGGTGCCCCTCGAGGGCGCTCTTTACGCAACGGAGGATCCCTTTGAGCCTTTCCAGTTCCTCGACCCGGCGGGGGCGGTCGTTGTGCCAGTCGCTGCCTACCTGCGGGAGCTCCAAGCCTGTGGCCGGTCTGCCTGCACGCAACGTTCGTACGCGATGGACCTGCTCCGGTACTTCCGCTTCTTGTGGGCGGTCGCGGTCCCCTGGAACGAAGCAACGCGGGCTGAGGCTCGGGACTTTTGCACCTGGGCCCAGCTGGTTGACAAACCAGTTCCTTTTCGTCGGGGTCCCGGTGGTGAGCGCCAGCCTGCCGTCGGCCCAACGGGTCGTGCGAGGAACGAGTCAGGTGCCCCGAACGCCTTGACCGGCAAGAGGGCCACTGGCTCGAAGGGCACCGTGCAAGGCCGCCGCAACTGGGAACTTCGAAGGTGTGGCCATTCGCAACTACGCGATGTCAAAAGTGCTAGCGGCCTCGAACCGAGACTCTGATGCAATGTCAAAACCCCAACAGACTTAGTCCTGTATCGGCACAAACCCACCTCTTGAGATCACATCGAACGGCTATGAAGCTATCGTTCTCCCACTGCTACAGAGGCCCGATCCAACGCTCACTTCCCGCCGGTCCGCCCGGGTTATCGTGCAGCACCTTTCCGATCGCGCTTGCCAGCGATGCAACGGCGTCACGGGTGCGCGTTCGCTTCGAGGGGAGCAGGATAAGACCAGCATGCGGTCGTCCTTGCGCCAGCCGCTCGGCGGCGAGAGGCCGGAAGTCCTTGACGTTGTTGGTGATCACGGCGCGTTCCGCGGTAGCTGCAACCTCCAAGACGACCCGGTCGCTACTTCCGACAAGGTCATCTCGCTCGGCCACTGCGACAACGTCGAAACCGGCTTCGCGTAACTTCACAGCGATCAGCGGCGACAGTTGCTCGTCAAGAAGGGCCTTCACACCCGCAGCGCCCGCTCCCCGGCCTCGGCGGCGGCCCGACCCCTTTCGTAGTCGATCTCGTTGCGTTCGATCTGCTCATCGATTTCGCCGCGGTACTCGCCGTAGTAGGCGACGGCGGCCTCAACCAGTCCCGCCGGCACCTGTAAGTACTCCGCCGCCTCTGCGATCGAGCCGTCGTTGTCCTTGACCGTGGCGATGACTTCCCAGACATCGAGCCCGCGCCCGACCAGGCTGGGCCGGCGACCACTCGGGCCGTCGAGAAACTGGATCAAAGGATGCATGTCGTGTCGCAGCCCCTCCTCCACGTAGCGTTGCGCCAGGGTGCGCTCCGCCACACCGGCGCTGCGGGCTCTTTCAGCGAGTCGATGCTTCGTGCCTTCGACAAGTCGCAACGTGTAGTGATCAGCCATAACCGAAGAGTACCACGCAGTGCCACTTCGTGACACGGGCTCTGAATCGGACAGAGAGCCGATGACTTGGTAGCAGTTTTGGGAGCAGTTCATCTCCGTCCGCACCTGTCCGACGGAGCGCGAAAGTCCTGGTCACGCCGTCTGAGATGACATGGGCGGACTCGTGCGGACGGGGTGCCGGGAACTTGTAAGCGTCAGGTCATCGGTTCGAATCCGATCTCGGGCTCTGTAACGGCACTTTTGTGGCCCTTCGTAAATGGGAGGGGCCTGCCAGGCCAGCCCACCGAGCGCCCGCCATAGTTACCTGCGCTGCAACGGCACATTAAGGATGCCGGTGGGGCAGCCTCGGCTGAACATTCTGGGACACCTGTGAGGGCCGAACAGGCCGCCCCGAACGCCGGTTCCGCGCTCGTGGCGGGGCCGCGTGGGGCCATCCGCGAACGTCGTTATGAGCGCCTCGCCCCGCTCTCCTGCGGTCGTCGTTCTGTCCGCGCGTTCGGCACTCCCGTTCCGCTGGACCGCTTGGCGGAGGTGACACCCGAGCCGTCGTTCGGCGCTCATCACGTGTAGCGGGAAGTGGTGTGGCACCGAGCCGAGAACGATCATTCTGTGTCACCCTGAGGTGCGTCAGTGGCAGCGCCGTCTGCTGCGTCGTGCAAGCAGCCGGTGGCCTGCTCGGCGAGGCATTGCATCGTCGCTGCCTGTCCCGGTTGGCGCCCCCTTGCGGGAATCTTCACCGGGCGGGTCATACGGGACACCCCCACCAGCGCAGCCCTCTTGACCTGGGGCGTTCCCGTAGGAGGTTCCCCTTGTGACGATCAGCGACGAAGCCGGCGGCTGGCCTCCTCCCGTGCCGCAGCAGCTTCCCCTTCCGTACGGCAAGCTCCGCTTGGAGTAGTGGTCGACCGACGCTGTATGGCCTGACCGATGGTCCCCGCGTCATGGCGGTCTGTTCGCCGACACGCTGACTCGTGAGAGGCTGACGTGATGCGGAAACTGGCCTTTGGCATGAACGTGAGCCTCGACGGCTACATCGCCGCGCCCGGCGACGACCTCGGCTGGAGCGTTCCGAGCGACGAGCTGTTCCAGTGGTGGTCCGACCGGGTGGGGGCGACGAGCTTGGCGCTGTATGGGCGCAAACTGTGGGAGACGATGAGCTCCTACTGGCCGACCGCTGACCAGCAGCCCGGTGCCACACCGGCGGAGATCGAGTTCGCCAACCGCTGGCGGGAGATGCCGAAGGTAGTGTTCTCCTCGACGATCAGCACTGTCGACTGGAACACCCGCCTGGTCAGCGGTGACGCGGTCACCGAGATCACTCGGCTCAAGGCCGAGGATGGCGGCCCCATTGACATTGGCGGAGCCACGCTGGCCGCAGCGGCCATGCGAGCCGGGCTGATCGACGAGTTCGTGCTGGCCACCGCACCGGTCTTGGTGGGCGGCGGCACGCCGTTCTTTACAGCTCTGGACAACTGGGTGACCCTGACCCTGGTGGAGACCCGGAGGTTTCCCGACGGCGTGGTCCTGTCCAGGTACGAGACCAGGTGCTGAGCACCCGGCTTGGATGCGGTGAGAGCTTTGGGGGCACCCAAGGATCTTGTGGCGCTGTGTTCCGCGCCGATCGTGACCGCTGCCGGATCACAGGCCGTGTAGGTCAAGGGCGACCCTTCGGTCGTGAGGCGGCAACTGCCGGGTCGCTGAGCCGGCATGACCAACCGGCTACGGGACGGCCTCCGAGGGTTCCGGTTCGAACGCCGTGCGTCCCGTAGCGGGATCGGCTTCCGGTCATGATGTTCTCGTGCTCGTCGACCATCCCGAGGATCTGCCCCTCGACTGTCAGATCGACTGCCTGCGGCATGCGTTGGCGCAGAACCCCATCGCCGAATCCGTCTTGGCCATGGCGGGTGAGATGCGTCTCCCGGGGTGGTACCTGGGGGCTGGCGCTGTCGCCCAGACGGTCTGGAACCTGCGGCACGGCTTTCCGCCGGCCGCTGGCATCAAGGACTACGACCTGGTGTACTTCGACGCCGAGGATCTCACCGCCGAGTCGGAACGACGGGTCGAACAGCAGGTGGCATCCTGGCTGTCAGGGCTCGAGGTGGTGGTGGATGTCCACAACCAGGCACGGGTCCACCTGTGGTACGAGAAGCGTTTCGGGCGTCACCTCGACCAGTACCGCTCCAGCGAGGAGGCGATCTCGACGTGGCCGACCACCGCGTCGAGTGTCGGGGTCCGTCAAGATGGCGACGGCTTCGTGGTGTGCGCCCCGTTCGGCCTGTCCGACTTGCTCGCCATGGTGGCCCGCCCCAACAAAGTCAGGGTGTCCCAGGAGATCTACGAGGCGAAGGTGGCCCGTTGGCAGGCGAGATGGCCGCAGCTTCAAGTCATCCCCTAGTGACCGACGGCCGGGCCCGGCGCCCAGTTGACGATCGGCTACCGACAGGCATGCCGTGGCGAGAACCCGGAAGGCCAGGCGTGGTGCCATGAGCCCCGGTTGGGCGCCCGCAGGCAGGTCAAGTTCCTACAAGACGGCGCGTCTTTACGGCCGTTACCGTCAGACCCGACACCGACCGAAGGAGGAGCCCGTGGAGCGCACCCTGGCCGACGAGGGCTACCACAGCGTCAACCCATTCGTGTTCATCGACGGTGCCGAGGATCT
>DAHYHI010000026.1:0-10805 GCA_027391075.1 Acidimicrobiaceae bacterium | reverse complement strand
CGCCTTGCGGGGTTCCCTCCTCGGTCGGGGCGAATCGGCCCTCTTCGACCACACCGGCTTTCAGCCATCCCTCGATCAGCCCCTTTGCCGGGAAACCGCCGAGAGCGCTGAGAAGGTGGGAGTGGTCGATCCGGTCGAACGCTGCCGCCAGGTCGGCGTCGAGCACCCACTGACGCTTCGGGTTTTTGCCCTTGGCGACTAAGTAGATGGCCTCGATGGCGTCATGGCAGCCACGGCCCGGCCGGAATCCATAGGATCTCGGCTCGAACCGTGCCTCCCACTCGGGCTCCAACGCATTGACGACCAGGGCCTGCAATGCCCTATCGACAATCACGGGGATCCCCAACGGGCGCCGTTTCCCATTTGCCTTGGATATGTACACCCGCCTCACGGGCTTGGGCTCCCACGGTCCCATCCGGTGCTGCACCCGGTCAGCTAATAACGCCTTCCCCGGTGCGGTCACCACGACGTTCCCGTCGATGCCCGCCGTCTTGCGGCCAGCATTGACCTCGGTCACCCGCCGCACGCTCAACAAGGCGTTGGCACGCGACCGAAGCATCAACTTCTGCAGATTTCGGACCTTCGGCAGGTCCCCATCCTGTGACGCCGTGAAAATACGCTGGCGTAACCGCCCTACGTCGTCTTCGACCTGCTGCCAGTCGACCGACAGCCAGTCGAAGTTGTCGCCCTCGGGTCCGTTCACCACGGCAGTGCCGTGGCGTCCAACTTGTCCCTCGGTGCCGGGATTACGAGTCATCGTCTCCTCACAGGCCCACCTGACCACGTCAGCACCCTTTCGGGTCCGGGCAACAGCCCGTATCCGGCCAGTTATGCGGGGACGGTCGACGGAGGGCCGACCATCATGTCCCCGGTTTCCTGTCGCCTTTCGGCCACCGGCATTAGCTTCTTGATCATCCATTGCCCGCCGAGGAGCTGGGCCTCCCTCGCGGTCGGCTTACCGGCCCCCATCGCTGGGAGCCGGACCCCGACGGGATTGTCACGTTTCGCACGCATGAGATACGGCCGGGGTGGGTGCCGTCTCTACCCCGAGGACTGCGGTGCCCTCACGGCCGGCAAGTCATCCCCGGCCGCCGCATGCCGCGTCACAGCGGCCAGTCCCTGCACCCCGGCCCAGCAATCCACCATCCGAGGCTTCCTATCACGAGGCATCAGCGACGGTTCACGATCATTCACCCGTCCGGCCTTCCCCTTGCCTGTGACCCCCGGGCGGAACGGGGACCCTTGGGCTTCTCCCCTGGGCTTCACACCCCGCCGTCACCGGCGACGCATGCCAAGGTGGGGACAGGCAGTTGGGCACTTGCCTGGGCTACGTCACCATCAACAGGTCCTCCGATCTACGTAACCACTCACTACGTACGCCTTCGCGTCGCACTGACCTAATAGGAGCCTGGCCTAAGGCCCCCTCACAGTGCTGTCCGCCCGTTTGGCCGGGCTCGCCATCACCACCCATTCGAACAAGGAGATGGCATGACCACAATCGCACAGATCGCACCTGCCCGTGTGGTAATCGGTGTCGACACCCACAAAGACACCCATGTGGCGGTAGCCCTCGACGGCCTCGGCCGGCGTATCGACGACACGACGATCCCGACGACCACCCCAGGTTACCGAAAGCTGGTCGCCTGGGCCGACTCGCTCGGCGACGTCGAGTGCTTCGGGGTCGAAGGGACCGGCTCCTACGGCGCAGCCCTAACCCGCCACCTGCGCACAGGCGACCGCCAAGTCGTCGAGGTGATCCGCCCGAACCGCCAGGCCCGACGGCGTAACGGCAAGTCCGATCCCGCCGACGCGGAGGCCGCAGCCCGGGCGGTCATCTCGGGCGAAGCGACAGGGACCCCCAAGTCCGGCGACGACATAGTGGAGATGATCCGGGTGCTACGCGTGGCACGCTCCACGGCCCGCAAGGCCCGCACCGGCGCCCTCAACGCGCTCAAGTCGCTCGTGGTCACCGCCCCCGTCGAACTACGCGACCAGCTGCGAGGTCTCTCGACCAGCCAGCTGATCGCGACGGCAGCCCGCCTACGCCCAAACTCTGAGACCACAACCACCGCAGCGAACAAGACCGCCCTGCGCTCCCTCGCCGGTCGCTGCCAGGCCCTCGACGCCGAGCTCGCCGAACTCGACGGCCAGCTCGCCGAGCTCACCGCACAGGCCTCCCCGAAACTGCTCGACACCTTCGGCGTCGGACCCGACAGCGCCGGTGCCCTGCTCGTAGCCGCGGGCGACAACCCCGACCGTCTGCGCTCCGAGGCCGCGTTCTCCATGCTCTGCGGAGCGTCACCGGTCCAGGCCTCCTCAGGCAAGACCGTCCGTCACCGCCTCAACCGTGGCGGCGACCGCCAAGCAAACGCCGCCCTCTATCGCATCGTGATCGTCCGCATGCGCCACCACGCACCCACCCGCGCCTACGTCGAACGACGCACCGCCCAAGGATTATCCAAGCCCGAGATCATCCGCTGCTTGAAACGCTACGTCGCCCGCGAGATCTACGCCATCCTCCGCAACACCATCGCCGCCCCTACCCCGGTCGCCGCAGCAGCCTGAACACAATGACATGAGAAATCTTTCCCCAAACCCTTGACTTCTATAGGAGCGTCATCGACTATCGACGTCACGAACTCCTGGCGGTGCCATTCGCCGCGCCGGACGAACAGAGTCTCATCCAAGCCCAGCGCTGTGGTGTCCGCGATCCTGGCGGGATCGTCGACCAACGCGGCCCCGTAGGCGATCACCGTGTCATTCACCGTGTGCCAGTCGCATCCCAACTCCCCTGCAACCCCCGACACGCTACGTGCTCGTCTGCCGACCTGCTCAGTCGCCCACCGCCCCGCCCGGTCCGTCATAGCCTGGCGGGAAGCGGCGATACGCGGATCCTCCCAAGTCCACGAGCCCATCTCGCAGTCAGGGTCCGGGCAGCACAAACGGACCTTATGCCAACACAACCGTGACCGGCGGCCGAAACACGCCAGATCAGCGAAACTCACCCGTTCACGGTCCTTGACCCGGGAACGGCCACCACACAACGGTGACACCACGGAAGGTCCCCGGCCTGCTCGACATGAACCACCAACGGCTCACCAGGCGTATCGTCGACCGCTAACACCCTCACCTCGGGCAACCCCACCAGCAGCTCACACATACGACTAGGGTCGGATTCCAACAGGGACTCTCCAGGATCGAAGGATTAGAACACCCCGATTCTGAGAGTCCCTGCCCCGCGACTGGTGGATGCTCCTCAACCCACGCTCACACCCCGCCCATTTCCGAAGCGCCGCGTAACTGCTGGGCACCGGGATCGGTGACTCTGGGCGGCCGTAAGGTGGCGGTCGGCCGCCCTCGGGTAGTCGCGGTGGAAGGCGGAGGCGAGATCGGCCTGGACAGTTGGCCAGTGTTCTCCTCGAGGGACCTGTTGAGCCAGGTGGCGTTAGAGCAGATTCCGGCCGGGGTGGCCACCTGCCGCCACGGCGCGGTGGCCGAGCCGATCGGCGCCGGGCTGACCGAGAAGGCCGGGGGGACTCCCGCTCGGCGGTGTCGCGCCGGTTCAAGGCGGCCACCGCCGCCAAGCTGGCTGAGCTGATGTCGAGCGACCTGTCGGAGATCGACCTGGCGGTGTTGATGATCGACGGGAGCCTGTAACGTATTCTGTGTAAGTTGAGAGCTTGTCGCGAAATTGTTGCCTGCGCGTTAGTCGTACACCTGTTCGGTTAGTCCTCGGAGGAGTAGGCGCGTGTGGGCGGCCCATACGAAGCCTCGGGTGACGATCGGGTCGCGTTCGTAGTCTATTTGTAGGCGCCTGTTATTCATGAGCCACGCCCAGATTCTCTCTACTATCCACCGTTTAGGAAGGACTTCGAAGCGCTGCGGGTGGATCTTATTCACGACTTCGACGGTGACCTTATGCGCTTTGACCCCGGTTTTGAACGCTTTTTTGAACCCCGCGTCGCAGAACACGGTGCCCCAGCGGTCCGACTTGGCTAAGGCGTCTGCGAAACAGGCGAGACCGCCGGTGTTGTCAGACGTTGAGGCTGCTACGACTGCTACGGATACGAGCAGTCCTAGCGTGTCGACGATCCCGAAGCATTTACGACCCGAGATCTTCTTACCCCCGTCATATCCCTTGCTGGCAGCGGCGACCGTCGGCGCTGCGCGTACGCTGCGAGCGTCGACGATCCCCACCGACGGCTCCGGGTCGTGTCCCTGGCCGACGCGGACAGCCTGGCGAAGCCGGTCGACGATGTTCTCCCAGGTTCCGTCTCTGCTCCAACGCACGTGGTAGCGGTGCACCGTGTTCCAATGCGGGTAACACGAAGGTAAAGCCCGTCACTGGCATCCCGTGGCAACCACGTAGAAGATCGCGTTGACTATGTCACGTTTAGAGTGTGTGGGGGGACGGCCGATCTTTCTGTTGCCAGAAAAGTCTGGTACGAGATCAGCTATAAGAACCCACTCGATATCCATCAAATCATGGTGCGTGCTAGGCCAGGACTTCTCATGTACATCGGCAACAATATTGATATTTACATCATATAGGCCCAAGCGCCTCCACACAAACAAAGCCGACCGCGACCAGCAAAAAATTTAGCGACAGCCTCTTACTCCTTGAAGATTCCTTCAGCCATCGTAGGTTGAAACCTTTGGGCAGACGTTCACTCCTTTAATAGCTAGGACCTTTTCTACCGCGTAGTTGAATCGAGAGGTAGGTATGGTGCCTGAGGCGACCGCAGAGACAATCGCGTCAAGAGTCTGAGTAAATGTGAGCAGAGGATTGTCCGAGTTGTACATGATCATGTCCGCTCCAGCCGCGATCGCTGCGACGGCGGCTTGTGGGACTGAATAACCCATATCGGATATCGATAGTGCTGACAAAGAATCAGTCATGACTAATCCTGAAAAGCCCAGTTTGTCTCGTAAGAGTCCGGTGATCGCCGCTGAGGATAGGCTGGCTGGCTGACCATTCGTGAGGCCCGTAATTGAAGCGTTGCTAACCATTATGGCCGGCAAGTGTCCTTCGATAGCTGCCTGAAACGGCAAGAGGGCACTTTGCTGAAGGATCGGCACGGCCGGGACCGAAGCCTCCTCGTCGTCTGTATTTCCTGTTGCCTGACCTAGGCCCGGAAAGTGTTTGACAACTGGGATGACGCCACCCGCTTCAAGTCCTTGTGCAAAAGCTAGGCCGTAGCTCGTGGCGATCGAGGGGTTCGTGCTGAACGAGCGGGGCCCATCAGGGTATTGTGCATTGGGCCCAGGGCTATCAGACAGGTCTAGAACAGGCGCTAGATCCATTGTCACGCCAGATGCACGCATCTTCGTAGCGGTAGTCGTTGCCAGTGACTGAACTTCGCTGAGAGACATCGATGAGGTCATTGTTCGAGGCCATGGCATGTTTCCAACTAGATTAGCCATCCGCTGAATTTCACCGCCCTCTTCATCTGTCATGACTAGTGGCTTGATGCCACCAAGAGCGGACTGGTCCAGCGTAGTAATATTTAGGCGTAACGAAGTCGGGGCTTGCGAGCCGAAGAGGATTATTCCGCCTGCCCCCATAGCGACCTCCGGTGTGGCGGTTCCCACGTTATCCTCCTGCGCCGGGACGATGATCAGTTGGGCCGCTCGAGAGGAGATAGACCAGTTATCTAGTAGTGCTTCGGGACTACAAGCGGGTGTGACTGGCGGTGCGGTCAGTTTGCCGCCGTTGCCAGCTAGGGTACTAGTAAACTGATGTGAGATTGTCGTTGGGGAGCCTAAGCCAGACCCATGAGTTCGAATAGTTGCGCACGAAGCAGCGGTAGCGGAGACGGCTATGTAGGCAGCCATCCGAAGGAGAACGCGTCTCACCCTGCGGTTCCTGGCAGCCACGGTCATTTGCAAAGTATTCGGGGGATGCCGAGTAGGTCGAGTGTGGTGTCGGGTTGGCGGGCGAGTTGGCGGGTTGCGGCTGCGATGTTGACGGTGCGGTAGGTGGTGTGGCGGATGATGCCGATCACGAGGTTGCGTAGGGTTGCGAGGATTCGTAGGAGGGTTCCGGTGCGTACTTGGGATAGGTCTTCTCCGAAGGTGACGTCTCGAACCCAGTGGAGGCTGCCTTCTATGGACCAGTGTCCGTGTACGAGCCGGAAGAGGTGCTCGATGGTCGCGTCTGCTTTGGTGAGGTCGGTGACATAGTAGCGGGTTTCGATGCTGACGCGTTTATCGTTGAGGGTTGATGATTCGCGTTCGACGATGATGTAGGTTTTCGCGTGGGGGAGGGTGATCGTTGACGGGACTGGCATCGACCAGATCCGGTGGCGGTCGATACGGCCGTGTGCTCGGAGGACAGTTTCGTGTGCCTGAAGGTTGATGTCGGTGTGTTTGGCCGCGTCGAGCGCCGCTTTATAGAGTTTCGGCTGGTTTCCTTTGACGCCGAGGATGTAGTGGCCGCCTTTAGAGACGACGAGCGTTGCCGCCTTTTTCTGGGTGTGGATCGCGGCAGCGATGACGACCCTGCCTGCGAGGTCTAGCGGGGCGACCAGCGGCTCGAAAGCGAGGATCTCGCTCGTCTTGTCGTTTTCGACGTTCGCTTGGCCGATCACCATCCCGGTGTCGTGGCGTAACGCAGCGTGTAGCTGTACCCGGGTGCCGTCGGGTCGTTTCGCTCCTCGGACTGTTTTGCCGTCGACCGCTACCCCGACTAGGTGTGCCCCCACACCGCGACCGCTAACGCCGCTAGCGGTGAGGTCACCGTCGTCGTCACGGCCACGGCCACGGCGACGGCCAGCGCTGGTTTTGTCAGGGCTGGTGTTGTCAGGTCGTAGAGGTGTAAGCGATCTACGATCTGCTTGTTGGCCTGCCCAGGTGTTCACGATCAGGTCGAACTCGTCAGCGTCGACTGCCATCCCAGCACGGCGTATCGTCGCATAGCTCGGGGGGACCCGCAGTCCGCTCGACGGGGAGATCCGGGCCCCGAGACGTGCGAGGACCTCCTGGGAGCAACTTTCGCACCATTCGCTGATCGCTACGAGGCTCTTGTTGCCAGCGAGGGTCGCGCACGCGATGAGCACCAGCGTCGACGTGAAATCGTGGCGGACTCCTCTAGGGTCGCGGGGATCGACGATAGCTTCGATACGGTCGATCAGACTCGACAGGTCAGCAGTGTTGAAATCGATCTGCGCCACAGGGCTCCTCGGGTCAGCGTACAACAACGGATGCTCGAACGTGCCTGCGAGCACCTCCACCGCACGGCGGTGCAACGCCCGGACGTAGACGTGCTTGACCTGGCCGTGCTCGACGTAACGGCCGGAGCGACGCCCGAAACCGGCGGTCTCACCGAGACAGACAAACGACGACGCGCCGTAACACATCCCGACATGACGAGACGGATCCACCAACGTCTCGACCAAAAAGACCGGATGACCCCAAACATCCACCCAGTCCGCGCTCAACCTCTTCAACACCTTCGACATCACAGCGGACGCAGTATTGCGGCGGCTACCGGCGGGCAGCACACAAACCGCTGGTTCGACGCTACGAAACGCAGCCTACGCATCTGGACCTCGGGCGATCAGCCGATAAAACGGTCCCGAGGCCTACACGACAACGCAGGCGACGCGAACCCTATGAGAGCGACCCACTCACCGTCCGCGTCGACCGCAACGTAACGCATCGTCTCGCCGACCATCCGATGGCCAAGCCAGTGAAACTCGTCGAGCTCCGCGTCGAAACGGGCCCCATCCCCAGCACCGATCAAAGCGACCCTCAAACCCGCGAACTATCCATCTCGCACCCACCACACGTAGCATCACCAGCGACCAGAACGCCAATCCACACCCAAAACCCCAAGTCACAGCCCTACATCCCCGACTATGAAAACGTCGGTGCGGACTACGCGATCGTCGCTAAACGCAACCGGGCTGCCTGGCGGGCCTGCCGGGAGATCGACGAGGAGTCATGGCGGCCAGCCCTCGGCATGGACGCTGAGGTCGCAGAGTGCGACTACCTGCCGGCTGGCTGGCCGCCCGCGACGCGTTGTGTCGTGAGACGGGTGAGGCTGAGCCGGGACGAGCTGCGCTGCGACCCGAGGAGCCGAAGGCGCCCGACGATCGACCCGAACCAGCTCTGCTTGCTCGAAGAAGGCGAGATCGGCTTCGCTTACGCCTACAGCTTCATCTTGACCAACCTTCGCGGTGACGTAGCCGACATAGAGGCGTGGTTCCGTCAACGGGCGCTTGTCGAGGAGCGCATCAAGGACTCCAAGTGGGGCATGGCGCTACGCCACCTCCCCTCCGGCTACGAGGCGGTCAACACGACCTGGATGTGGGCGGCGCTCCTCGCGCTCAACTGCTCGGCCCCGCTGCAGTCCCTCGCCCGTCTCGACACCGGCCCCGACGGCCGAGCCCACGGCAAACGCCTTCGCCGCGAGCTTATCTGCGTAGCCGCCCGCGTCGTCCACCACGCCCGCAAAGTCGTCGTCCGACCCGCACCCGAGCACCGCCACGGCGTCTTCGCTGATGCCTGGCAGGTGCTCAGCGCGCTCCCCAGCTTCGCTGGACCCTGAGCCGGCCAGCCCCCCACCTGGCCGGCTCGTCACACCCGCCCAGCAGCCCGGATCACACCAAACCCAACAAATCCTTGACCTCACGCGCCCCGCACGCGGTCACGGCCTAACCATCAGAACCATCAAGCTGCACGTTGCCGTCTTCGGCCCACCGCCGACCCGGTGAGCGCTGGTAGCACGCTTACTCACCGATGTAGTCAGAGACACGTGGAGCCTCATCCGGCGGTTCTTCAGTGACAACTTCCCCGACGCCAGGCCCGCGCGGATGTCCTGCACGGTCCCCGGTGCTTCTCAGGGTGGGTCTGCACAGGACGGACGCGCCTCTATCGGGTACCTGGAACGCCGGTACCCCTCGAGTATGTCCGGAAAGCCGTGCAAGCTACCAGTGGTCCACTGTTGGGGACGGCGTTCGACTATGAACTGCGCCTCCATATTCGGTCGGCACGCCCAGTAGGTGCTGGGGCTCTAGTCCTGGTACGTTCACGCAGGCCATGGGTCATTCGGCACTTCCCCCGAATGGTCTCACCGTGCGAGACTGCTCCCAAGGCGCAGGGCACGACATGGACACCCCATAACCGATAGGCCCGGTGGTGCCGGCCCCGAGTGAGCGGTCAGCTGCTCTTACGAAGGCCCTCCGCTAGCACGTCGAGAAGGCCCGTCCGGATCCCTGCCGCTGCGGACGTGATCCACATCGGCGCACTCACCGGGGTGTTGTGAGCGGCGTCCTTCGGCGCGATGCAACAGTTCCTGAGTCCGAATAGTGACAAGCGCCGATGCCGAGTCCGCCAGGGATGTCAGAGTCATCGTGTCGTTCGCACTAGCTCGGTATCGGATGATCTGGCCGCGCCATTGAACGGCGCGTAGAGCAGATGAGGTCACCGTCGGCGGTTGTCATCGAACGCCACGACGCAACGCGGGCCTCTAGGCGCCGCTCGGAGCCGGAAGTCCGCTGGTAGGACCTAACCTCGCAAACAGGGGTGGCTTCGCTTAGGGGATCAGCTCGAACCTGTCGATATGGCGGGGTCGGACTACAGTGAAATCCCTGTGGTTCAGGGTTGCGAGCACGCGTGCGCCGAGATTCTCAGCGACGGTCACCACGCTTGAGTCGACGACGCCGAGACCGAGATCGCTGTAGGCGTCGATTAGCTCAGCGCACCGTTCGTAGTCGACGGGCCGCAAGTCGATGACCTTGAACTGGCCTGACGCCATGTGGCGTAAAAAAGCTGCTTCTGCTGGCGGTCCGACGTTGCGCTCGATCTGCCATGCGCATTCCGGGATCACCGGTGCCGGCAACCATAGCTCCCCTCGGTGCTCACGTAGCAGTCGGGCGCACAACTGATGGTCGTCGTCATCAGCGTCCGCCGCGGCTAGCAGAACTCCGGTATCGACAACGACGCTCACAGGTTGCGAGCGGCTAGGCCTTCAGTGACCTCGAGTTTGATCTGGCGGTGCCTGCGACCTAGATCACCCCGTCCGGAGTGTATGGAGCCTATGAATGCCTCCAAGGGGTCATCCGGCGACAGGCCTGCGTTTAGCAGTTCGACGCTCAGGTCATCCACGGTCATCCCGCGGCGTGCCGCCTCTGTGGCCAAACGGTCGGCGAGGGCCTCAGGGACATTAACGGATATCGGCACGTGTTCAGTTTAGGGTCCCGTCCTGCCCAGTGGTGGCTGGAGTTAACCCCCGGATGATACTGAGAGGATTCGCCGGTCGGTCAGTCCACTTCCGCAATGACATGGGACGTTAGGTCAGGGCGTCATCAAATTGCCCGTTTTATACCCCTGGGGAAGGGCCCTTCAGGGGCCCGGATCTCATGACAGTGTGCATGACAGGTAATGGTGGTAGGTGGAGCCACAGGTGGAGCCAACGTAGTTGGACTTGATTGGACACTGTTATAGACATAATAGCGTTGACCTGGACTTTCCTAACGACTCTGGACGTCTGTAGACGGTCTGCCAGCGACTACGGATCAGAAGGTTGGGGGTTCGACTCCCTCCGAGCGCACTCAGGAGGTCTTCACGTTTTGGTGGGGGCCTTGTTCACGTTTTGATGTGTCGTGATGATGCCAGAGGGCTGTGACGTGTCTGGTTGGTGTGGGTCGGGGTCGGACGCTTGGGCGGTTTCGGTTTTGGGTCGTGTCGGGGCGTGTTGTTGTGGCGGTGGCCGTCGTTTCGGTGGGGACGCGCCAGGGTTTAGGGGGGTGTGTTGGCGCCGGCGAGAGCTGCGATGGTGGTGCGTCTTTGTCGGCGGGTGC
>DAHYHI010000011.1:0-1514 GCA_027391075.1 Acidimicrobiaceae bacterium | reverse complement strand
AATCGACACGGGTCCGTTTTTACCACGATCATGTGTTGGTCAAAGAATCCTCCACCCGACAACGCACCCCGTGGCACCAAGACCAGCCGTACTATAACGTCGACGGGCAGGGCGTGAGCGCCTGGATCCCCGTCGACCCGGAGCTCCGATGGACCATCCGCTGTTCCATGTCGTTTGGCCCTAGTCCCCTAGTGCTCCATTCCGCCCGCCAGTGCGACATAATCAGCACGCTGGTGATCGGTCGTCGACCTACACGAGCCGTGAGCCCAAGCTCTCCGCCGCACGGCCTGCGCTTCGTCTCGGGTCGCGAAGCCAAGGTCCTCGCCTGGCTCGACCAGGCTTGGCGGCGTAAGGACCGCTACGGCAAGATACCACGCGTCCACGCCACGAAGGGCATGCTCACCGACGAGACGTAGAGGCACCATCGCCAGACACCGTTCGCACGCTGCACCCCAGACCGGCCCGCCCCTCGCGCGCCTGGTCATGGAGGTTCCTAGCCATGCCGAGCCGGGGGCCCAACCTATAGATTCATCCACTGCAACCTTAGGTTGAGGCGCTAACCTATGAATCCTACTCATGAGATTCATAGTGTAGGAGTCGCCTTGGACGTCTCAAAGTTCTCGTCTAGCCCCGTCGGCGAGCTGCAGCCCATCAGCGGTCACGACAGCTACCTCGACCGAGTGGACCGTCAATGGCCCTCAGGTCGAGATCCAGATCGGGGTCCTTGATCGCACAACGCTTGAGTGCCAGATTTCCGGCCGAGCCGAAGAAGGGGTGCGCGGACAGCTTCAGCGGTTGGGGTGGGCGTCGTGCTCCCCGGCGATCACCCCGAGAGCATCTCCAGCGGGCCGAAGCCACTGACGCCGCCGACTTGCACTTCGGGATGCACTCCCCCTCGACCCCAAAGGATAAGTTTGCGATCGAACGCAGGCGAGGGAACCAATTGCAGCTTGGCATTAAGCTCTCTCACGTCGTTAGCCCCCAATGGCCGGGCTTGCCAGCGGGCTTCCCCCACCAAGACGGTTTCCTTTCCCCGCAGGCCGAGGACGTCGACCTGGACAGGCACACCGCCCGTGGCCCACCATTCCGCGACCTCGGTATCCGAGGGGAGAACCCCGGAGCTGACGAGGCGGACCGCGTGGTCCCTTGCGGCCTGCTCGAACACCCATCCGAGCTGACCCTTCCAGGCCCCTTCGGTCTGCGCCATCACCGCTGCGCCTTGGCCGGCCTCGATGAGCTGCACCGAGTTCGCCAACACCCGGAACCAGAAACGCAGGAAGTTGTCAGCTATCCGGTACTCGGGTCGGACCTTCAACGGGGCTCTAAGCGGGCGCACGGCAGAAACCAACCGCGACCTTTGCAACGCGTCCAGGCTTCGATCCGGCCGAGTCCCCACCGCCCCAGCGATATCGCTCGACCTTGCCCTGCCCTCGCCGACGGCATAAAGGACCCGCCTGTTCGCCTCGCTGAGCGCCGCCAGCGTGAGACTGCCAGCTTCGAGCAGCACCGAGCCC
>DAHYHI010000002.1:0-6214 GCA_027391075.1 Acidimicrobiaceae bacterium | reverse complement strand
GTGCCGGTAACGAGTGGGCTGGCTGATTGCACTCTCACGCCGGGCGTGGCGGACGCGGCCGTCGTCGCGGTCTACAGCGGAGACGTGGAGTCGACCACCAGCAGTTCGGCGAGCAACACGACAGCGGGCAGTGTGGCGCTGACAATCACGGCTGCGACGACTGGAACGTCACTGACCTTCTCCTCCGCTTCTCTGCCGGCGGGCGAGTCGGTGGTGGGCGTTCCGTTGACGATCCAGGCGACGGTGACCGACCAGTCCAACACCGGGGTAACCCCGACCGGGCCGGTCGAGTTCCTCCAGCTCGGGGCAGGTTCGTCTTACGCTCCGGTTCCGGGATGCAGCGGCACGGCGGACGTCCCTGCGGTCGCCGGGGTCGCAACCTGCACCCCTGCCTCGGCGCCGAGCGCCGTCGGTACGCTCGGCTTCGAAGCCGTCTACTGTCCCGCTGGCGCCACGTCGCCAGGCAGCGGGGCGTCGGCGGACTGCACCAACTGGACGTCGAGCTCCACGGCGGGCAGCGTCACGGTCGGACCGGACCCGACGTCGATCACCTTGTCGCCGACGAGCAGCGAGGTCCATCCCATCGAGGTCAACCCGAACACCGCGGTCACGGCCACCGCGACGGTCGCGGTCAGTGCGGGCACCGCCATGCCGACAGGGGATCTGAGCTTCGCCGCCAACGGGGCGCCCATCACCGACTCTGTCGGTGGTTCCTGCAGCGGCCTCACGCTCACTCCGGTCATAGGGACGCAGACGGCGAGTGCGAGTTGCACGTTCGTGGCGCCTGCAGCGACGAGCGTAAGCGTGCTCGCCACCTACAACGAGGGGACCGACGCCACCGACCCGGCTACCGCAGCGTCGACGAGCAGCACCAGCCCGCTGTATTTCCTCGTCGGCGCTACCGCCACGACCACGGCAGTCCACGTCGAGAACAGCGCCGGCACGGATATCGGCTCGAGCGGGCCGTACGGAGTCCCGGCCCTGCTCGCAGCGACGGTCACCGGAGCGACGGCGGTCGGGGAGGGAACGGTCGACTTCTCCCTCGGAGGCTCACCGGTATCGTCGGGCGGCCAGGTCGTCTGCCAGAACGTGCCGGTCGTAGCCGGCACGGCGATGTGCCCGACGTCAGTCACCCTACCTGCAGGAGAGGTATCGCTCAGCGCCAACTTCTCTGATGCCGGCGGCTCCGACAACGCCAGCAGCGGCACCTTGATGTTCACCTCGACACCTCAGGCCACCACGGCGACTGTCAGCGTCGCGCCCGACCCTGTCACGGCGGGCAAGATCGACATCACTTCGACCGTCGCCGGTGTCGCCGGGTCCGCAGTAGCGCCGGCCGGCACCGTCAACTTCAGCTCTGCGGCCACGGGCGCTGCGGCCGCGGCAATCGCAGGATGTAGTGCTGTCAACGTGGTGGCGGCCTCTTCAGGCACGTCGGCGAGCGCCACCTGCATCACAGCGTCCTCGGGGACAGGCGTTGCGGTCACCTACAGCGCCACCTTCGTCCCCACCTCCACCGCCGAGTTCGCCGGGGCGACCGGCACCACCTCCTTCAGCGCTGCCGCGCAGTGCTCTGCCGCCTTCGGGGCGTTATGGACCTTGGGGACCAGCGCAGGGACAGCGAGTTTCGCCGTAGCCGGCGGGATCGGATCCGTCAACGTGACGGTTGGGACCACAACCGGCGCATGTGACCCGATGGGCACGGCACCTGTCACTGCGAGCTTCAGCTTGTTCGGTGCGACACTCGGCGGCTCCAACCTCGTCGGCTTCGCCCAGGACGGCACCGCCGGAAGCGCCCCGCAGCTCTGCTTCACCGGAGGGACCCTGGCGCTTCCGAGCGGGTGGAAGCTCGCTGGAATCACCCTCGGGGCCGGCAACGAAGTCTGCTTTGCTATAGGGACCGTCGGTACGGCCGGAGCGAACAGCACCCTCACCGGCTTTACGATGGCGGACCTCGCGACGACGCTCCCGGCGCTACCTTTCGGGTTGCCGGACGGGTCCCTGTCGTACCGCCTGGCGTTGACCGTCACCGACCCAGGTGGGACCCCGACGCTCAGCGCGTCGATCGGCCCTGTCGGCGCTACCGGCTCGACGCCCTACGTGGACGCCACTGTCACCGTGACCATCGCCTCGGGCACAGTCACGGCCGCCGGCACCGCCACGCTCGGCAACCTTTTCGCCGGGGGCCCGCTGACCGCCTCCTTTACCGCGAGCGCCGGCTCGAATGGCGCGCTGGCGGGCTCGATCACCGTCACTGCGATCCCCGCTGGCGGTCCTCCGATACAGCCTGTGCCGGGACTCCAACTCCAAGACGTCGTCTTCACGCTGTCGAGCACCAGTGGCCTGTCTGTCACCGCGGAGGCGATACTCGGCGCATCAGGAGACCCGTTGACGGTGTCTTTGGCAGGCACCTACCACGCCGGGACCTGGACACTGAACCTGTCCACCACCACCCTCACGCTGACTCCGACCAGCGGGCTCACCCTCAACGTGGCACTGACCGGTAGCGCGACCATCACTACCAAAGGCTCGGTGACCTTCGACTTCGAGGCCGGCTCCCTGCCAGGCGCCGCCTCTTCCCCGCTGGTTACCTGGGCACCCGGGCCCGGCGCCTCATTCGCGGTGGACTGCATCGCCTTGGCGTACGGCATCGCACCCTCGTGCGGGGCCGCGGCAACGACCGCCGAGCCGACCCCGGCGCATCCCACCCTCGTCTTGGACGGGTCGGTCAACGTAGGAGGTGCCCAAGGCTTCACGGCCGGCATCCTCGGTACGCTCGACCTCCGTACCGGTGCGTTCACCCTCAACCTCAACTCGACGTCAACTGTGACGATAACCTCCGGCCTGACGGCGCAGCTGTCCAGCCTGGCGCTCAGCGGTGGCGGGGGCGCCCCGTTCACAATCGACGGCCAGGCGGCCGTCACCGTCGCAGCCCTAGGTTCGACTCCAGTAAATCTCGGCATCGTCGACAATTCGTCGACCGGAGGCTTTCTTGTCCTAGCGGCGAGCAACATCAGTTTCGCCGGCCTCGGCGTATCGCTCGACGGGTTCTTCGCCTACGCGTCGGGTGCGGTCGCAGGTTACGCGACCGGGGACCCCGCCTTCGGAACTGTTGACCTGCCCGTCGGGTTCACCGCCCTTTTCGACTACACCCCGTCGGGTGTCGTGACCGCCGCCCTGTCGAGCGCCGGGTTCAGCCTGCCGCCGGGCGGCGCAGTGACGTTCGCCGGGCACTGGAATCCAGGGGGCGCCCCGAGCTTCACCGCCAGCCTCACCCCTCCGGCCGGATTTCCTTTCCTGACGCTTCCCGGCGGGGTCGCGATTACCTCGGCCACGTTCGGCTACGCGTCCGACACGTTCAGCGTGGCGTTAGCGGGCACGATCCCGATCCCAGGCGCACCGGCAGCGACGGTCAACTTCACCGGATCCTTCGCCACCGACGGCACCCTGAACGCTAACGCCTCGATCACCGGCCTGAGCATCTTCGGAGTGCTCATAGACCTGTCAGGCTCGATCACGCGCAGCTCGACCGGGGTAGTCACAGCGGACGTGACGACCTGCGCGCCCCAGGCGGGCGGCGGGTGCGTCCCGGGGGCGCTACCCGGGGTGATCACTCCGTTCTCTGCTATACCCTCGCTGACCCTGAGCAACGTCAGCTTCTCGCTTGGCACCTCGGGGCTGGCCGTGTCGGCCACGGTGTCTCTCGACGGGCTCGGCTCTCTCGCCCTTTCGGGTTCGCTGCAGTCGTTCGACACCTGGACGTTGAACGTGGCGGCGACAGCGGCCGAAGTGTGGCAGCCGGCGCCCCAGGTAAGCATCGACGCCGCCCTGTCGGGCACGCTCAGCGACGCTGCAGGTGTCGTCAGCTTCGACCTCAAAGCCGCTGGAGTCAACGCCAACCCGCTGTTCTCCGTGTCCACCTCCGGGGTCACAGTGACGATCGGTGCGATCGAGCTTGGTAACTCGACCCCGCCGACCGGCTGCACCGTGTCAGCCGGCGGGGACGTGTGGCTCGACGTGAACGGCTCCCTGGCACTATCCCTCGGCTCGCTCAACGGGTCCGCTGCGGCGACCGGATGCTTCGACCTGACGGCCAAGACCTTCACTTTGGCGGCTACCGTCGACTCCCTTGCGTTGAGCCTCATCGGAGGCCATCTCACGCTGTCTGCGCCGACGATAACTCTTTCAGACACCGCCAGCGGATTCTCGGCCAGCATCCAGTCCACGATCACTGTTGAGATGCCGACCGGCGGGGGCTTCTCCCAGGTCGTGACAGTACAGGTCAGCCCTAACGGGTTCGTGGCAGGCGCCGAGATCAATCTTTCCACCTGGCTGGGATCGGCTGGCAACGTCGCCTACGTCTACTATGCGAGCGCTGCGGTAAGCGGCTTCGACACAGGCGACCCCACTATCGGGAAGATCAACCTGCCGCAAGGCCTGTCTTTCTCAGTGTCGATCACCATCCCCTCCTCGGTTCAGCAGGCACTGGCGAAGGTGAACCTGTCGGTGCCGACCGGGACGGCACTAACCGCTATCGGAACCGCGGACTTCTCCACCGACCAGTACATGCTCAAAATTTCGATCAACTTCGGAAGTGGTTCCGGTGGCCTCACGTTGTTCTCTTCGGGGGGCGCGTCATTGGTTCTCGATAGCGGCTACCTGGAGGTGACCCTGTCGCCGACGGTGCTCAACTTCGGAGTGGGGCTCACCGCGACGCTCAACCTGCCGTCTGCGGCGGCGGGCGATCCGCCGTCGCAGGTGGCACTCGACGGGCAGCTGACCGCGGGCGAGAATGCCGGGACGCCGAGCGTCACTATCAGCCTGTCAGTCGGTGACTGCCTCGGTGGCGGCCCGGGATGGGTCAACGCCTTCGGCATCGGCGGGCTCACCGTGCAGTGCGCGACCCTGCAGGCCGGCGTCACCGACATCTTCCCATTCGTCACCCTCGGGATCGCCGCAACGGTCACGTCGCTTCCGTCGGTGATCGCCAACGCCGTCGGCTACCAGGACGGTGCGCCGATCACGTTGGCGTTCAACCTCGACCCGTTCCTGATCGACCTTTCAATCGGGACCAAGAACTCCTTCACTCCGGCACTCGAACCTCTGGCCGCTTTCGGTCAACCGACGCTCATCGAGGTCGACTACGCGGAGCTCTACATCTCCCCCCAAGGGGCGACGGTCGGCCAGGTCACCTACCCCGCCGGGTTCGGCCTCGGCTTCCAGGCGCTCATCAGCGGGACGAGCGTCAACATCCTGGCCAACATCGGCTTCAACCCTCCGAGCATCAACTTCGTCGGGAACATCTCGCAATTCAATCTCGGACCGTTGTCGATCGGGCCGGTCAATATCGTCCTTCAGGCGTCGACGTCCCCGCCGAGCTTCATGTTCCAGCTGAACGGCGCAGCGGAGCTCGGGCCCGGCTCGGTGCAGATCGGCCCGGCACTTGACATCGGCGGATCACTCGGCGCCCAGATCGAGGTGGATATCTCCACGAGCGGGCTGAGCGTGTTCTTCTCAGGCAACCTCTCGCTGCAGATCGGCGTCTACGTGTCCACCCAGACCTGCTACCAGGACGGCTTTTGGCCCTACGCGTGCGGCTACGAGTGGCAGTACACAGGGTTCTCGCTGACCATCGGGCGTACAGGCTTCTCCATCGACTCGAGCGGGATCACTCTTGCCGCTGACGGGTACTCGGTCACGTTCGGATTCGACGGCTCAGTGTCTGCGACGCTCGCATCGGAGCAGCTCCGGTCCCCGTCGGGGACGACGAACGGCCCGCCGGGCAGCCATGGAGCCGTGCTGACTAGGGCCGTGCTGACTAGCGCCGTCCTGACGAGTGCCGCGCAAACGGCAAGTCCACCCGGGCCAAGCGGAGGAGTTGCGGCTGTCCCGTCAGGGAACCGAACGATGGCCGGCGGATGGGCGGGAGCAGCGTCGATGGGCACGCCGCGTGCCCTGCCGATGAGCGTCACCTTGCCGAACGGCTCGGTCCTGGTCGCCGGCGGCGGCAACGGGCCTACTGTCCTCGATACGGCTGAGATATATGATCCGCAGACGGGGCGCTGGACGGCCACCGCCCCTATGGGCACCCCACGCGTAGGCGGATCGGCTGTGCTGCTCCCCGACGGAGACGTCCTCGTCGCCGGGGGCACGGACGGATCCCAGGCGCTCAGCTCTGCTGAGATCTACAACCCACATACCGGTACATGGTCTC
>DAHYHI010000129.1:0-52480 GCA_027391075.1 Acidimicrobiaceae bacterium | reverse complement strand
CACCACCCTCGGGGATCGAGACGCCGCGAACTGGGTCGACGTCAACTTTGCATGAAATAGACCTCCCTGAAGGATCCCCGATGCGGCGGGAATGGGCCCTCATCTGCGACGCAGTAGATTTACCAGCCTGCGTCGTGGCATGGGAAAGACCGGGCCAAGAGGACCGAGCCGACCCTTCACGGGTGTTCGAGGCCATCTGGTCCGTCGAGCCAGCGGCCGTTAAGACCGCAGGACGCCTCGCCCTTTCCATCGCTGCGCGCTATGACACGCACTTCGACACGGCTGCGCGCAATCTGCGAGAACCCCCCGTAGTGGGAACCCAGCCCGACGCAAAGCACCTGGAGGCCCTGCTGGGCCGCACCTTGCAGTACCTATCGAAAGCGGCCTGACCGAGACGGCTCGGAGGCAGGCGATTGGCTCAGGTCGAAGTCGAAGGAGGTCGACTCACCGTCGGCGACTTTTCGAGTCGCATGTCGCTGTGGCGGATAGCGGCGTGCCTGCTTAGCGCGACGGTCGCTGCGATCACCGCCACCAGGGAGAGCACTTCCACACCGACAGCTGTCGGGGACACTCGAAAGCTGTCGTCGAAGGCGGCCCATCCCAAGAGGACACTCACGATCGGGTTCACCGTATTTATCGCCGGGATGCTCGCCGTCATAGGGCCGGCCCGGTAGGCGAGCTGACTAATAGCCACGCTTGAAAGGCCTACCACGGTCATCGCGTAGAGCTGCCAGCTCAAAGCGAGCACACCCAGACCTCGGGTGGCTAGTTCGGTACAGATCTTGATCAGAGCGGCGCTGCCGGCGAGGCCTATCCCCGCGGCGACACCGAGCATCGTCGCTGCCATGCTGCCCCGGCTGCGCCTTGCCAGCAGCAGACAGACGGCGACTCCAGCTGCAGATCCAGCGGAGATACCGAATGCCGGGAGCGGGTCCACCGCCCTGGAACCCTGAGTGGTAGGAGTGGACGTAACGAGAAACGCCGCCAGCCCGGCCACGAGGACCAACGCCCATGCCATTTCCGCCAATCGGAGGGGCGGGCCCCCGGCAAAGCGACTGGCTGGCAGGGTAAAAAGAACCCCGGTGATCAGTAACGGCTGCACTAAGGTGAGCGTCCCCTGGTTCAGCGCGTAAGCGTGAAAGCCAAGGCCTACGCCTAAAAGACCAGTCCCTAAAAGCCAGGTCGGCGAGACGATCAGGCGCCGCAGAACGGCCAATGGTGAAGCCGATACCGAACCGGCGAAGGTCGCCTCCCTATATTGCAAAGCGGTGCCCGCGGCGAACAGGGCTGCCGCTCCGAGCGCTGAAAGGGTTGCCGCTCCGGCGCTCACAGTACCGTCCCTTGCTTGGGCCGATCTAAAACGGCCTCTTCGCGATCGTCGACGGCGACACGAAGGACAACTTCGAGTCGGGCGCCTCGCTTCGAGTCTGCAACTCTGATTGACCCGCCATGAGCCAAGACGATCTCCCGGGTTATCGCCAAACCCAGGCCGGAGCCGCCAGCGTCCGGGCTTCGGGCCTCGTCGATCCGAGCGAAGCGGTCAAAGACCCAGTCACGCTTGCCCGGCGGTATTCCCGGCCCGTCGTCCGCCACGACAAGACACGCCCAGCCATCCTGCTCTGACAGTTCGACTAACACAACGCCGGCCGCGTGACGCTCGGCGTTGTCGATGAGGTTCTGTACGACGCGGGCCAGTTGGCGGCGACTACCGGTTACTCTCGCAGCCGAGACTCTGCCCGGGTCGAACACGACCCTGCTGATCGGTCGGCGCCGGCGTATCTCCTCCATAACCACTTCGTCGAGATCGACGTCCTCCTGCCGGCGGGACTCGGCCCCGTTCTCGAGACTCGCCAGCAGCAGTAGGTCTTCCACCAGCCCCTGAAGCCGTCCAGCCTCGCCTAACGCGTCGGCGGCTACCACCGGCCAGGGGATGTCACCGGGATGAGCGAGCGCTATCTCCAAAGTCGCTTGAAGCACCGCTAGAGGGCTGCGGAGCTCGTGGGACGCGTCCGACACGAACCTGCGTTGGGCGTCCGCTGCCGTCTGCAGCCTGTCGAGCATCTCGTTCATGGTCTCCGCGAGCCTGGCGACCTCATCGTGGGAATCGGGCACCGGCACCCGACGGTGGAGGTCATCTCCGGAAATGTCGGCCACTTCCTCGCGTATCGCCTCGACCGGCCGCAGGGTACGTCCAGCTAGAAGCCATATCAGGATCGCAACCAATCCGATCACAACTGGAAGGCCAGCCGCCAGTGACCAGGCGACCGTCGCAGTCGCCTGGTCGACGGGATGCAGCGTAGCCGCCACGTATACCGTCACGGTAGGGCCCGGAGCCGACGCAACCTCTCCGTCTGCTGCTCCACCTGATAATCCCGTCGCCGGCACTTGCTGGGCTAATACCAGGTAAGGCCCTTCGGGTTGAGCGTCGGCACCTGACGTCGCGCCAGGGACACCGTCCACCTTGGAGAGTTGCGCTCCTTCCTCGCCTGGCTGCACCCGGCTGATCGGTCCCGTCGAAAGCGACGGCGAGCTCCACGCGAGGACTCGGCCTCCGGCCCCGACTATCTGAGTGAGGGTATCTCCTCTACCTGCTGGCAGCTGCGCCGGAAGTGAGCCAGCACGCAACAACGAGACCACATCGTCTAGCTGGGTTCGGGCCGTGACCTCGATACCTTCTATCATGGCGGAGCGAAGCTCGCTGACCAGCCCGACAGCTCCCAGGCACAGCGCTACGCTCACGGCTAACACGCCGACGAGAGTTGCCTTCGCCCGCAGCGAAGCCACCCGGCGCAGGAGCCTACTCATCCGCCGTCCGCCGCCAACCTGTAGCCAGCACCCCGCACCGTTTCGATCCCCTGCCGGCCGAAAGGAACGTCTATCTTGCGGCGCAAGTATCGAACGTAGACTTCGACGATGTTGTCGTCCCCGTCGTAGTCGATATCCCAGACATGGTCGAGAATGTCAGCCTTCGACAGCACCTGACCGGCGTGGCGGAGGAGCAAGTCCAACATTGCCATCTCGCGGGGGGTCAGTTCGATCACCTGGTCGCCTCTACGACAGACATGGGCGGCAGGGTCCAGACACAGATCTCCCGCCCGAAGGACGCTCGGTCGCTCCCGCACACCGCGCCGAAGTAGAGCGCGCAGCCTCGCCAGAAGGACCGAGTATGAGAAAGGCTTAGCGAGGAAGTCGTCCGCTCCGGTGTCGAGTGCCTTCACCTCATCGGCTTCGGCGGTCATGGCCGTAAGCATGAGTATCGGCGTCCAAATCTCTGCCTGACGTAGGCTCCTGCAGACTTCGAAACCGTTAAGGCCAGGCAGGAGGATATCGAGAACCATTGCGTCATATGGGACGCTTCGGGCCAAAGCGAGTCCCTGCTCTCCGTTAGATGCCAAGTCAACAGCGAAGCCCTCGGCCACCAAGCCGCGCCTGATCGCCTCCGCTAGCCTGGTCTGATCTTCGACGACGAGTACACGCACCGCCCAGCCTTCCCTGTTTCGGGGCCTCTGCCAGCGAAGCAGCTCTTACTATTGTGCCAGCGGGAGGGGCTTTCGTTGGGTGCACCCTGGTCTAGTCCTAGCGGTGGGACTCTCCTGACAGACATGTTCAGCGCGCTCTCAGCTAGCCTGTGACGAGAATGAGCGCATGCGGCACAGGCGTACTAGGGGAAAATCGTTGAACGCTCAGGCCAAAGCGGGCGAGCCGAGTCCCTTTGGCGTGTTGCTGGCACGACCCCACCTTGCCGTTCGCTGATGACGAGGGATTCTTCATCGCTCATTCCCGAGCGTTACCTAGCTTTACACGACGACGACCTTCCCTCCGCCTCGACTAGATCGAGTAGCAGGGGGGGGCCTAGGCGGTCCGCGGCGGGACGCCGTCATTCGACTCGTAGGCGGCGCTGGCGCCTCTTGCTCGTGGTGCCGGCGTTGGCCTTTCTCGTCTTCGTATGGTCGATCTTTGGGGCACTTGGAGCTCCCGGTAACCAGAGCTTCAGCGCGAAATGGGCCGACTGGTTTCGTTCCCACCATATGGCGTACGTGATCAACCACCTCGAAGCCGCCTACTACAGTCACACTGCTCCCGCCAAAGGTGGCCGGCCGAAATCTCTCAACGCCGTCCCCAAGACGGTTCCCGTGACGACCAAGGCCGCTGGGTCGACGACGGTCGCTCTACCACAACCGGCGAACGTTCCCCTCGTGGTTCAGCCTGCATTGCCCGGTGAAGGACAGTGGCAGCCCGTCGGCCCGACCGTCGACGGCCACCCGGCCATGTACGAGTCGCAGTTCCGTGCTGACACGGTCTACACGAGCGAGATCACGAGCGCCGTGTGGATAGACCCTAAGCTGCTGCGTTTGGCGTTGGTTCCCGGTCTCACCGAGCCGGGCGGCACGTGGCCGGAGCCTCCGTACATCACCCCGGCTGAGCTACCTACGACCGTCGCTGCTTTCAACGGCGGTTTCCGATTCCAAGACGCCCACGGCGGCTTCTACCTTGACGGCAGGACGGCGGTTCCACTCCGCACCGGCGCAGCTTCGCTGGTGTTCTACAAGAACGGCTCGGCGAACGTCGGAGCGTGGGGTACCGAAGTGACCATGACCCCGAACGTCGCCTCCGTGCTGCAGAACTTGGTCCCCATGGTCGACAACGGCCAGGTGTCCCCGTCGGCGACCTACAACGACACGTCTGTGTGGGGTGCAACCCTGGGGGCCTCGGTGGTAGTCGCCCGCTCAGGGGTGGGTGTCACAGCCGACGGTGCCCTGGTGTATGTCGCTGGCCCCGCTCTCACCGCCCGCACCCTCGCCGAGTCCCTGCAAAGAGCCGGCGCCGTCCGGGCGATGACGCTGGACATCAACCCTGAATGGGTGACGTTCAACTTCTTCAACCACCCCAACCCCGCTGATCCGTCTCAAGTCCAGCCGCAGAAGCTGTACCCCCAGATGCAGCGCCCGGCCACCCGGTACCTCGGCCCGACCGAGGAGTCACGCGACTTCATTACGGTCTCGCTGCCCGCCACACCGGCGGGTTGACCGACCTCACATCCATGGCATGACGGCACAAGCCTCTGAGTCTTCTCTGAGGCTTCTCTAAGCGCCAAGTCAGATTCGCAGGTCTAGTCTCCATCCGAAGCAGTTGCGCAACCGTAGGTCAGATGAGGAGATGGCCGCTGTGGGATTCGTTCGAAGGCACTTGAGATGGGTGGTTGGCGCTGTGGTTGCCGTAGTGGCACTGGCCGTCGGCGGTCCTTACGTGTTCATCCACTTCGTCGAAGGGGCGGCACCTGCGAAGCTGACGCTTCCGACGACAGCCTCCGCCACCACCGTGCCGGCGCATGCAGGCGGATCGGGCAGCTCAGCAGCGGGCGGCTCCACGTCAGGCGCTTCCGTGGCCGGAACCTGGAACGTGGGACCAGGCTCTGTGGCAGGTTACAGGGTCGGCGAGATCCTCCTCGGCCAGCACACCACCGCCGTCGGACGCACCTCCAAGGTGTGGGGTTCCCTGACGATCACCTCCACGTCGGTAACGTCGGCGAGCTTCGGGGTGGACATGGCCAGCGTGGTGAGCGACCAGTCGGCACGCAACGCCCAGTTTCGCGGGCGGATAATGGACACGGCTGCATACCCGACTGCGACGTTCAAGCTCACAACGCCGGTAGCGCTCGGGAGCATCCCGGCTGTGGGGGTAGTACGCAGCTACCCGGCGACCGGGCTCCTCGACATGCACGGTGTAAGCGCGCCGGTATCGTTCACCCTTACCGGCGAGCGGACTTCGTCTTCGCTGGAGATCCTGGCTGACATACCAATCACCTTCGCCACATGGCACATAGCCAACCCAAGCATCGCCGGGCTAGTCACGACGCAAAGCTCAGGAACCTTGGAAGTGTTGCTGATCATGACCAAGGGAGCAGGAAACCCGGTGGTGACCGGGTCTGCCGCCACGTCGAACGGCGGCGGGGGCTCGCCTATAACGGTCCCGGCGACCACAGTTCCGCCGCTGACCGTCCCCGCCGGCTGACCCCGGGCTCACGAGGCGGCCAGGCTAGGTTGTTGAGATGCGGTCCTCACGGGAGAACCGGGTCAGGCTGCTACTCGCGGTCACGGCCTTAGCGCTAGCGGGACTGGTCCTGGTAGATCAGTACCATTCTTCGCCGGCCACGACGAGCGCTCGCACTGAGAGGCCCGCTCCGGTCGGCACTGGCCAAGCTGACACCGGTACCAGCCTGCCCACTTCGACCGCTACGACCGTCTCTGCCACGACAGCGTCGTCGATCCCCCCGACATCGCCTCCCACCACGAGCCCTACCGCTCAGACCTACACCGTGGCGACGGCTGATCTTTCCATCCAAGGTCACAACCTCAGCGGGGCGACGGTGGCGTTGCCGACTACCGTTCTGTACCCTCAGGTGGCGTCGGGGTCGGAACGCTTCGGGCTGGTGGTCTTCTCTCCGGGTTTCGACATCGACCCTGCCGTGTACCTTCCGCTGATCAGCACCTGGGCAGCCGCCGGGTTCGTCGTAGCGGAGGTCAGCTACCCCGACACTCTCCCCAGCTCGCCTCTCGTCGAGTACGACATGGTGAACCACCCTTCTGAGCTCTCCCAGGTGATCACCGACTTCGTCGGGGGTTCCCCGTATGTTCCAGCTTCCATTTCCGGTCTGGTCGACCCCACCAAGGTAGCGGTCGCCGGCCAGTCCGACGGGGGGGACGTCAGCGTCGCAGCGGCGGCTGGAGCCTGCTGCATGGACGCTCGCATAAAGGCCGCTGTCATCCTCTCCGGGGCGGAGTGGACCCCGTTCGGCGACAGCTACTTCGCTCACGGATCGCCGCCGATCCTCGTGGTCCAAGGGGGCGCGGACCCGGTGAACTTCCCCGCTTGCAGCGAGCAGATCTACGACGGAGCACCCCAACCCCGGTATTACCTTGCGATCCCAGCCGCCACCCACCTTTCTGCTTACAGCGCCCCGGTCGGCCCGGAGCTGCTGGTCGCCCGCTCTGTCACCGTCGCATTCTTGGAAAAGTACCTCGACGGGGCCGCCGTGTCGACCTCCCAGCTCGGGGCTCTCGCAAGCTCGCAGGGCCCGGTCGCGTCTTTGGTGAGCGGGGCTGAGAGCGTGCCGCTGGTGGGTAGCTGCCCCGGAGCACCATCGGGCCCGTAATGGCGCTCGACTGCAACTGCTTCTCGCCCACTTTCAGCGGAGGCTAAGCCCGCCGCGTCGGCCGACCAACTAGTTTGGAGGTGTGAAAGATCTTCGATCGGTACAGGCCCCCGACCGGCGGACCGGGTTCCAGAGCCGGACTTGGAACCGCCGGGCGGAAAGCTGGGATCACTCCGCTATGCCCGGCCTGGAGAAGGTTACCGCCGCTGTCTGCGACAAGGCGGCACCGGTGGCGGACCTGGACGTCGTCGACCTCGGATCTGGCAGCGGTCAAGTTGCCCTGAAGCTAGCTCCCGAAGCGCGCTCGGTTCTGGCCGTGGACTTCAGCTCCGACATGCTGCGCATCCTCCAGGACCGGGCTGCCGACCAGGGTCTGAGCAACGTAAACACCCAGCTGAGCACACTGCAGGCGCTCCGGCTGCCCGACACTAGTGTCGACGTGATCGTGTCGAACTACGCGTTGCACCACTTGCGCCACCCCGAGAAAGTCGAGCTTCTCGGCCGCTGCGCCGGGTGGTTGCGCCCCGGCGGTCGCATAGTCGTGGGAGACATGATGTTCGGTTTGACAGGCGACGCCCAAGGGCGCCAGATCATCGCCGGTAAGGTAAGGTCGATAGCCAAGCGTGGGCCGGCCGGCTGGTGGCGGATAGCCAAGAACGCATGGAAGATGCTCGTCGCCCGCCAAGAATGCCCTGAGCCGATGTCTTCGTGGGAGTCGATGCTCGCAGCGGCCGGTTTCGAGGTGTTCGATTCGGGGCGGGTCGTCGCAGAGGCAGCGTTCGTCGCCGGCCGTCTTCGGCCGAACAGCTCGGCCTGAAGGTCTGCTTGACTGACGCGTCGGGCATCGACAGGGCCCGCTACGAGCTGGAAGTTGGCCCTATGGAGGCCTCGGAGTGCGACCAGTCGGCCCTCATCCACCAGGCCACCCTGGGGATGGAGTTCCTGGCTCGCTTCGGGCCCGGCTTTCTCGCCGAGTACCACCGCGCCTGGGTCCGCAGCCCCTGCGGTCTGGCTCTGGCAGCGAGGGACCGCGAAGGGCGCCTGGTAGGCGTGATGCTCGGGTCGCTGGATCCCGCCTCGCACTACAAGTCGATGCTCACCCAGTCAGGACCAAAGCTGGCGGCGAGGATGGTAGCTTCAGCAGCGACCCGGCCCCGACTCGCCTACGAGCTCGCCGTCACAAGGTCCGGACGCTATTCACGCGCCCTGTGGCGTCACCTCCGGGCTAGGTTCACCCTGGACCGGAGGGGTTCTGGCACGCCCAGTGCCCCCTCACCAGCCAGCGGTTCGCGGATCGGGGAGATAACACACCTGATGGTTGACCCGGCGCTGCAACGCTCTGGGGCGGGGCGGGCTCTTGTCGACCGGACGGTCGAACTTGCCCGCTCTGAAGGACTGGGCAAGTTGGTTCTGGTGACACCACCCGACATGGCAGCGCGCAGCTTCTACGATGCTCTCGGTTGGACAGCGGGGAGCGAGGTGACGAGCCGCAGCGGCGAGAAGTTCGTCTCCTACAGCCTGTTGTTGACCAGCGGGGCGACCGGTGACTCAAGCACCTGACGGTTCGGGGGCACCTGACACTTCGCCGTCACCCACGAATACCTCCTCCGAGGCGACCTGATCCGCAACCCAGCGCGGGGGCGCTTCGAAGGCCGCAGCGACCCGCCCGCCGGACCACCTGGTAACGAACGAGAACCGGTCTGCTCGTATCACTCCGTGGCGCCACTCGACCCGGAGATCCCCCTGGCATGCGAGTCGCTCGATACCGTAGGCTGGAACCCGAGGCCGGATCCCCAACAGCTCGCGCTGTACCGCCGTCGGCATCACAGGGGCTACGTGCTCCCATCCCGAATCCGGTCTTATAGAGCATCGGGACTCCAACTCGAAATACAAAGCGGTCCTGTGGAAGTCGGCCTCGAATATCGGCGCAGCTATCCTCTTAGGAAGCCAGGAGCAGTCCAAGACGACGGGGCTCCCGTCGATCAGTCGAAGACGCTCCAGGTAGACAAGCGGCTCGTCGGGGTGGCATCCCAGTGCCTCCGCCGCTTTGGGATCGGTTCTCTCCTCCAAGAACCGAACGACGCTTTCCTGCGCGAAGCCCTGCTCCTCGGCAGAGCGATACAAACTGTAGATCGTTCCAAGGGTCTGCTCAAGGGAGCGAGGACGGACGAACGTCCCGCGGCCGCGGCTGCGGTCAAGGCGACCGTCCTGCTGAAGCCGGCGGACCGCCTCCCTCACGGTTTGGCGACTGACGTTGTAACGGCTTGTCAGCTCGACGTCACTCGGGAAGCGCTCCTCGAACTCCCCCGCGTCCAATCTGGTCTCAAGGTCGGTGAGGATCTGGACCCATAGCGGCTCGCCGCTGCGTCGATTCAGACGTGTAAAAGGCATGAGATGTGCCGGGGATATCCGGGTGGCGCCGTTCAGGCCCGCCTCAACAGACCCTTCAGCCAGCTACCACCTGTTGCTTCCGCCTTGCCGTGACCTTGGCAGCGTTCGTCGATCGGTACCGAGCCGAGAACCTGCTCGACGTGTTCGCCGCAGCCAGCCCAGGTCGTCTTACCGCAGGTCCGGCATTTCACCGCGCGGCACATGGCATCTCCACAGTCATTTCAGGCTTTCCCTTTCAGCATCAGGTTCCAGTATAGGAAAGGAAGCCCGTAACGCTTGAGAAGCCACATGTCGTAGCGTTCTTTTTTGGTGTCGATCACCGGGATCGTCGGGTGGGGTTTCATCGTGTAGTCGAACTCAGCGAGGAGCATCTTGTTACGCGCTGTCGTTAGGGGGCACGACGCGTAACCGTCGTAGCTTGCTTTGGGATCTTTGCCGGCCATGACAGCTCGGAGGTTGTCGACCACCACTGGAGCTTGTTTGCGCACTGCCGCTCCGGTCTTGGAGTTCGGCGACGACCCGGCGTCGCCGAGGCTGAACACGTTCGGATAGCGCACATGGCGCATCGTGTTCTTGTCGATCTCGACGTAGCCAGCCGGGTTGGCCGGGTCAGCGAGCGGACCCCTCTTGATCCAAGCAGGAGCGCTTTGCGGCGGAACGAGATGAGCAAAGTCGTAGCCGAGCGTGAACTTGTGGTCCCCCCCGTCCGAGCGGTCCGCTACTACGAGCTCCTTGACCTCAGGGTGGACCTCCACGGCCTCGTGACAGAGGCGCACGTCGATACCGTATCGGGCGGCTACGCCGTCCAAGACCCTGGAGAACTCCGGAACACCGAACATCGCCGGCGTGGGAAGCAAAAGCACAACTTTGATATCCGATAGTACGCCCTGTTTGCGCCACCAGTCGCAGGCAAGGTAGGCGATCTTCTGCGGTGCTCCGGCGCACTTGATCGGCCCTGACGGCATCGTGAACACGGCAGTCCCGCGTCGCATGCCTTGGATCATCTCCCACGTCTTGGGGGCGAGGTCGACTTGGTAGTTGCTCGACACCCCGTTGGAACCCAACGTCTCGGCCGACCCGGGCAACCGGTCCCAGTCGAGTGCGATCCCGGGACAAACGACAAGGAAGTCGTATCCGACGGAGCGGCCGGACTCGAGTCCGACGCTCTGGGAATCCGGGTCCACATCGGCTGCTCGGTCCTTGATCCAAGAAACCCCTTTCGGCATCACCGACAGTTCGGGTCTGACAGTCTGCTCTATCTTGGCGCACCCGGCTCCGACTAGCGTCCACAGGGGCTGGTAGTAGTGAACGTCGGACGGCTCGATCACCGCGACGTCCCGCTCCCCCGCCTTGACAAGCCTGGCGGCGATGCTGATCCCAGCGGTTCCCCCTCCGACTATGAGAATGCGATGTCGGGTGCTGTCTGGCATAAGGTTCCTCCCCTGGTACACGGCTATCGGCGAAACCGACAAATGTACGAACATTGTGTCCCGTACAGGAAGATCTGTCAAGCAGGTGGGGAAACAAGTTTCGGCGAAGCGTCACAAGCCTTGTCGCCTCGTAGCGGGTATGGTCGTCCACGGGAGGTATTAGGTGACCCACGATACACCTGAACCCGGCGAGCGGACTGTCGCCGACTACCAGTCGATCCGGGTTCTTCGAGACGGTCCGGTGCTGACTGTAGTAATGGCCAGACCTGATAGGCGCAACGCAGTCGACGGGGTGATGTCGGATGAGCTTGCAGCGGCCTTCGAAGCATTCGAGGGAGACGACGCCACCTCGGTAGCCGTACTCTATGGGGAGGGAGGCTCGTTCTGCGCTGGAGCGGACTTGAAGGCAATCGGCACAAGTCGGGCAAACCGGGTGCGGTCGTCAGGCCACGCGCCGATGGGACCGACCAGGATGAGCCTCTCAAAGCCTGTCGTAGCCGCCGTTGAAGGCTACGCCGTCGCTGGAGGTCTCGAGCTAGCCATTTGGTGCGACCTTCGCGTCGTAGCCGAGAACGCTGTGTTCGGCGTGTTCTGCAGGCGCTGGGGGGTACCTCTGATCGACGGTGGGACGGTGCGACTGCCTAGGCTTATAGGAACCAGCAGGGCAGCGGACATGATCCTGACCGGCCGACCCGTCGACGCCACTGAGGCGGCTCAGATCGGCCTGGCCAACAGGGTTGTCCCACCCGGAACGACTTTGAAAGCAGCCCAGGACCTGGCACGCCAACTGTGCGGGTTTCCCCAGACGTGCCTGCGAAACGACCTTCGCTCCTTGCATCACCAACACGGGCACTCCGAGTCCGGCGCTATGGACTTCGAATTCATGCTGGGACGGCAGTCACTCGCCGCCGGAGCACAGCAAGGGGCGAGCCTGTTTGCCTCCGGGGCGGGCAGACACGGCGCCTTCGAAGGTTGAAGCCCTCCTCGACCGTGAGGCTCTAGACGCCCACCGTTAGGTTCGTTTAGCTGCGATCCAGGTGAAAGCCTGCTCGGCGCCGGCCGGCGTCCGGTGAAGCTCACGCCTCTGGGCGACCACCTCAAAGCGGTCCCCCAGAACGCCAGCTAGTTCGACGGGGCTGTAACGCCTGACCGGCAGCCCGGAGCAGTACTGTGGGCCGTCGTCGGAGAAGACGCCGATTATGGCTGTGCCACCAACTCCCAGGGCTTCCCCGAGAACCTTGCGATAGCGATCTACGTCACTGGGTTCGGTTAGAAAGTGCAGGACGGCCCGGTCGTGCCACAACCGGTACTCACGCTGTGGCACCCAGCCGAGAATGTCTCCGTGGATGTAGGTGACCCGACCGTCAGAGCGGTTGCGCGACGCCGACTGGGCGAGCGACACCCGAGAGATATCGATTACGGTGACGTCAACGTAATCGAGGGCGAGGAGCCTCCCCACTAGGGGGGAGGCTCCTCCTCCGACGTCGATGACCGCCTCGGACCTCGACGGGGACACTGTCGCAATCAGCTCAAGGGAAACTGCCGGGTCGTCTTGATACCAGCTAACCCCGGCTCCACCGTCGGTGTACTTGTCGTCCCAGTGTTTTTCGAGTTCTTCGTCCATACGTCGTTGTCACCCACCGAGGTCTCAGTGCGAGAACTTCACGTGAGGAACGATGCTAGCAAGCCACCTTGGACGATGCCATGCCTTGTGGCCACCCAGACGTAGGACCACGGGTAGGAGCACCATCCGCACGACGAACGCATCAAGCGCAACGGCGGTAGCAAGTATCACTCCCATTTCCTTTGGGGCGAGAGGTCCCGACAGGGCGAAGGTCAGGAACACGGCGATCATCACGGCCGCCGCGGAAACTACCACCCGCCCTGACGTCCCCACCGCTCCCACCATGGCGTGTTCGGGGTCGGTGTGGGTTTCGTAGCGCTCCTTGGCGGCGGAGAGGAGGAACAGCGTGTAGTCCATAGACACACCGAACACCATCGCCCCGAAGAACAGCGGACCCCATGCGTCGACGAAGCCCTGCGGCGTGAACCCTAGAAGCCCGGAGAGATAGCCGTCCTGGAAGGTGAGACGTGCAACTCCGAACGCACCAGCCACCGAAAGAGCTGTCACGGCCACGCCTGCTGCGGCGACCAATGGCGCCCCGAGCGCAAGCAGGAGAAGCAGGAATCCCATCACGGCGAGGATGGACAGAACCAGCGGTGTCCTGCTCGAAAGGGCGTGTTGGAGATCGAAGTTCTCTGCTGCGGCGCCACCCACCAGACTACCGGCGGGCAGGACCTTCCTCATGGAGGTAATGGTGGCACCCGTCTCGGGTGACGATGGGCCGCTTGAAGGAACCACGTTGTCAAGTGTGTACCCATGAGCGCTCGGACCGGCGACGACACCGGCGACGCCGTGCAGATGCTCCAAAGTGCCGACGGCCGCCTTGTTGTCTGGCGCTGGGACGACCACTTGAAGTGTTCCCGGTGCGCCCGGTCCGAACGCCGCCACAACTTGGTTGTAGCCGACTCGGGCGTTCGCAGAGGAAGGGATGATGGTTATTGACGGCATCGACGTCCTGAGTCCAATGACAGGCACGGCAGCGGCGATCAGGACGACGAGGCCCGCAGCTGCGGCTCGCCAAGGGTGCGCCCACAGGACCCGCCCCCATCCGTGAAGCTTGAGCTCGAATTTGTGTCCGTGCGGGTGCGCGGCGGCAGAACTGGAGCCCTCGCCGGCCCGAGCGGAACTGCTGCGCCGAAGTCGTAGCCTACCGGAATTGACCTTGGTACCCAATGCACCGAGCACCGCCGGCAGTAGAGTGAGGGTCGCAGCAAGGACCGCTACCACCGAGAGCATGATCCCTAGAGCCATTGAGCGAAAGGCCGGGCTAGGGACAATCAGTATGGCTGCGAGAGATCCAAGAACAGTCAGGGCCGAGAATGCCACCGCCTTACCGGCAGTAGCCATGGTCTCTGCGACGGCGGCTACCGATGTCGCCCTGTCACCGGGCATCGCAGCGCGACGATGCAGAGCAGCCCTGAAGCGGACCACTAGGAATAGTGCGTAGTCGATACCAAGCGCAAGTGCGAACATCAAAGCGAAGTTCAAAGCCCATATAGACACTGGGGCAAGGTGGTTAGCCAGTACCAGGGCACCGGCTGCGACCAAAAGTCCAGCCATTGTCAGCATCAATGGAAGTCCGGCTGCGACGATGCTCCCGAAGGCTATTGCGAGAATCGCCAGCGTGACCGGCCAGGAGAGCATCTCCGACCGCATCATCGCCGAATGGTTCGCCGAGTTGAAGTTGGCCCATAGTGCACTGTCACCGGTCAGGGTAACGCTGACACGGCTTGACCCGAGTCGCCCGATCGGCCCTGCGAGAGCCTCAGCTGCTTTCACCATGGTGTTCGGCCCGGCAGCAGCCCCAGCCGTGATTATCGCTGTCCTTCCGTCCGCCGAAAGCGACAGCCCGGGAGAGGGATCGACGACGGTGGAAACGTCCCGGTTGGAGCGAAGAAGGGCCTCTGCACGGGCGACGGCTGTCTGTGCCGCTGAGTCGGAAGCTATAGGAGCGTTGTGATCCACAACCACAACCTGCAAAGCGGTTGCTCCAAGGCCACCGAAGTACTTGTCGATCACGTTTCGGGCTGCGACGGACTGGCTCGTCGAATCCTGCCATCCTGCACCAGCGAGAGAAGACTCAACCGATGGCGCAAAGAGACCAAACCCGATAAGCACGACCAGCCATACGGCCAGAACAGCCTTCAGATGACCTCCTGTCCACGCTCCGAGTCTCGCCATTAGCCCGTACCCCTGCGAACCTGCTGCGCCGTCAGCACCAGTGGCGCTGTGGCCCCCTGAGCGTCTCTCGTCGCCCACAGAGTCGTTGGCACCGTGTGGCGTATCAGTCAGCATGCATCTTCTCCTGAAGTTAGGTTGCCTTGCCTCGCCGGCGCTGTCCGTCGTCGGCGCCTGCAAGACCTGGGTTGAGGTACCCAGGGGGGTATCATAACAGAAAAATCTGATACCGGGTGGGGTATAGTTGAACCGTGGATATTCCCGAGGAAGTTCTAGACGACGTTCGCAAGCGACTACGGCGGATCGGCGGACAGGTCCAAGGTGTCGAGCGGATGCTCAGCGAAGGCCGCGAGTGCAAGGACGTGGTCACGCAGCTGGCAGCGATCTCCAAGGCGGTCGACCGAGCGGGCCTCAAGCTCGTTGCCGCCGGCTTGGCCTATTGTCTCTCTGACCCAGAACGAGCGGCAGCGGACGGATATCCGATAGAGACAGTCGAGAAGATGCTGATGTCAATCAGCTGAACCTTGCTGTTGGTTTGTCGCTCTACAGGCACTTCGAATGCTGGCAGATCGACCACGAAAGGACCTGTCCCTGCGGCACGGCACACGCCAATCGACGGAGGACATACTTCCCCTGAATCGCGCAGACGTCGTCTGACACGAATCACGGCCTATACAAACGCGCAAAAGCGTAAATGATCCCCTCTTCTTGCTATTTGGTGATATCATGATGGCGCAACTTCCCCGGACTACACAGGAGTCACCTTGGCAGCCAAACTTGTCGTGACCGCCAGCAAAGGCGGTAGCCGCATTTCGCTCGTTGGCACGAGCGGCACTGAGCTTCTCGGATCAAAGATATTCGACGAACCACGCGCCAAGGGTGCGACCTTGCGCTCACTGAAGAGCCTCCTCGGAGAGGACATAGTCGTCGAGGACTACACCCTCTCAGACGGGCGAGCCAGCCGGCTTGCAAAGTCGTCGACTGCGGCCGCTGATGCACCCGAGCCCGCTGTCGAGACCGTCGCCGAGCCACCTAAGCCTCGCGCGGCATCCAAGGCGAGCACGGTAGCCAAGTCGGCACGTAAAGGTCCGGTTAAGTCGACCGCTAAGCCAGCTCCCAAGGCGGCTGCCAAGGCACCGTCGAGCGCTCCCTCCAAGACTGCACCCAAGGCGACGGGCAAAGCAGTAAGCCGGACCCGTAAGCAGCCGGCGAAGTAGTCCGCAGCGCCGCCTGATCTCGCTTCAGCTTCAGCCGACCCGCAATGCGAATCGGCTGGCATCTATAAATGTCAAAGCCCCAGAGGGACCTCCTTCTGGGGCTTTGCTGTGGGCCGGGGCGGATTCGAACCACCGTAGGCTACGCCGGCAGATTTACAGTCTGCTCCCTTTGGCCACTCGGGCACCGACCCTGACGTCGCAAAGCATAGCTTATCTCCGAGACCACCGCCAATCCAAGCGGACGATCCCGGGTAGACATCGTGGCGCGCCTTGGCGCAGGAGGTCATGATAGAGGTATGTACAAGGAGATCATCTACGACGTCGACGATCCAGTGGCGACAGTCACCCTCAACCGCCCTGAGTCTCTGAACGCTTGGACACAGCGCATGGCGGCAGAGTTCCGCCATGCCGTCTACCAGGCCGAGCACGACCCAGCCGTCGTCGGTATAGTCGTGACCGGAGCAGGAAGGGCTTTCTGCGCCGGAGCGGACATGCGCAACCTGGCAACGCTCAGCGGCGGCGGGACCATCGACACTGACGACTCCGACGTGGATGTTCCGGCGGACTTCTTCGACGACCTTCCAGAGGACTTCAGCGGGACCTACACGTGGCTGATGGGTCTGCGCAAGCCTGTCGTCGCCGCTATCAACGGTCCGATCGCCGGCATGGCGGTACCTATAGCCCTATCCTGCGACATCCGCTTCATGGCCGAGGACGCCCCGCTACTAACCGCCTTCGCACAACGCGGGCTAGTGGCCGAGTGGGGTTTGTCGTGGCTCCTGACTCGTCAGATCGGAGCGGGTGGCGCCATGGATCTTCTTTTCTCGTCACGGCGGGTGTCGGGCACAGAGGCAGCTTCGATGGGCTTGGTGCAAAAAGCCCTGCCCGCCGATCAAGTGCTGACACACGCACTGGAGTACATCAAAGACTTGGCCGCCCGATGCTCTCCAGCGTCGATAGCCGTGATGAAACGACAGGTTTACAGGCATCTGACAACATCGCTAGCCGACGCAGAGAGCGAAGCTCTCCGGCTGATGAGCGAAAGCTTCACACGGGGCGACTTCAAGGAAGGCGTCAGTTCGTTCTTGCAGAAACGCCCACCTTCCTTCGCTCGCCTCAGTTGAGGGAGTAGGCCCTAGCCAAACAGCGCTAAGACCGGCGGCACAGCTCGATGTGCCGTCATCGCTCGCTGAGCCGGGCCTTTTGGACTTTGCCCATAGCGTTGCGGGGAAGTGCTTCCCTCATTTCCACCCGCCGCGGCCTCTTGTGCACCGACAGTAGCCCTGCGACGAAATCCGAAAGGTCGCTCGTACTCAGCGCCGTGTCTGCTACCACGTAAGCGACTACGACCTGACCCAGATCGGGGTCGGCCTCGCCGACGACAGCGGCCTCTTTGACATCCGGATGCGCGAGCAGTGCGGACTCGACCTCCCCGGCCCCGATTCTGTACCCGCCTGATTTGATCAGGTCCACAGAACGGCGGCCTACTATACGATGCCACCCTTCGCCATCGATGCTCGCGACGTCCCCGGTCCTGAACCAGCCGTCCTCGGCGAAGCAACCGGCGGTGGCCTCGGGGAGATTCAGGTAACGGTCCATGACGGTCGGAGTGATCACTTCTAGTTCCCCGACGCTCTCCCCGTCGTGAGGTAGCTCGGTCCCGTCGTCATCCACGACACGACTGCGAACCCCGGGGAGACACCGGCCGACCCAACCCGGCCGTCTCGGCTCTCCGCAGCGGCCACTCACGGTTATGAGCGTCTCGGTCATGCCGTAGCGCTCCAGAGGACCCTGCCCGCACACCACCCTCAGCTTGTCGAACACTGGGACAGGCAGGCCTGCACTGCCCGATACCAGCAGGCGCGCGGTCTTGAGGCTTTGGGCTGCCGACGCAGACGCAGCCACCCGGGACCAGACCGTCGGGACCCCGAAAAGCATCGTCGCACCCCGCTCTTCTACGGCCGCCGCATAGCCGGCTGGGTCGGGACGGCCAGTGTGAATCAGGGGGCTGCCAACCCTTAGGGCTCCGATCACCCCGAGGACGAGACCGTGGACGTGAAACAGGGGTAGACCGTGAGCCAAAACGTCACCGGGCGTCCAGCCCCACGCCTCGGCAAGGAGGTCCAGGTCCGTGGCGATGGCTGAAGCGCTGAGAACAACGCCCTTGGGAAGGCCGGTCGTCCCGCTGGTGTATAAAACCATCGCCGTGCGCGAGCCTTCCAGGGTGTGGCTTGGCTTGAAGTCGCCCCGCGCTGTGACGTCCACGGGATACTGCTCGGTGTTGAGCACGATGTCTATGGAGCTGTCGCGCTTTATGTGGTCCACCTCCAGCGGCCCGGCGTCTGGGGCCAAAGGCACCAACGGCACTCCAGCCATGAGCGCCCCGACCACCGCCACGACGGTCTCAAGGGTCGCGTCTGCGTATATGCCGACAGACGGGAGGCCCTCTAGGCGGGCTGCCAAAGCCCCCGCAGCCGCAATGAGCTCCTCGGCGCGCAGCGAACGACCAGCTACAGTAAGCGCCGGATTCGACACTTCACAGGCTGCGTGGCGGCCGTCGAGGAGAGGTAGAAGTTCCACGACAGGACTATAAGGCAGACATCGGTTAGCGTAGGAACATGCCCACCTTCGACATAGTGTCCCAGGTCGACATGCAGGAAGTTCGCAACGCCGTAGATCAGGCGCAACGCGAGCTGTCAACCCGCTTCGACTTCAAAGGTACCGATTCATCCGTGGAACTGTCCGGCATGGAGCTGCGGCTCCACTCGGCGACGGAGGACCGTCTGCGAGCTGTGCTGCAGGTCCTTGAGGAGAAGCTCGTCAAGCGCCAGGTGTCGTTGAAGTGCCTCGACGCTCAGAAGGTCGAAGAAGCTTCCAAGGGAACGGCCCGACAGACAGTGCTGATCAAGTCGGGCCTGTCCGCCGACAACGCCAAGGCGATCAATCGGTGGATCAAAGACAGCGGACCGAAAGGCGTGTCCTCGACGACTCAAGGCGAGCAGGTTCGGGTGACAGCGAAGAAGCGAGATGACCTTCAGGCGGTTATCGCCGGGCTGAAGGAACAGGACTTTCCAGTTCCGCTGCAGTTTGAGAACTTCCGGGATTGAGCCTTTCAGGCTCTACTTACCCCAACTCCGCGACCTGAGACGTGCGATTCGTTCCTCGGTCGGAGGATGATCAGAGAACAGGCGCTTCATCGAGACGTTCATGCCCGCGAGCGGGTTGACAATGTACATTCCGGCCATCTCACGTCGCACATAGGGCATTGGGATCTGACGGCTCGCAGCGTCGAGCTTGGCCAGGGCACGCGCCAAGGGTTCACCGTCGCCGATCAGCTTCGCCCCGGAGCGGTCCGCTTCGAACTCCCTGCTCCTAGACAGGGCGAGTTGCAGAAGGGTCGCTGCTAGTGGTGCGAGTATGAGCATTGCCAGCAGTTCTAGGATGTTCTCTCCTTCGTCGCGGCGGTTTCCGAGCCCGCCGAAGAACAATCCGCCCCATGCCGCCATCCGGGCGAGAAGCGTAACCGCCATCGCTATCGTCGCAGCCACAGACGATATGAGAATGTCCCTGTTGCCGACATGGGACAGTTCGTGGGCGAGCACCCCCCGCATCTCTTCCCAGGTGCATATGTCGAGGATGCCGGCCGTGACAGCGACAGCCGCGTGGTCAGGGTTGCGTCCCGTGGCAAAGGCGTTTGGCTGGCGGTCCGGCGTTACGTACAGGCGTGGCATGGGCATCTTCGCACGGCCGCAAAGGTCCCGCACGACCGCGTAGTACTGCGGCATCTCGGCTTCGGACACGGGAACTGCACGGGAGGCTCTAATAGCGATCGAATCGGAAAACCAGTACGACCCTCCGGTGAAAGCTAATCCGATGATCAGGCCGATCACTATTCCAGCCGAACCGAAGAAACTCCCTACCCCGACGCACAGTGCGGCTAGCAGGGTCAGTATGACCGTGGTCTTCACAGCGTTTCTGTACACGTAGATCATGGTGGCCCAAGAAGGTGAAAAGACGCGAAGATTTCAGTCGTAGTAGCCGGAATGGATGTACACAGCTGGGATGCCCTCGTCGTGGAACATCTCCACGTTACGCCTGTCGTCTTCGAAGGCCAGCAGAGGGACGAACCCGAAGTCGCGAAGCGCCCGGACTGATCGTCGCTTGAAGTCGGGTGCAGTGTCGTAGTCCCCACGGTCACGCATGACCAGCAGGTCCCATCGCAGCTTGTAGCGTGCCAGCCACGCCAGGGTTTGGGGTGACACCCTCGAGGGCCTGGCAGTGAGAAGCACTATCAGCAGCTCTGGGTCGAGCAGTTCCAGAAGGCGAGCTACCTCGTCGATCAGGGGATCGTCCCCGCACGAGTCGAAGAAGGCCTCCCAGTCCCGCCGTGCGCCTTCGAGGTAGTGCTGGCGGCTTGCCGCGTCGGATAGCACGCCGTCCATGTCGAATATGACGGCCCGTCCCGGGACCACTCCCGGGTGGCTCCAAATCCAGCTTCGGTTGGGGTCTCGTCTGTTTGTCAGGTGACGGTCGGACACCCCACGACGGTAGTAGCATTTTCGGTTGCGTTGGCCTTTGCGGACGAGATACCCGACCTAGTCGACATAGACCTACCCGCAGGGGCGCAAGCCCTTGTAATCTCCGATATCAGGCTGTCATGCTCCCCGTCCCAGAAAGACGGAGAGCGCATCGACCTGTTGGCGCGAAGGATCACAGGCGAGACTGCTCCTGGTGCGCTCGTGATAGCAGGCAACCTGCTCGACTCGCCCGACGACCCGTCCTTGGTGCTGGACTCTCACCCGGCGCTTGAAGACGCCATCAGCTCCTACGCTGCTGGCGACTCGAGGAGGGTGGTCATCCTCGCCGGGGACCGCGACTCCCTCTTGGCAGCCGACGCCGGATATCGCCAGGCCGTGTCTTCGGTTCTGAGCGCCGAGGTCGCACTCGCGGCGGACTTGCACTTACGACACGGCGACGGAGTTAGAACGGTTCGGGTCGAGTCGGGTCGAACATTCGACCCTCTGAGCGCCCCTTCCGACCCGCGCAACAGCCTCGACTCGCCCTACGCGAGCCACGTTCGCGCACTGGTGGTCCCTGCTCTGCGATCGCGAACCTCTTCGGGACGACGTCGCCTCCTTGCTCGCACGGACTCGTCGGGATGGCTGAGCGGCCTCGATCGACTCGACGACGTGGGTTCGCTGTCCAGGTTCGTGGTCTCACGCCTCGTCTATAGGCGCCTCGTGCACGCCAGTTGGCTGATAGTCGCGGCTTTCGTGGCCGCACTCGCCCTCCGTGTCCCAGCAGCTGTCCTCAGCTCTGCACGTCGCGGTGGGTTGACAACCCGCTTCGACCTTTTCGCGGTAGCCGTCGCAGTGGAGTTGATCTTGCTGTTCGGTATGGCCGCAGCGGCTATAAGGACCACCAACCGGGCTTTAGGCGCGCTCGCCGTCGAAGATGCCGCCCTGACAGACCCTAACGCCCGCGCTCGCTCAGCGGCGCGTGCTCTAATCGGCGAGGGCTACTGGGGTCTTATTACCGGCCACACGTGTAGGGCGGAGCTGGCCAACCTCGGGAGCGGGTTCTACGCCAACGCAGGAGCGCTCACCGAGGTCGTCTCGGGATACCCGAGCCGGTTGCCCGGGATAGGACTTCCGGCTCCTTTCCTGTCCAGGTCAGTGGTGTCCTGGTTGGAACTACGAAGCGCCGAGACAGGCCCGTCGATCAGCCTGTCCCACTCTTGCAGGGACCTTCCCGGGTCGACCCTATTGGAGAGGATCGTCGCCAACCGTACCGAGAGGCCCTCGTCCCCTGAAGGCTTACCAGTCTTGGTGGCCCGGTTCCCCCAGGGCGACTCGTGGCCACCTAGACGTTCCGCCGAGAGGCGCGACCGGCGGGTACGTAGGTTCGCTGCGCTTCTGCTAATGGCGGTCGGCTTCGGATCTTTGATCTCGGCAATGTCGGACCCAGCTGCTGACAGGCTGACGTTTATCCGTAACCTTTTCCCGCTGATCGTCCCCGAGGTGGCTGCCGCCGGGGCGGCCTTTTTAGGGGTAGGCCTGATCGTGATCGCCAGGAGCGTTCGGCGGGGCCAGCGCAGAGCCTGGGTCGTGTGCGAACTGTTGCTTGTCGGTGTGGCGATACTTCACCTGATCAAAGGCATAGACGTAGGTGAGGTGACCGTGGCGCTCGTATCGGCCGTGCTGCTGTACGTCTACAGAGAGTCGTTTCGCGCCCAATCCGACGTGTTGGCGGCGGGACGGGGACTGGCTACCGTGGCCGTCGCTGGCGGGCTCGTGCTGGCCGCTGGGACCCTGGCCGTGGAGCTTTCCACGACCCTCGATCACGCACGAAACTCTTTGAACCCGACGGTCTCGTGGCCTCACGCTTTCGAAGCGGCTATCGCCCGGATGGTCGGAAGTTCGGCTGTGACCCTACCACCGAGGATCGAGACGTTCCTGTCGCCAGCGATGCTGACGGCATCGGTGGGGCTACTGGTAGCCGCTCTAGGCGTCGCCTTCCGCCCCGTGGTCGCTCGCAGGGGACTCGCCGCTGGCCCTTCTCGCAACGTAAGCGCCTCCAGCGTTCCGCCGCTAGCCGGAGAGCCCGCCGCCACGGCGATTCCACAGGGCCAGCGCATACCCGCCGAGTTCACCTCCGGCGGCCGGGTTGGAGCATCCGCTGACGGGACGGTCGTCTCCGGTCCTGAGGGCCTTTTACTCGCCCGTGACGTCGTCGAACGCCACGGGTCGGGCACGCTCGACTACTTTGCACTGAGGCCCGACAAGAGCTTCTTCTTGTGGGCAGACACCCTCGTTGCGCATGCCGTCTACGGATCCGTGTGCCTGGTCTCTCCCGACCCAATTGGCCCGGCGGCCGAACGGGAGGAGGCGTGGCACCGCTTTCGCCGTTACGTCGACAGCCGCGGCTGGGCGCTCGGAGGGTTGGGCGCGGGCGCCGGATGGCTTCCCATCTACCGCTCGACCGGCATGCGGGACATCTACGTGGGGGACGAGGCAGTGGTCGATGTCGAGCGCTTCAGCCTCGAAGGGGGCCGGCACAAGAGCCTACGCCAAGCCGTCAACCGGGTGGCCAAATACGGCTACACAGCCACTTTCCACGACCCCTGCGAGCTCGGAGCAGAGCTCCAGGAGGGCTTGTCCGTGGTGATGACCAAGTCCCGCAGGGGGGACGTCGAACGTGGTTTCTCGATGACCCTTGGCAGGGTGTTCGACCCCCACGACCGTGGGCTACTGATGACGGTCGTTCACGCCCCGGCCGGCGAGTCCGGAGTCGCTCCACCAGTGGCTTTCTGCCAGTTCGTGCCCGCCCCGGGGATCGATGGTTTCTCCTTGGACTTGATGCGACGCGACGACGGTGAGCATCCGAACGGCCTCATCGACTTCGCCGTAGTGGAGACGATACGAGAGCTCAAAGCCCGCTCGATGAGGGGCCTAGGCCTCAACTTTGCGACGATGAGAGCCGTGCTCGCCGGTGAGGCCGGGCAGGGACTTCTAACGAAACTCCAGGCTCAGGCGCTGAAACGCCTGGGGGGGCAGATGCAGATCGAGTCCCTGTGGAGGTTCAACGCCAAGTTCGATCCCGACTGGCTCGCCCGCTACGCCGTCTACGACGCCCCAGAGCATCTCATCGACGTGGCGGTTGCGATCGCGCGAGCGGAGTCTTTCTGGGAGTTGCCCCTCGTCGGAAGGTTCCTCGTGCCGCCGGCGGACGTCTGAAAGTGCTTGGAGTCCAGCGACGCTGGGATACGCATGTTCTCGGCTTTGCCGGACCTTACCTTCCCTGTGGCTGGATGTGGCCTAACAGCCGGGCGGTCCTAGTATGAGACGTGTGGGGATCGCCTATCTCGCTGCCGGGCTTGTGTGCGTACCGGCGCTGCTAATGATCTTCCAGCGTCTGAGCGGAAAACCTCCCGTGTCTAGCCAACCTCCCCCAACCCTCGGCGACGAAGCCGAGCAGTGGCTACGGTCGCAACTGCGACGCTCCCGGCGCAGACTCAGGTTCGTGCCTTCGCGACGGTCAACCGGACAGACCTAGACGCAGCTAGCTGACCAGGACCGGCTCACCGAGTCCCTCCCGCTTCGAGGTGTACATGGCTCGGTCTGCGATGCCGACGAGCTCCTCGGCGTCGCAGCCGGGTTGCGAGGTCCACGCCACGCCCAAGCTCGCACGTACCGGCACGACCGCAGACCCAAGGTCGTAGGTGCCCGAGATACGCAGTGCGACATGGTTCGCCAAGAGCAGAGCGTAAGAGTTGCTCCCAAGCCCGGGCGTCACGACAAGGAACTCGTCACCACCGAAACGGCCGACCGAGTCGCAGCTACGCAGCGACTCCCTGAGACGCCTCCCCACCTCGACGAGCACGGCGTCGCCTGTTGGATGACCGAGCTCGTCGTTGATCTGCTTCATCCCGTCGATGTCCACGAACATCACGGCGACGCCGTTGCTGGCTTTGCTCCCACCGAGAGCGTCGAGTGCCTCTTGGACCTGGTCGAGCACGGCTCTCCTGTTGAGACATCCGGTCAGTGAGTCGGTTGCTGCGTGAAGCTCCAGCTGACGCTGACGGCGCATGTCGGCTGTCACGTCGGCGAGCGAGCCCGTGACACCGCCTATGTCGCCGCTCCTGTCCCGTAAGGGTCGCGCGCGCAGCGAGTAGTACGTCTGCGTCGACCGTCCAGCGGACACTTCGATAACGGCATTTGCTTCCTGGCCGCTAGCAGCGGAGGCTAACGCCCTAAGAAGCTCTCGGTGATGTGTGGATGATTCCGACGATCTCCATTCTTGAAGTCGGCCACCGGGTCTCATGCCTGTCATCTCTACCATCTGTGTGTTCGCGTAGACGACGAGGCCGTCCAGATCGACGTGGAATACGCCTATCGGCAGGGACTCGGTCACCTGCTCTAGGAGCTGCTGGCGGGCCTGCAGGTCGCGCACCGCCCGTTCCTCGTCGGTCACGTCGACCATGTAGGTGAACACATCGCCGTGCATTGGGTCGGCGAGGCGATTGTCGTTGGTTATTTCTAACCACAGCCACCCGTCGTCCCGGTGGCGGTAGCGGTAGCGGCATGGCCGGTGGACTCCGCCCCGGCCGAGCATCTGCATCCACCCCGAGATCGCCGAGTCGCGGTCGTCTGGGTGCACGTAGTCGAGGGTCCGAGTTCCTACGAGCTCGTCTCTCCGCCAACCTAGGAGAGCTTCAGTTCCTTGGTCGACGTCGAGGATCACAGACGAGGCGTCCTTGACAAGCCGGCCGAAGCGAGCGACCCTTTGCCCGTCGGACACTCCTGAAGGCGTAGTCTTCGATTCCTCGAAGCTGCTGGTGCGTTCGGGAGACAGGACTACCGCTACCACCCCGTAAGGATCCCGCAGGTCGAAGAGGTGCACGACTTTGACTTCGTCTCCCGACAGCATCCGGACCCGTGCGCTTGCGATTCCCATCGTGCGGGCCCGCCACCATGCTCTGATCACGGCTCCCTGGTGGGTGGGGGATATCAGCCCTATGAGGGGCATCTCGCGGGTCGGGCACAGCCTTGCGTCGTCGACGAGACCGGCCGGAAGTTTCACCATGCTGGGCGGCACCTCACCGCTCAACGCTGTCACCGTCGTTTCAGGTTCCGATTCGATGAGCTCGCGCAGCGCGTCTTGGATCCAAGTCGAGTCCAACTCCGCTCTTGCCGGGTCGCCTGCAGCATCGACGAGAGTTACTGCACCGAGCCTGAGGTCCACATCGTCTTGCTTCGGTCGAAGTCAGCGTCACCATGAATTAGCGCAAGCAGCCTCAAAACGTGCGCAAAAGTGCGCCAACCGGAAGGCTTTCAGCCGGGGGGCAGGGTGATAACCGTGATGTTATAGGGCCCTCCCACACCAGGAAGCGCTACGTCATGGCCCTGCAAGCTGAGTCGCACTGAGCGGGGAGCGCCGAGACGCAGCCACAAGCCACCAGGGGAGCTGAACGACTTGGTGGATCCCGAGGTCAGCGTGGCTTCGAAAAGGGCAGGACCGCTCGCAGATCCACCCCGAACTTCCAACCAGCACGGGCCCGACGCGGAGAGCACTGCGGATACCTCCGTGCCGGCCACCTGATACTGGTAGCCCGAAGCGGTCTGAGTTACTGCTCCGACGGCGGTGGTCGTCGAAGCTGGCGCCGAAGTAGGAGGGGCAGATGTGAGCGGCACTCCCCCGGCGGGCCCCTGCGGGGTCCGGCCGGTCGACGACGCCGCAGGGGGGCTGCCGGGCTTCGAAGAAGGTGAGGCGACGGTCAGCGCGACGACTACCGCAGTTACCACCACGACCGCGCCGGCCGCCGCGGGGACTAGCGCCCCCACCCGCCCCTGGGAGCGGGCGTGGACAGCCCGCCGGGTGGGTGCTCCCTCGTCGGAGGGCTCCGAATCCTCCACCAGCGGCACCAGCGAAGGCGGCACCGGCGAAGGCGGCACCGGCGCCTGGCGGGGAGGATCTGCCGGTTGGCGGGTCTTCGCCGCTTGTTGCACCGTGGCTGGTGGGCGCCCGGCAGGGCGCTTCCCGGCGACGTGATCGCCGCGGGAGTGCCTCGGTCTGTCTCCGACCAGACGGACATGGTTGGCGGCGTCACCAGCTTCAACGTCGCGTCTACCGACGATTCGCTCGATAGTCCCGACGGTCACCTTGTGGGTCTTCATGGAACGGTCGTCGCGGCCGCGTGAGCCCCACACCCAGGCGCCGATCACGCCCACGACAGCCACAAACCCGAGGGCGATTATAAGGGTCACTTAGCGTCGGCGGCCTTCCTGTTCCGGCAAGCAGAGCTCAAGAGCCGGTCTCACCGCGAACATCCCCTGTGGGAGTCCGGCCGCGACCTCTCACTCCCAGACGCCTACCACTCAGGAGCCTGCCGCGGTGGTCAGGCTCGGGCTCGCCTGCCGGGTTGGACGGCGTTAGGGCTCTTGTCGGCCGCTCGTTGGCGGTGTCTACGCCGAGGGCACCGAGGACCTGCACTTCTCCCTCCAATGCTGTGGTTTCGAGGACCTGGACTGCGCCTTCGATACCCTTCGGGGCTCCCTTCGGCACCGACCCTCCTGTCGGTATCCCCGTCGACGAGCGCCTCAGGGCAACGACCTGGGCGTCAAGCGGGCCGGTCCGGCCATCGTCGCCGAACGGCTCCTCGAAGACGCCGACGATCCCCTCGCTGGCGCCTTCCACCTGGCTACGGTCTAGGCGGACCTTCGGCAGTGATCGTGATCCAGCCTCAGGTTGGTCTAGCAGCACCGCCCCGTCCTTGACCAGCGGTTCGAGCACCTGGCAAAGTTCGAGAACGTCGCGATTCAGTCTCTTGGCAAGGGCTGCGATGCTTCTGCGGCCGTCGAGGGCTACGAGCACCGTCCAGCTATCACGGTCGACGGTGATATCGCCCGACAGTGCTTCAGCAAGGCGTGGCACCGCGTCGAAGGTGTGGAGTACCTTCTCCACTTGACGCCACAGCTCCAGGCGCTTCTTTCCTCCTTCGAGTCCGTCGTTGAGGGACACCCGAGGGCCAGGCACGAAGGTGGCGTCCTCGTCGGGCTGCAGGTCGAAGGTTCCAAAGGAGGACCGGAGAGCCTCGAAGCATATGTACTCCAAGGTCACCGGCCATTTCGATTTGGAGTGCACGACGATACTTCCAGATGCCTCCGCCGCCACGGCGTCGCCGTCGAGAAGTCGCACCGAGCCGTGTAAACCTCCGGCGCGGACAGCAAGCCTGCCACGGCAGCGCCGTCTTGTCAGAAGGTCCAGGATGTCGACGAAATCATCGGGGTCGAAACTGCCCGCTAGCTGCATGAAGAATCACTTCCTGTATCAAGATCTTGCCCGAATCGAACCGAAGGGAACGGCCCGCTTGGAACCTGTCGTTCAGGGCGAAGGGCGGGCAACTCCACGATTCCCACTCTCGCACCTGCGACGACCCTTCAGGTCGCGCGACGCTCCGGTCTTCACCCCATTTTGCATACCCACCAACCTCGCAGCTCAACCAACCCCGCTCACGAAAGTGAGTCTTCGCTGCCGCCCTTAGCGACCTCGGAGGGAAGCAACGTCGAAGGCGAGCGCCGCGTCGTCCAGCGGGACGACGACCGAAACGGGACCGAGCTCGTCGGGACGCCCCGATGCCTTGACGACAGTCCCCCAGGCGGCGAAGCGCAGTACATGGCGGGCAAAGTGCACCGAGCCTTCCGACACCCGGACACCCACGACACCGTGGCCCGCGAGCTGACTCGCCATGGACTGCATTCGCTCCATGGCCGACTCCCGAGCGGCGTAGAGCGCCTCTGTGTAGTTGGTCAGCTCGACGTTCTGGGAGCTCTGGCGCATAGCTACCGAGACACTGCGCCTCGGAGCGTTGACGAAGGAAGCCCCGAAGGCCAGCCCGACAGGGTCCCAACCGCCCAAGCGCAGCAACGTGAAGTCACGACCGGAAAGGTCCGACAGAAACGGCAGAGCCGGAGGGCGAGCCCCGCCGCCAGGTGCTACAGCCGAGCCGACCATCACTGCGTTGACCAGGTGACGTTCGACCGTCACGTCGAGTCTGACCCCGACCACGCCGTGGCCTCCCACCGCTCGGCACTCGGCCTGGAGGGCGGCGGCTGCCCGTCCCATCGCACCGGCGTAAGCCGCTGACGCGGCGACGACCTCCCCTTGGGTCCACGTCCAAATCCCGGCGGGTATCGAGAACGCCGCCGCCCCGCAGACCAACTCGACGGGCTCCCAGCCGATCGAGTGCAGCACGAGGGCCTCGTCGATGCTCAGGTCCGATGTCGAACCTTTCTGCGACTTGGAGCGACTGGCGTACCCGTTCGCCGCCAAAGTAAGAAGCGTGTCGCGGAGGTTGCCCGCCGTGGCGTCACCGTCGGCAGCCGAGGTCATGACAGGCGCAGCGTGAGCTTGGGGGCCGGTAGTGGGTCGGCGTCGCGGACCCTGCGAACCCGGGTTCCTCGCAGGACAGCGTCGACCTGGTAGTCTCCCTCGCCGACGTCGGACCACGAGACCCCGAGAACCGCACCGTGGAGAGTGTCCCCGCCCAGGGAGGACTTGACGTGGTCGCGGACCAGGCGTCGAGCCTGCATCTGCGCGTCGGAAACCTGGGTGATCTCGCCGCTCGGCGCGCTCCAACCGCCGGTCTGGTACCCGCCGGCCATGAGAGCCTGTGTCACGCACACAGCCCACACCCGGACCGAGGCCATCGAAGCGACGACCGAGGCTGGCATGAAACCGGCTTCGATGAGCTTCGCAAGCCTCTGGCCGGCTAGGTACGTCGACCAGATCGCCGGAGGGCGCGGCGCTCCTTCTACTACCACCGCGGTGCCGTAGACGTGGAACTCCCTGATCGAAGCGTCGATGAGATGCGACACCGTATCGACCACTGCTATGACCCCGTGGGCGCCAGCCGCTGCCGCCTCCTCCATCATCCGGGCGAAGGCAGTGTCGAAACCGTGCTGCCAGGCGTCGGACACCCAGCGCTGCTCGAAGTTCTCGCCGAAGTTACGATGGTCCATACCGACGTAGGAGTGAGGGCAGCTGTAGGAGGTGATCGTGCTCCCCCACCTGCTTCGGCCGTATGAGCCGCCGGAGACACCCTGTCCGCCGTAGCCTCCGGACTGATAGCCGCCCGCGAACGGAGCCCCGAAACCTCCGCCGGCAGTTCCTGGTATGCCGCCTCTGAAACCGCCCATGCCGCTCCACGCCCCACCCATCGCCCCTCCGTAGGCCGGCCGGTAGAGGTACGGCGAACCCATTCCGTACCAGGACCATCCCATAACGCAGAAGCCTTGCACGAGAGCGACCGGCCTGATCCCCATCTGAGCGCAGGCCGCGAAGTCGTTCACGCTCAGACCCGACGACCACGCCGAGCTGGACAGACGCCCCGCGGCTTCGGGTGGCACGTCGCCTTGGTAGCCGTCGGGGCTGACGGCGCTCTCGGGCTCTGGGGTGCCGCCCGTGTGGACCATCAGTTGTCCAAGGAGATGACCGTGGTCGGCTGGGGAAGGGTGACCGCCGCCCCGGTGTCGCCGACCGCCGTGCCGATGGACAGGAATTCGATGGTGTGGCTCCCCCACTGGTGGCTCTTCTCCTCGAGCCTGACCCCGACTATTCCTGTCGAGCCGAGACGCTCGGCTTCTTCCTGCATCCGGGTCATAGCGAGCTCCCGGGCCTCGTAGAGGGCTTGGGTGAAGTTCGGCAGCTCGACGTTCTGACCGACTGACCCGAGGGTCTGGGCGAGACCGCGATGGGCGATGTGGTACACGCAGGTTCCCATCACCAGACCCTGGGGGATGTGGCCGGTTTGCATCAAAGTCCAGAAGTCCTGGCCGGAAAGGTCCGACGTGAAAGGCTTCCCCAGCTGGTTCCGGTGCGACACGCCGCTTTCGGCTTTTACAGCGGTGCCCACGGCGATGAACTCGGCGGCGTCGCTGCCCCACTCGTAGTAGTTGACGTCCAGGCGCACCCCCACGACACCGTCGGCGTCCAGCTGCTCCGCTTCTTCCTCCATGCGGGTCATGGCCAGTTCCCGGGCGTTGTACATCGCCTCGGTCAGTTTGGTCAGCTCCTGGGATTTGCTCCACTTACGAGTCTGTATTCCCGTGTGGTAGATCGACGAGCCCATGACGAGACCGAGCGGGTGAAAACCGGCCTGCTTGATAAGGAGGAACTCGTTCACCGAAAGGTCGGAGGTGAAAAGCTTCTTGAGCTCAGCGAGGCGTTTGCCGGCGTCCCGGGGAAGGTCTGCGGGTAGGTTGGCGTCGCTCAAAGTGTTCCTCCGGTCGGTTGACCCCCGTTGACGATGGCTTCGAGAGCCATACGCGAGGCCTGGTTGGTGTTCGCAGCCTCCTGCAGTTCTCCAAGCAGCCTAGCCAGCCACGTGCTCATGTCGGTCCTCTCGGTCCTGATCCTGATCCCGGCCGAGTCGTAACCGACGCTGGTGACGAGGTTACCCTTGGAGATCTCGGCACTGAAGGTCTTCGATCCGAGGAACACCTGCAAGGATTTGATCTCCTTCGCCCGGCGTAGAAGCCCGCCTTCCCGCTCGACGGTCACCTTCTGCCCAAGCGTGGAGCTGAGCTGGCGTGCCAGCATCTCCAAGAGGGCTTTCACGTCGTGCGTGTCCGCCAGTATGGCAGTGGTGGCGAGCTGGAGGTCTAGGGGGTCACCACTCACGGCTTTATTGTCTCACAACCTGCCCGGCGAGCATCGACACCACCGCTGCTGTAGCTCCCGGCGTCGTTGGCGTGGCGGCTCTCCAGCTGTGGCCACCACCCGGGTACCAGACGTAGCGCAAGGTGCTGGACGAGGCGCACGTCCAGGTGGTCAGCACCGACACGCCGACGTGGACGGTTCGCCCTTGGGCAGCGCAGCCGTCCAAGGCACGCAGACGTGACAGCTCGACCGGAACGGTCGGCTCGATCTTGGCGTAGATGCGCTTGGGTGCGCCGTTCGGGCTGACGGTGAGGAGGGGGTCGTTCTGCTGGGCGACGACGGTGATGTCGAGTGGGTGCATCGAAGGGCAGGCGACCACCGGCACCGCTTCGACCGCGGCGAAACCGCGTAGAACGCCTGGCATGTCGCACGCGAGGAGATACGCGAGTCGCCCGCCGTTGCTGAAACCGGCAGCGTAAACTCTGGAGCGGTCGGCCATAGGGGTCGACGCGAACGTCTGGTCGAGCGCTGCGCTCACGAAAGCCACGTCGTTGACAGCTCTCCGCCAGGCCGGCCCGCAGCAGCCGTCCGCGTCCCAGGAACGGTCATAGCCTTGAGGTGCGATGATCACCGCCGGACCTGAAGCGAAGGCGAGGCGCGTGTAGCCGAGAATCTGGTCGGCTGTCATGAACCGCCCGTGCAAGAGGACCACGACCGGAACGGGAGCGTTGAGAGTGGCGGGCTGAACGCTCAGATAGGAGCGCGACACGCCGTCCACCACGACGGTGTGCGCAGCGGTCACCCAGCCGGTTGGCTCGTGCGGCGCAGCGCCGAGAAGCTGCGCTGTGTCAGGAGTCGAAGAGCTGAACGGAACAGCAAGCCGTCCGTGGCGTCCAGGGCGCCGCACGGGGTTCGGACTTGGCTTCGGATTTCCTGACGCCACCGTCCGCGCCGCGAGCCTGGTCGCCACCCCCACCTGGGATGACCGGCTAGTGGATCCAGTCCACCCTCCCAAAGCCAAGCTAGCTCCGAGCGCGACAGCCACAAGCAGGCAGGTTGCGACGATCCAGCGCTTGAAACTCCTGCGGGCGGACAAAGACGGAGACCTCACTTGCTTTCTGGGCTTGCCGGACTTCGCCTGGAAGCCCGCCGGGAAAGTCTAAGCATTAACCGGACGAAAATGCCCGCGAGCCGCTAGGGCTGGGCCTTGCCGGCGCAGGTCCCAGCCCGTACCCGGATGGGTCAGCCGGCGGTGCTCGACGAAGAACCGGAGCTAGTAGACGAAGAACCAGAGCCGGGAGCGTTGGGGCAGGTGTGGGTGGAAGGGGTAGTGGTAGAACCAGACGACGGAGTGGTCGTAGCAGTCGACCCTGACGACGTGGAGCCTGTCGAGGTCGAGGTGACCGCTGCCTGCGTGAAGATGTTCGAAGAGGCTGCGGCTGCCCCGGTTGCAGCCGAGGCGACACCGTATCCGCCCAGGGCGAGCCCTGCCGCCAGTGCACTCCCGGCGACAAGCTTGGTCATAAGCTTCTGTGTAAGTTGCATCATTGTTCTCCTTGTAGTTTCGCTGAGTTGTGAGGCTGCCGGCAGAGGCGATCGCCGCCGGTAACTACAAGGATCGCCCTAGACGCTGAGATCGCAGTTACGCGAAGCTCAGTTTTCGATCCGAAAACCGCGTCGCCCCGTCGGGTCGACGCCGGTCAGGCTGGGACTGCGTCGAACGTCTCGGCCGGTACGGACTGGATTGCGGCGAGGAGCTCGGTCCAAAAGAACGCCGGGGTGAAAAAGGCGAGGGTGTCCCCTTTCTCCAGCATCAGCTTGCGGTACATGACCATCTTGCCGACGTCGTAGCCGTCGAGCATGGACATCCAGTCCTGGTAGGAGCCTGCCAAGAGGAAAGCCGAGCCAGCCTCGGCCGCCGCCCGGCTGCACACCGTCGCGTCGGTGACGACGCCGGCTTCGAATTCCAAGCACAGAGTGTCGCCCTCGGCGCCGTCGGGCATGTCCCGTACGGACAGGGACAGCCTTCCCGTGACGAAAGGCTTGACCATGTCGATCCAATCCCAAAAGTCGACGAGCTTGGAAGCTCTGCGCTCAGCGTCGGGCCACGAGTTCGCCTGCGCCTTGACCTGCTGCGCCCACTGAGTGCTCATGAAAGCCGCCACGTCATCCTCCTGCCAGGGTGGGACGGACCATGCTGAGCATCTCTTCGAGGTCGGCCGGAAGCGAAACTCCGACCATCGCCAGCTTCTTGTGCAGTTGGTCCATGAACAGCGCCTGGACTCTTTCCTCCGACCAACCGAGAGGTTCGTAGTAGACGTAGCCGCTGCGGGCTGCGCCCATGGTCAAAAGTGTGCGGAGAGTGTCGTGAATGTCGGTGACATAGGAGGGGTCCTCGTCGAGCAGCTGGCGGACGAACCTCATGCCGCCCTGCACGTGGCGGGCTTCGTCCCTGCAGGTAGCGGTGAACCCGGTGTAGTAGGCGGGGAGCACCTTGAAGTCCCTTGCGTAGTTGAGGGTGATCTTCATCACCGACAACGCCAGGACCCCCTCGATCCAGATCATGTAGGTGGTCGCGTACTTCATCTGCAGGTGCTTGTTATAAGGGTCGCGCCGAAGGTCGTCGGTCAGGTAGGCGAGGAGGCCGAAAGGCCCGACGAACGTCTCTTGGATGTAACCCCACGAGCCGTCGAGGACGTCCATGATCCCGTCGCCTTCCAGGCCGACCACGTCACGGTAGAAGCGGTCGAAGAACACCGTGTGACGGGCCTCGTCCTCCAGATGGCTGGTCAGGAAAACCTTGTAGTCCTCGGGTATCCCGAAGAACAGTGGGGCGAGTTCGGCCTCGACCTGGCGTTCCCCGTGGTGGAACCCCGACGCTATAGACAGGAACGAGTTGCGGGAATCGTCGTTCATCTTGTCCGACCAGTCAGCCCGGTCCTGGGTGAAGTCCAAGTCGTTCACGTTCCATCTCTGACGCAGGTAACGGTCGTAGAGGTCGAGGTATCCGGGCAGTTTCGCGGTGGGAACGTGGACGTAGTCGAGGACGTCGTCTATGTCGGTGTGCCCCAAGCCCGCGAGGTCGGTCATCTCGACGGTGTCGATCCGATCGTCGGTCATTGTCATCTTCGCGTCCCCCTTGGACGTTGCGCCTCTGGCGGAGCGCAGCTTTCGATTAACAGCGTAATCCTAACGGGAGGCCGCCGCAACGCTCAGTCGGCGGACCTCAGCTTGGCCAGGTCGGGCATGCGAAGTCCCATCACCGTTGCTGCCGTCAGCCCGACTGCTCCTACTACTACGGCGGCCGGGCCGATGGTGCTAAGCGCGATCAGCCCTGAGAGCATGAAAGGCCCTAGCGCCCCGCCGGTGTCAGCTATGAAGCGCCACAGACCGAGAAAGGCCGCCCGGCTGTGGCGAGGCGCCAGGTCGGCTCCCATGGTCATGACGATCCCGCTTCCGACGCCGTTCCCAAAGCCGAGTAGAAGGCCGACGGCGAGCAAAGCTCCGAAGCTGTGCGTGGCTGGTACCGCAAGTTGGCCGACAGCGAGGATCGCCAGGCAGACCACCGCTATCCTCTTGCGACCCCAGCGGTCCGACGCCCACCCTGCCGGGGCGAAGAGGAGCATGTCGAGTCCCGACGACACTCCGAAGATAACGCTCACTCCCGTGGCGTCGATCCCGACGTGGGCAGCCCACAACGGCAGTAAGGCTTGACGGCTGGCCCTCAACGCGCCGATGAGCAGCGCGCCGGCGCCGGGTCCCAGCAGCGCCTTGGAGTGTGTCCGCGCCGTGGCCCGCAAGCTCGCGGCCTTGTGGCCCGGCGGCGTGCTCACGGCGTTGGGGAGGCGCGTCGCGGAAAGCATCAGTGCACACCCTCCCGCGGACGACACCGCCGCCACCCAGAAGGCACCGGACACTCCGACTGCGCTTATGACAACAGCGCCAACAAAAGGCCCTGCGAAGGTTCCGATCCGGCTCGCCCCTCCGAGCGTCGCTATGCCCTGGCCTCGCCGCCCTGCTGGCAGGACGCCGGTGGCGTACGACAGTCGGGCGACGCCCCACATCGCCCACCCGAATCCTGATACCGCAACTGCGATCGCGAGGACAGCGGTCGTGGTTGCCGTAGCCGCCACCACCGAGGAAGCCACCTGCACGACCGTTGCCGCAAGCACTGCCCGCCGGTCGCCTATCCGGGCGACGAGGGCGCCGGCTGGTACGTCTCCGATCATGGTCCCGAAGCCTCGAAGGCCGACCATGGCCCCCGCTATAGGAACAGAGGCGCCGAGGTGGCGGGCCATGAGCGCTATCACGGGGATGATAGCCCCCTGCCCGACGGCGTACATGGCCCCGGGCGCGTAAAGCGAAGCCACCAAGGCTCGAAGGCCAAAGGACGGTTCGCTGCGGGGAGTTTCGCTCACGACCTCCGCCTACCCCCGCCAGGAGGCGACGTGAGCCGCTCGCTTCGCATCGGCGGTCACCTTAGCCGGGTCTCCTGGCGGCCCATCGACAAAGCGACGCTCAGTCTCGAATGTCTTGGAGCAGCCACTCGGTAGGCAGCGTTGCGCCCAAACCTTTCTCTCTCGCCAGTTGCAGGACTCGGCCTCCGACGGCGGCGAACTGCAGTCCCTGAGTGCCAGTAGTGACGAACATGGTTATGTCAGCTGCGTCGACCCGCCCTTGGACCTTGCCCGTCTGCAAGTCTGTCAGCGTCGGGAAGGTTCCCCTCTGGCTGCTCCGACTCGCCGGTATCCGCGCTCGCTCTTCGGGTGTCCCGGACACGTAGGAGGCGATGCCACCGGCTTTCCATTCCATGTCGGGGACGTTGGAGCCGAACGGGATCGTGTGAACTCCCAGTTGGAACGTGCGCCCTCTTACAAGCTCGAGGAGATCGTCGGAAAGCTCCCTGCGGGTCACGCAGGTGACGTGCGCTCCCTGTGACACCCACGTGGGGTCGAACGTCGGCTCCATGGAATCGGTGGCGGTCGCGACTATCGCAGCACCCCTGACTGCTTCCTCCGCGCTGCTTACGGCTTGCACCTCCAACCCCAGGTCCGCTGCTGCTTGGATCGCGAAACGCTCTCTATTGGCCTTGGTTGTGCTGTAGACGCGCACGGTCCGCAACCAGCGCACTTGCGCTATCGCCTCCAGGTAGGTTCTGGCCATTCCTCCTGATCCGATCAGTCCGAGCGAGTCAGCGTCGGGCCGGGCGAGGACGTCGACGCCTATGCCGGCCGCGGCCCCGACCCGGACGTGCTGCAGTACGCCGTCCTGGATAAGGGCGAGAGGTTCGCCGTTGACGATGCTGTAAAGGAGGACTATTCCCGAGTAGAGGCCCGGTTGGACGCAGTACTTGTCCTGAGTGCGACCTTGCGGCCATGACACGACGTCGGATTTGATCCGCACGGCCGCCACGCCGAACGAGCGCGACGTTCCGGCCATCGAACCCCACTGGTAGTAGTCGTCCCCACGTCCCGTCGGCGCGTACATGTCGATCCTGGGAATGTAGGTGGCGTCCCCGATGGCCAGGTCGGCGTAGGCGGTTCGCAGAGCAGAGATCCCCTCCGCCATGGTCAAGACGCTTGCAACGTCAGCGTTGCTCAGAACCAGCACCGCGTCCGCCTCTCAGCCCTTGGCTGATACGTAGGGACTGATGGCCGACCCTTGGATCACAGCCGTGGTGACCTCGCTCGCCAGCGTGGCACCGTCCGTCGGCCCGATCGCAAGATGCTGCTTAGTGGCTTGGGCCTGAAGCGCCGGGGAGGACGCCGCCTGAGAGAACGCGGTGCGCAGGACCGTGAGCTCGGCCGCGGGGATTCCTGGGGGACCGGCGAAGTCGTCGGAGAGATCACTGAGCAGCAGGGCCTCTTTCAGCGCTGCCGAGTCGGAGGCTGACAGCGTGACGCTCGACAGTTCGCTCGACAGGCTCGGAGTGTTGCCGAGCAGCTTGGAGTACTGGGCCGTCGTGTTCGTAACGAGGAGGGGCACTGCCTCGCCTGCGGTGATCAGCGAGGCCATGGAAGGCACTGACTCGAATATGAGCTTGCCGTCCTTGGCGAGGAAGCCCTGCTTGAGGGCTGCTACTTCGTTGAAGCCCGTCAGGAGGTTCGTCGGTATGTGGAAGGCTCCAAGCACGACACGGTTGAGCAGGTCGCCGACCCCGCTGCGAACGTCGAGCACCGGCACCGGCGACGAGGCGTGAAGCAGCGACGAGAAGCTCGTGATGCCCGAACCAGGTTGGGTCACGAGCACGTTCGGAACCTGGCCGGGCTGACCTATCCAGCTGAGCTTCGTCAGGTCGAAGTTGATGCCGGGTTGCTTTTCAACGCTGCTGGCGATGTCGCCACCTATGTTGACCAGTCCTAGCGTCAGCCCGTTCGGGGCGGACGCCGCCATCTGGTTCGTCCCCACAAGGGTGCCGCCACCGTTGACATTCTCGACGTTGACCGTCGCGCCGAGAGCGCTCGCCAGGTAGGGAGCGAACAGGCGGGCGTAAAGGTCGTAGCCGCCGCCGGGAGAGTCGGGTGATATCAAGGTGATCGTCTTACCCTTGAAGTAGCTCGCTGCGGCTGCGGTCCCAGTCGTCGTAGCACTCGACGATCCCGACGCCGTGGTAGCGCTGGACGTGGATGACTTGGTCGACCCGCAGGCTGAAAGTGCTCCGAGCGCAGCGACGGCGCCGAGACCGAGTGCAGCGACTCGCCTCAACCTGCTACCTCCGCCAACAGCGGGCGTGTCGAGCGAACGGGTGATCTTGTTCATGGTGCTTGTCTCCTTGATGTGACTGTTTGATTTGGCTGTTTGATTAAATGTTGGTGTTTGGAGGTGGTAGGAGCTACTTGGACTGTCCGCCGAGATCGCCTGCTTATTCAAGCGTTGAGAATCTGACCGGCGAACGTAAGGTGGAACAACGTCACGAACAGATACGCGATCCCGAAGGTCAGAGCGCTCACGGGAACCGCCAGCACAACTTTCGACCTCAAGGTCTGGCAACCCGCCGACGTCAGGCAGTAGCCTGCGACCCCGATACACAGGCCGAGCTCGAACCCGAGAAGGTACGCTGCCGCCACCATCACGAAAATCCATACCAGAGCGGCACCTTCGCGAAGGCTCACCAGACGCTTGGATAGGCCGGGCGGCCCAGACAACTGGGGCGACTCGGATCCCTCGCCAGCTGGGTGAAGGTCGGTATTGACAGTAACCACAGCGCCGTCGGATCCGGTATCGACGGTGCTGACTTTGGTGTCAGATTTTAGCAAAGCCAACTCGGCTCTCATGCGGCGCAGGGAAAGGAGCGCAAGCCCCCAACGACCCAGGCGGTAAAGCGCCGTGGCTGCTCCTATCGAGGAGATAATGGCCGGCAGCCGGCCGGCTTGGCTTGGATAACCGAGGGCCGTGACCGTATAGGCGACGCAAACTACTGCGATGACGGCACTGGTCGCAGGTTCGAGCACTGGATGGTCCCTAGTAGAGCCGTCCTTGGCGAATGCCACCACGGCGCCTCGTAAGCTCGGACTGGACTCGTTGCGTCCCCTGCGGACGAGGGCGACCAGCATCAAGGCAGCGATCAGGAGGAACACGTCGGCGAGGGGGCTCTTGGTGAAGAAAGACCAGCCGTAGATTGACATCGTCAGGTGCACGTTGTCCGCGAAGGTGTTCCCCAGCACCAGCCCGATGGTGATCGCCGCCAGGGAGTAGTTGAGCTTTCTCATCACGAGGCCGACCGCTGCGAACAGCGCGACCTCGACCACGCCGAGAAAGTTAGTAACCGAAGCGAAGCTGCCGATGACGGCGAGTGCGCTGATGACCGGTAGCAGGACAGGCCCGCGGATCGAGGTCACCCGGCTCAGCCACGGCGTCAGCATCAACCCGACGGCGCACGAAACGAGCCCTCCTATGGCCATGACCCACATCATCGTGTAGGGAAGCGAAGGGTTCGTCTTGATAAGAGTCGGTCCGGGTTGCAGCCCCAGGATGCTCAGGCCGGCTATGAATATCACCATCCCCAGACCGGATGGGATGCCTAGCGCAACGGCCGGGATCAGCGAGCCGACTTCTTTGGACAGAGAAGACGCTTCCGCTGATGCGATCCCTGCGGGACTGCCCTTGCCGAAGTCTCGACGGTATTTCGACGTCTGGCGCCCGATGCTGTAGGAGATGAAGTTCGACGCGAAGCCGCCGATGCCCGGGACGAGGCCGAGAAGCGATGCGACCACCGCCGAGCGCACCACGTCGAACCAATGATTGCGCAAGGTCTCTCTGACACCGCCGGGGACCTGCCGGCGGAACTCCCGGGTGCCTCCCAGGGATCCCTCCGCGGCCACCGCCGTCTTGCGGCCGTACATGACGACCATTTGAGTCATGGCGAACACCCCTAGGGCGAACGGGACGACGCTGCTGCCGCTGAAGAGGTCCGTGTTGGAGAACGTGAAGCGCTCGACTCCCGTTATCGGGTCGCTCCCGATGAAGGAGAGCATGAACCCGAGAACCCCCGAGAGCACTATCTTGCTCACCCGGCGGGACTCCCCCGAGCCGCCAATGAGCACCAATGCCAGGATGATTATCGCGGCGAACTCGGGGGGATGGAACACGTCGATCAGCTGACCTGCGACCTGCAGCAGAGCGACGAGGATCACACAGCCGATCAGGCCCCCCGCCAGCGTTGAGGTGGCCGATATCGCCAAGGCTCGCCCGGCTTGGCCCTTCTGGGCCATCGGGAACCCGTCCAAGGTGGTGGGAAAGGACTCGGGCGCGCCGGGGGTGTTTAGGAGTATCGCTGGTATCGACGCCGCGTAGTAGGACCCGGCGAGGGTTCCAAGCATCAGGGCGACTGCTGGGACGACGCCAAGGTGGTAGAGGAACGGAAGCATCAAGCTGAGCGCCAGGGAGACGCCGAGCCCGGGCAGCACTCCCATGAACATCCCTACCAACAGCCCTAGGAAGAGTAAGCCGGCTGCTTGGAGGCTGAGAAGGTGGCTCAGACCTGTGACGAGGTTGCTTCCCACTTCAGCCCCCAACCGACCGTGTGAAGTGCCACCGTCGGGTTTGAGAGACCAGAGCTCTCAGCCGTGCGGGGTCAGGCGTAGAGATAAAGGCGGCTCCACGTTCTGTCTCTCCCACCCTGGCTAGATCCCCTCGGCCTTTCAGACACAAGCAACAGCACCTTCTAACTATCATACCATCAGACCTTCCCTGTCGCAAGCCGGCTTGCGGGGAGGGGGCACTGACCTCACCTGGCCGGGAAAGGTGCAAGGCCTCCTCACAACTCGAGGGTGCTGGCGGCGAAGACCTCCTCGACATGAATTTCGCGCGACGTGAGGCCCTGCTCGTGGGAGTAACGGGCGAGAGTCCCGAGCACGTCGCCCTGGCCGGCTATCCCGTAGGGGCGCGGATCGACCCGCATGGCGTCCTCGGCCCCGCCGAGCATTCCCAGCCGGCTCCACGGCTCCACGCTCAAGCTGGCGCGCGCAATGAAGCTCCGTTTGGCCTCGACGAACATGTCGTAGAGGTTTAGGACAACCCAAGGGTGCCTTTCTGCAAGCTCGCGTCTGACCACGACGGTGTGGTTGACCGGTAGAAGTCCCGTAGCTCGGTGGTACCGGACGCCCTCGCCAAGCCTGTCGGCGAACAAGGGACGGACCGTGGCATCGGCCTCTAGATCCACTCGGGAGCGGTCGACGAGGTTGGGTTCGCGCAGGTACAGAAGCGTTGCGTCCAAGTCACCTGACAGCATCGCCGTACCTATGTCGGTCTCCGCATCGAGGTAGCTGAGCTTGACCCCATCCGGCGGAGCGAAGCCTGTCGCCCCCCCGTGGCTGCGTCCGGGCGGCCGCTCCATGAACCACTCGACGTCGGCCGGTGTCACCCCGAACTCATGTTGGAGGGCTCCCCGAGCCCATACCGCTGCCGTTTGCTGGTACTCGGGCACTCCCACCCGTTTGCCCGCCAGGTCGGAAGGGCTCTCCACGCCGGCGTCGCGGCGCACCAGGGTCCAAGTGTGGAAAAACTCCCGGGTGGTGAACACGGGGATAGCCACCCATCGGTCGTCTCCGCGGTCGATGCTTATGAGGAGCGACGACATGGACATCTCCGAGATGTCGAACTCTGCGAAGCGCAGCTGACGCCAGAACATCTCCGAGGGGTGCAGGCGGGTCCAGACCACCGTCATCCCTTGCGCTTGGACCTGCCCGGCGAACACAGCGTCGGTCATCGGCCCCGAAGTCAACGCTCCGGCGAGCTCCAAGGTCGGTCCTGTCATGTCTCCTCCTCTGCGGAACGCGTCGGTGGCGGCGAGAGCCGCCACAGCGGATAGCTGTCGACCTCTGCTTCTAGCGCGGCGGCGTCCAGGCTGGAAGGGTCTGCGGCGATCGCCGGGGTGCGGGCGATCGCGCCGAGGGCGAGCTTACGCAGTCGTCGGCCGTCCCATCCTTCGGTGCGCTTAGCGAGACCGTGGTGAACTTCCGCGTCCTGCGCGAGCCCCCCCAGGCTAGGCCAGTGCAGGGCGAGCTCGGCCAAACTGTCGGCGATGATGCGGGCACGCGTCTCCACGTCAGGCAGGCTCAGCTCTACTAGAAGGTCGGCTCTCGAAATGAACGCCTCGTCGAGCGCTTCGACGAAGTTCGTCGTGACGACGAAGACGAGACGGGGCTGGCTGGCGGCGGCGGCGTCCATTCCTGCCAGCACAGCATCAGTAGCTCGGTGGACGTCCACGGGGTTGGTTTCGAACGACGCCGACGACCTTCTCACTGCGAAGCTTTCGACTTCGTCTATGACGACGACGGTGTGCGGTCGCCGCGCCGCCAGCTCCGGGACCGTTTCGCCCATCAGACGTGAGATGTTTCGCTGGCTCTCGCCGAGCATGTCACTCGGGAAGGAGTGAGGGTCGATGTCGACGAGGGTGGTTGCCCCTCGGGAGGCGACAGCCAGAGCTGCGGCTTGCGCGACCCCTTGAGCAAGAGTCGTCTTGCCGGTGCCTGGCGGTCCGGCAAGCACCACAAGACCGTGAAGAGGACCTGCGAGCGTGGCGAGGCGAGGGCCGTGGAGTAGCCGAAGCAGTACCGTTCCCAGTATCCGCTCTTTTACACCAGGCGGGGTGATGATCGCGTCCCAAGGACCGTCGTGATGCTCCGCTGGCAGAGCGTGGATGCCCCTGACCCCATGCGGGAGGGCAGGCCCGCTCACGGCCAGGTCGGCCTCTTGACCTCCGGCCAGTCCACGGTCGAGGGGTCTCCGGCCTGGGCGTCACGAATGTGGTCGGGTGGCTCTTCGAAGAGCACGAGGGGGTCGCACAGGACGCGCATGGTTTCTAGGACGCTGTCGAACATGTGGATGCGAACCACCTTCGCCGTGTTCTCGGGGTCGTCGTTGAAGTGCTGGTGCCAGAGGTAGTGGTCGACGACGATGATGTCGCCTTTGGACCAGGGGTGGTTCTCGCCTCCTTCAGGTTCAGCTCCTAGATAGCTGTGACCTCGCCCTTCGAGGACGTAGAGCCACGCTTCGCCGGGATGACGGTGCATCGACTGGCCCCGGCCGGGGGCTATCTCGAACATCGCCATGGTTATGCCCGACGCCTGGTATCCGATGGCGCGGTCGAGCAGGAATGTCGTCCTGGTGCCACGGGGCGTGTTTAGCAGTTCGAGGTCGTCCCAGCTGGTGTGCAGGCGGCCGGATCTCCTGGCCTGCTGCTCTCGCGCAAGACGGCGGACCCGGCGCGAGTACGGGTCGTCGCCTTCGACGGGAGGGGCGTAGGCCGGCCTTGGGGCGAGATCCGCCGGGGCGGCTTCACCGCCTTCCTCTACGACGGCCATCCCGAGACTGTTGACCATAGGCTCGGAGGAGAACGTGACGAACCGGGCGGTCTCTTTGCCGTCATTACCGTGGCGGTGCCACGCCCACGACGGCAGGTGGATGGAGTCCCCAGGGCCCCACTGGACCCTTTCGCTGTCGATTTCGGTCCAACCCCACCCTGCGATTACCAGCATCATCGCATCCCACGAATGCCTGTGGGTGCTCGACACCACTCCTGGGTCGATCTCGTGGGCTACAGCGTCCATAGTGCGCGTCGGACGGTCACCGTCGGCTCCGACGTAGACGCCCTGGCGCATCCGCCTTTGGGTTTCCACCATCGCCACGTCGCCGAGAGCCACGACAGTGTTGCGGTAACTGCGCCACTCCTCGAGGAAGTCGGCGCGCCGCTTCTTCTGCACGTGGTAGTGAGTCACCTTGGTCGTGGTTTTGGTTGCCATCAGCTCTCCCTGCTCGGTTGTTCCCTACTCGGTTGTCCCCGGAGCACCCCTCGGCGCATACCCTGTCGAACAGAGCAGTAATCCTATACGGTATGACACTTATATAATAAGACCTCTAGCCGCGGTGTATCCTCTTTACCGAAATCAAGTCGGAGCGGCCCACGCCATACAACACGAAAAGGCACAGGCCGAAAAAAGTGCCACAGGAGGGTGAAGCCAATGAGTCAGGCAACCATTTCACGGCCAGCTTCTCGCCGTGACGCCCGGGCGAAGGCGACTGGGGCAACCTTGTATACGGCCGATTTCGACCACAGCGGTGCACTCCACGTCGCGGTGGTCAGATCGGACGTCCCGTGCGGCAGGATAGCGTCGGTCGATCGGACTGCCGCCGAGGCCGTCCCAGGAGTGGTCGGGGTGCTGCTGGCCGGCGACCTTCCCGAAGCCCTTTGTGGACGCCGAGTGCGCGATATGCCTCTGATCGCCCGTGGCGTCGTTCGCTACGCGGGCGAAAGGGTGGCCGTAGTAGTGGCAGAGACCCGCTCTGCTGCGGAGACCGCCGCCAGCTTGGTCGAAGTAGAAATCGCCGAGCTTCCCGGCGTGTTCGACCCTGTCGCCGCGTTGGACGAGGGCGCCCCACGCGTGCATGAGGCGCCCTGGAGCTACCCGGGGGCTGTGGTGACCGAGGGGATGCACCCAAATCTTCAGTCACTCGTCGAGGGAGGAGACCCGGCAGCGACAGCGAAACGGCTTGCCGAGAGCGCCTTCAGCGTGCAAGCTACCTACACGATCCCGTCGACCAAACAGGGCTACTTGGAGCCTCAGGCCTGGCTGGCTGTTCCACAACCCGATGGGAGCGTCCGCCTGAGAGGCACGACGAAATCCCCCTATCGTCTTCGCGAGCAGGTTTCTACTTGCCTAGGTCTGGGCCCCGGAGAGCTCGAGGTGGAGCCGACTCCTCTCGGAGGCGACTTCGGCGGGAAGGGTGCCCCCGGGGACGCGCCTCTGTGCGTGGCGCTCGCCCGTCGGTTCCGCCGGCCGGTACGTCTGGTGCTTCGCTCGGCGGATGACCTTACCGCCACTGATGCTCGCCATCCGGCGCAGGTGACCGTCAGGATTGGCTGTGACCTCGACGGCCGGCTGACGGCAATGTCGTTCGACGCAGCGTTCGCCGGGGGTGCCTACGCAGCCCATAAGCCCGGAGCGACCGTGAACCTGCACGGAGCCGTGGAAGCAGCCCTGGGCTACAGACTTCCCGTATGGTCCACGCGCAGCCGCGTCGTCTACACGAACACCGTGCCGAAGGGCCACATGCGCGCACCGGGAGCCACCGCAACCGTCTTTGCACTCGAAAGCGCCATGGACGAGCTCGCCTTGCGCGCTGGCATCGACCCGGCAGCATTGCGGGCGGCGAACCTCCTCGGCGACGGAGACCGGGACGCCTACGGTCACAGTTGGGAACAGGCCCGCGGGGCGCAAACACTCCAAGCGGCCCTAGCGGTGCCGGCGTCGGTTCCGGTCCCGGCCGGCTGGTCTTCAGGCACGGGGATCGCCGTGTACTGCCGGCCGACCTCGGCGGCGTCGACGAGCCTTCGCCTGATACCCGGCTCGGACGGAAGTTTCGTGGTCGAGGTGCCGATCCCTGAGACCGGAACCGGTAACCACATGGTCGTAGCGGAGTTGCTCGCCGAGGCCTTGGGAGTTTCCTTGGACGTCGTCGACGTTCGACAGGTCGCTACGTCACAGCTTCCCGGAGATCCCGGGGTCGGCGGGAGCAGGGTGACTGTGGGCATGGCGGTAGCTGTCGAAGAGCTCGCTCGGCGCTGGGCGGCGAGCAAGCCCGACGGGCCGGTGGAAGTGGAGAGCAAAGCTTCCTATCCGCCGGTACTGTCCTACGCCGCACAGATAGCACGAGTCGCGGTGGACCGCGACACCGGGCAGGTGAAAGTGCTGGAGCTCCTGAGCGCCGTAGACGTGGCCCGGGTGGTGAACCCGGTAGCACACCAGCTTCAGATAGACGGCGGGGTGGTGATGGGTTTCGGCTCCGCGGTCATGGAGGACTCGCTCGAAGCGGACGGCCTGGTGTGGGCTGCGAACCTCGGAGAGCTGAAGCTGCCCTGCGCCGCTGACGTTCCGCGCCTGACGACGATCCTGGTCGAGGGCGGTCGGGGCATCGGCGACGCCAACGTCAAGTCGGTCGGGGAGCTGACCAACGTGGCGGTACCGGCGGCGGTCGCGAACGCAGTCGCTGACGCAGTCGGGGTGAGGATCCGGGATCTTCCGGTGAGCGCCGAGAAAGTCTGGCGCGCTCTGCAAACGTCCGAAGCGGGGAGGGTCAGCCGATAATGCGCTTGGGGATAGTTCTCAACGGCTCTTCGGTCGTCGTGGACGAGGATCCGACCACCACCCTTTTGGATTGGCTCCGATCCCGGGGCCTGACCGGCACCAAGGAAGGTTGCGGCATAGGAGTTTGCGGGGCGTGCACCGTTGTGGCTAACGGTCGGCCTATCAGCGCATGCCTGACTCTGGTAGGAACGCTCGACGGGGCGGCGGTCCTGACCGTGGAGGGCGTAGCCGAAACCGATCCCGGGCTGATAGAGGCTTTCGTCGATTGCGAAGCCATGCAGTGCGGGATCTGCACCCCCGGCCAGGTCATGGCCGCGACCGCTGCGAAGCTGGCGGGGGTCGGCGCAAGAGCGGACGTCGACTCGGAGATCCGCGAGTGGCTGGACGGCAACCTTTGCCGTTGCACCGGTTATGAGACGATCGTCGCAGCGGTGAGGACCTACCTTGGGCGCTGACCGTGCGGTGTTCGTATCCCCGACGAGCGTCGCGGGGGCCCTTGAAGAAATTGCGTCTGGTGAAGCGACGGTTTTAGCGGGGGGCACCTCGGTCGCCCTGCTGATCGGCCAGAGGCTGATAGAGCCCTCCAAGCTTGTGCACGTCGCCCGGATCCCAGAGCTGCGGTCGATAAGCTTCGACACCTCTCGCAGCGCTGTCCGCCTCGGGGCCGCCGCTACCCTCGCCGAGATAGCCGGCCACGCAGAGATCAGAGCTGCTCTGCCGTCCCTAGCGTACGCTGCGGGTGTCGTCGGGAACCCGAGGGTCCGCTCGGTCGCCACCGTCGGCGGGGCGCTCGCGCACGGCGATCCCCGCCAAGACCTTCCCCCCGTGCTCATATCTCTCGGGGCTCTGGTTACACTTTCCGGCCCGGGCGGGGAGCGGAGCCTTCCAGCGGCAGCGTTGGCGACTGGCTTCATGGAGACTTGCCTAGCTCCCGACGAGCTGATCACCGGGGTCGTGATACCCCTATCAGCTCGACGAAGGACGCGCTACTGCCGCTTCAGCCCCCAAAGCGTCGCCGACTACCCGACGGTAGGGGTCTCGGTCTCTGTGTCCTGCGACGCCGACGGGACGATCGCAGACGCAAAGCTAGCGCTGGCAGGAGTCGCTTCAACAGCTCTCAGCATCGACGCAGCCGGGCTTTTGGTGGGTGTTGCGCCCGGCGACGCCGACATCGACAGAAGAGTGAGCGAGATAGCTCGCCAAGCGGCAGCGAGCGCCGAGCCGATCGACGACCGGCTCGGTTCCGCCGCCTACAAGCGTGCGATGATCTCCGTGTGGACCCGCAGGGCGTTGCTCGCCTGCACCGCCGGGTGACGAGCGCCTATCCGGCCTTGCGACCCATGAAGAGGCAGCTGTAAAAGCCCCGCCACACCAGCTCGACGTCGTCTATGCCTGCTTCGGCGTAAGCCGCCAGATGGTCGGCGACGCTGGTCAAGGGGTAGTTGTGGTGGTGTTTGGGGCCGTCGCCTCCGGCCGGCACGAAGCGGGGCCTCAAAGCCCGCAGGCGTCGGTCCCAAACCTCCGACGGTCCTATGTGGTCGAGGTTCACCAGCCATCCGCCCGGAGCAAGAAGCTCGGCGCACTGTGTGTAGAAACGGCCGAGCTCGGACCGATCGAGGTGATGAGCCGCCCGGGACGTGACTATCGCATCCAGACCAGACGGCAGTCCAGCTGACCTAAGAGCGGTCATGTCCACCTCTCGGAACTCGACCCGGTCCCCGAAGCGAGCGAGGCGCGACCGCGCTTCATCGGCCATCGCCTGTGAAGCGTCCGACCATATCCCGCGTGCTTCTGGGATCTCGTCGAGCACCGCCGTCAGGAACGCTCCAGGCCCGCTCGCCACGTCAAGTACAACCGTCGTCTCTGGCCGCTCCTGGGCGATCAGAGCGGCAGCCATACGTCTCGGCAGGCTCAGCAAGTCCTCGAAACGATCCGAAGCGATCCACCCCTCTGCGAACTGCCGGTCCTGCCACTCTCTGGTCGCTTGCTCACCTTGCGTGCTCATTGGCTTCTCCTTTGGTTGTCACGAAACGCCCCTGTGTAGAGCGAAGGTCAGCGAACGTTTCAGGCTGCTCCGGTGCTGGCGGCAGTCACAGACGCCGACGCGTCGTCGAGGTAGGCGACTCGGTCGTAGCCGAGAAGCTTGAAGATCCGGTTCTGAGCGGAAAGCAACCGCACTTTCGAACCTGGGGCGGCGAAGTGCTGCGCAACGGTGTTCTGGGGTACGTAGATCGTTTCGCCCGCCTTGAACTCGTGCCGGGTCGGTTCGACGGCGATACGCGCGTAGTACTTCTCCGCTATCTCGGCTTGCACCTCCCAGTGGAGGCTGTGGCCGGAACCTTCGAGCACGTAGAGGACCTCGTCGGCCATCTGCCAGCGCCGCCCGGAGTGTCCCCCGTCGGGCACTTCGAGCTCGAAGACGTCCATCGAGAACGTGCGGGCGTCGGTGACATCAGGCGCTGTCATGACACGGACCTTGCCGAGAGGCGTGTCCTGCCATGTGGTCTGCGACGGCTTGATGACCTTTCTGCGTTCCAACACTCCCGGCGTCCAGATCTCCGACCAGTCGACGCGCTCGGAGTAGCGCGACTCGTCCTCGACCGGACCGCTGCGGCCCTGCTGGATGAGACCCAGGTACATCCAAGCGGCTTTGGCCTTTACCACCAAAGCGAGCGCCGGCTCGTCGTAGGGGTTGAAGTGGCGGTGCACCGAATCGGTGTGGACGAGGACCAGGTCGTCTTTCGCCCAGTCGTAGCGTTTGTCGTCGTGGATCTCGTAGCCAGCACCTTCGAGGATGTAGAAGGCCGCTTCGTTTTGGTGGCCGTGCCCGTGGTTGGAGCTCTTGGGAGGCAGGGCCACGAAGTGGACCTGCACGGTCTGGGTGAGGAACGGCTCGTCGCCGGGACCGAGGCGCCACCAAGTCTTGGACTGGTCCGAGTCGCCGGAGTGGCCGACCTTGGCGTCGTCGACGACGACGCTGTCGTTGCGGACCCGGGGAGCGGCGAGCTGCTGGGAGCGGAACTCTTTCAGCCCGTAGTTCTCCGAGGTGATACCCCTCAGGAATACCCGTCCTTCTTTGGCCATGCCATCCTCCTCGGTTCGCAAACCTCAGCTAAAGTCTTTGGTATGACGAATCTACCATGGGACTTGGAGGGACGCCACTCCCATTCCTCTTCCTCCAGCTCCGACGGTGGCCGCCCATGACTTACGTCGACCTGGACGGCATCCCGACGTGGTACGAGACGGTCGGCTCAGGACCTCCGATTCTCATGCTGTCGCCCGGCGGCTTCAACGCGAAGCTGGACAACTGGCATTCCTTCGGTCGATACAAGGACCTGCAGATGGTCCGCCACCTGAGCGACACCAACACGTGCGTCCTGTTCGACCGTAGAGAGGCCGGCCGCTCCGGGGGCCGGCTGGAGAGGCTCAGTTGGGATGCTTACGCAGCCCAGGGCGCCGCCCTTCTCGACCATCTCGGGATCGGCCGAGCGGCGGTGATGGGCGGCTGCGCAGGCTGCTCGGTAGCCGTCGCCATGGCAGTGTCACGCCCGGCGATGGTCGCATCGATGATCTTGTTCTCCCCCGCGGGTGGGGCGAAGTACCGGCTGGCTCAGCACGCCCGCATGGCAGCGCACCTCGCCTTCGCCGCGAGCGAAGGTCTAGAAGCCGTCGTCGGGCTGGCGGGACAGACCGGCGGGTCGTTCAGCGCGGAGCCGAGGGTCGGCCCTTGGGGTCCGCTGCTCGCGTCGGACCCCGCCTTCGCCGCCGTCTACGCAGCCTCGGACCTGGAGCGTTACAGGACCGTCGTCGCCGGCACGGCGCGGCTCATGTTCGACCGGGACACCGTCCCCGGGGCCGAACCGGAGGACCTTCTGGCATTGGATATCCCCGCTCTGGTCCTACCCGGCGACGACGACTCGCACGCCACTTCCGGCGCCCGCTACTTGGCTGAATGTCTACCTATATGTCAATACTGGAACGTCGAAGTGAGCGACCAGAGCGAACAGCGGGTCGCTGACCGTCTGGCCGGTTTCCTCGCCGACGCCGACTGGCGCTGAGCTGGGGCTGACACTGAGCTGGGGCCGGCGCCGGGCCAGCCTCGGAGCGCTTAGCGGCCCTGCGAGCGGAGGATCGTGTCGAGTCGGGGGTACACCCGCCGGGCGTTGGTCTCGTAGATGGCAGCCTTGTCTTCGCCTGAAAGCTCGGCTCGTTCGACGTAGCGGCGCGTGTCGTCCCAGCCGGAGCCGGTGTCGGGGTTGTCGCCTCTTACAGCGCCGAGCATCTCAGAGCCGAACAGCAGGTTCCCCCGGTCCACGACTTTGCACAGAAGGTCGATGCCGGGCTGGTGGTAGACGCAGGTGTCGAAGAACACGTTGCCCATGAGATGACCTTCGATCTGCGGGCGTCCCATTCGAGCTGCTAGACCCTTGTAGCGGCCCCAGTGGTAGGGGACGGCCCCCCCGCCGTGGGGTATCACGAAACGCAGGGTCGGATACCGGGAGAAGAGATCCCCTTCGAGCAGCTGCATGAACGCGGTCGTGTCCGCGTTGAGGTAGTGCGCTCCGAGGGCGTGGAAGTTCTCGTTGCAGCTGCCCGACACGTGGATCATGGCGGGAACGTCGAGGTCGACCAGGGCGTCGTAGAGCTCGAACCAGTAGGAGTCGGTGAGCGGTTTGGAAGTCCAAAAGCCACCCGATGGGTCCGGGTTGAGGTTCGTCCCCACGAACCCGAGGTCCTCGACGCAGCGCCGCAGCTCTACGACCGAGTCCCCGAGATCCCCCCCGGGCGTTTGGGGCAGCTGGCAGACCGGGGCGAAACGCTCCGGGTAGAGCCCGCAGACTCTCGCTACGAGGTCGTTGCTGGCTCTGGCCCATCCGACCGCGACCGCCGGGTCAGCGACGTGATGTCCCATAGCCGAAGCCCTAGGAGAGAACACCACCAGGTCGATGCCACGCTCGCCCATGAGGCGAAGCTGGTTGGCTTCTACGCTCTCGCGGATCTCGTCGTCGCTGATCGCCTCAAGGGCCGCATCTGGCAGGCTCGGATCGCCGGCCCGTTCGAGCTGCGACGCGCGGAAACGGCCCAACTGCGGTGGTTCGGTCGTGTAGTGGCCGTGACAGTCGATGATCACCGCAGCTCCCCTTCGTCCACGTAGCGCAATCCTTTGGCGGCCAGACGCTCGCGCATCGAGGACACGTCGAGGCTGAGCTCGCCTTTCTTGTAGCGCTGCCGACTGATCTCTTCGCGCCTCTCTCGCTCCCTGGAGGCGTCCAAGACCTCACCGGAGCGTGACGCTTCGACGACCACTACCCCGTCGTCGTCGGCGACCACGACGTCGCCGGGATGGACCACCTGTCCGGCGCAGACGATAGGAATGTTCACGGTTCCGAGGGTTTCTTTGACCGTACCTTGGGCGCTTATCCATCGGGACCACACCGGGAATCCCATCTCCGCCAGTGCGGCGACGTCCCGGCAGCCAGCGTCGATGACGAGACCTCGGGCGCCTCTAGCGCCGAGCGCGGTGGCCAACAGCTCGCCGAAGTAGCCGTCGCTGCAAGGCGACGTGGGCGACACCACCACCACGTCGCCGGGTCTTACCTGTTCCACGGCTACGTGGATCATCCAGTTGTCCCCCGGCGGCACGCTTACCGTGAGAGCGCTGCCAGCCATCCTCGCACCGGGAAAGATCGGTCTCAGCTGGGGGTCGAGAAGGCCTGTTCGGCCCTGGGCTTCGTGCACGGTGGCGACACCTGCCGATCCGAGCCCGTCGATGATCTCCTGGGGCACGGTCTTGATGCCGCGTACGACGGTGCCAGCGGGAGCACCCCGCACGGAAAAATGCGGCCCGGGCACTTGAGCCGGGGACTCCCCTGCAGGCGAGCTCACTTGTCGCCCCAGGGCAGAAGGGAGACGTGCACGACGCCCTCCTCCGCCGAGCCGCCGACAGCCTTGATCGCCCTGTCGACGTCTTCGAGGCCGAACTTGTGGGTGGTGAGCAGGTCGAGCGGGAACCGCTTCGACGCCAGCTGGGCGAGAGCTAGTTCGCACGCCTTCCAGCTGTGGCCGCGGGCGCTTTTGATCGTGATCGCCTTCTCTGTGACGGTCTTGATCGGAAAGTCGGGGAAGGCCGCCATCTCCCCCTGCAGCACCATGGTCCCGGCCCGCCTTTTGAGGGCGTCGATGCCTAACAGCACGGGGGCCGTCCCGGCACCGGCGGTGCAATCGAGGACGACGTCGACTCCCTTGCCGGCGGTGATGTCCCTTACGGCCTCGCGTGGGTCCTGCTCGGACACGTTGATCACGTGGTCGGCGCCCAGGGTGCGGGCGAGCTCCAAGCGGGCCCCGTCCCGGCTGGTCCCCGTGACGACGATCTTCGACGCGCCCGCCTGCTTGCAGGCCACAACCTGGGAGAGTCCCTGCTGGCCGGGACCTTGTATGAGGACCGTCGAGTCGTAGCCGACGCCGGCGTCGAAGAGCGCCCACTCGATGCCGTTCGACATCGGTGTGACGATCCCGGCTAGTTCCGCTGACACTCCGTCGGGCACTTTGTGCACCACCGCGTTCCACGGAACGTACATGTACTGGGCGAATCCTCCCCACAGGTTGAAGGGGTTCTCGGCCGACGTGTAGCCGTAGCGGCGGGCGTCGGGGTTGGTGCGCCAGTCGGTCGCCTCGCAGTGGCGGTATTGGCCGAGGTTGCACCACTCGCAGCGCCGGCAGGGGACGTAGTGCTCGACGAAGAC
>DAHYHI010000105.1:0-15529 GCA_027391075.1 Acidimicrobiaceae bacterium | reverse complement strand
GGCGAAGATGGTGATCCTCGACGTCGGCCACCCCGACATCGAGGACTTCATCTGGTGCAAGGCGATCGAGGAGCGCAAAGCGAGGGCGCTTCGCGACGCTGGCTTCGACATGGACTTGGACGGCCGTGACAGCCACTCGATTCAGTATCAGAACGCCAACAACTCGGTGCGTGTCACCGACGAGTTCATGCAAGCCGTCATTGATGACGCTGACTGGCATCTGCGTGCTGTGACCGACGGCAGGGGCCTGGACACGATAAAGGCGCGGGACCTGTTTCGCCAGATCGCGAAAGCAGCCTGGGAGTGCGCTGATCCGGGGATGCAGTTCGACACGACGATCAATCGCTGGCACACAGCACCAAACGCGGGGAGGATCAACGCTTCTAATCCTTGCAGTGAGTACATGCACATCGACAACTCGGCGTGCAACCTGGCCAGCCTCAACCTGCTCAGCTTCCTCGCTGTCGACGGAGCCTTCGACGTCGACGGGTTCAAGACAGCGACCCAGACGGTGTTCACTGCGCAGGAGATAATCGTCGGCAACGCCGACTACCCGACTGAAAAGATCGCGGAGAACTCCCGCCGCTACCGCCAGCTGGGTATCGGCTATGCGAACCTGGGAGCGCTACTGATGGCAGAGGGCTTGCCATATGACTCCGAGGGTGGCCGCGCTTGGGCAGCGTCGCTGACGGCGCTACTGACGGGCCAGGCTTATGCGACATCGGCGCGCATCGCTTCTCGGATGGGGCCCTTCGCCGGGTTCGGGGCGGACAAGAAGGCGATGCTCAACGTCTTGCGGATGCACCGCGACGCGGCAGCGGGAATCGACGAGGAGCTTGTCCCGCCCGAGCTTTTGAGCGCAGCCCAAGAGACGTGGGACGAAGCGGTCGAGTCGGCGGAGATCCACGGGGTGCGCAACGCCCAGGCGAGCGTGCTCGCCCCGACCGGGACCATCGGACTTTTGATGGACTGTGATACGACGGGCGTCGAGCCGGACCTCGGCTTGGTGAAGACCAAGAAGCTCGTCGGCGGTGGGACGATGTCAATCGTCAACCAGACCGTGCCTCGGGCCTTGCGGCGACTCGGCTACACGCCGGAGCAGGTGACAGCTATCGTCGGCTACATCGACGAGCACAAGTCAATCGTCGGCGCCCCCCACGTGCGTGCGGAGGACCTGCAAGTGTTCGCCTGCTCGATGGGCGACAACACCATCCACTACATGGGGCACCTCAAGATGATGGGGGCCGTGCAGCCGTTTATCAGCGGTGCTATCTCGAAGACCGTCAACGTCCCCGAGGAGGTCACCGTCGAAGACGTCGAGCAGCTTCATGTCGAGGCGTGGCAGCTCGGCATCAAGGCGGTAGCCATCTACCGCGATAACTGCAAGGTGGCCCAGCCTCTAGCGACCGCCAAGAAGACGGTCGTCGACCCGTCAGCGTCGCCTGCGGAGTTCCACGACGCCGAGCTCGCCCTGAAGGTTGCAGAGTTGGAAAAGGCGCTCGAACGCCAGACGGTCGTGGTCAAGCAGCCGATCCGGGAGCGCATGCCGAGACGCCGGCATTCGAACACGTTCGGTTTCAGGGTTGCCGACTGCGAAGGGTTCGTGACTGTGGGGGAGTACGCGGATGGCAGGCCGGGTGAAGTGTTTATGACCGTGTCCAAGCAGGGCTCGACCCTCGCGGGCATCATGGACGCCTTCGCGATCTCCGTCAGCCTCGGCCTGCAGCACGGCGTGCCGCTCGCAACCTACGTCAAGAAGTACACGAACATGCGCTTCGAGCCGGCCGGCATGACCGACGACCCGGACCTGCGAATCGCTCAGTCGCTCGTCGACTACATCTTCCGCAGGCTCGCAGTCGACTACCTGAGCTTCGAGGAGCGCTCCGAACTCGGCGTGCTCACCTCGTCGGAGCGTACCCAGCTGACACTTCCCGGCGTGGAAGAGTCCACAACACCGAACAGTTTCCTCGACGCCGGGACTCAGAGCACAACTCCTTCGAGCGGATCTTCGTTCATCGCTCAGGGCGAGTTGTTCGGCGCCCCCGAGCAAACGCCGCCCGCTTCACGGTCTGCGTCGGGTACTGGCGGCAGGGCGAGCCGGCGGGCGCCGGTGGAGTCCGATGCCCCGTACTGCTTCGACTGCGGGGTGCAGATGCAGCGCGCCGGGAGTTGCCATGCCTGCCCGTCTTGTGGGAGTACCAGCGGCTGCTCATAAGTCCGACCATGCTCGGGATGTCCCCTTCGTGGCCTCTGACAGTCAGGTCCGGACAACGGATCTGACCGTCATCTAAGTGTCCCCTCCTCCGGTCGAACGTAACCCGGAGGAGGGGACCTCCAACTCGCCGGTGACCTGACCGGGACGAGACTGTCACACACCCTACGTACACTTGTTCGTGCCAGTCGCGCGAGGCGGACATCACGGAGGTAGGGCGTGCAGGTTCGGGTGTGGAAGCCAGTTGACTACGAGGACGACGCCATCGCGTCGGTTATCGGCCAGCCGCCACTGACTCGGCCGTCACTAGAGGACTCCCCAGGACCGTTCATCACCGTCGATGGTCGAATCCACGGCCTGACCAGTAACTTCCTCCGGCACTACTGTGCCGCACGGCCGGACCTGGCAACTGCGACCCGGATCGCGTCAGACCTTGCCGGCTGGGTTGGTTTCCTGGTCAACCAGCGCAACCTTGCTCCCTACGAGGACAGCCGTGACCCAGTTCTGGTCGCCACCGAAGATGACTTCGCTGCCTACTACCGTCTCCGCCAGTACGGAACTGAGGAGGCCGTTCTGACCTCTGACGGTTGGCGCCACAGCTCGTCTTCCATCAAGCGCTTCTACGAGTACCTCCAGCGCAACTACCAGCACATCCCACCATTCCAGATCGTGACGTTCTCCCATCCGGGAGGGTGGAGCGGGACGACGATCGCCTCTTATGCGCCACGCCGGCGCAGCACTGGGTCGGCGGGCACGCCGCTCACCCCGGAGTTCGCGCACCTCCTGCTGATGGGAGCCCTGCGGGTCGATCTCAAGGGCCACCAGAAGGCGTACCTCGGTGCCGACCGGGACTACGCGCTCATCTCCCTCGGTCTCGCCTCCGGGCTGCGCCGTAACAACCTCGCCAATACGACCGTCTACGAGCTGCCACGGCCCTGCTCCCTGCCATTCACCACAATGCGCGTGGCGGACCACATCACCAAGGGAGACGCCGGCGGCGACACCATGGTCTTCTCCCATCACCTCGCGGCCGTCTGGAACTACGTCGACGGCGCCCGTGCCGAGCTGGTGCGGAGGACGGCGTACCGTCCTCCGTCTCCGCTCGAGATCATCGAGGCGAATTCGGTGACGGTCCGCTACCGGGACCCCGGGTCGTCAGAGCGGGTGATGAGTCAGCGCTGGACGCAATGCGACGAGACTTTCCGCCGGCGACTCGTTGAAGCGGACGCTTCCAGCCCGATCGTGTTCCTCAACGAGCACACGGGCGCCCCGCTCGCCTACAGCAGCTTGCAGCACACAGTGGCCGACGCAAGCAGCTTCGTTCGCGCCCACCTGAACGCCGACTTCCCCGACGGTGTCCGACTCCACGACCTCCGCCACACATACGCCGTCCACCTCACCGTGGCCATCTATCGCAACGTCATCGCCAACTCGTTGCCGGAGAGCCGGCGTGAGGACTGGCAGGTGGACCACGTCGCGGCGGCCGTTGAGCTCGTGAAGTTCTCCCTCGGCCACGCGAGCGAATCCTCGACCCGCCTCTATATCCTGGCAGCACACCGCTTTCTACACATCCCGGTCGAGCAGTTCCTCGGGGAGTTCTGATGGCGCACCCCCGTCGCGGTCGCCGATCCGGAACCTACGAGATCCAGGAGATAGTCGCGGTCGACTTCGACGAACTGACGATCACCTACCGGCACACAGGCGCCTTCCAGCCCGCAGTGGCCCGCCTCTCTGTGGAACCGACGACGGTGGCGCGCCAGCTGCTCCAGGCGATGGCGGACTCGATCAAGGTCGGGAACAACGGCGACGCGGCATCGGGTTGGGAGTCGTCGCAAACCGTTCGCAACGCCTTGTCTTACTGCAAGGTCATCCTGAGGGAGCTGGAGAATCATGGTTTCGATACCTTCGCGGACGAGCGGTTAGATGTCGGATCGCTGCGGGCTCTCTATCAACCGCTGACGTCGAACATGCGACGGTCCGCCTGCTGGCTACTGGCACGTGTCATCAGGGACAACCACCCGAATGGGACGGCTCTGGCGGCCGCACTCAAGAACACCCGCTTCGCTGTGGATGAGTCAAGTCCGTTCCGCTACGACGAGCCTGTCTCGGCCGCCATAGAGAAGGCAGCCCGAGCCGTCTACCGCAAACGGTATGAGGCACAGCGCGAGCTGCTGCAGCGGCTCGGCCATGACGTCGATGGCCGCGACTGGCTGAGAATCCCGGCCGAGCAACTGATCTCGTGGGCACGTACCAGCCACCCGAGCTACTGCGAGCCCAACGCACCCCAGCCCCTGTTCGGCGCTACTTATGACCAGCAGATGGCCTGGGCCCTCACCCACCCGGCGATGTTCGGCTACCGGAGGTTCGCACGGGGACCCCTGGCGACCGGCGCACGTCTGCAGCAGATCGGGATCGCGCTATACCCCGACAATGTGACGCTGACCGCTGCGGCCATCCTGCACTGCCTGGGCGACAACAGTGGCTACAACCTCTCGGTGCTGCTTGAGAAGTCCGCTGACAGCCTCGTGTTCCTCGGGTCCGACGAGGCTCTCGAGCACAACGTAAAAGCACGCAACAAGACCCAGGACACGCGCGTCACGCGGCGCTCGCCGCTGTACTCGGCCGGCGGGATCGTGGAGGGCCTGTGCGGTCTGACGCGCTTCTCCCGCTTCCACCGGGGGCACCTCGTCGACCCGAACGGCACTCCGTCAGTCATTGTCAGCCGTCTCTACGTCGAGCACACAGCGGATCCGAGCGATGCGCGGGTCCTCGACTCGCAACGCATGATCTCGGCCTGGCGTTCTAACCGGGAGTTCGACGCAGACTGGGACTCCTCGGCGGGGGAACGGTCCGAAGTGCCGCTGCGGATGTCAGCTCTCAGGCTTGTGGCGTTGGCCCGAGCCTTGAACGAGGGTATCCACGCAGACGTCCACGGCCACTCAGAGCGGACAAAGGTCCACTACACCGCCCACGTCCTGCCTGACCACGTGTTCAACAAGCATGCCGTCGCCGCCCAGGATTCCTTCCATGACGACGCCGTCGCCAAGTTCCAGGTGGTTGCCGACGCCACTGACGGACTCGCTGGCGAGCTCGCGGCCATCGACCCGGCCGAGGTGATGGACGTCGAGGTCGGCCTGTGCACCTCCGGCGGCAGTGACCCCGACCAGCCAGACCGACGCTGCTCGCTGGGAATCGTCGCCTGTTTCACCTGCCCGAACGGCTACCGGACGGTCGATCACGTTCCGGGGTTACTCGCCGCCGTGGAGCTCGGCAACATCATCGAACGCAACGACCCGACCGAGTGGGAGCAGGGACAGGCGGCTCCTCTCCGCTTCTACGCCCGGGAGTGCCTGAACCAATTCCCTCGCCTGGTCGTCGAGAACGTGCGCCGTAACACCAACTTGCGTCCTCACATCCTCACCGTGACCGGCATGTACATGGAGATGCGACATGGCTGACCCGATCCCGCTTCGCAGTCCCACTTCGCCGGCTGTTGGACCGATGTTCTTGCCGACAGAGCGGATAGCAGACCTCATCCCCGGCGGGGAACACCTGTCGAGGGACGTCACGTTCGGGCTCGATTGCTGGGATCTGGCGGGACATCCGAGCTGGCGTGACAAGGCAGGTACCGCCACCCGGCTCGACTTCCAGAGGTTCGCTCCGCGCTGGCAGGGTGCTGCCAAAGAGCTCGCCCTCATCCAGCTCAACCCGTCACTGGCGAAGATCAGGGCCGCCGGCAACCCGATGGCAGAGAACTGGCCCGAGATTCAAGAGCCGGTCGCTCCCGTCACGGCACAAGGAAACCTGAAGATGCTCTCCCACGCTCTCGGGATTGTTGACAGGAACGGAATCGTCCGCTTCGACAGCGACGAGTGGCAGCGCCTAAGCGTTCTCCTCGTGCAGCCTGTCGATGTGAGCGACAAACGGGAAGGTGCTGTGCTCTCTGCCGCGACCGGGCGGGGCCGAGCACAGCAACTCGTCGCCCTTTGGCAGTGCACGATCATTACAAGCCGGACCGGATTGCTCGGCGAAGGCGCACCGTTCGACGGTAAGGAGCTGAACAGCGTCTTCGGACACCGGCTACGTCTGAACTCTGTCCGCCCCCATGAGAGCGTCGGACACATGCTCGGCTACGCCGCCTGGATCTTCGACAACATCGCCGAGGACATCGTGGAGCACGTCGAGTGGTGGGCGGCGAACTGCGCAGACGAGGCTCCCCTATCGCGGGAGGAACTGCGCGAGGCGATGCTGGACCTCGCCGGTGAGCTCGCTCACAAGTCAGGAGGACGCCTCCCGGGTTCCCGCAACCTCAACGGGGGCCTCACTCTTGCCCACGGGGTGCTCGGTCGGCTCCTGGGCGCATACGACTCCGACGAGGCGTACCTGGCAGGCCGGTGGGTCATGTCGCAGCTCGGTGACAGCGTGACCCTTTCCGAGGACTACAGCCCATGCCCTGTGCCGATCACCGTGCTTCCCGCCCGGAACGGCCCAGCCCTCCCGTGGACGCGTGGGTTGATGCCCACGAACCTGGAACTGGATCTGTGGCAGCGCAGGCTCGTGTATGCGGCTATGTACTACCTGGCCGCCACCGTGATGCTGCGCGATAGCCAGCTCGCCATGCTGCCGCTCGACCCGCTTGTCGTCGAGGTCCGAACGCTCTCGGACGGCACGAGCTACGAGCAGCGCACCCTGAAGGCCTTCAAGACGAAGAACCGGCACGCCCCGGTCCCCACTACCGTGACGGTGAACGCACGCGTTGAGCAGGTCATCGCCGTTCTTCAGCGGTTGCAGCGCGCCCTCGGGTACGAAACGGCGCGTCATTCCCAGACCGGCCTGCCGCTGCTGTTCGATCAGCGCATCGCCACTCCACTTGGAAAGCTGCCACGCGATGGCAATCGCGACGAGCTTTACCTCGACCTCAGCTTCGTCAGCGTGATGCGCGGCGGAGCGGCCGAGCTTTACGAGCGGGGTGTGATCGGGCGTGATCTCGCCGACGCGGAGCTTAACATGCGCCAGGTCCGGATCACCTGTGCACAGGCGTACGCGGTGCGCGAGCACGGCCAGGCCCTCGCCGCAGCCTTCGGGCAGTGGGACACAGCGGCGGTTGCCACCGGTTACGTCGGCGATGTCTACAAGCTGATCACGCCGCTCGAGCCGGAGGACGCGCTCGATATCGCGCGCCAGGACAGGGGGCGGCGGTTGGTGCGGGCGGCGCGGGAGCGAGAGAACCTGACTGGCAGGGGCCTTGCCAGGCTTGAGGAGACGATCGAAGCTCACGCCGACCGGCTGAGCAACCCGGCGCCGCTCACGCTGGCCCGGCTCGCCACCTTGGGCAAAGCAAATCCCAACCTTGAGCAGGGACCTCTCACGCTCTGCATCTACCAGCAAGAGGGCGCCCGTTGCGGGGGCAAAGGCAAGGCTGACTTTCGGCTGTGCCTGCCCGGCCAGTGCGGGAACTCCGTCATGTCGCCTGCCGACCGTGCCCGCTACGAACTGATGCGGCGCCAGCACCTCGTCCTCGATGCCCCGGTACTCCGCCGCGCCGCCGCCAAGATGGACGAGGCCAACCCGGAGATCCGGAAGGAGTTCGAGAGCCACAGCGACCAAGATCTGCAGCGGATCATCGCCGACCACGTCGACGACTACGTCCGGGCTGCGCTTGAGGGGCGGCCATGAACGACGAGGGTGTCGTAGCTCTTATGCGAGCGGCTACCCGTATGGCCGACGGCGAATCCTTCAGCGGCGACCTCCTCGGTGCCGAAGGTGTCCCGGTGGCCCTGCGACTTGTCGTCGCCGCCGCCGTGCTGGCCGCCGCCGATCGCCCGCTCACAAAGAAGTCGGTCACGTCTATCGCCCCTGCAGCCCGGTCGGCGACCTACCGCGACCACGCCGAGCTGCTCGATCAGGTCACGCGCTTGATGCCGCATTTCGTCCGTACCCAGCTCGAAAGCGTCAAGGCCGGGCCGTCGGTGACCGAGATGGCGAAACAGCTCCAGGAGGCGCACCGCACCATCGACCGTGAGCGCCGACGTCGGGAGGAGGCGGAGCAAGTGCTCAAGCAGTTCGCATCGTACGCAGCGGAACTCCACTGGCGGCTGAAGGCCGACTACGACGCCAACCTCAAGGAGAGGGCCGACAAAGTGCGCCCGCTGCGTTCACTTCCGACAATGACCGAGGAACCGGGGCTCGACGATGCCTGAGCTACTGCGACTTGTCGAGGAACGCTCGAACTCTCAGCGACGAGAAGACTCCCCGGCTTCGCCACGAGCAGCACAGCCCGCGATAGCGGACGTGCTCGGCGTCCGCTACGACCGGCCCATTCCGGACGACGCCGGCTGGTCCGACGTGTTCCCGGACGCCGTTGGGGCTCCCGGCCCGCCGCAGCCGGCGATGTTCGTCGGGCCACTCGGCGGGCTGACGCGGGCGATCGCCCCCTTCGTGCCATGGGACCCGGTCGCCTTCCACATGCAGGCACTGGTCGCGCTCGGTAACTATATCGGCTATGACCCGTTCGTTGAGGACGGCGCCAACCAACGACGCGCCAACCTGTTCCTTGCCGTGGTCGGCAACACGGCCTCTGGCAAGGGGTCCTCTTTCGCATTCGTTGACTGGTTGCTCGCCGGCATCGACGAGAGCTACCGGGTCGATCGCCTCATCACCGCCGTCGGGTCCGGCGAAGGTCTCCTGTCGAAGATCACCGATCCGGTCTATTCGCAATCCCCCAAGGGGGGCCGGGTGCTGGCCATCCCGGGGTCCGAGGACAAGCGAGTCCTCTACGTCGAGGAAGAACTCGGCGCTCTGTTCAACAAGATGCTCACCCAAGAGTCGGTCGAGAAGATGATCACGAAGGCCTGGGACTCCGGGGTACTGGAGACGACCACCAAGAAAGAGTCCATGCGCTGCACCCGGCCTCATGTGTCGATCATCGGTCATGTCACCCCGGACGAGCTGCTCCAACGGCTTGACAAGCGACTCATCGACAATGGATTCTCGAATCGCTGGCTCTACGTGCTGATCAAGAAGACAGCCGTTGTCGTACGTCCGCCCGCACCCCACCAGATTCGAGGGGCAGCCGAAGCGCGTGCTGTGATCCTGGCGAACCTTGAGCGCGCGAAGTCCCAGATCCACGGCCCGGTGGACCTCAGTCCCGCTGCGACGGAGTTGTTCGGCGAGACCCATGCAGCCATGACGGACCACCGGCTCGATGGTGCCATAGGCAAACAGTCCGCTCGCTGGGCCGCCCAGATCTACAAGCTTGCCGTCGTGTACGCAGCGATCGAGGGCATGGCGGTCATCGGCGTCGACCACATCGCCGCAGCCCGGGCAGCGTGGGCTTACTGCCACCGGTCAGCCACCGCTTTCTTCGCCGGGATGACCGGCAACCAGCACGCCGATCAATTACTTCAGATGTGGCGTGAGATCGACTTCGCCGACCTCACACTCACGGACATCGACGAGATGTTCTCCAAGCACATGTCGGCCCAGAAGCGGAGTCGGATGCTAGAGAGGCTCAGCCGGGACGGCGTCATAGCCCGGCGAGCCGTCCAGAATCCCAACGGGGGAAGACCGGCGACGGTGATCAGCTACAGCGGGGGATCAGAAAGCGACAGCCCGTCGACCATTTGGTAGCCCAATAGGTCAACAGGTGGCGTGCACCTGGCGTTCTTCGACCTCTACAGGTAACGACGGTCGCTAGAGGATGTGGCCGGCTACCCGCACCGCAACACTCGCTGTTCGAGCAATTATCATAGCGTTAGCGACGATGAGTGACAGACCGCACAGTGCTGTGCGGAGGGAGTTCTACGCTGCACTCAGGGCGGTGGAGGAGTGAGCTTGGCGATGGCGGGAGCTAGCGCAGGGGAGGCCCCTCAGGGGTACGTGAGATGACACGGATGTAACTATTATGGGAGCTGTGTTGTCACAGATGCCTGGCACCGACCATCACGCCAAAGGACCATCAGTATGGTGAGGTCGGTGTTGGACGCAGCGGACAGCGACACGAACGGACTCGGCCCGGGACAGGTGACAGCGAGAACCAACTCGTGGCTGACCGCCGCTAAGGCCAACAAGCAGGACGAGTTCTACACTCAGCTGGCCGACATTGAGAACGAGCTGAAGCACTTCAGGAAGCACTTCAGGAACAAGGTGGTGCTGTGTAACTGTGACGACCCCTACGAGTCCGCCTTCTTTACATACTTCGTCATCAACTTCCGCCGGCTTAAGATCAAGAAGCTCATAGCCTCTTGCTACTCAGGGTCCCCTGTCGCAGGTCAGCAACTCCTCTTCTCGGACTTGAAGGGCCTCAGCGAAGAAGAGGCAGACGAGCGCCGACCGTACAAGATCGAAATCACGGACATCCCTGACACCAATGAGGATGGCTCCATCGGGCTCGCGGACGTCGAATACCTATTGAAGCACGACGCCAACGTTTTGACCCCACTAGAGGGCGATGGCGACTTCCGATCCGACGAGTGCATGTCGTCGCTCGAGGAAGCGGACATCGTTGTGACGAATCCGCCCTTCAGCCTGATGGTCGAAATATCTGACGACGCTGCTCGAACGTGACAAGTCGTTCCTCGTAATCGGTCATCTGAACCAGGCGCTCTACGCTGACCTGTTCCCGTACGTTCAAGGCGGAAAATTCTGGCTTGGGGTCAACTCTGGGCACTTCTGGTTCCGGGTTCCAGATCACTACACCCCTAAGGACACGGACTACCGGCAGGACCCCCACGGACAGAAGTGGCGGCGGATGGGCGGAGTGTGCTGGTTCACCAACCTCGACCACGCCAAGCGTCACGACCGCATGGTCCTAGTAGAGAGGTACAGCCCTGAGAAGTACCCCCACTACGACAATTTCGATGCCATCGAGGTGTCCAGAACTGTCGACATCCCAGAGGACTGGGAGGGAGTCATGGGGGTGCCGATCACCTTCCTGGACAAGTTCAACCCTGAGCAGTTCGAGATCGTCGGAGCGGCGAAAACATGGTACGGAGGCGCGACCAAGACGTACGGGCCTCAGACCCAAGTGAGTCCCAGTGGCATTAAGTCAACGGTCACGAAGCTGAACGACGTCCCGGCAATCAAAGTCCCACACGCACGCACGGGGAAGACCTACTACATGGTCGATGGGGAGTATTTCGTACAGACGTACGTGCGCGTGTTGGTACGGCGGATCGGACCTGCGTCGTGAACATCGCCCTCCACGCGGTCCCCGTTCGTGATCTGGTTAACGAGTACGAGAACTTGGGTTACGACGGCGTCACAGGCTATGGCGGACTCTTGGATATTCGCCCGAAATTTCAACGTGAGTTCATCTACGATCTGCCCCAGCGGCGTGCCGTGATCCGGACCATCCTTGACGGCTTCCCCCTCAACATCATGTACTGGTCGGTTCAGACGGACGAGGATGGTGAGACTTCATACGAGCTTCTTGACGGACAGCAGCGCACCATGTCGATCTGCGAGTTCGTTGAGGGCGAGTTCTCCGTTGAGATTGGCGGCTATCCCAAGAACTTCGACAACTTGTCGACGGCTGAGCAGGACAAGATTCTCGAGTACGAGTTGATGATCTATCACTGCACAGGTACGGAAGACGAGAAGCTGCGGTGGTTCGAAATCATCAACATCGCTGGCGAGACGCTAAAGAAGCAGGAGCTGCGCAACGCTGTTTACTCGGGGCCTTGGTTGACAGACGCCAAACGCTACTTTTCTCGTGAGAACCAAGCAGCCCACCTGCTGTCGCGGGAGTACGTAAGCTCGGGTGAGGTCGACCGTCAGGCACTGTTGGAGAAGGCAATCAGCTGGATTGCTGGCAAGGGCGACGACACCATCAAGGCCTACATGAACGAGCATCGGCTGGATCCCAACGCCACCGCCCTCTGGCTGTACTTCAAGAGTGTCGTGGACTGGGCCAAGGTGACCTTCCCGAACGTTCGGGCGCCGATGCGGTCCGTCCCGTGGAACGTGCTCTACGAGAAGTTCAAGGAACAAACACTCGACGCTAGTGCTCTTGAGGCTGAGGTGAAGGCGCTCATGGAGGACTCAGAGGTCACGAAGAAGTCCGGCATTTATGAGTACGTCCTCACTCGGGATGAGCGTCAACTCGGGATCCGTACTTTCGACGACAACACGAAGCGCGAGGCGTATGAGCGGCAGAATGGTATCTGCCCTCAGTGCGGTGAACATTTCGAGTACAGCGAGATGGACGGCGACCACATTCTTCCGTGGACAGAGGGAGGAAAGACGATCCCTCAGAACTGTCAGATGCTTTGCATCCGAGACAACCGCTCGGGGCGTCTGTAGCCCAAGGCTGACTGAGTACCACCCTTCGGCAATCCATTCTCTGGCCTCAGCCTCAAGGGGGCTGTGAGGGGCTGGGGATGTGCGTCCGTTCGGCCATCCTGACAGGCTTCTAATCCGCCACCGGGTGTCATCGCTGTGACCCAGAGCGTTCCTCCGCCTTTCCCGCATCTCCGCAGGGGGACACATGCCGGGTCCGGAGCGACCAGACTGGCAAGGGGGGACGAGAACACGTAGGGGGAGTCTGGCCATCAAGAGGGGGACTGATAACTCAGGGGGAAACCCCCGTTCTGGTCAGGTCCTCATAAAAAGAGGCAGTTGCGTGTTTCGCGGTTCCGCATGGCGAGTTTCCACGGCAAGTGGATAGATAGCTGAAGCGGATACCGCAGAACTGACCGGGCCACCGGGAAACCGGTGGCCCTTCACACTTTTAGGGGTTTTGGATGGTTTCGTAGCCGGCTAGGAGCGCGACGTCACGGCCGGCAGTGCCGGCCGATCATCTCCTACCTGTGTTGTGCCGGCTCCCGAAAGACTCAGGCGGCCAGTCGTTGTGGTGGGGGAGCGTCGAATTCAGTCGGGCGAGTGGCGTGACTCTCCGGTCGCTGAAGATCTCGCAGTTGGCCAGATGCAGATTAGTGGCGGCCACTGCCATCGCCAACATCAACGAGACCTTCCCGATCGTGCGCAGCCGGATACGGGCGTGAGACACGTCGACAATGTCAGAGTTCTTCAGCAGGGAGTAGTTACGTTCCACCGAAGAGCGCAGCTTGTACAGGCGCCGCCACTTCTTGGACCCCCACGGATACGCCTGCCAGGTCATCGGGGCGTTCTCGGCCTTCCACAGCACCGTGTTCAAGCAGCAGCCCTCGTCGGGCCCGTGCTCGCCGGGGCAGGTCTTCAACGCCAGGTCGCGGTCGCGCATCGACGGTCGCATACTCACATGTTTGCAGCCCACACCTACGGGCGGCATCAGCTGGACATCGCCAGGCCCCCGAACGCAGCGGATCCGCCAGGCGTAGCGTTGGCGTTCGTCGTGCAACCGGCACCACTCGTCGACCTCCGCCGCGGGAGGGCCGACCGGCTTGGGCGGCAGGGACCGAAGCCGTTCAGGTAGCGCCGGCGAGTGCAGCCATCCGCCGACGATCAGCAGGCCCCGAAAGACGCCCTCGAGGCGGTCTGTACCCTTGTTGAAATCGAAGACGGGTTCCACCCCAAGCGCCCGCAGGTCGGCGAACACGGCGGCCGAGTTGAACCCCCGGTCGATGGCCAGGTAGCGGATGGGCTCGCCGCGAGCAACGAGATCGGCGGCGATCTCTAGGGCGGCGGGGCGGTCATGCGACGAGGCGGTGCCGATGCGGAAGGCGTCGATGTACTCGTGTTCACCTTGTGAGCGAGATGCGCTGGTCAGGCGGTAACCGAAGTACTTCTTCGGGTCGACGCCGGGTCGGGCGATGATCCGGCCGGATGCGTCGGGATCCGAGGCGCGGTCCCCGGCGTCGTAGGCTTCGTGGCTGATCGGCCGACAGTTCGAGTCGAGGTAGGTGGTGTCGAGGCTCCACAGGCCGTCTTGCGCCTCGCCGGAGGTGGGGGTGCTGGCCGATCGGAGCATCTCGTGGAGCACCGCCCTGAGGGCCGGGTCGTCGCTAGCCGCGAGGAGAGCGTCGAGGCTCGCCGGCGGGTTTTCGGGGTCGACGCTGAAGTTCCGGCTGGCCAATACCCTGTTGAGACGGCCGAACGTCCGGTAAACGCTGTAGCACGACGGAGGTGCGGACAGCCCGAACACGGCAAGCTCTGCCGGTGACGTCTCGTCGCGCAGGGTGCGGGCGGCTCCAAGGACCGTAGGCGGCTTGTGGGCAAGCAGGTTGTAGATGACAGCCCCAATGCAGGCTTTGAGCGGGGCGCCTTTGGGGCCACGTCGGCCGCGGGTCGCCACGTCCAGGTCGGCGAAGACCTGGTCTAGCGACGCGAGATATCTCTCGACGACCGGCAGGATCCGACGGTTCAACTGCGGCGGCTGTCCTCGTGAGCCTCGATACCGCCGAGCTCGTAGGCGAGATGTACCGGCGATGCCGGCGGGCGGGGGGCGTAAGGGACCAGCCGTTCCAGGCTGCGCAGCGATTTGAGCCCGTCCGCCGCCTGAAAGGTGGGGATCGGGGTGTTCGACGCGACCTGCTCGACCAGCCACGCCTTGCGCAGCCCTTCGGTGTTTATCCGGAAACCGTGACCGTGGCGGCGCAGGCTGCGCGACAGCACCCCGGCGAGATGCCCCGCCTGGCTCGGGTCGCACGGCGCGGGGCCGTTTGCGATCATGCACCGCTCGGATCTGACGACGGCGAGATCTTCGGCTAGGTCGGCGAGCCGGGCGAGGATCGGCACCCGGCGCTGCTCGTCGGGCGCGGTCACTTCCACCCAGGTGCCCGCTGCGGGAACGTGTCCGATGTGGGAGCCTGTCGTGTAGCGCAGCTCGAGGCCGCCGAGGCCCGCCCCGCGGCCCAGCACGAGCAGCGCCCGCAGATCCAGGTGGGTTTCGGCGTTACGGAACGCTGCTGTCTCGGCCCTGGCTATCTCGAACTGCCAGTCCTCGACCGGGGCGAGCTCGAGATCTTCCGCCGGACCCGTCAAGCGTCGCGTCGGGAACAGGGCCGGGTAACCGAAACGGAACGCCCGGATCGCCGACGCCATAGCGGTTCTCGAGCGGTGCGACGAGCGGCGGATGGAGCCTTCGTTGGCTATGAAGTACTGGATGGTCTCCTCGTCCAACGCGTTGTCCGGGCCGAGGTCGGCGGGGGTGTCCCCGGTGGAGAGCTATCGGGACGCCTTCGAGCTGCTCTTCGGCTACATCGAGACCCGATACGCCAAGCCGCCGAGCGCACTGAGCACCGCCGATCTCGACGCCCCAGTGATCCTGGACTTCCTCGAGCACCTCGAAACCGTCCGGGGCAACAGCGCCCGCACCCGCAACGCTCGCCTGGCGGCCATCCACTCCTTCATGCGATACGTAGCCGTGCGCGACCCAGC
>DAHYHI010000100.1:0-5708 GCA_027391075.1 Acidimicrobiaceae bacterium | reverse complement strand
CCAGTGGTGCACGGCCGTCAACAACCACGGCGGCTTCGGGCGCTGGGGTTACGTCGAGATCACCAGCATGCTCGGCGCCGACACCGCCCTTGGAGATGCCATCGATCTCCTCCGAGCCGACGCACCCATCACCGGTGATCCCGAGCGCACCGACTACGCCCATCGAGGAGCCTCCTGATGTCGCCCAAGAAGCCCACCGGCCCCACACCGGTCGAGGCCATCACCCACGCCGACAAGCGGACCAACCTCCCGACCGCGGATGCCCAAGACCTCGTCAGCCCCGACATCGACGCAGACCTGACCGTCAGCTACCCCCGCAACCTGTACACGCCGATGCTGGTCTGGCAGGGCAAGGAAGCCGCCGACCAGGAGGACCTCACCGCTGACGCCCCGCCGATCTACATCCAGGAGAAGATCGACCCCCGGGCGCTCGTCGACGACCTCCGCAAGCACGGCGCCCCCGACCCGAACGAGGCGCCGACCCTCTTCGACAGCTTCGACGGGCTCACCGACCTCGACCTCGTCGAGTTCTACAAGCACGAGGCCAACTGGTCGAACCGCATGATCCTCGGCGACTCCCTCCAGGTCATGGCCAGCCTCGACAGTCGAGAGCGGCTCCGAGGGAAGGTCCAGATGATCTACATGGACCCGCCTTATGGGATCAAGTTCGGGTCGAATTGGCAAGTGTCTGCCCGCCGGCGGGATGTCCGGGACGGGAAGCTCGAAGACGTTGCCCGCGAGGTCGAGCAGATCAAAGCATTTCGCGACACCTGGGAGCTTGGCATCTCGTCGTATCTGTCCTACATGAGGGACCGCCTGCTGGTTGCTCGGGACCTTCTGACCGAGTCAGGGAGCATCTTCGTGCAGATCGGCGACGAGAATGTGCACCTAGTTCGCTCGATAATGGACGAGGTGTTCGGAAGCGAAAACTGTGTTTCCGTCATCACGTTCGCTACTACAAGTTCAACGACTGGGCGTTTTCTGCCGGCAACAACCAGCTTCCTCCTTTGGTACGGCCGGGACGTCGATGCCTTGAGGTATCGCTCAGTGTTCCGCACGAAGGCGGTCGGAGGGGAGGGTGCAAGCGCCTACACGTCCGTCGAGTTGATCAACGGTGAGCGACGCCGAATTACCCCGGAGGAGCGCTTGGTGCCGGGGTTGATGCCGCCTGGGACCCGAGCCTTCGGACTCGACAACCTGACCTCTCCGCGAGTTCGCACGGGTCGAACCGGTTTCTATGAAGTAGACGTCGAGGGACGGACGTTCACGCCGGGCAAGGGGGAATGGAAGACCCATCGTGATGGCATGAATCGCTTGGCTTGGGCTGGACGTCTAGGAGTGGCGGGCAACACGCTTAGATATGTCAGGTTCATCGACGACTTCCCAGCCTTCGCTATGACAAGTTCCTGGGACGACACAACAATCGCTGGCTTCGGAGACGAGAAGTACTATGTAGTTCAAACTAACCGCAAGGTTGTGGAGCGATGCATGCTGATGTGCACTGACCCCGGCGACCTCGTCCTCGACCCGACCTGCGGCTCGGGAACAACCGCTTATGTCGCCGAGCAGTGGGGTCGTCGGTGGATCACCATCGACACGTCGCGGGTTGCTCTGGCCCTGGCTCGCCAGCGGGTAATGGGCGCCCGTTTCCCCTACTACCTGCTGCGCGACTCGGTGGAAGGGCGCAAGAAGGAAGCCGAGCTGAGCGCCACGCCGCCGACGCCCGCTGAGGTGACAGGTGACATCCGCCAGGGGTTCGTCTACGAGCGAGTGCAGCACATCACGCTCAAGTCGATCGCCAACAACCCCGACATCGTCGAGGGTATGACCCGGCCGCAGATCGACGCGGCCATCAAGCGGCATGCCGAGTACGAGGAGCTGGTCGACAAGCCCTACGAGGACAAGCGCAAGGTGCGCGTCACCGGGCCGTTCACCGTGGAGAGCCTCTCCCCCCACCGATCCCTCGCGTTCGCCCCGACCAACGAGCCGGTCTCGGAGCGGGAGGCTGCGAAGGACCCGGACGCACCGACGTTCGAGCAGACGATCCTCGACAACCTCCGGGTCGCCGGCGTGCAGAACGGCAGGAAGGCCGAGCGCCTGACCTTCGACGATGTCGAGTCCTACGCCGGACTGCACATCCAAGCCGTAGGCGTCCGGGACAAGGAGAGCAAGGGGCCGTCGCGGGTCGGGGTCTCGATCGGTCCGCAGTATGGGACAGTTTCGGCCAAGTTCGTAAAGGACGCCGCCCGAGAGGCGACCAAGGACGCTGACCTCGACCTGCTGTGCATCCTCGGCTTCGCGTTCGATCCGCAGGTCCTGGGCGTTACCGAGGAGTTCGTCGCCACCGACGAGAGCTTCGATGTCGCCGCTGAACGCAGCCTGGGCCGGGTGCCGGTCCTGCTGGTGCGAATGAACGCCGACCTAGTTATGGGCGAGGAGCTGAAGAAGACCGGTGCCGGCAACCTCTTCACCGTATTCGGGGAGCCGGACATCGCCGTGTCGAGCGTTGACGACGGCCAGCTTACGGTCGAGGTCCACGGCGTCGATGTGTACGACCCGACCACGGGAGAGGTCCGTAGCGGCGGGACCGACCAGATCGCCTTGTGGATGGTCGACACCGACTACGACGGCGAGTCGTTCTTCGTCCGCCACTGTTACTTCACCGGCGGGCAGGACCCTTACAAGCGGCTCAAGCAGGCTCTGAAGGCCGACATCGATGAAGAGGCGTGGGCGTCGCTCAACCAGACCGTCTCCCGCCCGTTCCCGCCGCCTACGACCGGCAAGATCGCGGTGAAGGTCATCAACGACTACGGCGACGAGGTCGTCAAGGTCCTCGATGTGCCGACATGATGGTCACATGGAAATGGTTGGATCGAGTGGGACACGAGCGGAGACCACGATCAGGAGGTGAGCGATGACCGACGCCACGCTCGAGGTCACGCTCGAGGGTGCTGCCGGGTCGATCCCGGCCCGGGTCTTCCTGGACATCATGCGCGGGAGCCTGGATCTGCTCCAGCAGCTCGAGCGCGCCGACCCCGAGACCCGTGGCCGGCCGGGCGAGTGGCTCATCGCCGACCTGCGCATCGGGAGCGCTGCGGCCGTCGTGGCGCGACCGGACGCTGGCGATCTGCAGTCGCCTTCCCGGCTGCTCGACGGCGTCCAGCAGCTTCGCCGGAATGAAGGTTTGCCGGCGTTCTTCTCCGAGGCCATGGTCAGGACGCTCGCCATGATGGGCGGCAAGGCCCTTCATGGCGGGCTGGGTGGCATGAGCTTCGGCGTGTCCGCCGCCGATGGCACTCGCGGGCGCACAGAGCACGTGGGTGATGACGTGGTCGCCCATGCGTTCGCCTCGGTGACGGCAGCTGAGCGGGCCATCGGGTCTGTCGTTGGTATCCTCGACGTCGTCAACCTGCGCCGGGGCAGTCGCCAGGTCAGCCTTTACAACGACGAGACGCGCCGAGCCGTCCGTTGCCGGTTCGGGACGGATCTCTTCGACGCAGTGAAGGCCGCGCTGGGGACGCGCGTGCGAGCACTTGGAGAGATCACCCGCAATCGCCGTGGTCAGATCTTGAGCGTCGACATCGAGCGCCTCGAAGGACTGGCTGAGGACCGGTCCGTGCCGTCGGTGGACGACCTCGCTGGCATCGCCACGTGGTACACGGGAGATCTCTCGACCGAGGAGTACCTCCGGTCGGTCCGCGGTGCCTGACTACCAGCGCGTCTACCTGGACGCCGACGTCTACCTGGCGCTGATCAAAGGCGAGGAGGGAAGGCTAGAGGTGGCGCAGGGGCTTCTCCGGGACGGGGAGCAGAAGCGTTTCACGGTGGTGGCGAGCACACTCATCTACGCCGAGGTCTGTGGCCACGGCGACCTCCGGGCTGCCACAGACGCGGACGCTGTGGACCGCAAGGTAAGCGCATTCTTCGAGGGAGGATTTATCCGATGGGTCGAGGTTGACCTGGTTGTCGCCCGGCAGGCTCGTCTGCTCTCCCGTGCCTACCGGCTCCGCGGCGCTGATGCCATCCACCTCGCGTCGGCGGTCCGCGCATCGTGTGACGTGTTGATGACCTGGAACAAGAACGACTTCCCGATCGGCGAGGTTGTCGACGAGGTTGACGTGCGAGAACCGTTTTTGTTCGGCCAACGGAGACTGGACGACGCTCGGCCAGATGCTCGAACAGATGACGGCTGAGCGCTGACCTCCGTTGATCTCGGCGGCCGAGCCAGGTGGTCCCGCTTGCGGCTCGGCATCGGTTGGCGGGCGCTTTATGCCGTCCGTGCCGCCGCACCTGCCGTTGTGGCCGGTCTGTCTCCACCCATCCCAGACCGGATCGTTCGCTGTCCGGTTGTTGCCGAACACCGAACGAGTCGGAGTAGGCTGCGCTGATGCGGACGTCGGGAGAAGACCTTCACGATGATGCTGTCGAGGCTCTGCTGGACGCCTCAAGGCGGGCAGGGCTTCACGTTGTCCCGGCTGAGGGTGACTCGGGTGCTGATGTCGTCATCGAAGGGCCTACAAGCCTGGTGCAGGTCGAGGTGAGGGCGATGTCGGTGGGGGACGGCGCCCGGGTGGCGGCCCTGACGAATCGAGGCCGCAAGACCAAAACGGGAGGAGCACGCAGCCGGGACCGGATGATGGTCGTCGTAGCCGATCAGCTCTCCGATGAGGCCCGCAGCATGATTCGGGAATCGGACGGCTGGGGCTATCTGGATCGCCGAGGAGCGTTGTGGTTGAAGGGGCCCGGGCTGCTGGTCAACGACACTTCCCTCTCGTCTCTCGACCGGCGCAGGCCGGGTCCTGATGGGCCGATCCGTGGCCGGGTCGGTCTCGGCGTCGCTCTCTATCTCCTCATGCATCCACACCATGCCAGAGCATCCGTGCGCGCCATTGCGGTAGCGGTCGAGGCCTCCCCGTCGACGGTGCACGACGCTCTAAGCCGACTTCGGGACCACGCCCTCGTCGAGGCAGACGGCTCGCCGATGGTGCCTGACCTGTTCGATACGCTCAGCGGGCTTTGGCGGCCCGGTCGGGTCCCGGTGTTGCGTCAGCCGAGCCCCGCCGATGAGAACCTCGGCCTCGGGTTCGGCGCTGATGGTGACGTCGACGGCCCGCTAGGACACGGCTGGGCGGTGGGAGGCGACGTCGGGGCGGCCGCCTGGGGAGCGCCGATCGTGGTCGGGTTAGGCGCCCCACCCGACTTCTACGTTCCAACGCAGGTGCTGTTGGGCCGGGCGGTCCGGCAGTTGGGTACCAGCACCTACGAGGCGCGGTCAGCGACGCTGGCTGTTGCCCCCTCCCCGCTGGTGACGGGCACCCGGCGGACCGTCGAATCCTCGATCGCGCTGTGGATGCACTGGCCGGCTGTCCACCCCGTCGTCGTGGCTCTCGACTTGGCTCAGGACCTGGCCCGAGGTCGCGAGATCCTTTCGGAGTGGACTCCCGACGGGGCGATCCCTGTCTGGTGAGGTCGTCTACCTCCGCGGTGTGGCGGGCGGCGACGTCGAAGCGTTGGTGCGAGCAGCGAAGCTCGTGGTCGATCATGCCGGCGTGCCGACTGCGATCATAGGCGGCCTCGCCGTCACCTGCCGCCTGGCGAGTGCCCACCGGGCCACCGGCGACGTCGACCTGGTGGCCGACGAGCCGGAGGTGGTTGCCGGCGGCCGGTCGGCGGTCGAGAGCCTCGTCGATGCCGGCATCGCCAGTCGT
>DAHYHI010000099.1:0-2727 GCA_027391075.1 Acidimicrobiaceae bacterium | reverse complement strand
CGCCTCTTCATCGATGTCGGCCTTCAGAGCCTGCTTGAGCCGCTTGTAAGGGTCCTGCCCGCCGGTGAAGTAACAGTGACGGACGAAGAACGACTCGCCGTCGTAGTCGGTGTCGATCATCCACAGGGCGATCTGATCGGTCCCGCCGCTGCGGACCTCTCCGGTGGTCGGGTCGTAGACATCCACGCCGTGGACCGCGACTGTCAGCTGCCCATCATCGGTGCCCGACACGGCGATGTCCGGCTCGCCGAACACTGTGAAGAGGTTGCCGGCGCCGGTCTTCTTCAGCTCCTCGCCCATCACCAGGTCGGCGTTCATCCGCACCAGGAGTACCGGCACCCGCCCGAGGCTGCGTTCAGCGGCGACGTCGAAGCTCTCGTCGGTGGCCATGAACTCCTCGGTTACGCCGAGCACCTGGGGGTCGAACGCAAAGCCCAGGATGCAAAGCAGATCGAGGTCAGCGTCCTTGGTCGCCTCTCGGGCGGCGTCCTTGACGAACTTGGCCGAAACTGTCCCGTACTGCGGACCGATCGAGACCCCGACCCGCGACGGCCCCTTGCTCTCCGTGTCCCGGACGCCTACGGCTTGGATGTGCAATCCGGCGTAGGACTCGACATCGTCGAAGGTCAGGCGCTCGGCCTTCCTGCCGTTCTGCACGCCGGCGACCCGGAGGTTGTCGAGGATCGTCTGCTCGAACGTCGGCGCATCCGGATCTATCGCGGCCTCCCGCTCCGAGACCGGCTCGTTGGTCGGAGCGAACGCGAGAGACCGGTGCGGGGAAAGGCTCTCGACGGTGAACGGTCCGGTGACGCGCACCTTGCGCTTGTCCTCGTAGGGCTTGTCGACCAGCTCCTCGTACTCGGCATGCCGCTTGATGGCCGCGTCGATCTGCGCCCGGGTCATACCCTCGACGATGTCGGGGTTGTTGGCGATCGACTTGAGCGTGATGTGCTGCACTCGCTCGTAGACGAACCCCTGCCGGATGTCGCCCGTTGTCAGTGCCGGAGGCGCCGGCGTGGCCGTCATCTCAGCTTCCCTCTTGCGACCCTCTAGCGAGTCGCGCAGCAGGTAGTACGGGAAACGGGCACCCATCACCCGCTGACGGGCCAGGGCGAGCGCAACCCGAGACGTGTCGATAGTGATCCAACGTCGGCCCCGCGCTTCAGCGACAGATGCGGTCGTCCCCGATCCGCAGGTGGGGTCGAGGACCAGATCCCCCGGGTCGGTCGCCATGAGAAGGCATCGTTCGATGATCTTGGTATTGGTTTGAACGACGTAGACTTTGGACTCGGTAAAAGAGCCTGTGCCTGTATCGGTCCAGACGTTGCTTAGCGCGTACGCCGGAAAATCGTCCAGGTTCCGTTCATATTGCAGCGTCCCGTTTCGAGTTGGGTAAAGGCGCCTCGCCCAGCCAAGGCGCTGGAGTCCACTTCGGTCCGTTTTAAACATGCCCTTTCCTGGCCTATACGTCGCCCCCTCATACTCGAACGAGGCAAGGTCGCCTGCACCGAGCGGGCGCTGGTTCGTCAAATTGTCTGGCCGAAATAGCCGGGCGCCTGCCGGGAGGATAGATGGATCGCGCAGCTCCGATGCCAAGGCTGGTCGCTCCGTCCCATCGGCGAGGCGCACCCGACGATACAGTTCCGCAACGGTTGAACCGGGCTCTTTGCCCGAGTAGAGCTGCCGATACTTAGAGCACGCGCGTTCTTTGCCGTACCAAAGAACGTAATCCGCCACATTTCCTAAACCTTCTGCCGCCATCGTCGTAGTGGTACGACACACAATTTGGCTGAGAAAGTTATCGCTGCCGAATACCTCGTCCAACAAACTGCGCACAAGATGGACGTTCTCGTCTCCGATCTGTACGAAGATGCTGCCCGAGTCGGTGAGCAGGTCGCGGGCAACCAGCAGCCGGTCCCGCATGTAGGAGAGGTACGACGAGATGCCGAGCTCCCACGTGTCGCGGAACGCTTTGATCTGCTCGACCTCGCGGGCGACGTCTTCGAGCTTGCCGTCTCGGACATCCCGCCGCCGAGTGGAGACCTGCCAATTCGAGCCGAACTTGATCCCGTACGGGGGGTCCATGTAGATCATCTGGACCTTGCCTCGCAGCCGCTCTCGGCTGTCGAGGCTGGCCATGACCTGGAGGGAGTCACCGAGGATCATCCGGTTCGACCAGTTGGCCTCGTGCTTGTAGAACTCGACGAGGTCGAGGTCGGTGAGCCCGTCGAAGGTGTCGAAGAGGGTCGGGGCCTCGTTCGGGTCGGCGGCGCCGTGCTTGCGGAGGTCGTCGACGAGCGCCCGGGGGTCGATCTTCTCCTGGATGTAGATCGGCGGGGCGTCAGCGGTTAGATCTTCCTGGTCGGCGGCTTCCTTGCCCTGCCAGACCAGCATCGGTGTGTACAGGTTGCGGGGGTAGCTGACGGTCAGGTCTGCGTCGATGTCGGGGCTGACGAGGTCCTGGGCATCTGCGGTCGGGAGGTTGGCCCGCTTGTCGGCGTGGGTGATGGCCTCGACCGGTGTGGGGCCGGTGGGCTTCTTGGGCGACATCAGGAGGCTCCTCGATGGGCGTAGTCGGTGCGCTCAGGATCACCGGTGATGGGTGCGTCGGCTCGGAGGAGATCGATGGCATCTCCAAGGGCGGTGTCGGCGCCGAGCATGCTGGTGATCTCGACGTAACCCCAGCGCCCGAAGCCGCCGTGGTTGTTGACGGCCGTGCACCACTGG
>DAHYHI010000098.1:0-61955 GCA_027391075.1 Acidimicrobiaceae bacterium | reverse complement strand
GTCGCCGTCAGCTTGCCGATGGCGCCGGGAATCCTAAACGGTGACATCAGCGGCGCCGTCGCCGGGGAGCGTTTCTTGATAGCTCTGATCGGCTGTTGGATCCTTGGCTCGATGATCGGCTGGGTGTTGCAAACCTACTCCCAGCAAGCCACCCGGGCGGAGCTGAACCGACTGGTCTCCGGGCAGAACAGCCAAACAGGCCAGCCCGGAGAGCAGCGGAGTTCCCCTACCGGAGACAGCGCCTGAAGGGGGATTCTGCACACGACGCGGCTTTCGTCCCTATGGGGTATCTCAAGCAGTTTCTGAGGTCCACCGAGAATCGGAGAGCGCTTCCGCCTGCGGCAGCGCCTCGTAGGAGGACTTCGGATGATTGTGCTAACCCACTTCGGAACCGGGAACCGCATAGCGGTGAACGTCGACCTGATCGAAAAGGTAGAGGAAACCCCTGACACGGTAATAACGCTTGTCAACGGAACCCGCTACCTCGTCCAGGAGACTCTCGACCAGATAATCGACGAGCTCGTGGAGGTAAAAGCGAGAATCCTCCGCTTGTCGAACTGTACGCCCGAGCCCTTAGATGGAAAGAAGCTCCGCCTACTGCGCGGCAGCCAGGCATCAGAGGATGGCGGCGATCGGTCCACTGACGTCGAGTCGATCCAACCAGGCGGTGATGCCCGATGAAAGGCGCCTTGGACAGACTCACCCCGATGGCAGTCGGAGGTGCGCTTGCCTGCGTCTTCCTTGCGATGCTCCTCGACGGATCGAACCCTGCCGTACTGTTCAAGCCGGCCCCCCTGCTCTTGGTCTTCGGTGGGACAATTGCGGTGGGAGCAGCAGGATTCATGAAGCGCGATGTCAAGGAGATCAAGGGGATCCTCATGTCAGCGTTCGGGGTGCCCGACCCCGATACCTCAGAAGACATAGAGAGGATCTTCCAGTTCGCCTCTATCGCCCGTAAGGAGGGCCTGCTAGCCCTCGAATCCGCGTCCAAGGACATAACAGACCCTTTCGTGCGCCAGTGTGTTCAACTCGCCGTGGACGGCACCGACCCCGATGAGATGCAGGACATCCTCGAAGGCGAGATAGCTGCAGCCGAGCAGCACCACAAGATGGGGGCCAAATTCTTCCAAGACCTGGGTGGATTCTCACCGACCCTCGGGATTATCGGAACCGTCGTAGGCCTCATCCATGTGTTGCAGAACCTCAACAACCCTGCGACCATCGGCGCAGCGATCGGCTCGGCCTTCACGGCGACACTGTGGGGTGTCATGGCCGCGAACGTGTTCTGGCTTCCGATCTCTAACAAGCTAAAGCGGGCGTCACAGGTTGAGGTGCAACGCAAACGGATGATCGTCGACGGCATGCTGGCCGTCCAGGCGGGAAGCAGCCCGCGGATGATCAAAGCCCGCATGGAATCGCACCTTCCTCCGGGGACCAAGGACGAGGCGCTGGCAGCATGAGCAGGCGCGCACGCCACCAGGACCACGAGGAGGAGGTCGAGAACGGCGAGAGATGGCTTTTAACCTACGCCGACATGATCACCCTGCTGCTGGCTCTCTTCATCGTTCTCTTTGCCATCTCGTCGATCAACCAGAAGAAGTTCCTCGCCCTAGCCCTCGGGCTGAAGCAGACCTTCGACCCCAAGCCGGGGGTCCTCCCGAACGGCTCGGGTCTCCTCGCCAACGCGAGCCTCACCCAGACCGCCGGTACCCAGTACAAGTCGCTCGTACCGAATCCCCTAGGCCCGACTACTACCACCACAACAGTTCCCTCCTCGGGGAGCGTGTCCAAAGCGTCGCTGGCAGCCCTGCAAGCGCAGATCGACAACGCACTAGTCAAGCAGGGACTTGCAAGCGACGTCACCCTGCAGCAGCAGACCAGGGGCTTGGTGGTGCAGGTGCTCGCCGACAAGGTCTTCTTCGCCACGGACTCCGCGAGCCTGGGTTCGGTCGGCAATGCGGTGGTCGACACAGTGGCCTCAGTGCTTCGCAGCGACACTTACAACATAGACGTCGAAGGATACACAGACAACCAGCCGATCCTCGGAGGCGCGTTCAGTTCCAACGAGGAACTTTCCGCAGTGAGAGCTGTGAACGTCGTACTTCGTCTCGAGAAGGTGGACGGTATAGCTGCCACCCGCCTCTCCGCTACCGGATACGGGTCAAGCCACCCGTTAGCACCCAACACAACCCCCCAGAACATGGCCCTAAACCGCCGCATCGATATCGTCGTCCTGTCATCCCAAGGGAGCCAGCCATGAGCGCCACAGCCGAATCTGTCAAGTCGAAGTCGAAAGCCGCCGACACAGTTGAGGAACCACCGAAGAAATCCAAGAAGAAACTGTTCTTGATCATCGGGCTGATCGTGCTCTTGATAGGAGGATATGAAGCTAAGAGCATACTTTTGAAACCGCACTACAAGCCTGGGCAGGCCGTACCTGCAGGCAAGATATTTCCGTTGGACCAACTGACGGTAAATCTGTCTGACGGCCACCTCGTGCAGGTATCTATCTCCCTACAGCTCACGACCGTGGCTGTACCGGCGACGATATCGAACGACCAACCGGAGATCGAGAACGACATCATCGCGATCTTTGGGCAGCAGACCTACCAGGGTCTTCTAGCACCAGCCCAGCGCCAACTCGTGCAGAACGAAATCTTGAAGCAGTGCCAGAAGATCACCGGTACTGTCGACGGCGCAGCCGAACAGATCAGCGCCGTCTACTACACCGGGTTTGTTATTCAGTAGACACCGTTACTAAGGAGCAGCATTGAACGACGAACCGAGCCAGAGTCCACCCGACGAATGCTCCGGTCTTCTCACCTGCTTGGAGGACGAGCAGCGTGCACTCGAACAACTGCTGTTCAAGCTGCGAGAGCAGAACCTGATCCTAACCGCTGGAGACCAACGCTGGCTTGCCGCCAGCACGTCGGAGGTAGCGGCTGCAGTGGTCGAGCTCACCGACGCCGGGCGACGCCGCGAGATCGCCGCGCAGATGGCCCACAGCGCTCACCAGTTGCCATCCGGCGCGACACTCGGAGAGCTTGCCGACTGCGTCGACGATGAGCTCACCGGCCAGCTCATGCGCCAACGCCAGATCGCACTGCGCGACGTACTCGACCAGGTCCGGCGGTGCTCTCGTAACAACCGCCGTCTCCTCGCCAGCGGACTGGCAGCCACGAACGACGCTCTGGCGCTCCTAGGAGCCACCTCGAGCTACGACTCGAGCGGCGAGATGCTCCAAGACGGGCTCAGTGACATCCGAACCTACGACCTCAAGGCCTGACCAGTCATGAGCAACATTGGCCTCGACATCGCAGCCTCAGGTGTCAACGCTGCGCAGACGGCGATGGACACTATCGCCCAGAACCTATCTAACACCAACACCCCAGGGTACGTCAGCGAGACGGCGAACCTCACCGCCCTGTCGTCGGGTGAGCAGTCAGGCGTTGGAGGTGGCGTCGCAGTAGCTTCGGTCACCCAGAACAATGACAGCCTCCTCGCCGCGAACGCCGCGCAGACCTCGGCGGCATTGGCTCAGAGCACAGCCTTGCAGCAGACGCTCCAGCAGGCGCAGCTCGCCTTCGGCAACCCGTCGTCGTCGACAGGTCTTGGAGCTGATCTGTCGAGCTTCTGGCAATCTTGGAACCAGCTTTCTACGAACCCGACGAGTCAAGCGGACCTTCAAGCTGTCGTCGACTCAGCCCAAACCGTAACAACGGACCTCTCCCAGGCTTCCGGACAGATAGCAGGGGCCTCCGCTAACGCCTCTTCTCAGCTTGCAGCCACCGTCGGCCAGGCCAACACCCTTCTAAGCCAGGTTGCCTCCCTGAACAATCAGATAATCAAACAAGGAGCAACCGGGACGTCAGTATCATCCCTGAGCGACCAGCAAAACCAGCTCCTGACACAGCTGGCGTCGGATATCGGCGCTACATGGACTGCGTCGCCCAACGGCTCTGTCAACGTAGCAGTCGGGGGTGTGACCCTCGTCCAGGGGAACTGGTCCGACACACTTGCGGTCAACAATACCGGTAGTGCTTCTACCCCTAACCTTCAACTGGTTGCCCAAAGCTCGAAAGTGGCGCTCAACGCCTCCTCAGGTACTACTGCTGGCCTGTTGGCTGCCGTCAACGTCTATCTGCCTTCGTACCAGTCGCAGCTGAACTCCGTCGCTAGCAACCTGGCCACCTCGGTAAACACCGTGCTGAGCAACGGTTTCACGACCTCTGGCGCACCCGGGGTGGACATGTTCACCAGTTCGGGGTCCGGCGGACTTACAGCCGCCAACATCTCGGTCAACCCGTCGATCGTTGCAAACCCGTCTCTCATAGCAACGGCCTCGACCTCGTCGTTACCAGCAGCGACCAACGACGGGTCCAATGCACAGGCATTAGCGAACCTCTACAACTCTCCAAGCGGGCCAGACACCGCCTGGCGAACGGCCGTGGTCAACGTAGGGTCCCAGGTAAGTCAGATAAACAATCAGGTACAGGCTCAGACAGCTACATCCAACGCGGCACAGCAGAACCTGCAGAGTGTCACCGGAGTCAACCAGAACACGGCACTAGTGGAACTCATGAACTTCCAGTCGACCTACCAAGCTGCCGCAAAGGTGATCACTACCGTGGACACCGCCTTGCAATCGCTCCTGGCAGCAGTATGAGCAAGCTCAGCGTCCCGTTTCATAGCTTGACGCATTCCAAAGGGAAGGTGGCACCGTGACGTCCCCAGTATCGACAGGAGTTTCCTACACTCCGACAGTAATAGCCTCACAGCTCGTCTCGTATCTGAATGCCGATCAGAGCCAGCAGGCCACCTTGGAGACGCAGCTATCGAGTGGCAACTTAGTCAACCAGCCCTCGGACAATCCCGCCGCTGCAAGTACCATTCTTGCGGCTAACTCCAGTTTGGCCCGAGCCCAAGAGTACTCCTCGAACGCTTCGGACGCCAGCGCTTGGCTGAGTCTCGGCACCTCTACCCTCAACTCGGTGATAAGCGCGCTGCAGTCGGCCAAACAGTCTGTAATGGCGCTTTCAGGGAACGCCTTGTCCAACTCCCAGGCTGCGGTACAAGGTACCGCAGCCACCCTGCAGTCGGTTCTGAGCCAGGTCACAGCTCTCGCCAACACCACCTACGGCAACCAAGCGATCTTCGCTGGGACGGGAAACGTCTCGGTAGCATACGACGCTAGCGGGAACTACGTCGGAGGGGGAAGCGCTCCCACCCGTACGGTAGGTCCTGGGGTGAGTGTAGCTATTGCTGCTACAGGCCCTGCCGTGTTCGGCTCGGGTAGCAGCGGTCTTCTCGGGTCGACTGGCATACTCTCCAAGCTCATCTCCGACGTGACTACTGGGACACCGGCCTCGATAGCAACCGCGACCACCACGGATATCGCCGCCTTGAACTCAGCTCTCCAAAACGTGACCAGCCAGGCTGGAGTCCTGGGAGCGACCTACCAGAGCGTCCAAACTTTCGCTACACAGGCCACCAACGTCCAGACAGCCCTTCAGACCCAGATGTCAGCCGTCGATAGTGTCAACATCGCCCAGGCGACGACAGCCCTAACGCAGTCGCAAAACGCCTACCAGGCCGGCCTGTGGGCGACCGCGCAGATCGAGCAGCATTCCCTCGTAACCTACCTGTAACCGGAGTAGCCAGTGCCGACAACCCTCGTAGACAGCTTGGTCATGATGAGCACAGCAACACCCGAGTCAGACGGGATTCCCGGCCTCGGGGGTCTATCAGAGTTGACGTTCGCTTCGGGACTGCCAGGGTTCCCCGACGTGCGTCTATTCGAGATAGTGAGTCTCGGAGAGGAGTTACTCCCTTTCGCCAGGCTGAGATCGACCACTCACCCCGGTATCGCCTTTACCGTCGTAGCACCGGGTCTGATCTTTCCTGACTACAGTGTCGAAGTCGACGAGGAGCACCAGAAGGCCCTCGGCATCTCCCGACCCGACGAGGCTGCAACTTTGGTCATGGTCACCGTTCCTCGTCCCCCGGGCCGTCCCAGCGCCAACCTCCTCGGGCCCATCGTCGCCAACCGCCACACTGGAGTAGCCGCCCAGGTCGTCCAGCACAGATCAACTTATGCAGTCGCCGAGGCCCTCCCCGCCTAAGCTCAACTCGGGAGCTCCAACTTGGCGTCAGGTCGTCTAGTCGGGAGCGCTAACTCTGCGAAGAGCTACCAGACCACCCAGATCCTCCTCCGGCTCGCTCAACGCACCGCGGTTAGCCTCCTGCATCTGCCGGTAGACCTCCTCGCGGTAGATGAGCACGTGCGGGGGAGCTTCGATTCCTATACGCACCGAGTCGCTGCTGACAGACTGCACAGCTACGAGAATCTCCCCGTCGAGCAGAAGGGCAGGACGGGACCGTTTCGACAGCACGTGCATCGTCGAGGCATCCCAGGTCCTTCCCCTCTTCGACAGCACCTGTGCGAGCTCGACCTCTTCGAGACGTTCCACCCGGAGTCCCTCCGGACCCTTCACGCTCAAGCAGACGTCGTCAGCGGCCACATACTCCACGGTAACGGTGATGTCATGCCCGACCATTATCGAGGTCTCAGCCCTCCGGCTCAACACGAGCATCGCGTTAGAAGGTTCGTTCGGCGACGATAGTTACTGTCCGCACGCTGACCCCCCCGACGATGTCGGCGATAAGATTATAGATCAAAGCGGCTACGACATTAGCTAGAGTCCCCGCTACGGCGAGGACTGCTCCTCCGGCAGCTGTGTACTCAGCCACAGCCGAGGCGTGAAGCACGAATTCTTTCAGGCTGAACAGGCTTCTAACCGACTTGTCGATCGACGCCAGGACTCCTGTCTGATCCGCTGCAACCCACAAGAGCATAGCAGCCACGACTATAACAGCAAGAAAAACAAGGTAGAGCATCAACGAAACTCTAATTACCGTCGATATGTTCACGTGGGAGACCGTGATGCTCCCGAGCTCGACCGGGCCCCGCCGAGATTTCTTCTTGGACGGGACTTGCAGATCGTGGTCGTCGCGGACCGGTACCTCACCGCTTACCCCAGAATCCTGCACTGCTGGCGATCCCCGCCGCAGCTGACGGTCCGCAGCCTGCGCGCCGCGCTCACGGGACAGTGAGGACGCTCCCCCTCTCAACGATCCGTACCCAGCCGGGACCGGGGAGCCCCACCCCGCTCGTGCATCTCCTGGTAGCGGCCCCCTAGGCGCCGGAGGCGAGCCTCGGCGGCCGTCGGGCGACGACCCGCCCCCCAGCCCGGCAGCCGGCTCGGACATCAGCCGGCGTCTTCCACGGCGAGCACCGGGGCGACCGACGCGACCACCTGTCCGGGGTCCAGTGTCACGATCCTGACCCCGGTGGCGTCCCGGCCCTGGCTTGAAATCTCGCGTGCGGCCATTCTCACCATGATCCCGGCCGACGACGTTACCAGTATCTCGTCTTCGAGCGAGATCATGAACGCAGCGACCACCTGACCGCGTTGGGCGGTGAGGCGGATACCCCTGACACCGACGCCGCCACGCCCCTGGCGGTTGAAGTGCTGTAGCTGAGTCCGCTTACCAAAACCCGCCTCGGTGACGATCAGTATCGAAGCGTCGTCGCGTGCGGGGTCCACGGAGACGACCTCGTCCCCACCGCGTAGTGCCATCCCCCGGACCCCCGCCGCGTCCCGGCCCATGGACCGGACTTCCGCCTCGGAGAAGCGAATAGCCATCCCGGCCTTGGACACCATGAAGATGTCGTCGTCGCCGCTGGTAACTATGACCCCGACGAGCTCGTCGCCGTCGCGGAGGTTAATGGCTATGAAACCTTCACGACGGGACTTGTCGTACTCGGAGAAGGTGGTCTTCTTCACCTGTCCGTGCTTGGTAGCGAAAAGCAGGAACTGATCGGAGGGAAACTCCCTTGTGTCGATCAGCGTCTGGACCTTCTCGCCGGCCTCCAGCGGCAGCAGGTTGACGATCGCCGTACCCCGGGCGGTTCTCTCCTTCAACGGCACCTCGAAGGCCCGCAGGCGGTAGACCTTGCCGAGGTTGGAGAAGAACAGCAAGTAGGCGTGGGCGCTGGTGTGGATAACCCTGGTAACCAGGTCCTCGTCTTTCAGCCGCGCCCCTTGGACCCCGCGTCCTCCCCTGCCTTGGGTCTTGAACTGGGAGGCTGCGACGGCCTTGACATAGCCGGCTCTGGTCATCGTCACGACGAGCTCTTCGTCGTCGATCAGGTCCTCTGCTGACATGTCGCCGTCGTCGAGGGTGATCTGCGCCCTTCGCGGATTGGCGAACTCGGCGCGGATCGCCGTCATCTCCGACTTGATGACACCCCTGAGACGTTCCTCGTCACCGAGTATCGCCTCAAGCTCGGCGATCGTCTCGCGAAGACGGGCGAGCTCCTCGTCTAGACGGGCCCTGCCGAGACGGGTGAGGGTAGACAGTGCCATGTCCAAGATGTGCTCGGCCTGCACTTCGCTGAACTCGAACGGCTCTGCCATGAGCGCCGTCCTAGCAGCGGAGCGGTCCGCTGAGGCGCGTATGGCAGCGATGATGGCGTCGATCATGTCCAACGCCTTGAGGAGACCTTCGACTATGTGCGCCCGGTCCCTCGCCTTTCGCAGCCGGTACATGGAACGCCGGGTGATCACGTCCACCTGGTGGGCGATGTAAGCGCTGAGCGCTCCGACGAGGTTGAGAGTCCGGGGAACCCCGTCCACCAGCGCCACCATGTTGACCCCGAAGGAGGTCTGAAGCGGAGTGTGCTTGTAGAGGTTGTTCAACACGACGTTCGCGGCGGCGTCGCGCTTCAAGTAGACGACTAGCTTGGTGTCGTCACCGGCGCTCAAGTCGCGGATGTCTCGAATGCCGTCGAGCTCCTTCGCGTTGACCAGCTCGGCTATCTTCTCGAGGATTCCCTTAGGGCTGGCCTGGTAGGGCAGCTCGCTGACGACGATCTCGTCACCGGAGCGTCCTTCGACTATCTCCGCCTTGGCCCTCATCTTGATCGAACCGCGCCCAGTACGGTACGCGTCCATGATCCCTTGGCGTCCCAATATCAAAGCGCCCGTCGGGAAGTCAGGGCCCTTGACGAAACGCATCAGATCGTCGGCTGTCGCTTCTGGGTGGTCGATCAGGTGGATCGTGGCGTCGATAACTTCGCCCAGGTTGTGAGGTGGGATGTTCGTGGCCATTCCGACCGCGATCCCCTGGCTGCCATTGACCAGCAGGTTCGGGAAGCGTGACGGTAGTACCGAAGGTTCGTCCTCTTCATTGGTGTAGTTGCGCACCATGTCGACGGTCTCTTCGTCGAGACCTTCGATCATGTGCATCGCCAAAGCTGAGAGGCGGCTCTCGGTGTAGCGCTCGGCGGCGGGCGGGAAGTCCACCGACCCGTAGTTACCGTGGAAGTCGATAAGCGGGTGCCGCAGGCTGAAAGGCTGAGCCATCCTGGCGAGGGCGTCGTAGATCGCCGTGTTCCCGTGGGGATGGAACCGGCTCATGGTGTCCCCGGTGACCTTGGCGCACTTCACGTGGGGCCGGTCCGGCCGGTACCCCTGGACGTGCATGTCGAAGAGGATTCGACGGTGCACCGGCTTCAAGCCGTCTCGGACGTCGGGCAAAGCTCGCGAGACGATGACCGACATCGCATAGTCGAGGAAGGAGCGCTCCATCTCCTCTTGGATCTCGATCGGCTCGATGTTGCCCGGGGTATCCTCCGGTGGGGTTGTGGGGGGCGTGTCAGTCACGTCAGATGTCCAAGAACCTCACGTCGCCGGCGTTGGTGGAGATGAAGTGCTTTCGCTGCTCCACGTCGTCTCCCATCAGCTTGGAGCAGACCTCGTCTGCCAGGGCGGCCTGCTCGATGTCAACCCTCAGCAGGGTTCTTTTGTCCTTGTCCATGGTCGTCGATCCCAACTCCTGCCAGTCCATCTCTCCGAGACCTTTCAGGCGGTTGAACTCGGCCTTGTGGTTGGGCCGCTCGACCAGGAAGCGCTGCCTGGCGGACTCGTCCTTAAGGTACATCTTCTCCTTGCCTACCAGCGTTGAGAAGAGCGGCGGCTGGGCACAAAAGACGTGGCCTTCTTCGATCAACGGCCTCATCTGACGGAAGAAGAACGTGAGAAGCAAAGTCCGGATGTGGCTCCCGTCGACGTCGGCGTCCGCAAGGATTATCACCTTCCCATATCGAGCCTTCGAAACGTCAAAATCGTCTGAGAGGCCGGCGCCGACCGCTGCTATCAGCGCCTGCACCTCATTGTTCTTCAGCATCTTGTCTATCCGGGCGCGTTCCACGTTCAGGATCTTGCCGCGTATAGGAAGGATCGCCTGCGTGCGCGGATCGCGGGCACGGACCGCCGATCCGCCTGCGGAGTCACCCTCTACGATGAACAGTTCAGCCTCGTGCGCGTTCTTCGTAGCACAGTCGGTCAACTTGCCCGGCAGCCCGGCCCCTTCCAAAGCGGACTTGCGACGGGTGGCGTCGCGCGCCTGGCGTGCTGCTACCCGAGCCCTAGCGGCCTGAACGGCCTTCTGTACGATCTGGCGAGCTTCGGAAGGGTTCTCCCCCAGCCACTCGGCAAGCTTGTCGTTCGTGGCCCGCTCGACCAGCGACCGTATCGGCACGTTTCCCAGCTTCGCTTTGGTCTGGCCTTCGAACTGCGGCTCGCGCAGCTTGACAGCGACGATAGCGGTCAGGCCTTCTCGAATGTCCTCCCCAAGAAGGTTCTCCTCTTTCTCCTTGAGGAGGTTCGTCGATCGGGCGTACTTGTTCACCACGTTCGTCAGCGCCTTGCGGAACCCTTCGACGTGAGTGCCGCCCTCGCTTGTGGAGATACCGTTGGCGTATCCGTGGATACCCTCGTAGAAGCCCGAGTTGTACTGCAGCGAGACTTCTACTTCCCCCTCCTCTTCGGCCACCTTGAAGTAGGCGACCTTCTTGAACAGCGGCTCTTTCGAGGAGTTGATATGCCGGACGAAGTCGATGATCCCACCGTCATAGCGATAGACGGCGGACCTGTCCGAAGTCGCCCTCTCGTCCTCGAAGTGGATTTCAAGTCCCGCGTTCAAGAACGCGTACACCTGAAGTCTCTCCTTGACCGTCTGGGCTCGAAGCTCTACCTCGTCGAAGATCCGGCCGTCGGGCCAGAACTCCACGGTGGTCCCCGTCCTGGCAGCAGGGGCCTCTCCGACGACTTCGAGCCCGGTCTGAGCCTTGCCGCCATCAGCGAACTCCATGCGGTGGCGCTTTCCGTCACGGTCGACTTCAACGACCAAGCGCCGCGACAGGGCGTTCACCACTGAGACGCCGACACCATGAAGGCCACCGGAGACCTTGTAGCCGTCCCCGCCGAACTTTCCACCGCCGTGCAGCTTGGTCAGGGCTATCTCCACCCCGGTCAACTTCTGCTGAGGGTTGAAGTCAGTCGGGATGCCGCGGCCGTCGTCGACGACCCGGCAGCCGCCGTCGGCTGTCAAAGTCACATCGATGTGTGAGCAGTAACCCGCCATGGCCTCGTCAACCGAGTTATCCACGACCTCCCACACAAGGTGGTGGAGGCCTTCTGGCCCGGTGGAACCGATGTACATGCCCGGACGCTTGCGGACAGGCTCGAGTCCCTCGAGCACCGTCATGTCTCTGGCTGAGTACCCGCCCGTTTTGGAGCGCCCGGAAGACTGTTGAGCTGTCATTTGCATCACCATGGACGCGACCTTTCGAATTCTCTGGTTGGGCCATCTCCTGAGAAAGGAAACCGCAGGTCAGCAGCCCTGAAAACTACAGGTGTATCTTACCAGAAGGGTGTGTCCGAGCCCCGCCGCAGCACCGGTCAGCTGCGCCCGCCTCTCCCGACTACCACCCTGATGTCTTCCACAAGGCCTGGCCGTGTGGACGCATTCACAGTCAGGATTATATCAGAAGACATGTAACGCAGCTGAGTTGCCCAGGCTGGGTGGTCGACTTCTAGGACCAGGACCCCGTCGTGGAGGGATTTCGGCTTGGCGTGGGAAGCTATGTCAGCTCCTACCAGGCTCTCCCACTGGGAGAAGACAACGCTTAGAGCTGACGGGTCGGCCATCGATAGTTTACGTGTAACGCGTTCGAGCGCAGTGTTGATAGGTTCGGGGTCGCGCTCGGAGCGAGGTGTTCCCGCCGGCCGCCAGGTCGTCACTGTTCCAGCTTCCCGTTGGCGACTTTGACTAGGGCCGCGGGTGTGATGCCTTCGGGAAGCTGACCGGCCGTCGTCAGAATGGTCTGCCCGGCGGGAAGGTTCGCCATGAGCGCTTGCGAGCGAGCGGCGTCGAGCTCGGAGAACACGTCGTCGAGGAGGAGTAGCGGCGCAGTACCACGCGACTCAGCAACCAGACGATGACCTGCAAGTCTTAACGCAAGGGCGGCCGTGCGCTGCTCGCCTTGTGAAGCATGGGTCCGTGAGGGCATGCCCGATATCGTCAGCTCAACGTCGTCGCGCTGAGGTCCGCAACCTGTGACACCTCGGCGCAGATCGTCGCTGCGTGCTCGTGACACCGCGTCGGCGAGGGGCGCGTCCCAGCTGGGACGGTACGTCAACGCGACGCTGGAACGAGACCCGGGGCGGTCTCCATCGGCCAGCTGGCGGTAGGTGACATCGAGGATCGGGCCGAGTTGCGCGACGATATCCCTCCTGGTCTTTACCACGAGCTCTCCCACCTCGACCAGCTTGTGATCCCACACGTCGAGCGTCGATACCACGTCCGCCTGGAGCGTCCTGCCGGGCTTCCAACCGCTCATCTGCACGGAACGTAACAACGAGTTGCGCTGTTTCAAAACACGCTCAAGTTCGGCGTACATGGCCGCTCTGCGACCCACCAAGGAAACGGCTAGATCGTCGATATAGGCCCGCCTCCCAGCGGGCCCTCCTTGTACAAGATCCAGATCAGCCGGAGAGAAAACCGTCACTACAACGACCTCAGAGAGGTCACCGATACGGCGAAGCGGCTGACCTGCGACTTTCACGAGGTCTCTAGCGCCGACCCTGACCTGAGCGTCAATGTTCACCCTGCGTGAACGTTCAGGGCAGACGATCTGGCCCCTCACGACAGCCGTGCTAGCGCCGATTCTAATGAGAGCCTCGGACGGAGACCCTCGAAGCGACTTCGACGTCGCTAGATATCCGATGGCCTCTATAAGGTTAGTCTTACCCGACCCGTTACGTCCGATAACGACAGTGGTCCCTGTCGGCGAAGGGGTGAACTCAGCTTGGGAGTAGCTGCGAAAATCCACGAGGGAGAGGTGCTCCACGTACAATGTCCATCACCTCGAAATATCCTCGACGACCACCAGATGGTGTGGGGGCAACGTCCACAAGCCACCCAAAGCGGTCAGGGTACCCGAACCGGCATGAGCAGGTACAGATAGTCGTCGCTTCCTACCGGCCTAAGAACTGCGGGCTTCAGGGCGTCGAGAGTATCGAGACACACCTCTTCCCCCGTGACCACCTCAACGCCCTCTATCAGGTAGGTGGGGTTGAAAGCCACGGTCATCTCCGACCCCTCGTATTTAGCTTCGACTTCCTCTACAGCGGCACCCCAATCATTGGTGACTACAGCCAGTTCGATGGAGTTGGGCCTAAGCGCCATCCTCACCGGTGTAGTGGCATCTCTAGCTAGAAGCTTCACACGACGCAGCGCGTCGAGAAGACCTTCGCGTCCCACCACGAGCCGGTTCGGGTAGCCGGACGGTATCAAGACGCGGTAATCAGGAAAATCACCTTCGATCAGGCGGGTCGTTAGCGTGGCGTGCCCGACTACGAAACTGGCGTCGTGATCACCCAACCGTAGGGTCGTCTCGTCGGCAGATGATGACAACAGGCGCTGCAGTTCGTTCAGAGCCCTCGACGGTATCAACACCTTCTGACCCTCGCCGAGCACGCTCACACCCGGAAGATCCCTCAGAGCCAGCCTGTAAGAGTCCGTCGCCACAAGGCGAAGCCCCTCTCCCTCTGCAGCTATCAGAACTCCTGTGAGTATCGGGCGGCCATCGTCGCTCGAAGCTGCCCTCGTCACCTGGCGCAGGGCCTCGCTCAGCCCGGTGATTCCACTCACTGTGGCGTCCTTGGCTGGTGCCGCAATCCGTGGGAAATCCGACGCCTGGTGAGTTCTGACGGTGAACCGGCTGCGTCCTGAGATCAACGTGAGGTCCTCGTCGTCAGCCTCGACTTCTACGGCTCCGGGGTCGAAGGAACGAACAATGTCGGTAGTGAGCCGTGCCGGGGCGACCGCTACCCCGTCTTGTCTTCCGTCGACGGTTGCCTCCACGGAGATCGTCAAGTCGATGTCAGTGCCGGTTACGGTGAGAAGGTCACCCTGGACGCCTAGGCGTAGCCCCCCGAGGATCGGCATCGAACCGCGCGACGAAGTAGCCCGCCCGGCTCCGCTGACTGCGTCCAAGAGGACGTCTCTTTCGCATCTGAACTTCACTGCACACGCCTTCCCTGCTTCTGTTCTTCTATATAGATAATTTTGGCAGGGTCAGTAGTAGGCCCTGTGAATTGTGTACAACTGAGACTATTCCCAGGTCCCGGACCGAATTTCTTCACTCCGGTTGTCCACATGCTTCCACAGGGATCCGACCGCGGGAAAGGAACCCTGTGGAAGACGACAACTTTCCCCTATGAACTACACCGCTTCGACACAGGTAAACCAGCGCTGTACCCACAAGTCACCGACCTCCTTTGACGGCTTGTATCAGTTCCGTGACCTGCTCGAAGACTAGATGACTTTCTTTCATGAGGCCCGCTACCTTCTCGACGGCGTGGATCACGGTGGTGTGGTCGCGGCCGCCAAACTCTCGCGCAATGGCTGGATATGAAAAATCTGTCAACTCTCTGAAAACATACATACTTATCTGGCGTGCTCTAACCAGCGGACGGCGTCGACTCGATCCGCAGATCTCGTCGACACTGAACCCGAAAGCCACGGACGTGGCCTCAAGTATCACCTTCGGAGTGATCTGACGAGGGCGATTCGCTTCGAGAAGATCTGACAGTATTGCCGAGGCGGTTTCCAAACTTGGGGCCTGGCGGTTGAGACTTGAGTACGCCGAAACTCGGATCAGAGCCCCTTCGAGCTCTCGTATGTTGTCGCGAACATGGGTTGCTATGAGTTCCAGTACCTCCGCCGGTATGGGGATCCTTTCGCTCTCCGCCTTTTTGCGGAGGATGGCGAGGCGGGTCTCCAACTCGGGAGGCTGTACGTCGGTGGTTAGACCCCATTCGAAGCGACTCCTCAAGCGGTCCTCAAGCGTGGCTATGGACCTCGGGTGACGGTCGCTGGACAAGACGATCTGCTTCGAGCTCTCGTAGAGCCAGTTGAACGTGTGGAAGAACTCCTCCTGAAGGGACTCTTTACCCTCCATGAACTGGATGTCATCGACTAGGAGTACGTCACATTCTCTGTAGGCGCGCTTGAAGGTCATCTGCGTGTTGTTTCGGATAGCGTCGACGAAGTCGTTCATAAAGGTCTCTGTAGACACGTATCGGACGCGCTTGGCTTGGAAGTTCTCGATGACGTAGTGGCCAATAGCGTGCAAGAGGTGCGTTTTGCCCAGACCGGAGTCCCCATAAATGAAAAGCGGGTTGTAGCTTTCCGCCGGGCTCTCGGCGACTCGTTGCGCAGCTGCGTGGGCAAAGCGGTTCGACGATCCTATGACGAAGGCGTCGAAGGTGTAGCGCTTGTTGAGCGAACTCGAAACCGAAGGCTGAGCCGGAACGACAGGAGGCTTGGTCGCTGCTTCGGAAGCTGAGGATGGAACTACAGAGGTCGCTGGCGTGTCGAGATCTGCGACTTCGAAGAGTGACATGTTCGCCTCAACCGATTTACGAACGACAATGTCGACTTTGAGAACCCTGTTGCTTACCGCCGAGAGAGTGTCTTCGATCAACGCTGAGAAGCGTTCGCCCAGGCGGTCTCTTACTATCGAGCTGGGAGCGGAAAGCGTGAACCTGTCGCCATCGACGCTGACCGGCTCCAGCCCTTCGAACCACGTCTTCCACGCAGCATCTTTAACGTCACTTCGCAGAACCTCACTACATTCCGTCCACAGTTGACCCGCTTCGTTCACCCGAGTTCAGCCTCTCCTAAGCGCCCGTTGTCCACAGAGTTGCACACACCTTGTGGAGAACTCGACCGTTAGAGTTTCACTCGACTTGAAGTTCAAGGATGTCGAGAGCACCAGTTCTGGGGAAGTTAGCCGGTCTCCAGCGCTCGACTGCGTCGCAACGCCCGTGGCGAAGGATAGCACGGATGCATTGGAGCCCGTTGCGTGGCGCCGTCCGTTTGCGTGGCTCGCCGCGAGGCCATATTGGGTTCTCAACGTCGGTCTCAGGCGCATCGTAGGGTGTAAAACATGGCGAAGCCCAACGTTGTCCACAAGAACGCCGAGTTTTCCACAGGGATTTCCACTTATAAAGCGGGGTTGTGAGTCTGGTGATCCACAAGGCGGATCGGCTGTGATGGTTACCCCATGGTCCAGTTCTTAGACCCAACGCGACGCAAAGCGACTTCCAGCCAACCGGCATCAAGCCACCAGCAGGCGCCGACGTCGGGCTCCAGAGTCCCCCCTCACAACCTTGACGCCGAGAGGTCCCTCTTGGGAGCGATGCTTCTCTCGAGGGACGCCATAGCCGCGGCTATGGAGATATGCGGATCGGAAGATTTCTACAAGCCAGCTCACGCGCACATCTTCGACGCGATAGCGACCCTTTACAGCATCGGAGAGCCGGCGGACCCGGTGACGGTGGCTGACGAACTCGCCAGAGCTGGGATCCTGGACCTGTCAGGGGGGTTGCCAGCCCTCATCGCACTGCAGGCAGACACTCCTGCGACCACGAACGCAGCGCGGTACGCCCGGATAGTGGAGGAGCACGCTCTCCTAAGGCGACTTATAGCGGTAGCGAGCGAGATCGCTGAGATGGGCTACAGCCTTCCTGACGACGTGGTATCAGCCCTCGACAGAGCCGAGAGCCTCGTCTTCGACGTAGCGGAGCGTAGGGTGACTGACAGTCTGCGGCCTCTCGCCGAACTTTTGGCTGCGAGCATGGACCGTCTAGAGCATCTCTATGACCGGGGCGAGTCGATAACAGGGGTTCCGACTGGTTTTATCGACCTCGACGAGAGACTCTTCGGTTTGCAGCCCAACGCCTTGATCATTGTCGGCGCTCGTCCTGCCATGGGAAAGTGTGTCAGCTGGGACGCCCGGATTGTCGATCCCGACAGCGGAGTGCTCCGCAGCGTCGAAGAGGTTTGCGATGCTAAGAGTGGAGTTTTGAGCCCTGTCGGCGCTGGGCCGGACGGCGTAGATTACCTCGGCTGGGTCCGTTCGGCTCGCGAGGCGACAGGGTCTGACTCAGGGTCTAGTCAAGATTGCTCGGTCAAAGTGATCAGTCTCCACCACGACCAGACCTTGAGGCCTTCGACGGTCGGAGCTTATGTCTACGACGGGCTCAAGCCCGTGTTCACGGTCCGAACCCGCCTCGGAAGGCGGATCAGGACCACGGCCAGTCACCCCTTCTTGACTCGGGCGGGCTGGCGGAGGCTTGCCGATCTGGCACCGGGAGTGGAGATAGCGGTGCCGGCTTCGCTCCCGGTTTCAGGGACTTCATACGCGAGCGATTCCGAGCTGGCCTCTATCGCCGCTGGCGTAGTCCGAGACGCCCGAATCGAATGCGATGACACCTCGGGCGGTTTGGGCCAGGGCATCTTCAAGCTTGAGCCGGGCGCTTTGAGGGCGTTTCTCGGCGAACTAGCCCGGTTCACCGCCGAGGCCGCCGGTACAGCGTTTGCATCGGATTCCTCGTTCCCGGCCGCTGGAACCCTGGTTTTCCAGGGCTGCTCTCGGCGGGTGGCGACGGACATCTGCCATCTGCTGTTGCGCCTTTCGTTGCTGTCGAGCCTGCGCCTAAGAGCAGTCGAAGTCGGCGGTAGGACCCTCGCTCTGTGGGAGGTGGAGATAGTCGGATCCCACCGGGGTTCGGACGTCTACTGGGACGAGGTAGTCGCAATCGTCCCCGACGGCGTAGACAGGGTGTACGACCTCACAGTCGAAGGCACCCATAACTTTGTCGCCGACGACATGGTCGTCCACAACACGTCGTTCGCTTTGGGTATCGCCGCCCACGCAGCCGTGGAGGCAAGGGTCCCCACTCTGGTCTTCTCCTTGGAGATGGGACGCGACGAGATAACCAACAGGCTATTGGTGTCGGAGTCGCGAGTCGACGCCAACCGCATGCGAAACGGCAAGCTGCAAGAGCCGGACTGGCCGAAGATCAGCGCTGCCGTAGGACGCCTGGGTGACGCCCCGCTGTTTATCGACGACAACCCCAACACCACGGTGATGGAGATCCGGGCCAAGGCTCGAAGGCTAAAGGCACGCCAGGGAGGACTAGGCCTCATCATCGTCGATTACCTTCAGCTGATGTCGGGCGGTTCCTACGAGAACCGCCAGTTGGAAGTCTCCTCGATCAGCCGCGGTCTTAAGATCCTTGCACGCGAGCTCGAAGTTCCTGTGGTAGCGCTGTCGCAGCTATCTCGCCAGTTGGAAGCTCGCTCAGACAAGAGGCCGGTCCTAGCCGACCTGCGAGAGTCGGGCTCCTTGGAGCAAGACGCCGACGTGGTCATGTTCTTATACCGCGACGAGGTCTACAACCCCGAATCCCCCGACAAGGGCACGGCTGAGGTGATAGTCGCCAAGCACCGTAACGGTCCTACAGGGAAAGTCCAACTGGCCTTCTTGGATCACTTCACCCGGTTCGTCAACATGGCCAGGGTGTAGCAGCCCCCTTTTTGGCGTAATGGCTAGAAGGGTGTGGGCATGGCGGCGATGATGTTGTTGATGTGGATGTTGTCGGCGGGGACCGAGCCTTGGTAGGTGGCGTCGCCGAAGCTGAAGACTCCCCCGTCGGACCCGATCAGCCAGTAGCCGTGGCCTGTGGCTGTGGGCGGAGCCGGGGAACTTACTGTCGGGGCGGACGCTGGAGATGACGGGGATGTGACGGTGGAGCCCCGGGATTTGCAGAGTACTCCCGCTTTGAAGATTGCCGCCGTCGGGGTTCCCAGGCCCGACGCCATGTCATAGCCGGCTCGAGCTGGGTAGGCGCCGTTGTTGGTACCGGTGTAGTCATTGTTCCCGCTCGTCACGTCAAAGAGGTCATTGGCGTGGGAGTACAGGGCCGAGTTGACAAGGCCCGAAGCATTCGCCGGGACGGTGGCAGCGCATGCTTGGTCTGCTAGCGCGACCGCTGCGGCCCACAGCGGAGTCGCGCCGCTAGTGCCTCCCACCGACGTCCATTGCTGAGCAAAGTAGATTCCGAAGCCGTCGTAGGGATCGGCAACCGCAGACACGTCGGGAACCTCTCGGCAATACGAACCGGCGGGAGCACCGCAGTCGGAGTTGGAAGACAACCCTTGGATAATGCCTTTGGCGGTCTGCCACTTAGGCATGCTCCAAAGAGTGGAGATGCCGCCGCCACCAGATCCAGACTGGGTCGCCTGATCATTCCATACCGTCTCGGAGGATCGGAACCCGGCGGGGGTCAAACTGAGCGTCGTTCCGCCTACCGAGGTGACATACGGGTCGCTGCCGGGGTCGTCCACTGCCAAGGCGGTAGAAGATCCCGGGCCCTGGTAGCAATCCTCAGACCCAGAGTCCCCTGCCGCCGCGAACACACTCTGGCCTTGAGTTGCCATCTGCATGAAGATGGCCTCCTCAGCTTGGGCACCGGACGCACCGAGGTCTGCTTCACACAACCCCCAACTGGTGGAAACGACCTCGGCAGTGTCGTCGTTTGCAATCTGAGCGTACTCGTCAAGCGGGCCCGAACCGCCATTATTGGGGGCCTCGTAGACGTCTACCGTCGCGTCGGGGGCCAACTCGATCGCAGTGTCGATGTCGAGAGTCGACTCGCCGCTACCGGTGCCAGTGCCGGCCCCGCCGTCGACGGGCACCTTTCTGACGGTCGTATGTATCCCATAGCAGGACTCGAAGGTGTTGACGTCGGTAGACGAAAATGGCTCCAGTTCGTACAGCGCGATGGTTTCACCCTGCCCGAAGAGTCCGTTGGTGTACGCTCCCGAGTCGAAGCCGTAAGCAGAGGCAAGCTGTTCGGCTGTGTAGCCGCCCGAGCTCTGAGCGCCGACACATGCCGGGGAGGTTGCTGAAGTCGCCGAGGAGAGATAGGCGCTGGCCGTGGCGACTGATGTCGTCGAGGTGCTTGCTGGGAGGGGAGCGCCGAGGATCTGAGTTTTCGCGATGGCGACGTCGGAGAGTCCGACGATCGCCGTTATCGCAGGAGCTATCGACGAAGGTACCTGAGGGGCGGTCTGGTTGGCGTAGGCGATTCGGCCGTCTGTAAGGCGGTAGTCGTGGATGCTGACACCGAGGGCCCGCTCTGCGTCGCCGACGGTTGTCGAGACCGGAATCATAAGGTCGTTCGTGTTGACCTGGCCCGGGTGAAGGCCGATGTCTTCAAGTTGCGAGGTAACAGCGGCGACCGTCGCCGGCGACGCTCCGAAGACTGGGCCAAACTCTCCAGGCGAGAGAAAGTCGTGGTAGCGAGGTGAAGCTGGGTCGTACAGCGAACCCAGGAAGTTCTGTAGCGCAACGGGATCGCGTGGAGCCAGAGCGAATTCGAGGTGAATGGGCGTCGAGGAGGAGTTCGGACCCAGATCGCGAGCCCGAGCAGGAACGACCACTGCGTGACCTATAGATACCGGCCGTTGCGGGGCATGACCGGGTGACGTCTGGCCTACTGGCGCCGGTGGTGATCCTGCGAAAGCCGCATCTGGTGAAATAAGGCCTACGGCAGCCAGCATGGTCGCAGCTAGCGCCCTGGTCACGGTTCGCATTCTCTACGAATAATCGTCGTCGACGACTGGTGTCTTGAGCAAGACCGCTGCCTTTCGACGTCGCTGCTTGAGAAGCTCAAAAAGGAGTCCCGCCGGTATACCGGCGGGACTCCAAGAGCTGCGTATCAGGTGGTGAACTAGCCCCGGACTACTTCTACGGTCACGCGGAACTCCACTTCGCTGTGGAGCTTTACGGGAACCTCGTGGGTTCCGAGGGACTTGATCGGCTCGTCGAGGTGGATCCGTCGTCGATCGATTGTCACTTTCGCCTGCTCCTCCACCGCCTCTGCTATGTCAGCGCTAGTGATCGAACCGAAGAGCTTCGCCTTCTCTCCAGAGCCGGCCCGAGCTTGAAGTCGAATGACCATGGGCACCAGACGCCGGGCGATCTGCTCACCGGCCTCCCGGTCCCTGGCGTCTTTGAGGTCACGAGACTTTCGCATGGCGTTGGCCTGGGCCGTTACGCCAGGAGTGGCGACGATGGCGTAACCTTTGGGAAGGAGATAGTTCCTGGCGTAGCCATCGGCTACGTCGACGATGTCCCCGCGCTTGCCGACAGTTGCCAGATCTGACCTTAAAACGATGCGCATCTAAGCCTCCTCGGAGTTGGCAGCGCTGGATACACCAGCTAGGACCTCGTCGTAGTCGTCGAGGTCTTCGTAATCGGAGCTAATTTCCGGCTGGGTCTCGTCCGGTCGGGGAACCCGAGGCGGACGACCAGGAGCGCGCTCGCTGACCGCCCGCTGCGAGTACGGAAGCAGAGCCAACTCCCTGGCTGTCTTGACGGCCACCTGCACGTCCCGCTGGTGTTGGGTGCAGTTACCCGACACGCGACGGGAGCGAATCTTGCCGCGATCGCTGACGAAGCGCCTGAGCAGGCCAACGTCTTTGTAGTCGACCCATGTGACATTGTCCTTGCAGAAAACGCAGACCTTCGTCTTGCCGCGAGGGCGAACGTCTTTGAGGATCCGCTTGGGTGACCGGTCCCTGTCTCGATCATTATTACGTGCCATCTCTTAGAAGGGCTCCTCATCGTAGTAGGGGTCCCCTCCGGGAGGCTCGTTGTTCACATTTCGCGCGCCGCCATACGAACCGCCTCCGTCAGGCGAGCGACGCTCGTTCTTGGAGATCGCAACGGTCGCATATCGGAGGCTCGGGGCGACTTCGTCCGCTGTGATCTCGATCTTCGAGCGCCGTTCCTTGTCCGGGGTCTCCCAACTACGCTGGTCGAGACGCCCGCTCACCAACACCCGGGTTCCCTTCGTCAGCGACTGCGCAGCGTTCTCAGCCAACTGGGCCCAGCAGACCACGTCGAAGAACGAGGTCGCCTCTTCCCACTCATTGGTCTGGCGGTTTTGCCAGCGACGGTTGACCGCCACACCGAAAGTAGCGGTGGCTTGCCCCGACGGGGTGAACCTCAACTCTGGGTCCCTCGTCAGGTTGCCGATGATGCTTACGTGGTTTCCGTTAGACATTTCTATATGGCTCCGTTCTCGTTCGTTGCCACCGGGTCACCTTCTTGTCCCGAGGAGCGGGCGGAGCTGACCGTGACCGCTTTGTCGGGGAGACGGATCACCTTGTGGCGGATGACCTCGTCGGCGAGTCCGAGCATCCGGTCGACCTCCTTCACCGCTGCAGGCTCAGCTCTTGTGTCGACTAGAGCGTAGAACCCTTCGCTTCGGTGATGGACCTCGTAGGCGAAACGTCGCCTACCCCAGCGATCCACCTTGGTGGCAGTAGCACCGTTGGTGTTGAGCAGCTGGGTGGTCCGGTCGAGGACCTGCCGGATGGCGTCCTCCTCCAGGCCAGCGTCGAGAATGACCATTATTTCGTAGTGCCGCATTGGCGGCTCACCACCTCCCTGTGGACCCGACCTTTAAGGTACGGGGCCCCGGAGCGTCCGGGGCAGGGTCTTATTGCAAAGACACGAAATCATACTCGAAACTGACGATGATGGCCCGCGGGGCAAGTCGAGTCCTCCGATGAGACCAAGGCAGACGAACTGTTCCTGGTCCCACGTTTCGGGGTGCTTCCGAGGACGCACCCCGATTGGACTCGAATCCCATTATCGCTTATGGGTGTGACATCGTGGTGATCCGTGCCTAGGAGTGGGACACGGGTGTCGGTGCGCCAGCCAGCGCTCGCCGAACGTCAAGCGTAGAAGCGAGGTGGTAGCTCTCCGAGTCGGACGGGAAAGCGCCGCAACGCACATCGCGTGCCCACGAGCTCACAGCTTTTACGGCGTCACTGTGAAGAGACGCGTAGCGTCTGACGAACTTGGCTGGTCTGGTGGCGTCCACGCCGAGCAGATCGTGGTAGACGAGGACCTGACCGTCGCAGTACGGTCCAGCTCCGATACCTATGGTCGGCACGCTGACCGCATCGGTGACCATCTGGCCGACGACGTCGGGTACTGCCTCTATAACGAGGGCGAAACACCCTGCATCCTCGAGGGCTAGCGCGTCGTCGATGAGAGAGCGGACTGCTTGGAGGTCCTTGCCCTGAACCCGAAAACCCCCCAAAGCGTTAACCGATTGGGGAGTCAGCCCAAGGTGTCCCATCACGGGAATTTCTGCGTCGAGGATGGCCTCTATGACACCCAGACGCCGTCGACCTCCTTCCAGCTTGACCGCCTGAGCACCGGACCGGATTAGGCGGGCGGCGTTCGTGACAGCGTCTGACGTTCCGGTGTGGTAGCTCATCCACGGCATGTCCGAGACGATCATGGGCCGGGGGCGTGCTCTGGCCACGGCGGCAGTGTGGTGGGCCATGTCCTCGACGGTCACTTGCAAAGTGTCTTCGTAGCCGAGAACGACCATGGCGAGCGAGTCGCCCACCAGGATTATGTCAACTCCCGCCTGGTCAGCCACCCGAGCGGCGGGAGCATCATATGCGGTTAGCATCACGATGCGATCCGGGCCACCCTTGCGGGACCTGATCTGCGGTGCTGTCGCACGTAGAACCTCAGCGCTCGACACGCTTGGACTGGTCGGATCGACCCGGGGGTTGGAACTCGACGTACCGGCGGGGTTGTCGAGGGCAGGTTCGCATGGTCCGTAGATGGTCAAAACCGACCTCCTTGTGCTCTGTCCGTCCAGCGCCACTGGGCTGCCAGCGGAATTTGTAAAAATGATCCTAGGCCCTACGCCACTCCCGGCGCTACGCCACTCCCGGCCCTACGCCACTCCCGGCGCTACGCCAAACGAACTGGTGGCTCTAAAGCGAGAAGCTTCGAGCGAGGTGATTCCAAGAGCAGCTTGGGCAGACCTCGACCACGTAACAGACCATGTCACTGGAGCGGCGCGAGATTCGCTCCATCTCAGCGTCGGATGTAACGCAGACCCCTGACGGCGCCAACCTTGCGCCGAAGATATACGAAACGAGCCGGACCTTGGTTTCCTCGCAGATCGGGCACAGCTCTCTGGACTCGTGGCCCACATTCAAGGCCGCGCGCATCAACTCAGGGTGGGCATCGCAGATATCGAGGCGAGACAGCCTGCCCTTCCGGAACTCTCTGACCGTAGCATCGCGCGCTAGGCGGTAGTCGACCTGACCGGAAACGCGCCGGCCTTCTTCACGTCCGCGTAGGGCTCCCGGCGGCAAGCTGACCACCGGCGAAGGATATCAAGATAACCAGGGATGGCAGGGGGAGCTGGGCCAGGAAGGCCTCGAAGAACTCCCAAAAGGGCGATTCTTTCCGCTGATATATCAAATCGATACATCGTTCTGTTATATTGATGGCGTGCTTGAGCTAGCGATACTTGGACTGCTGAAGGAGCAGGACCTCCACGGCTACGAGCTCAAGCGCCGTCTGGTCGAGCAACTGGGTCTGGTCAGCGGTACTTCTTTTGGGTCGCTCTATCCAGCCCTCGCCCGCTTGGAGGCCGCAGGCGCGGTCAAGTCAGTCGAATCTCGGTCGCATCCTGCGCCGACGGTCCCGCATACCGGTTCGCTTGGAGGCGAGATAGCAGCTTTCAGGGTGCGGAAGTCGCCTGCGGGTGAAGGCAGCCGGCGAAGGAAGGTCTACGGGATAACACCAAGGGGAGAGGAGCTTTTCGCAGAGCTCCTCGCTGCGGGCAGCGGAGCGAGCGAGGACGAAAGGCTGTTCAGCTTGAAGCTTGCTCTTGCCAGGTATTTGCCGGCAGACGCACGCATAGGCCTCCTTGAGAGGCGTCGGGTGCAGTTGGCTGAGCAGGTGGCTCGACTTCGCTCCCGGCTTGAGTCAGTCCGGGATCGCTATGCGCTCAGCCTCCTTGAGCATCACCGTGACGCCACGCAGAGCGACCTCGACTGGGTCGACCGTATGCTCCTGTCGGAGCGTTCGCAGTCCGAAGCGACGTCTTCAGAGGCTACAGCCCGAACCCTCCCTGACGACCTATCCGACGGTAGCCCGCAGACGGTACCCGAGGGTCCGTCGATTGCCTTGCTGCGCGAGCCGCAGGCTGCCCAGCGTACAGATCACAGTCAGCATCAAGAGCAGTAACCACCAACTGAGCAGAAAGAACACGAGCTATGAGCAAAAAGATTCGGCTGGCTATCGCCGGCGTTGGCAACTGTGCGAGCTCCCTGGTACAGGGTATCGAGTACTACCGAAACGCTGATCCCAACGACAGCGTGCCGGGTCTGATGCACGTGACCCTTGGTGGCTATCACGTATCGGACGTGGAGGTGGTCGCTGCATTCGACGTCGACGCGGACAAGGTAGGACTCGACGCCGGCAAGGCGATATTCGCCGGCCACAACAACACGATCCGGTTCGCTTCTGTCGGCGAGATCGGAGTGACTGTGCAGCGCGGGCCAACCCTCGACGGTCTCGGAAAGTACTACCGTCAGACGATAGAGGAGTCTCCGGCCGAAGCGGTCGACGTGGCTGGGGTACTCAAGGAAGTCGGAGCCGACGTTCTGGTCTCCTACCTGCCTGTCGGCAGCGAGGAGGCGCAAAAGTTCTATGCGCAGGCCTGCCTGGATGCGAAGGTCGGTTTCGTCAATGCCATCCCGGTCTTTATCGCCAGCGACCCCCAGTGGGCCCAGAAGTTCACCGACGTTGGGGTGCCAATCGTCGGTGACGACATTAAGAGCCAGGTAGGAGCCACTATCGTGCACCGTATTCTCGCCAGGCTTTTCGAGGACAGGGGGTTGGTGCTCGATCGCACCTACCAGCTCAACGTCGGTGGGAACATGGACTTCAAGAACATGCTCGAGCGGGAACGGCTGGAGTCTAAGAAGATATCCAAGACGCAGTCGGTCACTAGTCAGATAGACAATGGAATCGCAGCTGACGACGTTCATATCGGCCCCTCTGACCACGTGCCTTGGCTCGAAGACCGTAAGTGGGCGTACATACGTCTCGAAGGCCGCAACTTCGGTGACGTTCCTCTGAACGTGGAAATGAAGCTGGAGGTGTGGGACTCGCCGAACTCGGCCGGAGTGATCATCGACGCCGTCCGCTGCGCCAAGATCGCCAAAGATCGGGGCATCGGTGGCCCTCTTCTCGGTCCATCGGCGTACTTTATGAAGTCACCTCCGGTACAGTTCCACGACGACGAGGCTCACCGGATGGTCGAGGCGTTCGCCTCCGACTCTGAGTGACTGAGGCTCCCTCTGCTGCGTGGGACCGCTTCTCGGCGGAGTACCAGCGTCGATCGGCGATACCCGTGGACACCGCCTATTACGGGCCTGACATCCCCACCGAAGGGCAGCTTCGCCTGCTCGGGGAGCTCAAGGGGAAGAGAGTTGTAGAGCTCGGCTGTGGTGGGGCTCAGAGCTCCATTGCTTTCGCTAAGGCTGGGGCTACTGTGATCGGGGTCGACTCTTCGGCGGCGCAACTCTCCTACGCCCAGCAGCTCTGCGCCCAGGAGGAGGTCAGGGTCGAGTTACGCCACGCTGACATGGCGGAGCTAGCCTTCCTTCGTGCCGACTCGGTCGACCTGGTGTTCTCGGCGAACGCCTTTCAGTTCGTGGAGGATCTGAACAGGGTGTTCCGGCAGGTTCACAGGGTGCTCAAGGTTGGTTCACCTCTGGTGTTCAGCCTTCCTCATCCGGCGTGGTCGGTCATCGACGAGGACCGCTCGGACCCCACGATCGGTAGGTCCTACTTCGATCGAGGTCCCGAACGAGTCGTATGGGACGGCGTCGAATTCACAACTTACCGGCATGACTTCTCCGGTCTGTATGGGGCCCTGACGAGGTCCAGCTACCGTGTCGATCTGATAGTAGAGCCGTCACCGATCCCTTCTACTCAGCGCAGCTGGCAGTGGAGCGACGCCATGGAGCTCGTTCCCCGAACGCTGATCATCCGGGCGAGGAAAGAGGGAAACTAAAGGATCGCCGCTTTGTGCTCTTGCCACCAAGCGTCTAGCCGGCGGCCTGCCTCGTCGGCTCCGAGAGGTCCTTCTTCCAGTCTAAGTTCGAGGAGGAATTCGAGAGCCGCACCCACGTCTTTCCCCGGCGGGATGCCTAGCCTCCGCATTACTTCAACCCCGTCGAGGTCCGGGCGGATAGAGTCCAAGCGCTCCTTAGTCTCCAGTTCGGAGATCCGGCGTTCGAGCTCGTCCATTCGCCGATCCAGAGCCCGGGCTTTAGCTGCATTACGGGTCGTGCAGTCGCTGCGGGTCAGTTCGTTGAGGCGACTAAGAAGGGGCCCGGCGTCACGGACATAGCGGCGTACCGCAGTGTCCGTCCACCCCATCTGGTAAGTGTGGAAGCGAAGGTGCAACTCGACTAGACGGCTAACGTCGTGGATGTCCTCGTTGGAGTAGTGCAGTGCTCTCATCCGCTCCCGGGTCATCCTCGCGCCGACCATCTCATGGTGGTGGAAAGATACCGATCCGCCGGTCCCGAACGACCGGGTCTTCGGTTTGCCTACGTCGTGAAACAAGGCGGCCAACCGTAAAAGCCGGTCGGGGGAAGTCTTCTCGACGACAGCGATCGTATGAGCGAGAACGTCCTTGTGGCGGTGAATGGGGTCGGCTTCGAGTGAAAGGGCGGGAAGCTCGGGGAGGAATTCTTCGGCCAGCCCGGTCTGCACGAGGAACCATAGGCCGGCACCCGGGGTCTCGACGACCATCAGCTTGTCCAGCTCATCCCTTATGCGTTCCTCTGAGACGATCCCTAGGCGCGACCTTGTCGCCTTCACCGCCACGATCAAAGCCTCGTCAGGAGTCAGACCGTACCCGGAGACAAACCTGGCCGCTCTCAGCATCCGGAGTGGGTCGTCGCTGAAGGAGACCTCAGGTTCTAGAGGGGTTCTTAGGCGTCCGCCCGCGAGGTCGGCGGTTCCGTCGAAGGGGTCTATCAGGCGAAGTTCGGGGAGGGATAACGCCATTGCGTTCACAGTGAAGTCACGACGGGAGAGGTCCGCCTCGACGGCGTCGGCGAAGACGACCCGGGGATGGCGGCTGTCGGGGTTGTAACTGTCGGCCCTGTGTGTGGTTATCTCGAAGGATCGCCCGCCCTTCTTCGCCCCTATCGTCCCAAAGCGCTTGCCTTGGGACCACACTGCGTCTGCCCACCCCGACAAAAGGCTCTCAGTAACGTCGGGTGTCGCGTCGGTCGTGAAGTCGAGATCCGCCTTGTCGGAGAGACGCCCGAGGATGGCATCGCGCACCACCCCTCCTACCAGGTAAAGCTTCAGCCCCCTCTCAGAGAAGAGCTGTCCGAGGTCTGCGGTCTGGCCGACAAGCGGACGGAAGCGTTCTGGGAGCACGGCGCTTAAGGATACCGGGGTTATCCATCATCGACGCCACAACGCCACCAACTGTGCTCTTCGGAGTCTATGGCCCGGTTAGAAGTCCAGCCGTTTGCAGAGCGACCCGGAAGTCGTGGGGGTTCGTGGCGGCCGCAAGAGCGGAGCGAAGAGTGATCTCGCCGCTTTTGAACAACGAGAAAAGGCTCTGATCGAAGGTCTGCATGCCGTGGTACTCGCCGTCGGCTATCAGTTCCTCCAGAGTCTCCTTGCCGTTCGACGAAGGGTCGGTGATCCGGTCGGCGATCCGGCCCGTGACGACCATGGCTTCGATGGCCGGAACTCGGCCCTCTCCCGACGAGTGCGGGACGAGACGCTGGCTCACGACGCCCTTGAGAACCCCGGCCAGGGTCAGACGCACCTGCTGCTGCTGAAAAGGCGGAAAGAAGTCGACGATCCGGTTAATCGTCTCCGTAGCGTTGGAGGTATGCAGAGTGGAGAGCACAAGGTGGCCGGTCTCGGCCGCCATCATCGCAGCTGACACGGTCTCGACGTCTCGCATCTCACCGATCAGGATGACGTCGGGATCTTGGCGCAGCACCCTTCGCATGGCCTGTTCGTAGTTCTTCGTGTCTGTGCCTATCTCGCGTTGGCATACCACCGAGCGCTTGTCCGGGTGGACGATCTCAATAGGATCTTCGATGGTTATTATATTACCTGACCGAGTTTGGTTTATATGGTCGATCATGGCGGCGAGCGTCGTGGTCTTACCCGAACCCGTCGGACCGGTCACGAGCACCATTCCCCGACTCTCTTCGGCTAGGCGAGAGACGATCGGCGGAAGCCCGAGGTCGAGCACGGACATCGCAGCGGGGAGCACGCGTCGTAGCACCATGGCGGCGCTTCCACGCTGGCGGAAGGCATTCGCCCTGAAGCGGCCGAGCCCGTCTATCGAAAGAGAGAAGTCGGCTTCACCCGTGCGGTGGAACTCGTCGATCCTGTCCACGGGCATTATGACCCTTAGGCATTCCTCAACGTCGTTGCGTTCTACCTGGGGGAACGGGGTCGGGCGCAGGTCTCCGTTGACCCTCACCCGAGGCGCTGACTTGCCTTTGATGTGAAGGTCGGATCCACCCACTTCGGTCATGTGCACGAGGATGGCTCTCAGGTCAAGCACCTTTAAGGTATCGGCTGGAAAACACGAAAGTTGAGCGAAGCGTTCAGGCGGGCGCGATCGCGCGCCGATTGGCGCGTGGCTGTAGCGTGTTCGTGGTGATCCGCCAGAGCCTCAAACGTCGGACGTCGAGCGCTCCTGGCGTCGAGACGATTCGGATGGGAGGGCAACGCGCGCGGGTCATGCCTTTGAACGACGGCTCCTGGGCCGCTGTGATGACGCCCTCCCGGTCGATGACGCTAGTATCCGACGAGCTCGTCGAGCGATGTGTGGAGTGGGCACGTCACCGGGGTTTCAAGGAGATTCGAACGGGTGCACTAGGCGCGCTGGAGCAGTGCGTGTACCTACGAGCGGGTTTCGAGACCCGAAGTGAGTTGCGGGTTCTCGCCGCGGATTGCGGACAGCTTCGAGTCCCGTCCGATCACGGATGGGACTATCGGGAGTGCGGATCCGACATGTACGGAGCGCTGGCGGAGGTCGACCTGGCTGCGTTCGGAGAGGATGTGGGTCTCGGGCTTGCGACGCTTCGGGAGGTAATCTCGGCCACGCCGCAGGCAGCGGTTGGAGCGGTGTTCGACCGCGGCCGTGACCTATCAGGATACGCCGTGTTCGGGAACGCCTCGGCGATCGGGTACGTCCAGCGACTGGCAGTGGTACCCGCCGCCAGGCGGCGCGGCGCGGGCAGCGGGTTGTTAGCAGCAGGTGTTGCTTGGATGAAAAGCAGAGCCACCAAGCGTGTGTTCGTCAACACCGAACTGACCAACACAGCGGCCTTGAACCTCTACCGCAGTGCGGGTTTCGAGGATCAGCCGACGAACCTCTCGACACTGGCTTTGCGCCTTCGATGAGTCGGGTTATGCGCAGGTTGTTCTCGTCGATGTTGCCCTTATGGGCAGGGCTTGTGTCCGCAGCCTTGCTGACCGTGGTCGTCGCATGCTTTGCCGGGACAAGCCAGACTGCCTACGCTGCTGGGCCGAGGTCTCCCTCCACCGCCTCAGTAGCGTCAGGGGCCGCCGTTTCGAGCGAAGCCGGTAACGCCGTATCGACTACCCAGGTGTTGTCACAGACCCCGTGGATCGAAGGGCGTGGGACCTTTGACCTACGCCTCGGCTTGCCTACAGGCTCCGGTGACAGGCTGCAGGTGACGGTCTTCGACCGTCTGATAACCCGGACTGCGTTCGACCAGGCTGCGAGCGGAAAAGTCGGTGGGTACTTCTATCAGCAGGTAGTGGACGTTTCAGCCCTGTCAGTCGACCAAGCCGGGGGCGTGGATCTGCCTTTGCCAGTGAACGCTCCGGTACAAGGGTCGGTTCTGCCGACGCTGTATCTCGGCGAGACAGGCGTGTTTCCGGTGCAGGTGCAGCTCTTCAGCGCTGCCTCTGTCCCCCTGAGCGCGCCCCAGACCCTCTTTCTCGAATATGCCAGCGGCCCAGGTTCGGTGTCCTCGGGGTACCAACCGCTTGCTGTGGCCCTCGTTGTGCCTTTCGTGGCTTCACTTGCGAGCGGTGCCCTACCAGGAGCTCCGCCGAGCATTTCGGAGTCGCAGCGTCTCAACGAGATCTCGGCGCTACTGGACGGGCCGCACTCCGTGCCGGTCGGGTTGCTGGCCGACCCGAGGACGCTTCAAGGCCTAGCCCGGGGAGCGGCCGGGGGCTCGAAGCTAGATGAGTCCACGCTTTCCAACCTGGCTGCTGGTGTGAAGAGCGGTTCGTTGACCATCTTGGCTTCTACCTACGATCCCTCGGCCATCACCGACCTGGAGGCTGTAGGCCTAGGCGGCGAGGTCGGGGCGCAAGTCAGTGCAGCGAAGTCCTTGTTCAAGTCGACTGTCGGCGTCACGCCCTCCACTTCCACTTGGGTTTTAACTGCAAGCGTAGGAACCTCTGCTCTTGACGCCCTGACGCAGCAAGGCACCACGAACGTCATCGTCCCTGAAGCTTCACTCAGCCCATTACCGGCCGCGGACACCCAGACCACTTTTGCGAGACCGATTTCGCTGTCATATGGAAACAAGAGCTTCACAGCGTTTGGCGCTGACGCCGGGCTATCGGCAGTGTTTGCTTCTAACCAGCCCGCAGTGACAGCAGCCAACAGGATAGTGACCGAACTGGCGATGATAGAAACCGAAGCTCCCGGGTTGAGGCGCGGCGTGGCCCTGGTGCCACCAGCCGGGTGGCGTGCTTCACCTCAACTTCTAAAGACGCTCATCGCTGGCCTCGCCGGGAATCCCCTAGCCGACCCGGTCTCACCGCCAGCCCTTTTCTCCCATGTCCCCACTGCGCCTGTGACATTGGACTTGTCATCTCGAATCCCACCTGAGGGTTCGTCGCTGCAGGCGCTTGCCGCTGCCGCACCGACCATTCTCGAAGGACGCCAAAAGCTGGAAGGGGTGACCTCCCTTTTGGGGGGATCTTCCTCGGCGTTGAGAGGCCTGCCCGATGAGCTCCTCGCCGCTGAGTCGGCTTCGCTGACGCCCGCGATTCGCTCTGAGATACTGCAGTCGCTAAACAGGGAACTAGCGAAGGCATCCGACAGCTTCGCCCTTCCACCGGCTACGGCGATCACGTTGACCTCGACGAATGGGCAGATTCCTATAACCGTGCTAGTAGCGGGATCTCTCCAGGCGCGCGTCGAAGTGAAATTGGTCAGCCAGAGGCTGCTGTTCCCGGTCTTTAGGCCGGCCGGAGGCTCCTGCAGGGTGCCAACACCCACCGAGGAGGTCTGCATTTTTGCTCTGACTAAGCAGAACACGACGGTCAACGTTCCCGTAGAGGCGAGGTCTTCAGGGGTCTTCCCCCTCGAAGTGGACCTTTACACACCGGATGGAACTCTGCTCTTGGCCAGCGACCACGACACCGTTCGAAGCACAGCGGTGTCGGGTGTGGCTATCGTCCTGGCTGTCCTAGCTGCACTGTCCCTAGCAGTGTGGTGGGGCCGTGATCTCAGACGAGGTCGGCGTCGCGGAGGGCTTGTTCCCTCCCCCTTCGACGACGTCGATCACGATCCCGTAGACCCCGAGCCGTCCGAGCCCGCGGTTCGCGTGCCGCCGCAGACCCCGGTCGACTTCGAATAGCGATGTCACCAACTCGAACGTGGCCGGGTCGAAGCTGAAACCGCAGATTCGGCGATCGCACGAGGAGAAGAAGCAATTTTGACAGGTATCCGGATAGTGACTGACAGTGCCTGCGATCTCCTTGACGAGACCCTCGAAGAGTGGCGGATTGCGATGGTACCCCTGAGGATCCGCTTCGGAGACGAGGAGTTTGTCGACCGCCAAGGGCTGTCTACCAAGGACTTCTGGTACCGCTGTTCTACCTCGGACGTCCTGCCCAGCACGGCTGCCCCGTCGCCCGGCCAATTCCAACGTGTCTTCGAAGAGATCGCAGACGAAGGGGCGGCTGGCATCGTCTGTATAAACCTGTCGTCGAAAATGTCAGCGACGATAGAGTCGGCACGCCAGGGGGCGGCCGAGCTAGCCAGTCGCGTTCCGATCCGGGTGGTCGACTCTATGACAGTGACCTTGGGCATAGGTTTAGTAGCTACGGAGGCCGCCCGCGTTGCGGCTTCTGGCGCCACGCTCGACGAAGTCGAGGACTGTGCTGTCGCGGCTTCTAGGTCGTTGAAGCTCTACGGAGCCATCGACACCCTGGAGAACCTGAAGAAGGGTGGGCGTATCGGCGGTGCTCGGGCGGCTCTGGGTTCGATGCTGGCTATCAAGCCGGTTATCGAAGTTCGTGACGGCGTGGTCGAAGAGGAATCCAAGCAGCGAACAAGGGCACGGTCGTTGCGCTACCTAGCTGACAAGGTGCGTCTAGCAGGGCCTCTGCGGCGCCTGGCGGTGTTCTCAGCTGACGCCGCCGACCGCGACGAGTTCGTCGGGATGCTCAACAACGTCGACGTGCCGGACGGCGACATCCTCTTCGGGGAGGTCGGCCCTGTGGTGGGAAGCCACGCCGGCAGAGGAGCTATCGGCGTGGCGTGGTTGCCCCAGGAGGGCGTCTAGCAGAACTGGCCACAAGGTCGACCCTGCCGGGCGTCGACCGAGGAGTACGCTTCAGTAGAAGTGGCCGAGACCGACGAAACCCTGCTCTCCCGAGCCGGTGACCTGCTGTCAGCTAGGTATCGGCTGGTGTCTCCCATAGCACGCGGTGGTATGGCGGAGGTGTGGGAGGCGGAAGACGAGAGGCTAGGTCGGCGGGTGGCGATCAAAGTGCTGCATCGTCATCTTGCGGGAGACACAGTCCTCCTCGAGAGGTTCCGTCGGGAAGCGGTGGCGGCCGCGCGTCTCATGCACCCCGGTATCGTCGCGACATTCGACACGGGACGCGAACGCGACAGCGCATACATCGTGATGGAACTCGTGCGCGGGAAGAACCTACGGGAGGTTCTCGACGGACGAGGTCGCTTGACGGTCCCCGAGGCGCTTGACGTGGCTCGTCAAGTTGCCGAGGCGCTCGGCTATGCGCACCAGGCGGGCGTCATCCACCGCGACGTCAAGCCCGCCAACATACTTCTGGTTCGCAACGACCGTGGCGACATGGAGGTGAAGGTCACCGACTTCGGAATTGCCAAGGCTGGTCACGCGTCTGGCGTGGACCTGACCCGCACCGGGATTGTCCTTGGGACGCCAAAGTACGTGAGCCCGGAGCAGGTCAGAGGCGACCATGTCGATGGCAGGACGGATCTGTACTCGCTTGGGGTGGTCCTCTACGAGATGCTGGTCGGAGCGCCTCCCTACAGCGCGTCGAGTGATATGGCGACGGCGATGGCTCACCTCAACGAGAGGATCCCTCGTCCGTCGTCGACGGTGAGGTCTATCCCAGGTTCAGTCGACCGACTCGTGGTGGAGCTTCTGGCGAAGCGCCCTGACAGGCGTACCCAGTCGGCAGCGGATCTCGTGCACAGGCTCGAGGAGATCAGCAAGGACCGCCATCGCAGTCGACCGGCGCGCCCTGCCGTAGAGACCCAGCTCCAACTCGATCGTGCAGACTTGGCGAGGACATCCCAGATGTCAGCGAGGCCATCTGACGCCGCGTTAGGTCGGCCGTCGGAAAACCCGCGCTCCAGAATTGTCATGACTCCTCTAGCAGCGCCGCCGCCTCCCCCGCCTGACATCGAGAACCCCAGGTTGATACAGGAGCCAGCGACTTCGCGGGTCGAGCCGACGGTCCAGTTCGTACCGTCGGCCGACAGTGCCCTGCCCTTCGACCGGACATCTTCTATGCCAACGGCCGTCTATTCGACCGGTCCGGATGCGACCCTGGGTGAAGGAGGGCGAGGTGGTTCGCAGATCACCATGGAGATACCGCTTGCGCAGCCGAGGCGGACCGGCCTGCAGCGGCGTGAACGGCGGATCGGGATCCTCGTCTTGGTTTTGCTCGCAGCCGGTGGGTTCCTGGCGGCAAGGCTGTTGTCGACCGGCACTGCGACGTCGGTCTTGTCACCTTCTTCGACGTCTACGCCCAAAGCGGGCTCGATCTCCCCGCCCTCGACCGTCGGCCAACTTTCGGTCCAGCAGGCTTCGGTGTACATGGTGGTGCCCGGTCGTCAAGCGGATAACCCGCAGGAGGCTGGGAACACGATCGACTACGCCTCGTCGTCCTCATGGTCGACAGATCTATACGCAACCCCGAACTTCGGCGGGCTCTACAGCGGCATAGGCCTTCTGCTTGATCTCGGGTCGTCGTCGAACGTTCAACGCCTTGAGGTTTCTTCGCCGACCGTAGGGTGGTCGGGGGCGGTCTACGTGTCTGAACGCGCCATTCCCAGCGGCAGCCCGGTTTCGAACTGGGGTCTGCCCTTGGACTCAGCGAGCGCTATCGACGGAAGCCATACCTTTTCCCTGAGAGGAGGCCACGGTCGTTACATACTGTTCCTGATCACCAACCTAGGCCCTTCCGACCGCGTCGACATCTCGAAGCTGAGAGTGTTCTAGAGGGGCGCAAGCTCGGTGGTTAGGCTGGGGAGCCATGACCACTTCCGGTAGTCCTCGCCAGGCGGCACCCGCCCACGATTGGCCCGACCAGGTAGCCCACCGCATCGAGTCCGTAGTCGGGACCGTTCGTGACAAGACGACGGTCCCTGTGACGCTCGTGGCTCGAGGTTTCGTCTACGGTGTCGTCGTAGGTGCCCTCGGGGTCGTGAGCTTCTTGCTGGTGGTCATAGCGCTAGTCCGTCTCGGAGACGTGTATCTCCCCTACCATCCGCTTTCACGTCGGGTCTGGACTGTGGACGCTGCTGCCTCTGCAATATTTCTAGCGGCTGGCGCGTTGGCATGGTCTAGAAGACGCCCGCGGGGCCGGTCTTAGTGAACTCGAGGAGGTTCCACGTTGTCGAGTATCGAACACGCTGCTGAACGAGACGTTCTTATCGTCGGATCAGGCCCGGCCGGGCTTACAGCAGCTATCTACACAGCCAGGGCGAACCTTTCGCCGCTCGTGTTGGAAGGCCAGCCGTCGTCCACTAGCGACCAGCCAGGCGGGCAGTTGATGCTCACCACTGATATAGAGAACTTCCCCGGCTTCGTGGATGGGCTCGCCGGCCCGGAGTTGATGGCCAACATGAGAGGTCAGGCGGCTCGTTTCGGAGCCGAATTCCTCACTACGAAAGTAGAGCGGGTCGACTTCTCGGCTCAGCCGCTGCGAGTCTGGGCTCAGGATCCTTCTTCCGGTGAGACCGTCGAGCACAGGGCGCGCGCTGTCATCGTCGCCACAGGGGCTCGCAGTCTCATGCTTGGCCTTCCGGCTGAGGACCGGCTCATAAGCCGGGGGTTGTCGACGTGCGCGACTTGTGACGGGTTCTTCTTCCGAGGTCAGCACATAGCCGTCATAGGAGGCGGGGACTCGGCCTTGGAGGAGGCTACGTTCCTTACCAAGTTCGCGGAGACGGTGACGGTCGTACACCGGCGTAAAGAGCTTCGAGCTAGCAAGATCATGCAGGACCGCGCCTTCAAGAATCCTAAGATCCGCTTTGTCTGGGACAGCGTCGTCACCGACATCGTCGGGGAGTCGAAAGTAGAAGGCTTACAGCTTCGCAACGTGATCACCGGGGAGGAGCAGTCTCTTCCAGTGACTGGAGTCTTCGTAGCAATCGGCCATGTTCCCAACACGGCCATCTTCGAGGGTCAACTGGATATGGACGCCAACGGCTATCTAAAGACGCTGCCCGGCTCCACCACCACCAACGTGCCCGGCGTATTTGCTGCCGGTGACGTCCAAGACGACCAGTACCGCCAGGCGATCACGGCTGCAGGTAGCGGGTGTATGGCTGCTATCGACGCCGAGAGATGGCTGGAAAGCCTGTAGGCCGTCGGTCCAGCTTTCTTGAGCGGCTGCGCCGTCTGGAATGGCTTCGCTTGCCACAGTGTTGAGATAGACGTTACCTCGAGAGATCCTCGGGTAGACGAAAGAAGGCGATATAAGTGGCAGATCCAGCCTTGAAGCTAACCGACCAAACCTTCGATGAGGAGATCAAGTCGTCCGAGGCGCCGGTACTGGTGGATTTCTGGGCCGAATGGTGCGGACCATGCAAGATGGTAGCTCCGATACTAGACGAGATCGTCAGCGAGAAGGCCGGGAGTCTGAAGCTAGCAAAGGTAAATGTCGATGACAACCAAGAGGTCGCACGACGCTTTGATGTGATGAGCATCCCGACGATGATTCTCTTCAAGGATGGCGTGCCCCAAGTGCGGATCGTGGGTGCCAGGCCCAAGGCCAAGATCCTCGATGAGTTAGCCCCTCACCTATAAAGCGCGCGATCAGAGGCCGCCTGACCTTTCGCTTCGTCCTGAGAGGACGGCGCAGCCCCCACCAGAACTTATCCACAAGGTTAATCACATCCTGTGGAGTTAGGTTCACCCGACAGACCCTTAAGTAATTCTTGAGGGGTCGGGGCGGTTCTAGGCGGGATCTGAACTAAATGCCTGGATCGGTCATCGTGCGGTAGATGCGTTCGAGGTCTTCAAGAGACGCAAAGTCGATGGTCACGCGGCCTCTTTTTGCTCCCAATGTGACTTTCACCGAGGTCGACAACCGATTAGAAAGTAGTTCCTCCAGTTCGAGTATCGCGGCTGGCGGTGGGTTGCCTCCAGGGCTATGAGGCCGTCGATCAGTGGTGCCGCTACTGTTTCGAGCCTTTACAGCCTCCTCTACTGCACGAACTGACATTCCATCTGACACAATCCGCTTGGAGAGGGCCTCTTGGAATGAGCGATCTGGCGTAGACAGCAGCGCTCGGGCGTGTCCTGAGTTGATCTGGCCGCTCCGCAGGAGATCTTGGACGGACGGGGGCAACTGGAATAGGCGCAGGGCGTTGGTGATCGCCGCTCTGCTCTTACCGACACGCGACGAGAGCTTCTCGTGGGTCAGGCCAAATTCCTCGATCAACTGTTGATATGCGGACGCCTCCTCCATCGGGTTGAGATCCTGACGGTGTAGGTTTTCGATTAGAGCATGCTCAAGGCGTTCAGACTCAGTGGCGGTCCTGACTATCACGGGAATAGAGGGAAGCCCGACTCGCTTCGCTGCTCGCCAGCGTCGCTCACCTGCAATCAGCTGGTACCGCCCATCCCCTAGATCCCTGACCAGGATCGGCTGGAGTACTCCAACCTCCCGTATAGAAGCTGCCAAGGATACGAGAGCTTCCTCGTCGAAGCTAGTCCGTGGCTGGTGTTCGTTTGCTTCAATGGAGTTGACCGGAATCTCGAGCAACGTTGATGCCTGCTCGCTTGCAACCTCTGTGGGTATAAGAGCGCCAAGTCCTCTACCCAACCCACTTCTTCGCGCCACCACTCACCTCCTTAGCTAGTTCCCTGTAAGCAATAGCTCCTCTGGACGAAGGGTCGAACGTAGTGATCGGCCGCCCGAACGATGGAGCCTCTGAAAGTCTCACGGTCCTCGGTATCACACTACGGCATACCCGATTCCCGAAGTGCTCCCGAACCTCTGCAGCCACCTGCTCAGCGAGCTTCGTGCGAGCGTCATACATGGTGAGCACGATGACGCTTACATCTAAGTTGGCGTTGAGATTTGCCTTAACGAGGTTCACGTTGCGAAGCAGCTGTCCGAGCCCCTCTAAGGCGTAGTACTCGCACTGGATGGGAACGAGTACTTCGCCAGCAGCCGCCATCGCATTGACCGTTAGGAGACCTAGTGACGGAGGACAGTCAATTAGAACGAAGTCAAAGTCGTCTGCGACGGTATCGATAGCGCGTCTGAGTCGAAGTTCGCGACTGAAGACTGGGACCAACTCGATCTCAGCTCCAGCGAGATCGATAGTGGCAGGTACTACGAAGAGGTTTCGCATCGAAGTGGGTTCGATGACGTCATCAGTCGGAACGTCGTGAAGGAGGACGTCGTAAATCGATGACTCGAGACTCCGTGCATTAACTCCGAGGCCAGTAGTGGCATTACCTTGCGGGTCAAGGTCGACTACCAGAACCCTATAGCCTAACTCGGCCAGTGAGGCACCGATATTGACCGTAGTGGTCGTCTTGCCTACACCGCCCTTCTGGTTGGCGATTGCTATACGCCTCGGCAGCTTATGAGCAAGACTTGATGGATGTAGAGGCCTGCCGTAGTCGTCAAGACTGCTGGTGCTGTTCTCGGAGATCTCTGGAACCTCAGATGACTGAGTGTCGAGTGAAGCCACCAGGAGCGTCAGATCGGGTGGAGCTGTAACAAGCGGCTCATCAGGACCAGAACGCTCATCTCGAACCGACCGGTCTCGGAAGGGCAGCTCAGCTGCATGGCACGGTATTCGAGAGGGCTCGTGTATTGTCAGAGATGGATCAGAATATGGGGCGGAATCTTGCTCGCCGACTTCATGAACAGGATTGGGAGGGCTCCCATACTGCTGATCCCCAGCCGCGGTCGAAGTTGGGTCTGCCGGTGGCGGCGCCGCTGAAATATCAAGTTGGTCGTCAGCCTTTGCGTACCGGGGGTCTTTGGTCATGTCGGCGTGGTCAGCTGACTCTGCCGGCGCCCGGAGTCCTGAGGATGCAGATGACCTCAGTCTGTCAAAGATCGAACGAGCCCGCCTGTCGCTATTATCGGGCTGAGTCATGTTCTCCATCCTTAGTCCTAGGTGCAGAGAAATCAAGAGCCTGCTGTTTCACGTGAAACATTCTCAGGGAGCCTCCCGGGACTGGTAAGGGGGGCAGGGGTGGGGTGGGTTCGATCGTGTCATACGCTCCGCTTGAAGACGGCAGGCAGTTGCGGGAGGGGATCCTCGTCACTCGAACTCTACTCCTGCCAGAGATTGACTTAGGTGATTAGGGCCGTACGTGGTTGGATCCCTGACATGGACCCCACATGGACCTGGGACTTGTCAGAGGATGCCTAGACATACTGGCTGGCGCCATAGGAGGGACGAGAAGGCCGCAGCCGCTCCGAAGCTGGTCCACCTCCCGCCGGCAAACCTGTGGGGTGACGGAGATTCAGGCGTTGAAGCCATGGTTGGGTCTTGGCCACAGCAAGCTCCACCGCCAGCCAGAGAACTACCAAGGAGCCTAAGACTGTGGAAAGCAGTGACCTGTACCGAGGCACTAGAGACCCACAATCGGACTTGTGTTATGCCAGTCGTCTCAGCCCGGAAGACTACGGAGAAGTTTTCGATAACTACCTGCCGGCCGACACTGCTCGCCGAATACTCCTCTAGCCACCGTCCTACGACGCGTGCTAAGCGAAAGTCCCGTTCCGATCCACCCTGCCTCTAGAAGTTCAGTCGCAAGCGTATGGGAAATGATGGTGCGAAAGCCGGGTGCCAACCTAACAGCTATCGAGACCTGGGCAAGAGAGGCTGCGACGGCGCCTGAGCATACGTTGCGGCGCCTTCGTCGTGCTGCACGGAGTAATCCGGAGAGCATCCTCTCTCCGGCCAGCTCAGCTCCAAAAGCCAGGGGAATGCAGATATCAACTAAGTAGAAGCACTCGGCTAACGGCCCCTTGGGTGATCGGCGCTACCCCCATTCGGTACGCGTGCCTGACCTATGAACGGAGCATCTCGGTTGCCAGCGCAACACAGGTCCCATAGCTGGACGCAGAGCGTCAGCGTTGCGAACAGTCGACCGTACGCTGCTGTCGAACCTCCTCAGGGTCTGACCCCTAATAGACCACTCATCGCTCGTCCAGCGAGAGGACGGCCATAGGCGCTGTGTCTATGACAGCATGCCGATTGGCTTGACCTCGCTGTAATGTTGGTGCCCCAACTCCGGCGCTTCGACTTCGACGGCCAACGGATCTGTACTTGGCCGCAGGCCATCAGCAAATGGAAGTCTCGTAACCACTCTGCGAATCGGGTGATGGGAGGGGTCTGGCTGCGAGGGGTTGGGCTGCAGGACTACCAACCTGGAGCTCGTAGGTCCCTGTTTGCCGACGTCGTCACTCGGATCGTAAGGAGAGCATGTAACTGACCAGGAGCTCTTAAGAGGGCGGGTTAGCGCTACTTGAGCGTGCTAAATCAACCTAGCGGACTAGGTGCACCTTCATGTCCGGTCACACTTCGGTATCCACACGAGCGGGTTTGTGGCGGCGGGTTGTACTGGATCGGCCCGTTGTCGATGCCAGTTCGAGGTAGGCTCAGTTCGAAATCGTCCCGTCTTGGGGAGCAGCGGAGACCAGGCCGGTAGCGGCAACTCACAGCTCAAGATGGCCTGTGTGGATGACCCTTTGGAGTTCCACGACGCCAATTCGCAAGCCAAGAGCGGCTTCGGGTGAGTCCCTCAGTCGCCTAGGTTCCCGGGTTTCGACAGTCCCACAGAGCCATCATGGCCGCAGCCTCTAGGTGATCTGCCTGGTCGAGACACTGTGGTACATAGGACTTGTGTAGTGGGGTACCTGGCTGTTGGGCGCCCCTCGAAACCGAGCCGCACGACCTCCAAGTCCCCCGAAGCGCCTGGAACGCAGCCCGTCGCTGGCGGGTCGCCCGCGTAACTGTTGGTGCCGAGCAGCACAAAATTGTCCGGGTCCGGTAACGCCCGCACCTGCAGACCCAGGTGTGGTACCTAGGGGCGAAGGTAGTCATGGCTGCAAGCTGACCTCGCTGCTAGGGCTGAGGCTGCGGCATTCTAGGCTCTGCATGTGGCGACTGGTCGGGTTCGCGCTTCGTCGGGTCCGCTACCTCGGGGATGTCCCCCCACGCGCTGTGACCACCAGCCCCACGCCAGAATACTGATGGCTGCGCTCATATCCGCGATCGCTTGATGTCCGCAGGCTTGGCACTCGAACACCGCTTGGCTCTCGCGGTTTTCCGGGATGGTGTGGCCGCAGTCAGCGCAACGGCGCAACGCGTGAGTGGGATTCACGGCCGCTACACGACATCACAAGTAGCCGCTTGTCTTGAAGTCGACGGAGGAACGTCGACCACGACCGGGCGTGAATCGCCTGGCTCAAGCTGTGTTTGTGGACGACACCGAAGCCGGGCGCTTTGAGGGTGCCCTTAGCGGATCCGACCATGTTCTTGACCGCAAGATTCCCGACGGACATCAGATCGAACCGGCGGACCAGGCCGGCCGAGCGTTGCGCCTCCCCCGCACCTAAACCGGGGAGGGCAAGTGCTCGCCGGTCGACGGCGTGACCGTGGCCGCCATTCCCAACCTGGACCGCCGCTCACCTTCGGCTCGGGCGCTCCGCTTTCACAGTACCTGGTCGAAGCCCCATACCCCTGCCGGTGGACCGACGATGAGCCTTCCGCTGCCACGAACTCGGCGGGTGTCCGCCAATTGGGACGTCCTCGCCGCGCCCGAAGGGGTCGGCCACCGAGCGGCTCGATGACACGTTGCCTGGTTCAAGGCAAAATTCCACAGGGAACGTCAGTCTGCGCAATGCCGGGCCAGCATCGACACCTGGAGCGGATCGGGACGCAGACGGTAACGATGTGCCATCGGGCTACATGGCCAACTTCGGACTCTCGACGGAACAGCGAACCACTTCGAGCGGACTGCCACCGACATAGGACACGAAGCACGACGGCGACCACAGGCGCCACATACGGCGTAACTTTGAGAACTCCGTTTGCAGCAACCTGGGCGACCGGGCCTTCGCCAGTGCCACCAACACCGGACGCCAGACTTCGGGTACGACATGAGTTTACTTGGCCGGATACACCGTCTTCTTCGAGGCCTTGCACGGTCAGCGTCGCTGCGAAATGGCTGAGCAGCTGGCGTCGTTCGACACACTCAGGGCCTCGTCTAGGCGAACTACTGCTTGAACTTGGTGCTGAGTTTGGCGGGCGAGGTGAAGTGTTGTCCCGGTAGGATGGCCGCTGCCGAGGCGGCTGATGTGCCGCTTGACGGGCCCGTGGGAGTCGAAGTTCCAAGCGGGGTAAGTGAGCACGTGGGCGAGTGCTCTCATAGTCGACGCCACTGCCTGAGTTGGAAGTTATCCGAATCCGGTCCGCTCTCGTTGCGCCACATTGGTTGGCGCGACACCAACCTGAGCGCGCTAGCGTTCCCGGGCGGTTTCGGCGTCAGGATAGGGGTCTTGATCGCGTGGTCCGGGCCCACGGTGCGGGAGGAGGACCATGATCACCAGGACTGCCAGCAGCTTTGGTCCCTCGTCCATGACTCGGAGGATCCGTCGGAAGGTCATCCTCGTATGTGGGATCGGAGGGGTGGCCGTGCGAGGTGCATTGGTCGTCACCGACCATCACCAGCGAAGTTCTCCTTAGCGGCAGCACCGTGGTCTTCTAAAGTAGTGATCTGGCCTACCTGGTTGAGGCAGTGGCCGCCCTACCGAAGGATTCGCTGGTGACTATCGGAGAGGTGCAAGTTACCGTTTAGGAGGCGAGTTGTCTCCGCTGGCGGTACGGGCGTCAGCTGAAGTGTCTTGTGATTCCAATGGCAGACCTTGCCGGCGGATGGAGGGCTGGCAGAGGCTGGTTGGCCATCGCGATTCTCCCATGTAGGAGCTTCTAGTACAGTCGGGTTCGTACCTCGGATCGGCTGACCTCAGCGGTGAACTGGCGTCTATTCGCGTCTTGCCTCTGGACTACTTCTCGATCGCGAGACGTGATTGCCGAAGAGCGATGCAAGTGGTCAGTGCCGTACGTGACCCCGGTGGGCAGCCACCGCCAGGGAGTTAGTCATTATGTTGTCCACTCGCGTTCCTGTGGATCAGGTCAGCGCGCACCCGCCAGGATACTCACACTTCCCTCAGTTGGGCGATGGCGACACCGAATTCGAGTAGTTCAGTAGCCACGTAATCGGTGGGTGTTGGAGGTGCTACACACCTCCGGCTGGCGAGAGAGAGCCCACCCTAGAAGGGGGCTTGCTTCCGCGCCCCCATTTGTGATGAGTGCGATGTCCCAAGACATCGTGGACAGTCGAGACGGCGGAGGGTAGCTGTTAGAAGGATTGCTGTGCCGGGTATTTGGCCGCGGCGCGGGTTGAGCGGGGGTGCCTGGCGACTCGCCTTCTTGACTCAGCGGCCGGATGTCGAGCTGGGCAAAATGATGACCTGTCTGCCCTCTGGGCTTGGTGGTTGTCAGGTTCGTGGAGTCTTGCCCGTGCTGCAGGCTGAAGCCCCGGTCTGGGTGGGCTGGCTCTCGGTCTAGTAACGGACGAAGAAGTGGACTAGGTCTTTGGGGCGACGCGTTTGAAGCGGGAAGTTCTTTCCGCACAACGAGCGCTTGGGGTCTGGTGTAGGGCGTGAGCTCTCCCAGGGTCTGGTGTTGGTGGGGCTGGTCGTGCTAGGTGGCGATTCTAGGTTGGCGAGTTCTGCCCGGAGCCCGCAGCGGTCGTTGTGCAAAGCGGTACCGATGATAAGGCTGTCGCTCAGTGTAGGGGACTTGAGTTCCAAGATTCCCGGCTCGGGGTATCAGGGGGTCACGACTTCGACCGCGGTCGCAGTCTGCCGAGTCTGAGGGATATGCATAGCATGCGTGAGCAATGGTCGAGGAGAGCGAGCTGGGATGGGACCGGTTGGATAGTTTTGCAGGGGGATCCCACAGTTGCAGTCAAGGAATGTCGGTCTGGGTCTCCGGGGGTTCCGCCTCCCTCCGAGTGTTCCGCTGTGCCTCGAATGTTTCACGTGAAACACTCGAAGGTTGACTCGCAGGTCCAGCCAGGAATCGCGGTCCAAGTGGTTCGCTTGCTAATTCAAAAGAGCGGGCGCTTTGCTGGTATCCCGTTTCTACGGGGGTAACGTGCTGGGCACTGACTTACCTGGTGTAAGACCTGCAAAGCATAGGGTGTCCGCACTGCCGGACCGGGGGACAGCCCCAATTCCGCTAGGCCCAATTCGGGCCATCTGAGTGGGTTACCAGCAGGTGGCTCGGCAACGATCAGGTGACCGCCAAGACGTAGGAAGGGCGCTGCGCACTCGGCAGTAACCCCAGGGGCACCAAAGCTTCGGGATGTAACTACGTCGAAACTTCCGCGGAGGGCGGAGCGGGCTGCTACCTCTGCCCGATCTCCGACCACGACCACCCGCTGAGATAAGTTGAGGCGCTTGACGCTTCGTTCAAGAAAGGCTGATCTCGTACTCCCCCCCTCGAGCAGATGCCAAGAGAGGTGTGGAGTGACAGCTGCGAGGATTATGCCGGGAACCCCGCCTCCACTCCCAAGGTCAAGGGCGTGAGAGCAGCTCCGAGGAAAGAGGTCGAGAAACGGGAGAGAGCGCTCGACATGCTGATATACGGGTCCTGGGCCGAGAAAGCCAAGTTGTTTGGCCTCCTCCAGTACGCCGAGTACTGGTTCCAGGGAAGCAGCAGATGCGCCCTTCGACTCAGTCAGGTACGACCACGACCCGGCGATTCGGTTCCTCTCCATCTGAGACCGTGTGGACGCCGTCTATCGCTGCGATAGCGTCGTGGAGTACCTTACGGTCTGGTGACGGCATGGCCTCAAGAACCACCTTCTTGCCGGATTGCCTGACCTGCTGGGCGACTTGGGCGGCGAAACGAGCGAGGGCCTCAGCTCTCTTCGCTCGGTATCCAGCTACGTCGACGTAGATATGTCCGTTCGACCCGTCGGTCTGGTTGAAGACGGCAGTTCTGGTCAGCGTCTGCAGTGCCAGGAGCGTTGCTCCCTTAGGCCCGATGAGGATTCCAAGGTCCTGACCGTCAATGCCGATTTCGACCGTGTCGTCGCTAGGTCGCCGAGACGAGACGCTGGCTTCCAGGCCGAACTGCTCGAGAAGGCCTGATAGAAACTCTACGGCGACTTCGCCTTGGTGCTCCAGGTCTACTTCCACTTCGGGTCCTTTCGTAGAAATCGTTTCAGCTGGGAGCTGCGGCTCGGTGTCTTTGGAGACAGTGTCGTTGGAGACGGGAGGTGTGATGGCGCGCGGTGTCCTGTCTAGTGACGGGTTCTGCTTGGCGTGTCGTGAAGGGTTTGCAGCAATGGCGCTTTCGAAATTCGGCTCTGACCCTGTAGTTGGTGAAGGCTCAGGAGCTTCACGAGTCTCACTTGTCGACGGAGGTTCACTTGGTGATTGCTTGGCAGCAGAGCGCCGGCGCCGATCACGGCGGTCCTCTTTGGTTCGCGGGGTTCGGGGCTTTACCCGTGCGCGTACACGTGCTTCGCTTCGGATCCGGCCGAATAGTCCAACTTGGGCATCAGCGATGATCTCGAACTCGGCTTCTGAAGCGTCGACTCCGAGCTCATCGAGGGCGGCTTCTTTGGCCTCTTGAATCGACCGACCAACGGTCTCTACCCACTCCAATGCTATTGCTGTTCCTTCCGGGGATCAGGGCTCGCCGGGCTCTTCCGCTCGCGTCGAGCCGATGGGGCATTCGCCTTCACCTGGGCGTCAGCGTCTGCTGGACTACCAGTCGGTACCGAGCGGTCAGTTGGTCGTTGGTCTGCTGGGTCCTTCGGGGGTCGGACCTGGCGGGGTGGCTGTCCGCTCTTGGCTGGCTTCGCGCCAGGATTAGCCGTAGTGCCGGCAGGAGCTCGCTGTGCTCGCGCTGTGGCCTTCGACGGAGCCGCCGAAGGTTTGGCGCTGGTGCCCGGCAGGCCAGTGCCGGGGGGTTTCGGCGGCGCCTTAGCGGGTCGCGGTGGCCCCCCTTGGTTGGTGGCGGCTTTGGAGGTCGTCGAACCCTTAGCCTTTGCGGGCGGCGCTTTGCTCTGCTGGCTTTTGTTATGTTGGGTCTTGTTCGCCTGGGTCTTGTTCGCCTGCTGTTCGGCAGCAGCCGCAAGGAGGTCCCGGAAACGACTTTTCTTCGGCTGAGCTGATTGTCCTCCGTTCGTCATAGCTGACCTGAGGGATTTCGGAGGGGTGTAACTCGGCTTTGCGGCATCCTGCTCGTCGATACTGCGGGTGATGTCCTCAACTTCTTGTACTTCGCGCACGACAAGCGCCTTGACCTTAGGATCGAACCTGTACATCAGATCCTGCTGTACGATGCGGGCGATGTTCGAGACGGTGTAGTAGAGGACGACGCCCGCCGGAAACCTGACTGATATCAAGGCGAACAGCGGCGCCAAGTACTTCATCATCTTCATCTGCGGATTAGCCTGCGAGGACTGGTTCCGGCTCATCATCATCGCCGACTGGACGTAAGAGGTAACGGCAAGAGCCAGTAGCAAGATCCAGTATGGCGATGCGGCGAGCACGCTCGAGTGGTGCGTGAGAGCGCCCTTGGCCAGGTTCATCCCGAAGGCGTCTATGTGGCCACCGGCATGCTGGATCGCCTTGTACATCTTGGTGCCGGAGTTGAGGAACCTTGGAGTGGCGACGACGGTCGACACTCCGTTCACTACCACCTTGGATGTATGGCTGAGTCCGTCGATCACTTCGAAGAGAGCGAAGAAGACGGGCATCGGGAGCAGCATCGGAAGGCACGACCCAAACGGGCTTACCTTGTGTTCCCTGAAGAGCTCCATCTGAGCTTGTGCAAACGCCTGGCGATCGCCCTTATGCTGCTCCTGAAGCTTCTTCAACCGCGGCTGAAGCTTCTGCATGGCGAGCATCGACCGGGTGCTCTTGAGCGTGAGAGGTGAGATCAGCAGCATCCACGCGATGCCCAGCCCTATGATGGCAATCCCGTAGTTAGGGATCACCGAGTAGATAGCTGCTAGCACCTCCGCCAAGGGCTTAGCTATAGGCCCGAGGATCCCGCCGCTTGAAGAACCGCTTGAGGCAGTCGTCGTGGTAGTGGCCTGGACCAGGCTCACCAGGTCTATCATCAGGAGTTCCTCATTCCGGGATGGGGTCGTAGCCGCTGGGGCCGCCGGGTCTGCAGCGGCCGAGCCGCTTGAGAGCGAGCATCACGCCATGGCCGGCTCCGTGGCGTTCTATGGCCTCCTTCGCGTACTCAGAACAGGTAGGAGTGAACCTGCAGGGTGACACCCTTCCGAGCCTCGCCAACTGATACGCACCGATCAAACCGAGGATCGCCCGGCGCGCTAGAAAGGCCATCCTTCTCGGGGAGTTGCCGTCGTTGTCGCGGGCCCCGAGGTACTCGTGGCTTTGTCGGCTCACGACTCGCGCAACGAGGTTGTCAGTCTCAGCCACTGGTTCTCCAAATCGGAATAAGGGAGGTCCGCTGCGGCCGGTGTCACCGTAACCAGGTAGGCCCCTGGCTTCAGGTCGCCGGAAACTTGGCGCGCAAGCATCCGAAGCCGGCGCTTGAGCAGGTTACGTGTAACGGCTGGCCCGACTTTGCGGCTTATTGAGTAGGCGACGCGCGGAGGCTCAGCCGCCGTGCCCGGCTGCCAAGAGATGCTCAACGTACCGCTACGGTAACGCCGCGCCCTACGAAGATCGCCGAAAGTGCCGCGCCGGTCCACCCTCCAAATCAGGCCGACAGACGAGCCCGGCCCTTCAGCCTTCTCGCTTTTAGAATGGCACGCCCTGCTCGCGTCGCCATCCTGTGCCGAAACCCGTGACGCTTGGCCCTTCTGCGGTTGTTCGGTTGGTATGTACGTTTCACTCATCGCCTCCTCGGTCCCGGCTGCGCTGTCGCCGGCTTTACCGGGCGAGATCGACGCGCGTCAAAGACGCAGCCCTCTGGCTCTGATTCGATCATACTAGTAGCCGGAGCGCTTTGCCAGCCGGCCTGTGCCACGTTAGTATATGAAAGTACTAATAATGCCCTATTATGGTCTATAATATGAGGTCTGTCGGAGCAGCCGCAGCATCTGGGTCTGCCGCAACGGATCGTGGAGTGATCCACCAACTGCTTATCGATCTGGGAGTCAACTCCTCCACCGCTCACAGCGCGGAGATCTACCTGAGCGCACCGGTTCGCATAGTAGTCATAGTCCTAGTGGCCGCGATCTTGGCCCGACTTGTAAGTCGCCTTGCTAGACGGATCGTGCAGTCGCTTCGCCTTGTTTCGCCGCTGATCGATACGACGGGTAGGAGCGAGGCGCGGGTAAAGACTCTGGCGGGAGCATTCGCTCAGATTCTCAGGGCGGTCATATGGCTGGTAGCGATACTCACCATCCTCGGCCAATTCAATATCAGCCTCCTTCCTTTCGTAGCAACGGCGACGGTGATCGGAGCCGCCTTGGGCTTTGGCGCTCAAACCCTGGTGAAGGACTTCCTATCCGGGGCCCTGTTGCTCGCCGAAGATCAGTTCGGTGTCGGAGACCGAGTGACTGTGGGAACTGGTTCGACGGCAACGGTAGGGACCGTCGAGGGGGTCACTCTGCGAGTCACGCGTCTTCGTGGGGCCGATGGCGGGGTGATATACGTACCGAACGGCGACATCAGAACTCTCATAAATGACACTGAAAACGATAGTAGGGCCTTAGTGGACATAGTTGTCCCTGTAGGTACTGACCTGGTTCGGGCGGGTCAGGTCTTGGAAGCCGCGGCGAGGAGCGTCGCTGCCGACCCGAAGTGGTCAGGCTCTTTCATCGGTGAGCCGTCGTTCGCCGGAGTCCAAGACTCGTCGAGCCCCACAGGAGTCCTTTTGCGAGTGGCGGCCCCGACCAAGCCGGGGGTTCACCTCAAAGTCGCGAGCGAGATCCGGCTGAGCTGTCTGGAGCGGCTTCGCACAGAGGGAATTGCCTGGAGCGAAAGTTGACAAACTTTATCGGCTTAGGCTTCCAACAGGGGGTAGCCTGTGTCCGCGTGCTCGGCGCCTCGCGCGCTCCTGTGCCAGCAGCCTTTTGGCTCTGGACGCGGGACACGCAGCACGCGGATCGGCAGGAACTATTCAACAGGAGGATCACACAGAATGGCGTTGCAGCTAGGCGATGAGGCACCGGATTTCACTGCGGACACCACGCAGGGGACCATCAAATTCCACGAGTGGCTGGGGGACAGCTGGGGGGTCCTATTTTCCCATCCCAAGGATTTCACGCCGGTGTGCACGACGGAGCTCGGGGCAGTAGCGAAGCTGGCCGACGACTTCGCCCGCCGCAACACGAAGGTGATCGCGGTTAGCGTGGATGCTGTCGACTCGCATAACGAGTGGGTTCCCGATATCAACGACACCCAGGGCACTTCTGTCGACTTCCCGATAATCGCCGATCCTGAACGGAAGGTAGCGGGCCTTTACGGGATGATCCATCCCAACGCCTCGGATACGGTCACTGTTCGCTCGGTCTTCGTGATCGGACCTGACAAGAAGGTGAAGCTCACTATCACCTACCCTCAGAGCACCGGGCGAAACTTCCAGGAAATCCTGCGCGTGATCGACTCCCTGCAGCTGACGTCCAAATATTCGGTTTCGACTCCGGCTGACTGGCAGGAAGGTCAGGACGTGATCATCTCTCCTGCGATCGACAACGAGGCTGCCAAGGAGAAGTTCCCCAAAGGCTTCAGGGAGCTCCGCCCCTACCTCCGCTTTACCCCCCAACCCGACAAGTAAGCCTGACAAAAATGTGACCGCCTGTCGGTCATCGGCATAGCGGCGGTATCTTCGGCTTAGACAAAAACTCAAACCTAGGGAGTAGCTATGCCAAACGCCGTAATTGTTGACGCCGTTCGCACTGCAGGTGGCCGGCGCCACGGGAAGCTGTCAGGGTGGCACTCAGTCGACCTGGCCGCGGAGGTCTTGAAGACCCTCGTCGCTCGCAGCGACCTGGACCCAGCTCTGATCGACGACGTCATCATGGGTTGTGTGAGCCAGACCGGTGCTCAGGCATTCAACGTCGCCCGCAACGCCGCTTTGGCCGCGGGCTTTCCCGAGTCGGTCCCAGGTACCTCCGTGGACCGCCAGTGCGGCTCGTCCCAGCAGGCTGTTCACTTCGCCGCACAAGGGGTGATGGCAGGCCAGTACGACGTCGTGGTCGCAGCCGGGGTAGAGGTAATGAGCCTCGTCCCGATGGGCGGCAGTGCAGGCCAGGGTATGGGCATGCCGTTCGGGCCGAGGGTTGGTTTGCGCTACGCCCCTAAAGGGGGTCTGGTTTCTCAGGGGATCGGGGCCGAGATGATCGCGGAGCGCTGGAACCTGAGCCGAGAGGAACTTGACGCTTTCAGTGCATCCAGCCATCACAAGGCAGCTCAGGCTACCGCTGAAGGCCGCTTCGACAACGAGATAGTCCCGGTGGTCTCCAAGCACAAGGACAAGGAGACCGGCAAGGTCACCGAGTCAGACGAACTGGTGAAAGCAGACGAGGGCATCCGGCCCGACAGCACCGTAGAAAGCCTCGGGAAGTTGAAGCCCGCCTTCAAGGAGGATGGCAAGATCACGGCGGGTAACTCCTCGCAGATCACCGACGGGGCTTCCGCCGTGCTCATCATGAGCGAGGAGAAAGCCTTGCAGCTCGGACTTACACCCCGGGCGCGCTTCCACGGGTTCGCGCTCGCCGGCGACGATCCTCAGATCATGCTCACGGCACCGATCCCTGCAACCAAGAAAGTGCTCGAACGTTCCAAGCTGACCATGGAAGACATCGACCTCGTGGAGATAAACGAGGCGTTCGCCCCGGTTGTCCTCGCCTGGGCCAAGGAGCACCACGCCGACATGTCCAAAGTGAACGTGAACGGTGGGGCGATAGCCCTCGGCCATCCTCTCGGGGCGTCGGGAACGAAGCTCATGGCTACGCTTCTCAACGAGCTGGAACGGACCGGCGGGCGTTACGGCCTTCAGACCATGTGCGAAGGTGGCGGCATGGCGAACGCCACCGTCATCGAGCGCCTGGGCTAACCGTCTAGTCGAAACCCGGCTTCGTCGCCTTGGCTAGTGCCATCGGGTCGAGGTGACGAAGCCGGCTACGATCAGCCCGAGACCGACGAAAAGGTACACGTTGCTGGCCGGTCCGCCCAGCAGGCTCAGGTAGTTCAGGAGGATTACCACGATGCCGATCCCGAAGAACCCGATCATGAGTGCCGGAACCCACCAAGGGCTGACCTTGAACTCGGTCGGAATCGGAGCGGTGTAACGACCGCTGGCGGTCTCAGCCGCCCCTGTGATCGCTGCCACTCTGCGCTTAGGCGGCCCTCCCTTAGGGGTAACGCGGCCTGGTCGGGCGTCCTTGGTCTTCCTCGCCATTCCCTGATAGTAGGGCTTCCGGCCCGGCCGTTGGGACGCTACCTTGGCTGGATGGTCCGGGTGCTGGTCATAGACAACTACGACTCATTCGTGTATAACCTCGTCCAGTACATCGGTGAGCTCGGTGCGCAACCCCTGGTATACCGTAACGACGCTGTCAGCGTTGCCGCGGCCGCTGATCTCCAACCGGACGGCGTTCTCGTGTCACCAGGTCCGGGAAGGCCCGAAGACGCCGGGGTGAGCATGCAGGCGATCGAATTCTTCGCTGGTCGCGTTCCCGTGTTAGGAGTGTGTCTCGGGCATCAGTGCATAGGTGCCCTCTATGGCGGAAGCGTGGTAAGAAACCAAGTCATGCACGGAAAGACGTCCCAGGTAACCCACGACGGGAGAGGTCTCTTCCAGTCGATCCAGAACCCGTTCGTCGCAACTCGCTACCACTCCCTCGTGGTGGAGGCGGCTTCGATCCCTTCGGACCTGGAGGTGACCGCCACGTCGGAGGACGGCACTGTGATGGGGCTACGCCATCGCCGCTTGGCAGTCGAGGGGGTTCAGTTCCACCCAGAGTCGATCCTCACCGGTGAGGGGCATCAGATGGTGGCAAACTGGGTAGGAATGTGCGTTTGAAGGCGGAGCGCCGATGAGCGTTCAGTTGTTCTGCCCGGGGCCCTGACCCGGGCCTGTCCCCGGGCCACCGGGGCCTGTGGTGCTGGTCGTCGTCGATGACGGAACTGTCGTCGACGTGGTAGCGGGGCTGTAAGAGCCGATCGCCACCGTCACGGCTGACCCTGTGGCTACCGAAGTGCCCGCGGTCGGGCTCTCGGACTGGACCACGCCGTCCTTGCTGGGGTCGCTGACGGGTACCGTCGTGAAGGTGGCCGTCAACCCGCTCGCATTCAGCGTGTTGTTCGCTTGGGAGCGAGTGTCGCCGGTCACGTCAGGTACGGTCACTTGGGGAGGGCCGGTAGAGATGTAGAGGGTTACTGCGGAACCGGTAGCAACGCTCGTACCCGCCGGTGGACTCGTCCGGGTAACCTCGCCCGCCGGGACGGTCTGGGACGACTCGTTCACCTGGTTGCCGAGCGTCAAGCCTGCGGTGGCCAGAGTCTCCCCGGCGACGGCAGGCGTGTAGTCGGTGAGCGAGGGCACCTGCACCTTCTGGGTGCCTCCGGAGACTAGGACCTGAACCGTCGAGCCCTTTGTAAGCAATATGCCGCTAGCGGGGGTGGTGGAGATCACGTTGCCCTTGTTGACGCTGCTGGAGAACTGCGTGACGTTATCGGCGACAAAGCCGGCTTTGCTCAAAGCCGAGTCGGCTTGCTTTTGCGACGATCCTACGACGTCGGGTACGGCGACCTTGGGCGGCCCGCTGCTGACGAGCAAAGCGAGGCTGGCGTTCGCCTTCATGGAAGTCCCTTGAGGCGGGTTGGTGGAGATCACCGATCCGGGGGGGATGTTCGAACTAGGCTGGTCGGACGTCTTGATATTGGTAAAACCGTCGGCGGTGAGCTTTGATTGCGCGGCAGAAGCGGGCTGTCCTACCAGGCCGGAGGGGACCACCAACGTCCTGATCGACGGTCCGAACAGCCCAGCTTTCTGGGCGCCGAGATAGCCCCCGACAGCGAGCAGAACGAGCAGGAGAGCCACAGCGCCGTATAGGCCTACGCGTCGACCGCTCCGCTGCTCTGAACCACCCGCGACAGCCGCGGGGATCATGTCAGTGCGGTCGGTTACCGTCCGCGCCTGGACTTTCGTCGGCTCGACTTCACCGACCGCCAGGACGCCTGTCGGCGCCAGGACGGGAGCGAGTGGCCTCTGCCCGCTCGTATAGCGAACCAGATCGGAACGCATCTGCTCGGCCGTCTGGTATCTGTCAGCAGGGTTCTTGGCGAGAGCCTTCATCACGATCGCCTCTAGAGGGGCGGGAACCGACGCCCTCACCTGGGAGGGTGGTACCGGCGCCTCCTTGACATGTTTGTAGGCGATAGACACGGGGCTGTCACCAGCGAAAGGAACCTTGCCGGCTACCATCTCGTAGAGCACGACGCCGAGGGAGTAAACGTCGCTTCGGGCGTCGACCGGGAACCCTTGCGCTTGCTCCGGCGAGAAGTAGGTTGCGGTTCCCATAACCGATCCGGTCTGGGTGAGATCCTCCGATGTACCTATCGCCCGGGCGATTCCGAAGTCGGCGACTTTAACCTGACCCCTCGAATCGATGAGGACGTTACCCGGTTTGACGTCGCGGTGAATGACCCCCCTTCGATGGGCGAAGTCGAGAGCGGCAGCGACGCTTGCGGCGATCGTCGCGGCCTGCTCGGGGGCTGGAGGCCCTGACTGGCGCATCATCGCGGACAACGTCGGACCGTCCACGTACTCCATGACGATGAAATAGGTCCCTGCGCCCTGACCCCAGTCGTAGATAGAGACGATGTTCGGGTGAGTCAGGTTCGCTGCCGCCTTGGCTTCACGGCGGAATCGCTCTACGAAGGACTGGTCGACGGACAGTTCCGGGAACAGCACCTTGAGGGCAACGGGACGGTCGAGAAGCAGATCCTGGGCTAGGTAGACCTGCGCCATGCCACCCCTGGCGATGTGGCTGACGATCTCGTACCTGTCGCTGAACACAGTCGGCGAATCGGTCACCTCGACACCTACCCCGCGGCCTGGGTGGTGGTCGATGACGCCGAGCCGGGCCCACTCGACGAGCCCTGGGTGGTCCCTGTAGCGAGGTAGTCCTCGATGAGGCTCTTTGCTATAGGCGCAGCGAGAGTTCCACCCTGGTCGGACACTAAGTCCCCCTGGTTGGGTAACACGACCGACACGACTATCTGCGGGTCGTTAGCGGGAGCGAACGCCACGAACCAGTCGTCTGTGTGATGGGTGCCAGTCTGGGCTGTGCCGGTCTTAGCGGCGACCTGTATCCCCGGAATTCGGGCAGCTGCACCTGTGCCGTTAGGAGCCGACACGACCGACTCCATCAACGTCGTGACTTTGGATGCAGTCGAGGCCGATGTTGCCTGGAGCCACACGGCCGGCTTGTAGGTGCTCACAACCTGGTTTTGAGAGTCGGTTATCGACCCTAAGATATGTGGTTTCATGATCTTTCCGCTGTTGGCTATTGACGCACCGACCAAAGCCATTTCCAAAGGGCTGGCCTCGACGTTCTCCTGGCCGATCGCCGAGTAGGCGAGAGTGGGCAGGTTAGCGGCGAAACTCGAAGCCGTCGGGAAGTTCGACTTCGCCGGGAATGGAAGGTCGATCGGTGGGACCTGGTCGAAGCCGAAGGAGGCAGCCTCGTCGTAAAGGTTCTTGGCGCCGAGGTCCAAGCCGATCTGGGCGAACCCTGTGTCGCATGAAACGGTGAAAAGGGCCAGGATCTGCCCCCCGCACGACTCGCCGGCAAAGTTATGCAACTGCGTGGTCGTATCGGGGAGGGACAGCACCGAAAGGACCGGCTGGGCTGTAGAGGCCAACGTCGGATCATGGTCGTAGACCGCAGAGGCGGTGACGATCTTGAACGACGAACCCGGGAAGAATATCTGGCGGTACGCGGGGGATGCGAGCGGACCCCCCGGGGTTGCGGTGATCGCCTTGTAAGCGGCTTGCACGGCGGTCGGGTTGTGGCCTACGAGACCGTTAGGGTCGAAGGTGGGATTGGAGTACATCGCTAAGACCGCACCCGTCTTAGGGTCCAAGGCGACTACAGACCCGTCACGTCCCGCCAGACCCGCCTGTGCAGCTTTCTGCAGCTTGTCGAGGAGCGTCAGAGTTATCGACTCGGTGTTGTTAGTGTTGGTCAGCAAGTTCTTGAGGCCACTGAGAGAGGTGGGAAGCTTGAAAGGGCTGCTCCTACCGGTCAGAACCCCGTTGTAGTAAGCCTCGGCTCCGTCCGAGCCGTAGATGTAAGAGTAGTAGCCGGTCACCTCCTCGAACAGGGAGCCCGTGGGGTATTCGCGTAGGTACTTGAACTGATCCTTTGTCGGGATTGACGTGGCCAAGGTCACTCCGTCGGCGGAGATGATGTTGCCTCTTGGAAGGGTGTAGGAGTTGATTACTGTCGCCCGGTTGAGGGGATTAGTCGCAAGCTTGGTCTTGTGGACAACCTGCAGGTAGTTCAGCTGAACGAACAGCGCGATAAAAAGGATGCTTATACCGAGACCGAGACCGCGAATCTGGCGGTTCATAGTCCGGTCCCCCTGGTGGAGAGCTGCTCTTGGGGCACTGCGAGGGTAACCGCCTCGATCTCGGCGCCGTGTGACAGTCTCAGCAGTAGCGCGAGGAGGATGTAGTTCGCCAGCAGCGACGACCCTCCGTAGGAGACGAAGGGGAGCGTGATGCCAGTGAGTGGGATGAGGCGCGTGACGCCGGCGACGATGACGAACGTCTGAACTCCAAGGATGAGCGAAAGGCCTGCAGCCAGCAGCTTCTCGAAGGGCCTTTCGCAGCGAACGGCGATACGTAGCCCGGAGCCGACCATGAGTAGGAAACCGATCAGGATCGCGCTGGCACCAAGGAGGCCGAGCTCTTCTGCCATGACCGCGAAGATCATGTCCGTGGACGCCTCGGGTATGGAAGCGGCGCCACTCTGTCCTGGGCCCAAGCCGAAAAGCCCGCCATTAGCGATGGCGAACCAACCCTGGATGATTTGGTAGCCCGTTGTCTCAGCGTGCACCCACGGGTCGAGCCAAGCCTGGACGCGCGTCTGGGCGTGCCCTATCGCCTTGAGCGCCAGCACCGAGCCGCCGCCGAACAACGCTGCGCCCACACCGAGGTAGAGGGCCCGTCCGGTAGCCACCCAGAGCATGCCGATGAACAGAGCGAAGAACAAAAAGGACGAGCCAAGGTCGTTCTCGGCCAGAAAAATGACCAGAGACAAGCCCCATGCCGTGACGATCGGAGCTAGATAGCGGGGGTCTAGGACCAAGAAGCGGCCAAGTCTTTTCGTGCCCTGGCTGAGCAGATCGGAGCGCTCCGCCAGAACCGACGCGAAGAAGATAGCCAAGGCCAGCTTCGCTATCTCCCCGGGCTGGAAGTTGAGGGTCCCGACGTGGATCCAAAGACGGGCACCGTTGATGTTCTCGCCGATGCCCGGGACCAAGGGAAGCAGGAGCATTCCGATGCCGCCCGCTGCAAACATGTACCGGTAGCGTTCGAGGTCCCTCGCTCTACGAACTATCAGCAGAGTAGCTACGAAGACGGTTATACCCACCGCAGTCCAGATCGCCTGCAGGCGGGCCTCGTGAGCCGACAAGCGAGCGATGAACACGTAGCCGATGCCGTTCAGCAGGCCGGCCACCGGTAAGAGGATCGGGTCGGCGAGGGGCGCCAGGCGTCTTAGCGCTATATGAGCGACTATCAACAACGCGAACAAGGTGCCGAGGAAAGGTCCGATGTTGGCCGGGAGGCTACCCGCCTTGCCGAAACCCGCCAGCGCGTAAAGCCCTCCGGTGAGGATCACGGCGAGGAAGATCAAGCCGAGTTCTGTGCGCCTACGGGCTGGAACAGGCGTCATGACGACGTCGGCGGCGAAGCCGTAGTGCTCGACGACGGCCCGGAGTTAGATGGGACCGACCCAGTGGTCGTCGTCGAGGTCGAAGTAGGTGTCGTAGATGGGGGTAGGGCGGCGGAACGACTCAACTGGTACAGCTTGGCAAGGTTGGAGATGAAGGCGTCCGCTGCGGCTGCTGTCGGCTCCTCGACACCTGCTCGTAGCGCCGGCAGGCTTGCTTGCAGCACTTGGGCTGTAGTCACCGACGAAACGTGGTCGAGCGTCGGTTCGAACCACAGGACTCCGCCCGGTCGACCCTGATACACCGTTAGGGAATTCCCGTTCAAGCCGACGAAGTACGCCGACCTTGCGTAATACCACACACCGACAGCTCCCGCTGCGAGGATCGCAAGGAACGCGAGCAAGAAGGCAGCCACTCGGAGGTTGAACGGGGAGGGGCGTCGCTGCGGCGGGTGAGACGCCGGGGTTGGCGTCGTCGCGGGGTGGGGTTCCGAGGACTGTGGGGGTGGCACATCTGCGACGACGTCGTGGCTGGTAGTGACTGGATCCGCCAGGTCGGACGGGTCCCGCACTACGTCGAGCACGATTACGGTGATGTTGTCGTTGCCGCCGTGACGTTTAGCCTCGTGGACCAGTTCTCTTGCCGCTTCGGACGGATCGGCGAGGCGTCGAAGGATCGCCGATATGCGCTCGTCGCTAAGCTCCCGCGGCAACCCGTCGCTGCACAACAAAAAGCGGTCCCCTGGGTCCACCTTCTCCATGAAGATGTCCACCTTCACCTCGGGCTCGACTCCCAGCGCCCTGGTCATGATGTTACGACGAGGGTGAACCTCGCCTTCCTCCTTGGAGATCCGACCTTCGGCAACCATCTCCGCCACAAGGTTGTGGTCGACCGTAACCTGGCGGAAACTCCCGTGGCGCATCGCGTAGAGGCGCGAATCCCCGACATTGGCGATCGCAAGCCGGGGACCATCGACGAGGGCGGCTGCCACAAGCGTCGTGCCCATACCTCGCATCTCTGCGTGCTCGACTGCCTCCTCCCAGACGGCCCGATTAGCCGCCTGGGCTGCTTCGAGGAGGTCGTCCGGTGATAGCGAACCGCCTCTGCGGGCTAGCTGCTCGCCAAGAGTCTGCACTGCTATAGCCGACGCTACTTCCCCCGCTGCGGCCCCGCCCATACCGTCCGCAACAGCGTACAAAGGCTCGGCTAACAGCAGATTGTCCTGGTTGTTGGAGCGAACGAGTCCGACGTCGGTCGCCGAGCCGGCCTCAAGTTTGACAGCCGTCACGATTTGCGAACCTCCAGAACGGACTTACCGAACTGGATCTTGTCACCCTTGGCAATAGTCACCGGTGCCGTGACCTTCACTCCGTTCAGAAAAGTTCCGTTGGTCGAACCGAGGTCCTCCACGAACAGGCCACCGTCGCGACGGAAGACCCTTGCATGCAGCTGCGACACGAAACTGTCAGCGTCGAGCAGCACGGCACAGCCCGGCGCCCTGCCCACGGTCAGTTCGGCTCCGAGAGGAAACTCGCGGTCTTTGACACCTGCCGGCGACAAGCCCACCAGCTTCTCGGGTCCAGGAGGCGCCTTGACAGCGCTGTGGACGTGCGTGGCCTCGTAAGACAGCGGGCCGTTCGAGGATTGCGGCTGAGGATGCGGGGAGGGGGCCGGCTGGCGTGTCTCGACCCACACGGCGCGAATGACCCGGAGCATAAAAAGGTATAGCAGGGCTAGGAGAACGTACTTGAGCAGGGCCTGTACCGGGTCGGGCACGTTCCGGGCGGACCTAGCCGGCCTCGAAGACGAGCGTGGTAGCCCCCACCGTTATCCGGTCGCCGTCATCGAGAAGTCTCGGGACGGTGATCAGCATGCCGTTCACCCGGGTACCGTTGGTCGATCCGAGGTCGGCAACTTCGTAGAGGGTCGGGGTTGCGAGCCTCGACCGGCTGGCAGCGCCCGGGGCTGCGGGTCTGATCTCGGCGTGGTACCGGCTGACGTTAGAGTCCGAAAGCACCACAGCGCAGTCAGGGAGACGGCCGATGGTCAGCGGAGATGCGCCGACGTTCACCGTCCTGCCGTCGGGCAAGACAAGGCGGGCTCGGTCAGGGTCGTCCCCCGGTGTGAAATCGGCCGAAACCATCACTTTCCCGGCTGGGAACGAGTCGTCCGTCTCCATAACAGCGCTTACCGGCCCCAAGAAGCTGTATCGCTCCACTTGAGCGTGCTCCTTGGCCAAAAGGACCAGTTCGTCCACCAACTCGTCCTCGATGGCAGCGAACCTCTCCCTGTCTGGATCGGAAATCCACACCACGAACTCGTTGGGGGCCAGAGTCCCCTTAGGAGCCATCGTCCTCTTGAGGTCCATCTCCCGGGTCAGCCGACGGCCGATCTCCACCGGCTGGAGCGTCCCTCTGAAGGCGCGAGCGAACACACCTTCGACCATGCGTTCCAGGCGGCGTTCCAAGTGCTGTAATCCCATGACCACCCGTAGCGTACCCTGAACTGGGCCTTCGAGAGGTTCGCCAATCGTCCAAGGCCAGCGATGTTGGTATAGGATGGGAACTCGCACTCGGGCGAGTGGCGGAATAGGCAGACGCGCAGGATTCAGGTTCCTGTGTCCGAAAGGACGTGGGGGTTCAAGTCCCCCTTCGCCCACTCAAAAACGGCTGCTCGTAGGGGTTGTATAGGGGCTGCACCCCCCAGTTGCTACCGGATCGAGCGGTTCCCCCTCCGCATCCAAGATGAAGTTCAGGCCGCAGGCGACTCGAAGCTAACCGGAGGGGCCGGTGCCCTTGGCTGCATGGCCCCATCGTGCTTGCTGACACGGTCATGCGCCGGGCCTCCCCGGATCATAACTTCCTCACTGGTCATGCTGCTGCTTCTAGTGACCAGGTGCGTGTGAGGATGTTGTAGACGGCCCGGCCGTTGGGCGGCCCGAGCGGGACGGGGGTGAAGGTCAAGAAGGTCAGGTCCGGGTAGGAAAACGAAGGTAGGCCGGCGTTGCCCTGCCCTCCGGGGTGGCCGGGGGGCCCGTCACTCCACTGGAACTGCGAAAGGTTCTTGTTCTGGCGGCCATCGAGGCACGGGGCGTCGGTCGGTGCGCAGTTGAGTTGGCCTACTTCGATCCGACTCGCCGTGGTCGTGGTCATCACCCAGCTCGTGCCGAGCTTCTCGCAGGCTACTGGCGTGCCGTGCGCAGCGAGTAGGGCCTTGAGGGCTGGGGCGGTGGGATAGGCCCACGGTCCGCACGCGTTGGGGTTGGTGTTAGGCGTCGGATGTTCCTGCAGGTTCTTGATGAAGTTCAAGAACTGTTGGCGGTGCTGCGCCATCTGGCTGGGGGTGAGCGGCGGCGGTATGTGGAGCAGTTTGGCTTTCCACGCAGGGATCGTCGCCATAGGGACTGTGTTCGCAGGCAGAGTTGTCGGTGGGACCGCCGGCCCCGAGTTGGCCAGCTGGGCGGCCTCCACCGGTGCTTTCTCGCTGCCCGGCGCGTTTGTTGTAGCGCCGGACCCGAACGTGAGGGCCGCGGCGAGCCCACCGGCTGCGACAACCACGCCCGCCGAGACCATCACCTTCGAACTACCCGCATCCTTGATCCTCGGGGGTGTGGATCGTCCGCCGAGTTTCTTGCCGATTTGAGTCCTCCCTGTGTTCCAAGATGTGGTCGCATGACGGCCCGTCGTTCACAACCGGTGATCGGCCCGGCTGGGGGGACCCCCGTGTCTTATGGTTAGTAACTGTAGGGAGAAGGTTGGGGGGTTGTCTATCGGTCGAAACGATGATTTTCGGGTTTCGTGTTGTCTGTTCGGCCTGGTGTGGGTTTGGGGGGTGCGGGTTGGTTGGGTGGGGTGTTGAGGTTTTGTTCCCAGGCTCGTACGACTAGTTCGGCTCTGGTGCGTGCGTGGAGTTTTGCGCGTAGGTGGGTTATGTGGGTGCGGACTGTCGCTGTGGATATGTTTAGGGTTTCGGTGATTTCGGGGTTGGTGGCTCCTTGGGCGACTAGGCGGAGGATCTGGGTTTCGCGGGCGGTTAGATCGTCGATGGTCGACGGGGTGGCGGGTCGGGGCGCGAGGCGTTGGAGGAGGGTGCGCAGGACCCGGGGTGAGACGAAATTCCCCTGGGAGTGTCGCCCGACCCGGCGCGACGAGCGAACAGCGTCGCTGGATTCGGCGGTGAGCAAGTCTTTCGAGGACTCTGGGGGTACTTATGGTTCTGTGAGGGTGCATGCCGATCTGGTGGAGGCCGGGGGGAAGGTGTCGGCCTGTAGCGTCGCTGTGTCGATGGTCCGCCAGGGGCTCGTGGCGCGCTCTGGGCGGCGGCGTGGGAACTTGACCCGCCC
>DAHYHI010000082.1:0-2558 GCA_027391075.1 Acidimicrobiaceae bacterium | reverse complement strand
TGTTGTTGATGCGTTATGCGTTCGAGACTTTGGGGGTGGCTCGAGTCGATCTTAAGACTGACGCCCGCAATGGACGTTCCCGGCGGGCGATAGAGGGTCTTGGTGCCTCCTTCGAGGGGGTCCTGCGCAGCTGGTCGCAGTCGCACATGCCCGGCGAGGAGGGATTGCTGCGCGACTCCGCCATGTTCTCAGTCCTGGCAGACGAGTGGCCACAGGTCCAGGCCCGGTTGCTGGAACGATTAGCTAGCGCTGTCCGGCGGTGACATCGGCTCTGTTACGGCGAGGGCCCAGCGAAAGGGATGCGATCCTCCGGGAGCCGGGCGCTTTGTCGGTGGACCGACGGGGAACTTTTTCCGTCGCTTACCTTCTGTAGCGACGGTGGCGTCTGTCATCGTTGACACCGCCTGAGTCGGTAAAAATGGGCGGAATGGTAACTTTCCAAGCCGATGTTGCGGATTACGACCCAGCGGACCTGGGCGATTTGGTTGGCGGTGTGGGCTGGACGGTCGATAGCTCTCGAGTCGCTGTGCTGGTCCATGACATGCTGCCGTACTATCTGCAGGTGCTCCTTTCGGGGGTAAAGGCCAGGGTTTTGCATGCGACTGCGGCGGTTGCCGAGTGGGCGTTGGGCCGTGACGTTCCGGTTATGGTCAGCGGTCCTCGACCTGCAGATCACCCCTCCAAGAGAGGTCTCGGCGGATTGCTTTGGGGTCAAGGGCCGACCGCCGATGAGGCGATCGAGGTCGCGGTTCCGTCGCTCGCATCGCGAAGTGTCACGAGGATCAGAAGCGTTCCTACAGCGCCTTTTATGGCACCGACTTGGAGATCGAACTTCGCCGAACTGGCCGCGACCAACTGCTGGTGGTCGGAGTGTTCGCCAGCGGCGGGGTACTTGCCACCGCCTACGACGCGCTGGCCCGGGATATAGAACTCTTCGTTGCTTTCGAGGCGGTAGCGGACTTCACGGCCGCCAAGCACCGGGTGGCTTTAGGACTGATCGCCGCGGGTATCGGACAGGTCATCGGGCTTAACGACATCACAAGCTGAGGTCCGCTGCCGTGGCATGTATTCGGGCGATAGTGGTTAGTCGCTGTCGGTAACTTGGACGTCCCGGCACCCACCGTTCGAGGAGTTTGGCGTCGCCCTCGTCTTCGATGGCGGCGACAAGGTAGGCGATCTTCTGGGCGGAGATCGGCGAGCTGGGCACGCATCTCGGCCAGCCGTGCCGCCCCGGTCGATCCCTACTCCGTATGGCCGGCACGGAAACGGTCTGACCCGACGCCAGCACCTCGGGTCCGCACCTCGGGTCGGTGGTGTCTGGGGTGACGCCGACGGCTTCGGATCGTGTCACCGGCTGTTGGCTTGCTGGAAGTAGTGTGTCGAAGTGATGGCCGTGATCGATGACGGTGCCCGAGCCCAGTTCTGGTCTCAGGCCGAGAGGCTTTTGGACCTTGCGGCTGGCATCGGCGACGGGTTGGCTTACGGCGAGGTGTCTACCGCAACGATTGAGCGGGTCAGAAGTCTTTGCCGACGCCTTGCCCGATTCGCCCGAGCCGCTGTCGGAGATGGACCCATACCTTCGCTCCGCTCTGCTGACCGGGATGATCCACTCGCTTCTCGCTGCCGACACCAGGGACCGCGCCGGGCTGCGTGTCACTATCGAACGGTTTCGTCAAGCTCTCCGCGACATCCTGGACGAAAGGCCGGTGTGGCGGGCCGGACCCAAGGACGCGGTGCTCTGGCTGCGGGCCCAGGGTTTCTCTATCGCTGACCTGAGTCGTCTTTCGGGGTTTCGGAAACCTCGTTGCGCAGATGGTGTAGCCCCGCGGATGAAACGGAGCCGAGCGGTGAGCATTCGGATCGGCTGGTGGTGATGGCCAAGATGGTCAACCACCTTCGTCACGCCGTGACTGCCCGCGGAGCACTTCAATGGCTGGAACGGCCACACCCGGCACTCGATGACCGTCGAGCCATCGACGAGGTGAAAGATCCTGGCTCGTATCGGATGCTGGCGAGCTTGGCCTTGGGAGCCCGTTCGTCTCTCCCGACTTGAGCGTCGCAACCATCGCGGTGAAACCCCTCGGCTGGGATATTGTCGTTGGTGCTGCAATGCTGGGAGCAATTGCCGCGGTGGCAGGACTCAGAGTCTGGCGGGGAAGGCCTATCAATCCCCGCAACAGCTTGGAAACCGAGAATAAACTCGCCATCCTCACCGTAACCCTATTACCTGCTTCGGTCATGTTCCTGTGTTGGTTCGTCATTGGGTTGGTGTCCGAAGCAGGAGCGGGAGCGACCGGAACGACTGCGGCGGTAATAACTCTTATCGAGTTCGTCATCGGTTTCTTCAGCCTTGTGGCGTTTCTGGTCGCTGCAAGCCTGTTTTTCTTTACACGACCGAAGAAATTTGGGCCTCCCGGCATAAATGTGGTTGAATTTTAGGGATCGGTGGTTGGTGGGCGTTCGTGGGGAAGGACGTGGTTGATCGGTCCGAGAGTCAACATGACGAGCCCGAGGGCTGCCTTCGCCGAGTGGAAACCGTAGGCACGGTTGACGATGAG
>DAHYHI010000070.1:0-2642 GCA_027391075.1 Acidimicrobiaceae bacterium | reverse complement strand
GCCAAACCCCGCGACGCTCCTCCAAGGCCGCGTTGTAAAGATCGCACTGCGAACCAAGCAACTCCACCAGCCGGGCCTGCTGGCCGACCGTCGGGTACAGCCGGTAAGACACAGCCCTACACACCCCACCCTCGACAGCATTCACCCCGCCAACCCTACAATCCGCCTGTGACAGCCAAACCCCGATCGCCACACGCAAAGCCGAACCGCCCGCACAAAACAAGCGCGGACCCTAACCGGCTCCTACAGGCTGAGCGCCCGATCGATCTGCTGAGTGCCCGCCGCTTCGACGAGGCCCGCGAGGCCGCTCGGTCCTTTATCGGGGGCTCTTACGTCTGACCGATCGACCGGACCAGGCCTTGGACCGCCTGGAAGCTCGAAGGCTCACAGGGGCGTTCTGGCACCAAGGAGCTGCCCGCTTCTCCGTGCCGTCCTTCGCTGATCCGGCCTCCACGGACGGCCGATATCACCGTCGACAAGGGCCCGGTGTTTGGTACGCCTCGGACCAGGAGCAGGCGGCTTGGGCGGAGCTGTTTCGCCACTTCACCGAGGAGGGTGTCGACCCTTTCGAGGTCCACCGTCGGGTCGGCAGGGTAGTCGTCGAGGGCCTGGAGGTACTGGATCTCACCAGCGGGCAGGTGCGGGCAACCCTTGGCCTGACCCTCGAGGACTTGATCGGAGACGACTACCAGCGAACACAGGCAGTGACGACCGCCGCCACAAATGCCGGCTACCAGGGCATCCTGGCGCCCTCCGCTGCCATGGACGGTCGCAGAACTCTTATCGTCTTCGCCGCCGAAAGGGAAGTGCTCCGTAGGTGTCGCAGACTCGACAGCCTCGCGGAGGCGGGCTTCGTCGGCGCGTGTCGCCTCTGAGGCGGCTGCGACCGCTCGAAGATCCTCGGTGTCGTCCATCTCGGCCGTGGCAGGGTCCAACTCATCGGCGAGCTGCTCGAAGCGCCGGGCGACCTGTTCCGATCTCATCGTCTGTGTGTCGCATCGTGGTCACCTCCTCATCCGAGGAATCGGTAGAACTTGAGGCGCAGGCCATGGCGTGGATGACCACGGGGTCGTCCCCGTCGAGGTCCTCCCCAGCTACTCGTCGAGGTGCTGGTAGACGTCTCTGCGGGGCCCGACCCGAAGAACGAGCACTACGAGAGCATCGTCTTGGATGTCGTAGACCACCCGGTAGCCGCCGACTCGGATGCGACGCCAACCCGGAGATCCCGCCAAAATGACCGAGCCGGCCGGCCGCGGGTCTTGTCCCAGTTTGCCTATCGCCTCGAGTACCCGCCGACGGGCGAGGACGTCAATTCTTCGAACCTGCTTGTGGGCCGACGGTCTCCACTCGATGCCGTAGCTCAAGCCCTACGGGGCTGAGCCTCATCGGCGACGAGATCGGCTAGCACCTGGGCATGCGGGACGTTGGGGCCTACTTCAGCTGCCCCTAGGCGGGCTGCCTCTAGATCTGCGGCGTCTTCCGCAGCTTCTAGGTCCCGGAGCACCTCGATCGGCACGAGAGCCGCCACGGCACGTCCATTCCGGGTCAGAACGAACCGTTCTTCGTTGTGCTCTGCTCGGCTGACCAGCTGGCCGAGTTGGTCGCGGGCCTCGGTCACGCCAACGTCTGTCATGCGTTCAGACTAACGATTTTGTACAGATCGGGCAGGCTCTAACCGTCTTCACGGCGAGGGCCAGGACGTCTGAGGGTCGATTTGTTTGTGCGTTTGGACTGTCAGGCGATACGTCGTAGCGCGCTCCAGGAGAACGATTGGGTGGCGTTGTTTGGCGTGGTGTGTTTCTCGTGGGTGTGGGCGATGAGTTGCCAGCGGGGGCCGAGGCGTTCGGCGAGGTCGGCTGGTTCGTAGCGGGTGACTGGTAGCCCGGAGCAGTATTGCGGTCCGTCGGCGGCGAAGCATCCGAAGATCGCTGTTGAGCCTGGGATGGTGGCTTGGTCGAGGGTGTGCTGGTATCGGAGCTGGTCTGCTTCGGCGGTGAGGAAGTGAAAGACGGCCCGGTCGTGCCAGGCCCGGTAGCTGCGCTGCGGTTCCCATTCGAGGATGTCGGCGACGAGCCAGGTGACTCGTGCGGCGTCGGCTCCGAGCCTTGATTGGCTGTGGCCGAGTGCGAGGGGGGAGATGTCGAGCACGGTTAGGTCTTCGAAGCGGCGGGCGAGAAGTTCGTCGACGAGCGGCGCCGCGCCGCCGCCGATGTCGATGACACTGTCGGCGGCGGTGGCGGCCGACTTGTCGAACATTTCGAGTGAGACGGCGGGTCGTTTCTGAAACCAGCTTCGCGTTGCGTCGCCTTGTTCGTAGGTGGCGGGTAGCGTCAGTGGGTAGCGGTAGTCCGCTCTGTTGGTGTGTAATCTCGCTTCATCGTGGACACGGGGTCTCAGCACTTCGTGGACGGCGGGTCTCATCTGATCGTGTACAGCTACCGTTCTGGGTGGCGGCGCTGTTCTCGGTGCTGGTCGCGTCCCGGGTCAGAGGTTGGTGACCGCGTCGGGTTGGCTGGCTTGGCGTGCGGTGAACTGGGCTCTGCACTCGGCGTGTTTGCGTTCCCATTGTTTGCTGGGATGGGTCACCTCGACGCCCTGGATGGCTTAGGAGGCGACGTAGCGGCCACGGACGTTCAAGGCGA
>DAHYHI010000059.1:0-6294 GCA_027391075.1 Acidimicrobiaceae bacterium | reverse complement strand
TTGGATCCGAGACCGCCCATCCCGCCACGCCAGCCGTTGTCCCTCTTGCGCGGTCTCTCACAAAGGTTGCGCGGTCGCGCGGTCTCTCACAAAGACTGTGAGCGTAATTGCACCGAACTTGTGCAATTCCGCTCACAGTCTTTTGCTTCAGCTACTGAAACTCGCTTCAGGTGGGCCGACGGGAGCCCAGCTCTGGCGGGTTGGCTGCGAGGCGCTCCGGGTACAAGTCCATCATGCCTGATCAGCCGCATGCCGACCCGCAGGACTCGAAGTTCGGGAGGGAAGGCGCCGAGAAGGAGGATGTCCTCGACGAAGCTTTAAAGCGGGGGGACACTCCAGAGCAACTTGACGCCAAGGATGCCGACTTGCGACGTCGGGGCGTAACCGAGAAGGTCAGACCGGGTGGAAAAGCGGAGCCCGTAGTCGACCGGAACCCGTAGCCGACGAAAGGGACGCCGACGCCGACGCCGACGCAGACGCAGATGAAGAAATCGTTAGGGGTCGCCCGGGTGGGCTGCTCCGGCTGGATGTACAAGCATTGGCGGGGCCCTGTGTAACCCGAGTCGTTGGCGGCTCGGGGATGGTTCGCCTTCTACGCCGACTTGTTCGACACAGTGGAAATCAACAACACGTTCTACCGGCTTCCAGCCGAGCAGACGGTAGAGGCTTGGGCAGCCCAAGTCGAACGAAAGTTAGGCGATCGAGTTGCGAGACCAGTCGTGGCTCAGCGAGCAGACCTACGACGTGCTGCGCCGCCACGGTGCGGCCCTCTGCATCCACGACCTACTAGCGGACCACCCGCGGGAACTGACGACGAACTGGACTTACGTCCGCTTTCACGGGCCTGACACAGTCAAGCGCCCCTATCAAGGCAGGTACGGTCCTGCGGCGCTGACCCCCGAAGCGGAGCGGATATCCGCCTGGCTAGCGGAAGACGTCGACGTGTACGCCTACTTCAACAACGACGAATCGGGCTACGCAGTACAAGACGCACGCTGGCTTTCAGGTGAGCTAGCCCGATGACAAGCACCGGTGACCGGTGAAGTCGAATCCCCCATCGAGCTTCTGACGGCCGCGCTCGACAAGCCGCTGCCGGCGACTGTAGATGCCGGGTCACGAGCCGTCTGCAGTTATTGCAGCAAATGACCGTGCGTACCTGCCTCGCCGCTGGGTAGGACCACGGATAACCCACCGACCCCCTGGAGGCGATATGACAATTGATGCTCTTCCCGCCCCTCTCGCTATCGTTACAGGCGCCTCAAGTGGCATCGGACGCGAGTTGGCCCGCCAATTCGCCGAGAACGGCTTTGACGTCATCGCCGCTGCCGAAGACGACGATATCTCTACGGCCGCCGCAGACCTGCTTTCGTCCACCGGCGCCGAAGTACGAGAGGTTCGCGCTGACCTGGCGAACTTCGAAGGCGTCGAGAAGCTATACCGGGCGATCCAAGAGGATGGCCGCCTCGTACGGCTCAACGTCGAGTCGACCGTACATCTCGCCAAACGCCTACTTCCTGATATGACAGCACAGCGGGACGGAAAGGTTCTTTTCACTTCGTTTATCGCGTCGGAAGCTCCCGGCGCCTACCAGGCGCTCTACAACGCCTCGAAGTCGTTCGTACAGTCCTTCGCCGAGGCTATACCGGGAAAAAGGACGACCCTGCTCTCGTCGCCCGCCAAGGATTCGAAGCCCTGATGGAAGGGAAGACCAAAGTGAACGCTGGAAGTTTGACCTCGAAGGCTCAAGGAAAGGTGATGAAGGTGTTACCCGACAAAGCGAGAGTCGTTATGCACCGCCAGGAGACTCAGCCCGGATCGGCAGACAAGTGAAAGCCGTAACCTGGCACGCCAAACGCGACGTCCGCGTCGAAGAGGTGGCGGATCCAATCATCAAAGAACCAACCGACGCGATCATCAAAGTGACGTCTAGCGGGATCTGCGGTTCTGACCTGCACCTCTACGAGGTGCTCGGGCCTTTCCTTTCGCCTGGCGACATCCTCGGCCACGAACCGATGGGCATTGTGGAAGAGGTCGGCGCCGACGTCACCAACATCGTCCCAGGGGATCGGGTTGTGATCCCCTTCAACATTTCTTGTGGTCACTGCTTTATGTGCGACCACGGCCTGCAGTCGCAGTGCGAGACCACGCAGGTCCACGAATACGGCACCGGTGCGAGCCTCTTCGGATACACGAAGCTTTACGGCCAGGTCCCCGGCGGTCAGGCGGAGTACCTGCGGGTGCCCGAGGCCCAATACGGGCCTATCAAGGTGCCGGAAGGTCCCTCGGACGACCGCTTCGTATACCTCTCCGACGTGCTCCCCACTGCTTGGCAGGCCGTCGAGTACGCGGCAGTTCCAGACGGTGGAACTCTCGTCGTACTCGGCCTCGGCCCGATCGGCGACATGTCGGCACGGGTTGCACTGCACCGAGGAGTCGAGCAGGTCATAGGAGTCGACCTGGTCCCCGAAAGGATCAGCCGCGCCCGTGCCCGCGGCGTGACCGTCTTGGACCTCAACTCTGTCGCCGACCTCGCTGGTGCTGTCCGTGATCTCACCGCTGGCCGCGGCCCCGACTCTGTGATCGACGCAGTCGGCATGGAAGCCCACGGGTCGCCGGTCGCTCGGGTCGCCCAGCAGGCGACGGCACTACTTCCAAACGCACTCGCCGCCAAGCTCATGCAAAAGGCGGGCATCGACCGCTTAGCAAGCCTGCTCACCGCGATCGATATTGTCCGTCGCGGAGGCACTATCTCGCTCGCAGGGGTTTACGGCGGTGCAACGGACCCTCTTCCCATGCTCCAGCTGTTCGACAAGCAGGTACAGCTGCGGATGGGACAAGCCAACGTGCATCGCTGGGTCGGCGACATACTGCCTTTATTAGGCGACGACGACCCGCTTGGCGTAGACACTTTCGCGACGCACCATCTGCCGCTTGCGCAAGCAGCCCACGCTTACAAAATTTTTCAGCAGAAGGCGGACGGGGCTGTCAAGATCCTCCTGCAACCCTGACTAATGCCCACCGGGGAGCCGGCCGACCTCGACCTCGGCTTCGGACTCGGCTTCGAACGGGTATGCGCGCGGGTGGAGCGATGGCCATTGCCGGCGAACGGTCGCAGCGCACGCCGGCTCGGCCTTCTCGCCGCCACCGCACGGCGAGACCTAGTGCTGGCAAGGCTCGTAGAGGCCCACGCGGACGCGGTTGCCATAGCCGCAGAGCTCGGTTACTGCGAGCGTGAGAGTGCTCAGAGGTGGGCCGTATGGGCGGCCGGACCGCCCGAAGCAGTGACGGCCAAGCAGGTCGAAGGCCGATGGGTGCTCGACGGAGTCAAGTCTTGGTGCTCAGGCGTTGCCTTCGTTACCCACGCGTTGCTCGACGCCGCAGCCGCCGACGGCCAGCGCCTTTTCGCGGTTGCGGTTCAAGACGCCGGGATAAAGGTACAACCACCATCGTGGAGGGGTCCGGGCATGCAGCGAAGCGACACCAGGTCTGTCTCTTTCCTCCACGCCTACGCCCACCCGGTAGGACAGCCCGGCGAGTATCTTTCCCGACCGGGGTTCTGGGCAGGCGCGATCGGCGTCGCCGCCTGCTGGTACGGCGGTTCCTGGGCGGTCGCCCGGCCTCTGTACGTTCGGGCCCGCGACGGCCGCCGCGACCCGATTACCTTGGCGCATCTCGGGGCAGTGCACACCGCTATCCGCGAGGACCTCGCCGTCCTTCAAGCGGCAGCGCTGGAACTCGACCGCAACCCGGCGGCGGAGCACTCAGTGCTGGCTCTTACGGTCAGAGACACCGTCGAACGTAACGCCACCGAGATTATGGACCACGTAGCGCGAGCCCTCGGCCCGGCCCCACTCGCACACGACACCGATCACGCCCGCTTCGTCGCGGATCTGTCCGTGTACATTCGCCAGAGCCACGCCGACTTCGACCGTGCCGAGATCGGCCGCAGGGTTTCGGCAATGGAGCGTTGATGGACCACGCGACGGCCGTACCGGACCTGCAAGGGCGTGGGACGCCCGAGTCGAGTTGGTCGAGATGCGTCCAGCTGAATGAGCTGGAACCTTGGCAGCCTCGACCGCCGGCCAGTGGCCGAGCCGTCATGGTCGCCCCTCACCCCGACGACGAGATAGTCGGAGCCGGAGGTACCCTCGCCCGGCTGACCGGCCTCGGAGCCCGCGTGGACCTAGTCGCGGTAACCGACGGCGAACGCAGTCACCCCGGCATGGAGAACCACCTCCGCAGCCTTCGTCCCCAAGAAACCCTGCTCGCTGCGGCCCGACTCGGAGTCGACTTTGCTGACGTCAAACGCCTGCGCCACCGTGACGGGGGGGTCGACGAACAGAGGCTGATCGACCAGCTGGCGGTGGAGTTCCGCAGCGGAGACTTGGTGCTCGCCCCCTGGCACAATGACGGGCACCCCGACCACGACGCGGTTGGCCGCGCCGCCCGGGAGGCCGCGGCCCGCAGTGGCGCCACCGTCCTTTCCTACCTGGTCTGGGCGTGGCACTGGGCCAGCCCGGACGACCTGCCCTGGCAGAAGGCGCTCAGGGTCGACATCGCCGACGTCGCAGCGGCCAAGCGCAAAGCGGTAGCTTGCTTTAAAAGCCAGCTCTCCGTCGAACCGGTAGTTCTCGCTCCGCACGTGCTGCGCCGGCTTCTCCGCTCCTACGAAGTCCTCCTCCAGCCATGAGCCTTCCCCGCGCGTACTTCGAAGCCAAGTACGCGCAAGCGTCGGACCCGTGGGGATTTCGAAGCAGATGGTACGAAGCTAGAAAACAGTCACTCGTACTCGCCTGTCTTCAGGCCAGACGGTACGCATCGGTCTTCGAGCCGGGCTGCTCCATCGGTGTCACTACCGCCAGCCTGGCGGCTCGGGCGGACCACGTCCTCGCAATGGATGTCGCCCCACAGGCGCTCGATAGCGCCCGCGCCGCCCTCGGTGCCCTCGCTGGCCACGTTGAGGTCGTGGAAGGGCGAGTGCCGGCCGACTGGCCGGAAGGCCACTTCGAGCTGATCGTTGTCTCGGAGGTCGGGTACTACCTGGACGCCGCCGACTGCCAACTACTCGCCGAACTGGCCAGCCGTTCAGCAGACGAGCTGATCGTTGTGCACTGGCGTCACCGTGTCGCCGACTACCCGCTCGATGGCGACCTCGCGCGAGCGATCTTCGCCGCGGCCGCAGCCGACAACGGCCTCAAGCACGCGCTCGCACATATCGAGGACGATTTCCAGATCGACAGCTGGAGCCGCGACCACAGATCGCTGGCTGAAAGAGAGGGCCTTATCCAATGAAGCCACTCCGCCGGATCGCCGTCGTGATACCTGCCCGCGACGAGCAGGACTTGCTCGACAGCTGCCTGCAAGCTCTGGCGGTCGCAATCGGAAACTCTCCGCTACCAACCCGTGCGATCGTCGTGCTCGACAGCTGCGGCGACGCATCCGCCTCCATCTGTAAAGGCCACCAAGTGGAGACGATCGAAGTTGATTTCGCGAACGTCGGGCGGGCCCGCCACGCCGGAATCAGCGCTTTGCAGTCACAGGCTCCGGCCGAAGCGCTGTGGATAGCCAACACCGACGCCGACAGCCAGGTGCCTCCCGGCTGGCTAGCAGAACAGGTTCGTCTCGCCGACGAGGGCGCCGACGCCGTGCTCGGTCTCGTCGAAGTGACCTACGAAAGCGGATCTCCTCTGCCTTGGGCCCATCACGCGGAGTACCGGCGTCGGATCCGAGCGAACGGATCCCACGGCCATATCCACGGCGCCAACCTTGGTATCAGGGCGAGCATCTACCTCGACGCAGGGGGCTTCCCGCCGCTGAGCGACCACGAAGACCGAGAGCTCGTACGCCGGGTCCGCGCTCTTGCCTCAAGTCGCGTGGTCACCACTACCAGCCTCCGGGTCAAAACCAGCGGGCGACAGGACGGCAGATGCCAGGACGGCTTCGCGCGTTCCATAGCCGCTGCGGCCGCCCCATGAGCCTCCCCAGCCCTTCGGGCCGGGCCTACCTTGGTACCGCAGCCGCATTGTTCGCCTGGTCGTATCTGGCCTGGGTGCTTCTCACCTGGACCCTGACCTTAGAGCAGCTGGCCTTCGGCGCCGCAATCGCCGCCAAGCACGCGCACGTGTGAACGGATCGATAAAAGACCTACTCAAACCGCTGATCTGCTTAGACTCGACTGTTGTGGGCCTCCCGGGGATGCGCTGAAAGTGCGATCCGGTGCCTGGAGCGCAGTTGTCAGGGACGCGCTGCGCGTGGACCGCTCGAAGCTGGCCCTGATACCGGCAGCACGGTGCG
>DAHYHI010000046.1:0-2216 GCA_027391075.1 Acidimicrobiaceae bacterium | reverse complement strand
TCACTTTCGACGAGAACGCCGACGCAGTAAGTCTGCTACCGGTGCGGGGCTATCCGACGCTGCGGGGGTCGTTGGCCGGGTTAGGACTCGTGTCCGAGTTGGAGGCAGACCACCGGTCCGAAATCGATCGTTGACCGATTGCCTCGACTCTTGGGCGGTCCTGTGCTGGCTTGACGGTGACGAGCCGGCTGCCGCCCGGGTGGAGGCAGCTATGACATCGCCCGGTCATGAGCTGGATCAACCTCGGTGAGGTGGCCTACATCGTCGAGCGCCGAGCCGGCTCTGGTCAAGCTCGTCACGTCGTCCGGGAACTTCGCCGGCGCGTCACGCTGGATCTGCCCACCGACGTCCGCGTCCTCGAGGCAGCCCACATCAAGGCGAGGTACGCCGTGGCATACGCTGACGCCTTTGCGGTGGCCACGGCGATTGCTCACGGCGCGATGCTCTTGACAGGCGACCCCGAGATCTTGGACGGCGATCCAAGGTGGCCGGTCGAAGACCTACGAACCTGATCGTTCTCCTCAGTTCGGCAAGGCAGCGTGCCGCCGCCCTTCAGCAGGTCGAAGGTGCCAAAGAACTCCGATGTCCGGATGGGCGTTCACGTCGGCGATAGGAGCGGATATCACAGCGGAGCATGGGCGCGTTTATCGGGTGACGGTCTCGTACATAGCGCCGACTGAGATCACGGCGCCTTTGATGCCAGGGCCGTGATCGCCTTCCCACACGTAGAGGGTCGCCTTCAATTGCTCGGCTGCAGCGGCGGCCTCGGCGCCCAAGGTGGAGACGCGGTGAGCGTCGGCGATCTCAGCAATATGGTACGCGATTGCCCGAATTGGCACCATCTGAACGGACGGCGCAAGTTCGAGGAGGCGGCGGCCGAGTTCCCGTCGATGCTCGCTGGGCCATGAACCAGTCAGTGCACCTCCTCTGGCCGAGACGACGCTCTTCGACAGCCGATAGAGATACAGGTTGGTGGTCGCAATCTCGTGTTCTGCGAGGACACGAGCTAGATCCGGACTGACGTCCTGCGCGACCATGTCTCGCAATAGATGGTCGTCGAGCAGCGCTATCGTCAAGTGGTTGCCAGGTCGGCATCTCCGGCAAGTGAACCCACGAATTCGGCGTGTGCGTCTCTGGGTAGCAGATCGTTGAGCAAATGCCGGACGTCGCCCTTCGGGAACATCATGACCGCGAATCCGAGGTCGACGACGTCAACCGGGCCGCCTTGGTCGAGCCGGTAATGCCGATGCATGCAACGAACCTGGAGGTTCCGGTCGAGGAACTACTCCGTGACGCCCGGCCTCTGCCGCTTCACGAGGAGATGTTGATCGACGACCTCGACGAGGTTGAAGGAGCGGCGTTCCTGGCTGCACTGAAGGGGTGATCCCATCGGACCGGTCAGCCCCTCGCCCAACGGGGCCCACGATGCCGATCGCTGGGCGGCGGCCACCGCCCTCCGGCTTGGGACTCCCCTTATGTCCAACGACGGCATCGTCGCGAACGGTTACGATCTCGTGTCCGACGTCGCCCGGTAGCCGTCGAGGATTCCCCGCCGCTGCGAGCACAGCGGAGCCGATGCACACAGCGGTCACCAGTTCTGCTTCGCCAGCCGACCGGGCCAGCCAGTCGAGAACGCGGCGATCCTCCTAAAAGGTCGAGCGGTTGACCGCCTCTGTCGATGCAAATTACGAGAAGGCGCTTCCATTGCCCATTGGCGATGTAGCTGCTCAATGCTCAATGCAAAATATTTGGAGCGGTCATATGCCCTCTCGTCCGGAGAGGGCGATCGTACGATGTCGCCGATAGTCCAGCTAACCCGATAGGCCCTCCCGCTCCGTATGGCATATCCGATCAAGCAGGCGGGGTTGGCCGGCCGTCACTTGTCTCGCCAGTCAGTTCAAGACATAAAATGCGGTTCGGGCGCGAACGCATTCGCTTCCCATGCGGCCAGGGAGGCTTACACCGTAAGCCCCCTGGGTCAGGTTTTCCTTCTTGACCGTGCGGGTCGCTCTGGCGGAATGATGAGTTCCGGGATGGCTCTCATCAGGAACTTGTCGAAGTGCGGCACGGTGAAGGCGGCGTAGCCGTGCTCGGGTGTGTAGAGCAGGCCCATGTTGATCAACTGGGCGCGGGTCGGGGCCACCTGTGTCGACTTGCGTCCGATGACTGTGGCCACATCCTGAGCCTTCTGAGCCTCCGGACCGAGCTCGGCCATG
>DAHYHI010000043.1:0-2708 GCA_027391075.1 Acidimicrobiaceae bacterium | reverse complement strand
GCTCACCTGACGTCGTCTCCAACGCCGGCAATCACGACACCACGCTCGTTCGACGCGGCCCGGCGCACGCCCGTCTGCCACAGGTCGGCGTTTCGGCTCCCATGTTGGGGCTGGACACACCGGGGACACGCTGCGCCCACCGCCTCACATCCTGTCGCCGGTCAACACGCTCACGCAGCGCCCCTCATTGCGGCCCGACGAAAGATCGGGGTTAGCCCTTTACCGTAGCTGCCGACCCGAAAGCTAGGAGCAGTTTGCTTTCGGGTCGGGGGGGTGACCGGCAAGGATCCTTTCGGGACGCACTTCGTCCGGCCAGCCGGGCCTGGGCTCTGGGACCGATGGCCAACTTCCGACTTTGATCCGGCGTTCGAGGCGCCGGAAGCTAACGGGCCGGCGTCCACGATGTGATCGCCGACGCCACCGGCAACGAGGCGCTGTCGCTGTGGGTGCGGACCCTCGTGGTCCTCTCCGGTCCGGGCCTCGAGCAGGCCGCAGCCACGGACGGCGTGGCGTCCAGGCTGGGTAGGGAGAGCCGCCGGGCCCACGGAGGCCTCCTGGCCGCCGTGATCGAAGACGACGCGCTCGTCGCGCGGGCCGAGATGGCGACACACCTGGTCAACCTCGAGCGTCTGACGCCGGGAGTGGAGGTGCCCATCTACTTTGCCGGGCTGGAGCAGCGGTGCGGGGGACATGATGGTTCGTGCCGTTCACTTGTGAGGCCCCAGCCGCCGGCATCTGATGAGCGGAAGGTGGGATCCATGGCGCCCACCGTGCGGCGAGATCCAAGATCTGGCAGCTGGAACCGCGTGAAGTTGATAGCAGGGTACGCGTGAAGTTGGTAGCGTGGTTGGGGTGAGATTGGTAGCGGGTGACTGGTAGCGCTGAGCCAGGGGGTGGCGCCGGATACCGGCCCAGGCTCGTTGACGGCTATCTCGCAGAGCTGTGTGCCGACTTCCCGGCGGTCATGGTCACCGGGGCGCGTGCGTCGGGGAAGACGACCACCGCCGCTCAGCACGTCGAGCAGGTCGTCCGGCTGGACGAGCCGGGTACCGCTGCGGCGTACCGAGCAGATCCTGACGCAGCGCTGCGTCGAACTGCCCGGCCGGTCCTCTTGGACGAGTGGCAGGAGGTGCCTGAGGTGCTCGCGGCTGTGAAGCGGTCCGTTGATCAGGATGCAACCCCCGGACAGTTCGTCTTGACCGGAAGCGTCCGTGCTGAACTGACCAACGAGACGTGGGCTGGCACGGGTCGGATCGTCCGAATGAGCATGTACCCCGTCGTGGAGCGGGAGCGAAGAGATGTCCCCGACTTCGCCCGGTCGTCGTTCCTGGACCGGCTTGCAACCTCGGGCCTCGACGACATGACGCTTCCCGCAGCGCCGCCGACCATCGACGACTACGTGCACCTGGCGCTGCGAGGTGGCTTTCCCGAGGTCGCCTATCGGCAACGGAGCGACCGTGCCCGGACGACATGGCTGGCCAGCTATCTGGACGACCTGGTCACGCGGGACGCGGCGATCGTCGACACGATGAAGGATCCAGCCAAGCTTCGTCGTTACCTGACGGTTCTGGCCCTGAACAACGCCGGCATGCCGTCTGACGCCACCCTGTATCGAGCTGCAGGCGTCAACGCCAAGACGGCCGCCGGCTACGACCAACTCCTCACGAACTTGTATGTCCTCGACGTGGTCCCCGCTTGGACGAACAACAGGCTCAGCCGACTTGTGCGGCACGGCAAGCGTTACCTCGTCGACTCTGGCCTCGCAGCGGCAGCCGCAGGCCTCGATGCCATGACGATCCTTAACGATGCCGACCTTGTCGGCCGCATGTTCGACGCGTTGGCGACCTCGCAACTTCGACCTGAGATCGCTGTTCGCTCGCCCCGGGCGACACTGCACCATCTCCGTCTCGAGGCGGGGCGCCGAGAGGTAGATCTCGTTGCGGAGGTGGGCGCCGGTCGGGTGGTGGCCTTGGAGTTCAAGGCCGGTGTAGCGCCGGACCAAGCGGACGCAAAGCATCTGTACTGGCTCCGCGAGCGACTCGGGCGTGACTTCGCAGCGGGTGCGGTCGTGCATACGGGGCCGGGCCTGTATGAAATGGGGGACCGGGTGTATGCCATCCCGCTCTGTGCCGTCTGGTCATAGACTACTCTCTGGCCCTGACCCCCGGGCTATGAACATTGACAATGGCACATTGTGTCGAGCCTATATCCAGTTCCACCAGTCGTCCTCAGACTCGTTATTTAGCCCGCCCATGGCGCATCCATGGCGCAGCTCCTGACTTCCGCCACTGTCCGTGGAAGTTTCAGAACCCTCCTGAGCAGGTAATACGACTCTCTGTGGACGCCCAAAAGCCGCAAATGGGTGCTTCCCAAGCTGAGAACGCGGGTTCGATTCCCGTCGCTCGCTCTCGAAGAAGTGCTGGTCAGGGCGTGTATTCGCATTGCTATCCCCGGAGGGTATCGGCAGGCGTGCCACAGGCGTGGCACAGCTCAGGCGCCACCGCCGTAGCCAGAACGTCCCGGCCGGCAGGCCGAAGGCGCCACCTCGAGGGTTGGTCGGTCGATCGTGTGGTCCTGCTACGGACCCGACGGAGCTGGTGAGTGCCCCTGCCTCCCGAGGGTCGGGGGCTCCCGGACTGTTCGGACGTCGCCCCTCAGGGGCCCAGCAGCCCAACTGGAATGACGGCGATGCCGTCGGGACGGCAGTA
>DAHYHI010000030.1:0-16441 GCA_027391075.1 Acidimicrobiaceae bacterium | reverse complement strand
GACCTTACGACAAGGTTCGTTGGGGATTCAATCCGGTTCGAGACTTTCTCACCGGCGAGAAGCTTCATGAGGATCTCACCGGCGAGGCGTCCTTGTTCGCGCACGGGCTGGCGGACAGTCGTCAGGTCCGTTATCGCCGCTTGGGGATGGTCGTCGATGCCGACGATCGATATGTCCTCAGGGATCCGCAGACCGGCCCGACGAATGCTGCGCATCGCTCCCGGCGCGAGTTCGTCGGAGTGAGCGTAGACCGCGGTTGGCGGTTCGCGTAGGCTTGGAAGTTGGTTCATCGCATCAGCTCCGTGCTCCGCGCTCCAACTGACGCTCGCAACGAGCCGATTGTCAACCGGGATCGAAGCGTCGGCGAGAGCTGTGAAGTACGCCTCGGAACGTCCACAAGCTGGACCGGTTGGTCCGGGTCGGTTGCTTCGATCATCGCAATGCGGCGGTGACCAAGCATTATCAAGTGGTCAACCGCGCGTCGTCCCGCCGCCACGTCATCTATGTAGACGTGCGGGTAGGGGGCGTCCTGCCCACCTGCGGCAACAATGTCGGCTCCCATAAGTTGCAGTCGGCGACGCTCGTCTTCGTCAACCGGGAACGCCAGGACGACTACTGCGTCAACTTTACGCCTGGCAGGTAGACGTTCGAAGAAGTCGCGGCGGTCGTCGATGCCGTCCACGTGGTAGAGGATCATGTCGAGGTCAGCGCCCGACGTGACGGCTATGAGTCCCTCGAGTAGCTCGCCGAAGAACCATCTCGACAGGTGAGGAACTACCACGGCGACCCGCCCGGTTCGTCCGCCGGCAAGGCGAGACGCTTCGGGAGACACGACGTACGCAAGACGCTCGGCCGCCCTTTTGACTTTCGTCCGGGTCTTCTCGGAGACCCCTTTGGTATCACTTAGAGCCCGTGACGCAGTCGCCAACGACACGCCGGCGGCCTCCGCAACATCTGCGAGTTTCACCACATCCTGCCCGGATCGGCGGTGAAGCGGGATGACCTTGCGCGCCACATCGCAATTCTATCATCTGCCGATCTCCGCCATCGGACGGAAACGCTTCCTAATATTTTTTACTTGACAGCTACTAATGGTACGTATACAGTACAGACAGAACGCAAGCGTTTTCGTAACGAGGTAGCCGGGGTGGCAGTTCGTGCTTGCGCAGACAGGGAGGAGATCAAATGTCATCGTCAGGTTCGCCGAAGAATGCCTCAGGGCGCTCGAATAACTCGAAGTTAGCTCTGAAGGCCGCAAGCGTGGTCGCCGGTGGGATCGTACTCGCAGCGTGCAGCCCGGGGACGGCCACCAAGTCGAGTTCCGCTGCAAGCAGCGCCACGACGTCGGGGGCGTCGGCTTCGGCCACCTCCGGCGCCGCTTCGGTCGCCTCCACGCCCGTCACCTTGACGCTGTTCTCGGCCGCCGGCCTGCAGACCTTCGAGCAGGACCTCGCCAATGCCTTCCATGCTAAGTACCCGGCAATCACCGTCAAGCTCAACGTGGTTCCGGACAACACCTACAACACCGTGCTGCCGAGGCTCATGTCAGCATCGGGCGGACCGGACATTGCGGCTCCCGCTGACTTGATTTCAAACTCCCAGGACGGGCTCCTAGCGAGTCTCGACTCGTACGCCAGCCAATACGGCTGGAACTCCTCGGTGCCTTCAACGGTCCTCGCACGAGGAGAGGTTTCGTCCCAGGGCGTCGTCGGATCGGGAACTCTCTTCGAGGCCGGCGGCGCCGCCGGCCCACTCGTCGGCGTATATTACAACCGGTCGCTCCTCGCCAAAGCAGGGATAACGTCGATACCGCAGACGGTCGCGGAGTTCGGTGCAGATCTAGCGAAGGCCAAAGCGGCCGGAATCACCCCGATAGTCGCCTCCAACCAGGACGGCCTAATCGGCCACCTCTACAGTCTTCTTCTGGGTGACTACATGGGACCGTCCGCTCTGAACGCACTTGTGAACAACGCTCCGGGCGCCACGCTCAACACCCCGGCAGCAGTTCAGGCGACCACGATGCTCGAAACCTGGATCAAGGACGGCTACTTCAACTCTGACGCGAACGCTATCCAACAAGAGCAGTCATATGGGACCTTCTCGTCGGGTGGAGCGCTGTTCATGGTGCAGGGCAGCTGGATGCTCCAAAGCCTCCCGTCGGCTTTCGCGTCGAGCCAACTCGGCGTCTTCGATTTCCCGCCGGCGACAGCCGGAGGTCCGCACTCAGCGATGCTCAGCAACTCGCTCTCATTCTCGATCGCCGCCAACTCGCCTCATAAGGCGGCCGCCGCTTTGTTCTTGAACTTCCTGACAACCCCAGCCGCTGCAGCGGTAGCGGTCCAAGCCGGCTACGGAGCAGTCGGAGGGTCCGCCGCGGCCGCTGCACCTCCGACACTCAGCGAGACACTTAGCCAGCAGATCCAAAGTGGCTTTGCCCAGATCGACGCTCAGAACGGCTTCACCAACTGGCTGCAGAACTCCGCTGGAGCTGTCAACACCGCCGAGACCCAGGAACTTCAGTTGCTCTTCGCCGGCAAGACGAGCCCGGCGGCGATGGTCGCTTCCCTTGAGTCAACCTACTCATCCGCTTTAGCAGCTACCAAGTAGGGCACGGTGAGCGATCAAGCAGTGGCGGCGACTCCGGAATCGGATGCGCCGGGGCCGCCGCTGCTTTCGCAGCACAACACCCGACGTCCCGGCCGACGCCGGAGGAAGTCAGCACGTTGGGCTGGATGGCTGTTTGCCTTCCCGGCGCTTGGTTTTTACGCCGTGTTCGACCTCGTTCCGATCATCAACGCCATCAACTATTCGTTCTATCGTTGGGACGGCATCGGCACAGCCACTCCTGTAGGGCTAGCCAACTACCGGAGCGTGATCACCAATCCCCAGCAACTGTCGTCGATTCTGCACGCCTTCTATCTGGTCATCTTCTTCAGCATCGTTCCCGTGGTGTTCGGATTGATCGCAGCATCTATCATGCGGGAGGTCAAGGGCAGGTTCACTGGCGCCGCAGCGCGCACCCTGCTGTTTCTTCCGCAGATCATTCCTGGGGCAGCGGCGGGCGTCGCGTGGCTTTGGATGTACTCGCCGAACGGCGTGATCAACCAGGTACTACGAGCACTAGGACTAGGGGCGTTGGCCCGACCATGGCTCGGAAGTTTCACGTGGGCTCTCACAGCCGTCGGCTTCATAGGCACGTGGCTCTCGACAGGCCTGTGTTCCTTGCTGCTCATGTCAGGCATTGGCAAGATCGACCCGACGCTCTACGAGGCTGCTCAGCTCGACGGCGCACGAGCGTGGAACCAGTTTAAGGCGGTCACCTTGCCGGGTCTCCGCCAGGAGATCGGTGTTGCGATCACCATAACCATTATCGCCGCCCTAGCGAGCTTCGATGTGGTCTACCTCGCTACCCAAGGAGGACCCGGAACCCAAACCCTGGTGCCTGGCGTCGAGGTCTACAACCTCGCTTTCGTCAACAACGCGTTCGGTTCGGCATCGGCGTTAGGCGTGGTCCTCGCCCTCATCGTGATCATCGTGATTGTCCCACTTCAGCGAGTCTTCAGAGCGGAGAACTAGATGACCCAGACGGCGACCACGTCTTTACGCAAGCGAGCACCTGGCATCGCTCTAATCGTTGCTGCCGCGATCTTCTCGGTGGTGCCGCTTCTTAGCATGCTCAGCGCTTCGCTCGCCTCACCCGGTTCGATCCCGTCAGGCCTGACATTTACCCTTCACCCACACTGGTCGAATTTCGTCTCGGCATGGAACATCGCGAACATTACAACCCTGCTCAAGTCCAGCCTGCTCATCGTCGCCGGCGTGGTACCGATCGGGGTTCTGATCTCAACCATGGCCGCCTATGCCATCTACACCCTTGAGATCCCATTCGGGAAAGCTTTCTACACGATACTTCTGTTGACGCTGACGTTGCCCTTTGAGTTGGTGATCGTGCCGCTATGGGAGCAGGACAAGTCGTTCGGTCTACTCGGAACGAAGTGGGCTCTCATCCTTCCGCTCATCGGGCTCAACATGCCCTTTGCCGTGTTTTGGATGAGTGCGCACTTCAAATCCGTTCCCAAAGAGCTCGTAGAGGCCAGTCTCGTAGACGGTGCACGCCCATGGCGGGCGCTGCGTTCGATACACGTACCTCTTGCAAGCTCCGCTATAGCGTCACTCGCCTTGTTGATGTTCCTATCGACCTGGAATCAGTTCCTTCTCCCGCTTGTCTTGATCGGAAAACCAAACAGTGGCACCATGGCCGAAGCGCTGCAGGCCTTCGTCACCCGATACGGAACGAACGACGTGCTGCTCAATGCCGGAGCGCTCGAGATCATGGCACCGACAATTGTCGTCTTCATCATTTTGCAACGTCACTTCGTCAAAGCCCTCCTACAAGGTGCCGTCAAGGGTTGAGAGGTACGTCAACTCCATCCCCTCAAGGCCGAGACGTAAATCCTCGACACCCCTCGGGATCCCGTCGCAGTGCCACGGTTGAAGACATCGTCGTCTACCAGGTGTACCTTGCTAGCTTCCTCGACTCTAACGGCGACGGGATAGGGGATCTACCCGGTTTGACATCGCGGCTTGGCTACGTCGCCGACCTCGGAGTGAACGCAATTTGGCTCTCGCCTTGGTTCCCGTCGCCATGGCGCGACGGTGGTTACGACGTCTGTGACTACTACGGCGTGCAACCACGCTTTGGGGCGCTCAGCGACCTCGACGAAATGATCGAAGAGGCCCACCGACACGACCTCGATGTCATTGCCGATTTGGTCGTCAACCACACGTCGAACGAGCACCCGTGGTTCACAACCGCTTTGGAGTCGTCACCGGGCTCACCTGCACGGGAGTTCTACCATTTCGCCGACGGCTGCGGTCCTGGGCAAAGCCAACCCCCCAACGACTGGATCAGCGCCTTCGGAGGACCCTCATGGACGAGGATTCGAGACTCCGAGGGCGGACGAGGGCAGTGGTATCTGCATCTCTTTTCCGCATCACAACCCGACCTCAACTGGTCCAACCCGAAGGTCCAGCGCGAGATCCACCAGGTCGTGCGCTTCTGGCTCGACCGCGGGATAGACGGCTTTCGTGTCGATGCCGCCTCCGCCCTCGCCAAGAAGCCCGGCCTGCCCGACGCGGGCTTCGCTCCAAACGACAGCTTCGATCCCGAGTCATGGACAGCCTCACCGCTTTGGGACTTCGACCAGGTCCACGACGTCCTCAAGGGCCTGCGAAAGGTCTGCGACGAGTCCGGGAGGCATGTCTTCCTATTAGGGGAAGTCACGACATCCACACATGCGCGATTCGCAAGCTACCTCCGACCAGGCGAGCTCGACAGCGCGTTTGATCGCAAATTTCTGCAGGCCCGTTGGGCAAGCAAGGACTTCAGGGAGGCGATCGATTCGCACCAGCGTCACTACCCGAACGCTTGCTGGACCCTGGAAAGCCACGACGAGGTCCGGTCTGCGACACGCCTCGCAGACGAACCATCCGGTCACTCGGGCAGCAGAACAGCCTCCGCCAGACCTCCGGCCATCCAAAACCCGGGCAATGGCGGCACGGAGCCGATCGGCACTCGACGGGCCCGCGCAGCCGCGCTGCTGATGCTCGCACTGCCGGGTCCTGTCTGCATATATCAGGGCCAGGAGCTGGGGCTACCCCAGGTTCTGACCGCAGATCCGACCGCTGACACCGTCATCTTGTCTGACCCCGCCGAAGGGCGCCTCGGATGCCGCGTCCCGATACCGTGGGACGGCGACACTCCGCCCTTCGGTTTCACATCCGGTCCGGCGAGCCCGTGGCTCGCGCAGCCCGACGACTGGTCCACGCTCAGCGTCGCCCTCCAAGCGTTTGAATCCTCCTCTACACTCGAAGTCTTCCGGCACGCAATCAAACTCCGACGCTCCCTGGCTGATTTGGACCTCACTCACCTCGAGTTTTTCGATCTCAGCGAACCCGACGTTCTAGCCTTCGGGCGCTCCGAACGCTTCCGCTGCGTTACCAACTTCTCGCCGCAGCCTGTCAAGCTTGGCTGGACCGGTGAAGTCCTGGCAACCTCTAATCTCGCTCGCAACCACGGCTTGATCGAACCAAACGACGTGACGCCTCTTGTCGTAGTCGAGCCCGACACCACCATATGGGTCTACTTGAGAACAGGTCTCAGCGATTCCTAGAAGCCGGCACCGGGCGTCGCAACACGATGCCAAAAGTAGTGGGCTCGATTAGATCTGCTAGGCGGTAGGCAACCGGACGCAGGAACGAGATCGCAATGACGGTTGCCGATGCCAGCAAGTACCCTGCGGCCACATCGCCCGGATAGTGGGCGCCAACGTACAACCGATCGAAGCACAGAAACAGGCCGAGGACGAGGTTTACGGCAGCAAACGATCGGACGGCTGTTCGGCTCGTGACACGCCCGGTGTGTGCTTCTGTCAGCTTGGGGGCAGCGTGCTGTCCGCGCCGCTCCCAGAGAGCACCGCCTAGCGCGAGAAGGAGCGAGACAGTCAAACCGCCCGCCACAACTGAGTGGTCCGACGGGAACGAGTAGTCACTGGTCTTGCCGACGAGGACGAGGGCTAGCGGATGGGTCGCATACGGGCGCAGCTCTTTGGTGGCATGGCCAATTAACTGATTAAAGCCGACTGCGACCAAGGTGCCAAGCCCCCCGAGTGCGAGTAAGGACGCAGCGCGGTTGGCTCCCCGCCACCACGCCATCGAGTAGGCGGCGAAGAAGACTGCCGCCAAGACGACAGGTCCAATCCACACCGCATACGCCGCCATAAAACCGTGAGCCCACGCGGTTTGCTGGGAGAAGTGGTTGATATCGAGATAGACCGAGTTGTTGAGCCCCTTGGGCGCCAGCACCTGCACGTCCGAGAGGATCGCTGCGTGGTACGTCACTGTGAGGTCGGCGGACATTCTCTGTAGCGTAACAAGAAGTAATCTCACTAATGTAGCATTCGTTACATGCCGTGGCGCCTCCTCACGTACCGCTTGTCAGGAGACCAGTCCCGTCACCGGGTAGCAGTGTGGCGCGAACTGCGCCGAGTGGGAGCGGTAGCGCTGCAGTCTGCGACCTGGGCGATACCCGCAGGTGATCGCTTCGACGAAGGCTTGCAACGCGCTGTCTCGCTCGTGCGGCGTTCGGGCGGCCAGGCGCTTTGCTTCTACGTGAGCGCCTCGGATGAAGCGATCGCCGCCGTGGAGGGTCTTTACACGGCGGAGCGCGAGGCGGAATGGGCGGAGTTTGTCAGTGAGTGCGACAAGGCCGAGGCGGAGCTGCGGCGGGAGATCGAGACCGAAAAGTTCACCCTCGCCGAACTCGACGAGGAGGAGCAGAACGTCGAGCGCCTCCGCCGCTGGTACCGGGACCTACGATCCAAGGACCTCTTCGGCGCCCCCACTGCAGCTCGCGGCGAGCGGTGCCTTAAAGATTGCACGGAGCTTTTGGAGGACTTTGCCGAGCGCGTCTACGACGCCTCGCGAGACCCCCTGACGGGATAGGTGTCACAGGCGGCCCGTAGTATCAGGGTCGTGGCCACACGGTACGACCTGACGAGCGTGGCGCCCCAGGGCGGATGCAGTGCAAGGTACTGCCCGGGACGGGCGCAACTCGACGTGCTGAGTCCCACGGAGCCGCTTGCGGCCTCGCCGGCAGTCGAGCGCAGGATGGTTCGTGAAAACCGTGAATGCAGAACGCCGAGCGGCCCTAGCTGCTGGCCCACAGGTCTGTAACGTCGCCGAGGCCTGGCAGCAGCACCCGATAAGCGAACTCAGCCCGGCCAAGGTCGCCGCAAATCTCGGCCTGACCGAACACGACGTCGAAGCGGCCTTGGCCTACTGGGTATCTCGATGCCGTCTGAGCGGACGACGATCCGCTACTTCTTAGACGAGCACTACCCCGGCTGGCTAGCTGACGCTCTCACTTCAGAAACGCGACGTCGAAGGACGTCGAAGTGATGGCAAAAGTCGTGGAGGAAGCTGTGCGTGCCGGGGCTCTCGGTTTTTTCCCACATCCCGGACTTTCGGCCACCGGTCGTCGTGGGGAACTACAGTGCCGGGAACGTTCGCGCCCGCCGCGGAGCTGGTGGCAATCGCAGCTGCTGCTCCAGCCGGTCCGCGGTTACTTGGCAACGTTCCGTAAACGGTATGCAGACCAGGGAGCGCGACGCCGACGCCGGGGCACGCCCCGGGCGTCTCGAAAGTGGCCGCTGATACCGGCCACTTATTGGGACTGGACGGCTCGCCTGGCGACTCAACGGTGACGAAGCGACGGCAACCCCACTTGATCCTGCGTTTCAGGCATCTGTCAGCGGGATTTGGCAGCGTCGTCGTATCCCACTTGCGAGTGCGACGGTGAGTGAGGATGCTAGTGCTGTCGCGCGCAAATGCCGCGCGCGTTCACGCGGCCACCTTGAGGGGCTGACCTGAGTAGGTCCAATCGAAGGGCTTGGCGGTCTCGTTGTATGAGACGACATAGCGCATGAGCTTGGAGACCAAGTCGTCGCGCGAAGAGAAGTTGCCTCGTTTGAGCACTTTACGGGTAATGATCGAGAAGAACAGCTCGACCATGTTGACCCAGCTGGCATGCTTTGGCGTGTAATGCGCCACAAACCTCGGATGGGCAGCCAGCCACGCCTTGGTCTGCTTAGAGGTGTGCGAAGGGCCATTGTCCATGACCAGGTGAATGTCCAAGCTGGGCGCCACGTTGCAGTCAATCTGCTCCAAGAACTCGATGAACGTGACCGAGTCGTTACGGGCGATGTCGGTGGCCAGTACCTCTCCCGAGTGCACCTCCATGGCCGCCAACAGGCTGGCCGTGCCGTGCCGGCGGTACTCGAACTCGTAGCGCCCGGGCCGTCCCGGCGCCGCAGGCGTCGTGGTCACGATCCTTTCCCTGGCTTGGATAGCGGTCTTCTCGTCCACACTCACAACGATCGCGTTCTCGGGACCGTTCAGATACAACCCGCACACATCTTGAACCCGGTCCCAAAACTCAGGATCGTCCCGCCGATTCAACCAACCCCTCACCTTGTGAGGCTTAAGGTCCATGCCGTCAAGGATCCGCCACAACTGCGACTCCGACACCGCAATACCCTGCCGGTGACATTCCTCCGCCAGCTCCTTGTAGGTCCATGTCGCTACCGGATCATCCGGGTCCCGCTGCAGGCAAGCCAAAGCAGCCATCTTGATGCGGTCATCATGCCCATAGGTGACGGGACGTCCCGGCCGATCGGCGTCACCCAGCCCGTCGACACCGTCGGCCAAGAACCGTTGCCGCCACATCGCCACATGCGACTCGTGCATCCCCACCTCCGCCGAGATCCGCCGAGACGAGACACCCTCAGCGGCCAGCAGGATGATCCGAGCCCGCTTCGCCTCCCGCTGCGGGCACGTCCCAGCCCGCACCCTCCGCTCCAGCTCGGCCCGAGCCTCGTCGCTCAGCGTGATCGGTGCAGCCTTGTACGCCATCGTGGGTCTCCCTCCCTGAGGTCCTCCACGACAAACTACACGCGTGTTGTTTGGGCAGTCCAGCACTAGTGGCATGCTTCTCCGTCCGGCCGCGCAAGGTGACGAGAGTGAAGTCGCCCAGGTCCACGTCCGATCCTGGCAAGTCGCCTACCGGGGGCTGCTGCCCGACGAATACCTCGATACGCTGGACCCGGGGGATCGCGCTGCTCGCTACACCTTCGCCGAAGGGGATCCGGACCGGCCGCACACGACGGTGGCGGTCGACGACCGACAGATATGCGGCTTCGCAACGATCGGCCCCTGCCGGGATCTCGACAAACCCGGTGTCGGTGAGCTCTACGCTATCTACGTTCATCCCGACTGGTGGGGACGCGGGGCTGGGCGTATGCTGATCGACGAAGCGAGGCGGCATTTGATCGACCGGGGGTTCGACGAGGCCGTCCTGTGGGTCCTCGCCGGCAACGCCCGAGCCGAACGCTTTTACAAGATTGACGGTTGGCTGTTCGACGGCGCGCGTAAGTCGGAGGAGGTGCACGGAATCCGCGTCGATGAGGTCCGCTACACGCGGTACCTCAGCTGAGCGCCACTTTGCCAGGTGAGCGCCGGTTGGCGAACTCTCTACGCGAGACAGAGGTCCATCGGGCTCCCAATTACGCGCAGCTCGGAGTCCGGCCCGAACCGATGACGGAAAGTAAAAGACACGGTTGAAGGCCCGTGCGCCCTCAAATGGTCGAGACGAGTGATCGCCTCGGCCACGGTCGGGATCGTCCCAGACGGAATCCACCATAAGCACACGATTGCCGACGCCGGCGCCTCGAAAAACTCGCGCCGGCGCCGAAGGAGCTCGACATGACCTGAACGGTAGGTGAAATCGGCCAAGGCCTCGATCGACTCCCACACCGAGAAGTTGACGATCTCGAGCTCGTCGCCGAACGGCTTGATAGTCAACCCGAGCTGATCTCGAGGCTACGGCAGCAATCCCGTCCGCGGGTCTCGACTGGTGACGCAGTAAGGAAGGCCGGATGGATCCGCCATTGCCGTCCAATGCTGGAATATCTCGACGACGGTGGCACCCATCGCCTGATGGTCTACGACCAACTGCTCGACGTCGTCGCTGGCGATGTCGAGATGCGCCCGGGCTGGGCCGTCATTGTCGTCTCGGCGCTGTAGGAGCAATCGCAGGGGAATCGTCGACGGGCGAACCAGGTACATAAACTCGGTCCTCACAGACGAGGCTCGCAACTCCCAGCCGGTGAGAGCCGACCAGAACTGGCACTCCGGGACGAAACATTGAGACGGGATATCGATGCAGAGCTGATCGACCGAGTGGAGCACTCCCCCGGCAGAGCGATGCGGCGGAGGCCGGCGGGACTCGCCGTGATCGCTGACGACACAAGCCACCATCCCGCCTGGTGATCGAAGGATCACCGGGTCAGCATCGGGCTGTTTCACATCGGCGCCGGCGGAAAGCGCACGCCCGACGAATGCCTCGATGTCGTCTACGTGCAGATCCAGATGTGAACCCCCACCGGCATCCACCCGTTGGACACGCAAGTACGCGTTGCCGTCGAAGGGTACCAGCGTGGCGAACTCGCCGTGGTCGCCTCTGGGCGTCGATAGAGTCGATCGCGCAACGGCCAGCCAGAAGCGCACCGCCTCGTCGAAGGTATGGCTATCCCGGTCGACGAAGGCGGTTAGCCATTTGATCGCCACGCCCTTGACTCTAGGCTAGGCACCAAGCACAGGCCGGGCAGTGAGCCGGAATCGTAGGACGTCCACTGGTTGGGGGTGGAGAGGTTCTGGCGGTGAGTGTCCTCTCGACGGGACATTCGTGCTGGTCGACCGGTAGCCGGTAGCCGTCAAAAATGGACAGGATCTTCAATCCGGAAAAGTTCGGTACCAAAAAGTGCGTTTTCTTAGCGAGGGCTGGTACCAAACTTTTTCAGAGCAAGGATCGGGTACCAAAAAGTTCGAAAAAACGCACCGAATGGTCAGGATCGTCGAGGCGACCGAAGATCCTGACCAATTCGAACACTTCCGAGCACGTTCGACGCGCCCGGCAGGTACTGCCTCCCCTAACCTCCCGAGGCCAGCAGGGTCGCAAGCTACCAGAACCTGCTCGTCGCTACCGCAGGAGAGCAAAAGCGACGAGGCCGGAGGCATCCCGATCGACACTTTCGGGGATTGATCCAACATGTACGTCGAGTCGAGCATGGATCGTGACTGTCCCACGGTGCAAATATCGTGCCGTGGGAGAAACAGTCTCGCTTGCAGCAGCGAACAACGCCGCCTGGTGTGACGTCGTCTGCCAGGGGCACGGGTTGGACGGCTCGTTCTACCGGGACTATTGGATTCAAGACGAGCTTGTCGTCCCGCTGTACCCGAATTTCATCACTCTGACTGCGGGAGGCGTCGACACGCAGCTCGCCGCAATCGAGGCAGCATTGAACACCGGCCGCCCGTCACGCTGGTTCGTGAAGGACAGTTTCAACCAGCTCCCACTTCAGGAGTTGGGCTTTTCGGTCCTGTTTGACGCTGAATGGTTCGTTCTGGCGCCACCGGATGTGAACACTTCACGTGAAGTTCTGACTCATCGCGCCCAAACAGACGACGAACTACGCCAGTGGGAATCGGCTTGGGGCCAGACGCCAGCGGACTGGCCCTACGGAGACCGAGTCTTCGCACCAGCGCTACTCTCGGACCCTCGGGTGGCGTTTCTGTTCGAGAAACATCACGACAAGATCGTCGCTGGACTAATCGCAAACGAGGCGTCCGGCGTCATCGGCATATCAAACTGGTTTACGCGAACTGATGCCCGACATGACGTTCTTGCTTACCTCACCCCCGCTTTGACCCGGTGGCCGTCCATGCCGATCGTCGGCTACACCGGACGACCGGAACTGGGCTCACTGACGACGGCCGGCGCTCAACCGTGCGGCCCGTGCCGCGTCTGGACTCTTAGCGGCGCCGGATTCCGCTGAGATAAGAATGCTCACCGGTCGAATCTCGACGGCGGTCGAAGGGTTGGTGTTCTACGACGCTTGGGAACTGGCAGAGAGCGGAACGCCCGGCTACACCTGGTCCAACCTGAACCCTCCGGCGGCGATCGGCCTCTGCCCTGACCGGCGCTTCGACGAAATCTGTTCCGCCTGGGCCACGACCAGGCAGAGTAGGCAACCCGTCGCTTCTCCCTCCTCGCGTACGCCCCGCCGACCAACTGCCGCAGTCCGACGGGTCGTGCCGATAGTCATGGATGTCCTTCCGGCCGTAGGGCGACCGCAGCGCCTGTGGCCGGCGCCGCCGCGGGGAACACCTCCGGTTGAGGGACGCCCAAAGGTCGCAACAGGGTGACGATGCCGCCGGCCAACAAGGCCATGGCCGCCGAGAAGATCCAGAGGTGGCGGAAGTGCTGGAGCCCTGAAGCTGCAGTAGTCGTGGTGGCGAGTATGGCTACGAGGATGGCCACCCCCAAGGCGCCGCCGACCTGGCGCGATGTCTGGTTGACCGCGCTACCGACGGCGAAACGTGAGGTGTGAAGGCTGGAAACGGCCGCAGCGCTGAGGACCGGGAACGTCAGCCCGATCCCGAGCCCGGTGATAAGCGTGGCCGGCAGCCATCGGGCGATGTAGTGCGGCTGTATACCGACGAACGTCGCGTACCAGACGAGGCCTGCTGCGAAGACGGCGAAGCCGACTACCAGCACCGGGCGGAAGCCGTGCCTTGCCGACAGCCGGCCGGCGGGGCCGGAAACGGCCGCTACGACCAGAGGGCCGGGAGTGACGGACAGGCCGGCCCGTAGGATCGAGTAGTGCCACACGCCCGTCAGGAACAAGATATTGCCGAGCAGCATTGCGAAGAAGCCCATGGCGTAGACGAAGGTGGCTGCGTTCGCGACGCTGAATGAACGGTCACGGAACAGCGACAGGTCTAACACCGGCTCGGCGTGGCGCGAGCACCGCCGCAGAAAGACGGCTCCAAGCACGAACGCGCCGACGGCGCCGCCGATAACTCGCGGGTCGCTCCATCCCCACTCCGGCCCCTCGGAGACGGCCAGTACGAGCCCCACCAACGATGCGGTGATCAGCAGGATCCCGGGGAAGTCGGATTGCACCCGCCTCCCAACCACCCCATTGCAGGCAGGCAGGACCCGCCGGCCGATAACCAAAGCGATCCCACCCACCGGAAGATTCACGAAGAACGCCGAGCGCCACCCGGCCGAGCTGATAAGGGCTGCGCCCAACGAGGGGCCGGTCGCCACCGCCAAAGCACCCACACCGCCCCAGAGCGCTACCGCCTGGGATCGTGACTCGCCCGGGAACGCCTCGAGCAGCAAGCCGAGGGAGGCCGGGAGGAGGAGGGCCGCCCCGGCGCCCTGGCCCACCCGTCCGACGACCAGCAGCGGCAGGGTCGGGGCAAGCCCGCACAGGACAGAACCGGTGGTAAAGATCCCAAGGCCGATAAAGAAAACCCGTCGTCGCCCAAGCTGGTCAGCAGCGCGACCGGCCGTCACCAATAGCGAGGCGAAAACGATGGAATAGGCGGTGATCACCCACGCCAGCCCGGCGCGGTTAGCGGTGGGGAACGAGCGGGCCAGCGCCGGAAAGGCGACATTGACGATCGACAGGTCGAGCGACGCCATGAAGGCGCCCAGAGCAGTCACTGCGAACACCGCCCGGCGCACCGAAGAAGGGCGAAACTCCGGGGTCAGTTTTGTCATAGAACGAAGTTTACCTGCTGCGTTCTATGACGCAACCCCTATTCTTGGTGGAGTGGAACGGAAAAGCTTCGCCGAGATGCACTGCTCGGTCGCCCAGTGCCTAGAGGTCGTCGGGGAATGGTGGTCCATGCTCATCGTGCGCGACGCCTTTCTCGGGGTGAGGCGCTTCGACCAGTTCCAAGAACGGCTCGGCATTTCGCGCAACGTGCTCAACCAGCGGCTCAACCATCTGATCGAAGCGGACGTATTCGAGAAGGTGCCCTACTCCGAGCACCCGCCCCGCTACGAGTACCGGCTCACCTCCAAAGGCCGCGATCTATGGCCGGTACTAACCGCCATGCGCCAGTGGGGGGACAAGTACGCCGCCCCCGACGGCCCTCCCATCCGCTTCGTACACAACGGGTGCGGCGAGGAATCCAACGCCATCCTCACCTGCACCGCCTGCGGGGGCGCCCTGTCGGCCCGCGACGTCACTCCAGTGCAGGGCCCGGGTGACCGCGACTCGCTTCTCGAACTAGCACCCCGTGACGTGGCGAGCTGACCAACCCGGTGGAGCGGTGAATCAGGACCTGAACGCTCCCCCGACGGTCTTGCGCGACGCGGACGGGTCAGCTTCACGCTCGCAGCAATTTGAAAAATAGGAGCCCTACCTCCGCGTGGTCAGCTTCGGAGCTGGGCGGACCATGTGTCAATGTCAATGTCAATAGCGATTGCCTCCGCAGCGGCCGCCGTGACTGCCAGCAGCGGCGCATACCCCGACGCGTTTGGTCCCGACCATCTCTCCAAACTTCGGGAGGACTGGCAAGCATGATTCCCCTGTACGCTAGCGTCCTGATCGCCCACCTCAGCGCCGCTGATTCCCACTACGCGGTGGCCACCGCCATCCTGCTCGACGCCACCCCCGGCTCAATGCTCGTCCACACCGTTACGATGGCAGAGGTTCTAGTCGGCGGCTTCAGGGTCGGCCGCGGTGCGGCCATGCGCGACGGCCTTCGAGCAGCCGGTGTTGGTATAGCACCGCACGACCCCGACGAACCGTTACGCCTGGCCGAACTGCGAGCAGCTACCGGCCTGAAGCTGCCCAACTGCTGCGTATTGGACGTCGCCGTCCACCATCAGGCCTCTCTCGCGACATTCGATGTTGATCTCGGCGCTGGCGCGCGGCACCGTGGCGTAGCCGTCCTCCCCGTGATCTAGCATTGCCCCTGCGTTTAGCCCGCCTAGGCCTTCGTTGGGCCGCCGCGGGCGCGGTGACGCCGTCGACACAATCCGTCGGCCGAAATGTCGGGCTGCGGCGCGACGAGCCGAGCGGCGCGGCTATCCCCGCGATTGACAGAGACCCAGCCGTTGGGACGTTCCAGCTGGTCGCGGCAAGGTCGCCGCGGTGGCGCTCGTGCTCCGATACCGTGCTATCGGCGCCTGCGGCGTACCCCACCGTTAACAACCCTCACCGGGAGAAAGGTCTTGGGAGCATCGATGAACGAAGCTGTGATCTCGACCGGCGAATGGCAGGCCGCCTCGGAGCTTGTGGCGCCCTTCGCGTACGACGACGAGCATCTCGGCTCGGGCTACGTGCATCTCGTCGCATCCGACGGCCGGGCCGTGTGGTCGGCCAGAGGCGGCACGCGCTTCGCCCGGCTCACGACCATCGGCTCCGCCGGTGACGTCGACGCTTTGCTGGCGCCGCGCACGATCACCGCAGCTAGCGCCCTAAGCCAGGCGGGCGGGCCACTAACGGTACGGACCGGTCCAGCCGGGCGAGTCAGTGTCAGCGACGGAACTATCAGCTACCACCTGAACCTCCCGGCGCTGCAGCCCCCCAACGTCGACGAGCTTCTCCGCGACTGCGAGGGGCAGCAGTCAGTGACCACCGTCGTAGCGCTAGGAGCGCTCCGCCACGTCGTGAGCACCGCCACCCGTGTAGCGCAATGCAATCAACGCCGCGAGAAGGAATACCCGACGTTATGGCTCGAGCTCGAAGCAGGCCACCTGCAACTCCAAGTCGAATGGGCCGGGATCGGCCCCGCCTTCTACCAGCTCGACGCCGCCGGCGACGGACACGCCCGGATAGCCATCGACCCGGCTGACCTCCGCGAGTTCTGCAACGCTCTCGACACCGACGAAGTACGCCTCGACATCCCAACCGACGAAGGCGGCATGCTGGTCATCCACGCCGGGACATGGACCGGCGGCACCGTAGCGCACCGCTCCAGCGCCGAGTCCTACCGGCCCCAAATAGAGCAGACCCTAGGC
>DAHYHI010000020.1:0-5791 GCA_027391075.1 Acidimicrobiaceae bacterium | reverse complement strand
CTCCCTCAGCCCCTTGGCGTCCACGACGACGAGCGCCATCCCGGGTGCCGAGGCGGAATGGCCATCCGCATGGAGTGGGTTGTGTCCGGACTCAGTTGAGCCAAGTTGAGTCCCGTCAGCCCCATACCGGGAGGGGGTACCTGGCTCGAATCCTTCAAACACCCCACCTGACCAGGGCTTCTGCGGTGGAGGTGACATCCTTTATTCGCGGATGTCTGCGCCTCCGCTCGCGCGAAAGCCGTGGTCGCCGGCTCTGCATAATGCAGCCGCTATGGCGCTGCACTACTCACGCGTCGGCGTACAACGCCGCTCGGTCGATAATGACCGGGAGCCGTGCCAGGTTGAACCGACCTCACGCTCCCAAGGATGGGCCGCCGCCGGCCTGGATCATCCGGTCATCAGGGCGCCAGGGCCGTTTGCAGTACCAGGCCAGGAGCATCCCGGAAGACGCCGTCATTGGAGACCAGCGGGATCCCGAGGCGGATCGCCGTGGCTGCCACCCATCGGTCAGCGTCGTGGACCCGCTGGCTCAAGGCGTGACCCGCCCGCTCGCACTCGACCCGGAGATGCGCGTAGATGCCGACGAGGTCGGGACCGGAGTGGACGGTCTCGGCCGCGGCGATGCGTGCCTCGAGCTGACGCATCCGGTGCTCACCCCAGTTCCGCCGCAGGGCCCCGTAGCGCAACTCGGCCGCCGTCTGGAAGGAGATGAACGCAGGGCGTCCGACGATGAGCGGCTCGTATCGGGCAGCAAGAGCCGAGCCTGGAACAAGCTGGGCGCCGTAGACGTCGGTGTCGATCACGACCGGGCCGCGAGCCGGCCGGGCCGTCACGCCCCGAGCGCGGAGAGGAAGGCGACGCCTTCTTCCTCTGATACGTCGTCGATGCGCATCTCCCGGCTCGGCGGGAACGGCCGCGCCCGATCGAGCAACTCGGCAACGGGTAGCTCCAGGTGCTCGCTAGGACCCGTCGGGGCAGGCTGGGTCGACGACATGGTGCCTCCAGGCTACACCCCGGTCCAGGCGCGGGGCAGCCCCCAGGAGGCCGAGGATAGACCGATCGGGCTCGGAGTGCGCTAGTGCGGAGTGCGCACTTCGGGCCCACGAGCCAGACGGAACACCAACGCCCCGCGCCCTCCCTGCGGACGACGGCCCTTCGGGACCAACGGCTACGTCTCCTGCCACGAGACGTCCGACTGCAGAGCAGGCCACCGGCCAAGTGTGATCGATGCCCTGTGAGGCATGACCACAACGGTCGGCATGCGGTCGACGCCGACGACGGCCGCGATGTCGTCGCGGACATGGAAGGTGCGACCCCCTGGCCCTGGACGGCGAACATGATCGGCTTCTACATCCCTGTCGACCGCCACCGCGACCAGGCGACGCGCGCATCAAGCGGCTCGGCCGCACCGTGGAGCAACCTGTTCGAAGACACCGACATGTCGGAAGATCAGCTGGCCGAGCTCTTCGACCTCCGGCGAGGCCTGCCGGGGTGATCGTCGTCGCCGACGCCAGCGTGCTCGTGGCCGAACTACTCCGCCGACGTGGCCGTGAGCTCCAGCGACACGGTGCCAACTCTCGTCGCGGGTTGACGCGCCCAGGCTTCCTTCGGCCGTCCGAATGTCTAGAGTCAATAACCTTGACCGCCACCACGACGTATGAGATCCAAGTCATCCAGGCGGATCGACCCGAGTGGCTCGCGCAGCTACGCCAGGCGGTAGCAGCTGAACTGGAGCGTGTGGGGTTACACAGGACGGTAACTGTGGCCGTCCTCGAAGCGCACCCATCTCCAGGCACCCCCGCGGTGACCACCTTCTTCGGAAGCGCAGACGCGGCGATCGACCCATACCTCGCCGATCTCGTAGCCGACGCGATAGCAAGTGGCCGACCAGTGGTGCCCGTAGTTGACGATCTTGCCTCGTATCAACAAGCGGTGCCTGAGTCACTCTCACCGATCAACGGCTTCGCCTGGGAGGGTCCTGATTCAGCCCAGAGACTCACGCTCCTCCTGCTTGAAGAACTCGGCATCGAGGACAAGCAACGTCGCGTCTTCATAAGCCACAAGCGAGACGACGGGCTCGCAGCTGCCGAACAGCTACATGATCGGCTCACTCATCACGGGTTCGTACCATTCATAGACCGATTCGCCATCCGATCGGCGGCGCGCGTCCAAGAAACCATCGCCGACGCGCTTGAGGACCATGCTTTCCTGTTGTTACTCGAGACCCCGCTGGCACACACCTCCGACTGGGTGTTCGACGAGGTCGACTACGCCCTGAGCCACACGATGGGCATGCTGATACTGAAGTGGCCGAATGATCCAGAACCGGTGCCAGGAAGCAAGGGTCTCGGTCGAGAGCCACTGGTGGCCGCCGATCTGATGACGGACGCCCATGGCTATGACATCCTGACCGATCCTGCCTTGGACCGAGTTGTCGGCTTGGTCGAAATGGCTCACGCTCAAGGGCTGGTCCGGCGCCGAAGGATGCTGATCAGAAGTATCGAGGAGGCCGCACGCGCGGCCGGGTGCACCAGCTGCATCCCGACTCGATCCTGGCGTCTACTGGTCGAGCAGGGTGGAAGATCAACGCTGCTCGGCATCACACCACGACTTCCGACGGCCACGGATCTGCAGGAACTGGATGAGGCTCGACTGGGTACCGGTGCGGACATCGGCGCTACCTTGGTGCACAGCGCTCGGATCCTCCGCGCCGAGAGGCGTCAACACCTGAGCTGGGTGGTCAGTAATCGTGACCTCACCGTAACGCCCGAAAACGCCATTGGAGGGTGGTGGTAATGCCCTTACGCTTCCACGAGCCCGTGTCCACAGAGCCAAGCGGTGCTGCGGTCCTTTTGTCGGCAAGCATCCCAAATCCTGATACGTGGACTGGAGCTTTTAGTGCTCCGGAGATCACCGATGCAGTAGTTGCCTTCGCGCGCGTTTTCCTGACGGCGGGCATTCGGCTGGTCTCGGCCGCACACCCGACGATCGCGCCCCTGCTATTGTACGTCGCGGCGGAAATTGAGCCCCGGCAGACCGAACGCGTGGTTATCTACCAGTCCCAGCTGTTCGAGGATGTACTTCCCACTGCCACCCGTCGCTTCGAAGCAGAAGATATCGGCCAGATCATATGGACGGAGGCGCGTGACGGGAACCCTCTAGTACGGGCAACGTGGGGACCGAGCCTGGACCTCATGCGTCGACAGATGCTGAGCGAGACCGATCCTCGTGCAGCGGTTTTCATCGGTGGGATGGAAGGCATACGGACCGAGCACGACCTTTTTCGTGAAGTCTTCCCCGATCGGCCTACCTATTCCGTCGGCTATCCAGGTGGAGAAGCGCGCCGGCTGTCAGCCCAGCCCGACTCACCGTTGCGCAATCAACTCGCGGACGGCGATGTTTACCCAGCTTTGTGGTACTCGGTTCTCGAAGATCTCCGCACGCGGTACTAGGGGCCGAACCGCGCGCGGGCGCGTCAATGGGTGGTTCACCGCCCGGCGGATTTGGCAGCAGCTTCAGCCCAGGAACCCAGGTTCGCGTAGCCGTTGTGCCGCACCCAGTCATAGGCCGAAAACCATTGGTCGAACGTCCTGTTCTCGCCCTCGACCACCCGCCACGGAACAGAGGACACCGTGACGGCAGGAAAGTCGGGGCACCAGATCCACTTCCCCTGAACCGCGTATTCTTTGAGTCGAAGGACCCCGCCGGAGACCTCATATCCCAGGTAGGCAAGGGGGTTTGCGCCTTGGATGTCTCCACGTTTATCCCATCCCGGTATGCCGGCGATGGCGACGGCGAAGATACCCTTGCCTTCAAGGAAGCTACGCAGAAGCTCATACCGCACCCATCGCCGCCGGACGGTTTCAGCCCCGTAGAGAACAGCTGTCACCGACGACCCCTTAAGCCCCTCATCGAGAAAGCGCTTCAGAGCGGCCTCACCATCGCGCTTGGTGGCCTCGAACACCGAGCTGTCAAAGAACCCCGCTTCCTCACGATCGGGCTTGGTCACCCAACTATTGCGGACAACGTGAGCGCGCTGCACATCCCTGCCATAATGAAACGAGAAGAACACTCGACGAGCCATTACCTACACCACTTTTGCTGATCGCGGGCGACCCGGTGGTTACAGTTCGAAGTCATCACGGATCTTGATTGCCTCCTCGACTGCGGCCTCAATGTTGTCAGCGATCCAGCCGTACGTCTGCTGGCTATCAGTGAAGCCCGGATCGTAGACCTTGCCAACTGACGAGAACTTCTTCGATGGCTGTTTCAAAAACACGAGCTTGTCGAATGGGTTGGCGCCTTTGACAGATTGCTTCTGGTCGGCATCCTTCAGAGTGTGGACGTAAATACCGACTACGCCCTTCCCTGCGTTCCAGGCTTCCATAACCTCATGTATGACCCATGGCCGCTCGGACGTCTTGGCACCAATGAGGCATATAAGGCAGCTTTTCCCTTTGAGCTGAGCTTCGATCCACGCCTCGATCGCCGGGTCACCGCCCAGCTTTACCTCCTCCCAGTCATTCTTTGAGACTGGAGAGTCGTGCTCAAGGGCGCCGATATTCCTCACCTGCTGCGTGCGCCAGTGGTCGCCGTCGAAGTGGAAGCTGTAGAACACTCTACGAGCCACGGTTAGTTGTGCCTCCTGGTCTTCGGCAGGTTTGGTGCATCTCGGCGATGTTCACGAGACATGGATGCAGGTCTCTCGGATCTTCGCGGCAGCACCTTTGAGGGCTAGGTCCTCGTTCAAGCCAGCCGAGGGCCAGATATCACCGAAGCCGTCGCCAGTCCACCTCGGGACGAGGTGGAGATGAAGGTGAAAGATCGTCTGCTCAGCAATTTGCCCCGCAGAAGTAATGAGGTTCATGCCCTCGGGAGCGAGCGCCGCTTGGATTGCCCGGCCGACGTCGATCGCTGCGGTGATGAGTTGCTCACCCAGGGGCGGTTCGACCTTCCAGAGGTCAACTACATGAGCTCGCGGGATCACGAGGGTGTGCCCGAGAGTTGCCGGGTGCAGGGGAAAGAAAGCTACCCACGACTCCCCTTCGCATACGACTTCGGCGGAGGGATCTTCTCCCCGAGCGATCGAGCAGAAATCGCAATCCAGCAGCCGCTCTATCGGCGCCGTCACCCACCGACCGCCTTCGCTCCTGCCCCGATCCATGACCCGGGGTAGCCGTACTCGTCCTTGCCGCATCGGTAGACAACTCGATGAGCCATCACTTGCTCCTTAGGAGGAATATTCCGACTACATCCACGATGATGATCACACCGTAGAAGAGCCATAGATGTGGACGACTCGCACACGTTCGAAGCCACCGGCGAGCGGCGTTGGCCTTGTCGGGTGCCATTGAGAAGTCGATCTCGGCCGGACCTTTGGCGGCGACCTCGTTGTGCAGATTGATGAAACAGCGCTCCAGCCAGAGGTAGTAGCCATCGAGGCCCCAGAACATGACCGTCGAGGCGAGGGCCAGCACGAGCAGCGCCGTACGCGACTCCACCGCTGCGAAGGCAGCGAGCCCAGCGGCAATGGTGATTGCCCACCCTTTGAACAGGAAGGAGTTCGTGGCCATCCGGGAGATGACAGCCTGAATGAACTCCAGGTGCTTGAGCTTGGCATCGAGGCTGTTAGCTTCCTCCGTCAGTGCCATTGCTATGACCACCAGTGGTGACTGCAAGCGAAGCAGCCGGACTTTCTGTGCTGGAGGCAGTCCTTGCCGACAGCGACGGCCGCCCATTCCACCCATTGGCCGAAGTTTGCACGGTTCCAGTCGTAGACACGAAAGCCGCC
>DAHYHI010000056.1:0-5630 GCA_027391075.1 Acidimicrobiaceae bacterium | reverse complement strand
GGAAATCTGGTGGGCTGAAGCCGAAGACAAGCGAAGGCCAGTTCTGGTGATCACGCGCAGCGAGGCCGTCCCCGTGCTCACCGGCATCGTCGTCGCGCCCGTCACCCGAACCGTACGCAATATCCCGACCGAAATTCTGCTCGGCGAGGACGAGGGCCTCAACGTCGAATGCGCCGCCTCGTTCGACAACCTTCAGCGCATCCGCCGGTCCGCTCTGGTCCAGAGGATTGGTTTCCTCGGCCCTCGACGAGACGAAATCTGCACCTCTCTTCGCTCCCTGGCGGACTGCTGACTGCTCCCCGAAACACCCCACCGAGCCGGCGGGGGCCTAACTACAAGGGTGTAACCACCTACCCAGCCGTCGGTCCCGCCTCATAGCAAGCTCGCATCAGCCTCGTATGGCCGAACCGCCCGATCAATCGGCGACCGACTAGATCTATGACGTCGATCTCGGCCATCCGATCGGCCATGAGCCGGCGTTCATCCGGCCTGCCGTTGTGGTCTCGGCAGACATTCTGAACAACAGCGCAGGAGACCTCGCCGTGATAGTTCCGATCGGGTCGCGATCGTACGGCCTTCGAAGCCATGTGGAGCTCCAGCCGGGGGGCAGCGGGCTCGATCGTCCCTCGTACGCGCGCTGCGACCAGATTCGGGTCGTCGCCACCGAACGGATCGTGGGGCGGCGAGGGGCGGCAGCGGTCGAGGAACTCCATGCCATCGGCCAGGCCCCTGCGCTTCATCCTTGACCTATAGCCATTCTGAGACGATCAGCGCACGTGCCCGATCCCGCCAGCGGCGATCCTCCTCAACGGCTTCCTACCTGCTGGCGTGCCGGAGGGGGGAGGCTGAAGACCGGCCACGGACAACATGAAGGTGGCTGGCTCCGGGACCAGATGGTTCTTCACGATCGACCGGTTCCGGGTCCTCGTCGATGCCCCGGTTCCGCTGGCCTGGACCCACCTCTCCACCAGCTCGGCGACCTTGGTCGCCGTCGCTCTCGGGGCGACTGCGTGGCGAGAACCGGTTCAAGCACACGCTCACGCCGATGCCGGCAAGGGATGAGGCTTGCAGCGTCACCGACGCTAGCGGGGTCTGTAGACGTCGGCTCGGTGATCGATTCTCAGAACCGTCACCGTCCGGTCTTGATCGTCGATCTCGCAAACCACACGGTAGGGTCCCCGCCTCGCCGCCCACAGCCCGGTGAGCTCGTAACGCAGGGGGTGGCCGACCCGGCGAGGAGACTCGATAAGGGGTCCCACCATGAACTCGACCACCGCGGCGGCCACCGCTTCGGGTAGTCGAGTCAGTACCCGCTCGGCGGTTGCTGCCACGATCAGCCCGTAGCCGGCAGGCGTCACCGACGCAGATACTTCGTGCGCACTTCCTCAGCCGAGGCGGTCCGCCCAGCGGCCACATCGTCGCGCGCTGCCCGGATCTCCGAGAGCGCCTGAGGATCAGACAACAACTCAAGGGTGTCCTCGAGAGCTTCGAGGTCCCCCGGGCTGAGGATCACCGCCGCCGGCCGGCCGTTGCGAGTAAGGACCACCCGCTCGTGCTCACGTTCAACCCGGTCCACGATCTCCGACAGGTGAGCCTTGATCTCGGCCAACGGCAACGTCTGAGACATGACCAGTATTATAGTCATCTTCTACGGAGGATGAGAGACGTCGAGTTGCTGAGAGCCCGGCCGTCTCGCTCCAGCCCACTCTGGAAAGTTCCGGGCGGTCGCCAGGACGGCCGCTGAGGCCCATCCACCGAGGCGGCCCCGGAGGGAACACCCAGCCGATAGAGAGCGGCCCGTGGTTGGGAACAGCAACACGGAGGCTGCACCCGGCGGTGCCCCAGTACACCGTGAATCCGGAGATCTCAGACAGGCCGCTGAAGAGGTCCTGCAACGCGTGTCGATAGTCGTCGTCTGTGATCCTCGCAAGGAACTCGGCGAGCCCGGATAGAGCGGTCTTGGCTGAGCCGCCGCCGGAGACCGGCTGTGCGCCCGCCACGAACCGGACTTCGAAGGCCGAGTGCTCGGCCCCCGAGAAGCGAATTAGCTCCACCGCCGAGAATCGTGCTCCTCGGACCGTCGCGTTCAGGTAGCGCAGTGTCCGAAGGACAGGATTCAGTGAACCTCTGTGCCACCACGACGTAGTGGAAGGATCCGTCGCGGAGCTGCGTCTGAAGCCGCTGCCGCCAGTCGACGGCGTCCTGCACGTCCGTCGTACCCGGTCCAGCCATGAGGTCGTCGAGGGAAACATCCGGCGGCAGCCCGTTCGAACTCCCCTGCTTGGCAACGTACGGTCGGAACACCCTGACTTCAAAGTCGTCAAGCGACATGCCCCACAGATCGGAGCCGTAGTCGAGGAGCTGAGCGAGGCACGCTCGGAAGTCGGGATTCTGAGGACCGGTCTTGAACTCCACCAACGCGAGGTCTCTGGCGCTGCCCAGCAACACGAGGTCGACGTTGCCGGAATCGAGAGCAGACTCCCGCCCTATGACCATGGCCTTACCGGGAACACCGAGCTCATCGAGAGGCAGCAGCTCCGGGTAGCTCTTGAGCTTTTCCTGCAGCTGGTACTCGTTGTCTGCCGCCACCTGTTCGAGGACCGAGCCGACCTGGCCGTCCCCACCTTCGATTACCAGCTTCCGCCCCATACCGGACCTCCGCTATTCAGAGACGGACGATCATGCCGGAATCCAGCGCTGCCGGCAGACAGCGGTTGAGGAACTCAAGTGGTTGTGCTTCAGGGATGGCACACCCCGCATCGCTGCGGTTCAGCGCCAACCTGCCGTCGGCACCACGACTCGATGGTCGACGCTGCGTCGGAGCACACCTTGATGTAGGCGACGGTCCAGCTCCGGCCGTCACCAACAGCCGAGGCCAACGACCCGCAGGAAGCCTTGTGGAGCACCAGATAATCAGGCGTCGGACGGCGGGCGCAGTTGAGCACGAAACCTCGGAGATGGGCGCCCCGCCAGTGGAGGTAGGCCGCGTCGTCGTCCTGGAAGACGATGGCTGATGGGGCGTTGTTATCCATGGTCGGGTCGGCGCAGCCTCAGGAGATGATCCCGTGGCGGGCGTTCCAGCGGCGGGCGCCCTGGTAGGCGTCCACCAGGCCCCAGATGAACGCGCCGATCAGGGTGAAGAAGCCGATGAAGAAGAACATCAGCGGGAAGCTGATCAGCCAGATGACCAGGATGGTGATGCCGGTGCCGACGTCGCCGTTGATCATGGAGCCGACGCCGGGGAGGAAGAACGACACCAGCATGGAGATGGCCGGGCTCTTCGCCGCGACTGCGACGGGCGGCATGGAGGGATACCCGTAGCCGGCGTACTGCGCAGGACCGCCGGGTATGGGCGCTCCGGGCACTCGCGGTTGGGTGTAGCCGGTCCACGTCTGTCCGTCCCAGTACCTGAGCTGGTGGGGGTCACCAGGGTCCACGAACCAGCCGGCTGGATGCATCGCTCCTCCCCACAGCCCGGGCCGGGCCTTACGTTCCCCATCGCCCTACCCGAAGGGTAGCCCGGCGGACCGGCGGGGGCCTCGGTGCCGGCGTCCCACGAGCTGCGCCTCAGGCGCTACCTACCTGGCGGATCTTGGCCTTCCGGTCGTCGGGACCGGTCAAGTAGGGCTCGAGGCGGACGAGATCGCTTCGGTGTGGATTGGCCGGTCCGGGCGGGTCCCGGTGGAGGCTCTCCACGCCTTCATTGCGTCTCGTCCGAGCAGCGGGAGGCGGCCCAAGGGCGACGAGCCACGGGCTGGCTGAAGAGGTTTTCCGGGTCACAGGAATGGACCCGCTCCTATGTCCGAACCAAGTTCCGGCCGGCGAAGGGGGGTACTGTCGCAGGCCGATGTTCGTGTCTGATCTGCGCCATTTCTTAGACCTTCCCGACGACGTGCCCGGACCGGCCCGCCGGATGGCCGACCATCTGGGGTCGGTGGTTCGCGCCGCGACAGCGGCGGAAGCGGGGTCGCCGTGGGAGAGCGCCTTGCGCTGCCAGCGCCGCCCGGGACGGCGGGCCTGTCCTGGTCACATTGCGGTGTTCAGAGCCGATCTGCCTGCGGCGATCGAGTGGCGCTGCAGCGCGTGCGGCGACGAAGGGCTGATCAGCGGCTGGGAGGACTCCTGCTTCGATCTGCGCGACCCGAGACCCTTGCCCGACGATGAAGTCCAGGTCGACATCGTCGTGAGCGACGAGGTGGCTATGGGACTTCGGGACTTGAGGTACCTCGATTCCGACTGTGAGCGCCTGGTGTTCCGAGCCCGAGGCATCCCGACGGGTGCCATGATCACAGGAAGCAGGGATGACATCGATGGGCTGATCGACGCGGTGGCCGCCGAAGCCAACCATGAGACGAACCGAACCCGCCGGAAGCGTTTCGACGCCGCCTTCGAGGCCCTCAGCGAAACCCCCCAGGTCGCCGGCTCGGGCTCTGCTGATCCCGCACCGCCTCCGAGACTGACCCTGGTCAAGAGTCGACCGAAGAAGATCGGGGGGAGGTGGCGCATCACTGAGATGGATCTCTGGGACCTGGACGCCCTCGATCTGATCGGCCCCGCGTACATCGAGTTCGACAAGCAAGCCTCGGGCGAATTCGGGTTCATCGCGGTGACCGGCTGGCTGGATTGCCGTCACACCTCGGAAGACGGGCGTCCGAGCGTGGAGTTCAGCTGGGAAGGAAACGACGACAACGATCGGGCCAGTGGACGCGGTTGGGCTCGCCTCCAAGACGACGGCTCGCTCCGGGGACACATCTACTTCCACATGGGCGACGACTCCGGGTTCGCAGCGACACCGTGGGAGGATACATCGGACAGGTGAGTTGGCATCGCAGTCCTATCGTGCGCGAGGCCGCCCGGCCACTTGGCGTCGTGCCTCGCGAGGCGAAGCCAGGACCGTCTCGATGTCGCCCTCGTCATCGACGTCCACCGACGTCGCTTCGAGCACCTTGTACTGCTCAGCTCGGCGCTGTTCTCTGTAGGCAAGAGCATCTCGGAACATGACGCGTCGGTGGGAGCCCACTCGCTCGAACGGGATCCGCTCCGTCTCCAGGAGCCGAATCAGTGTCGGCCGGCTTACGCCCAGAAGCTCCGCCGCCTGCTGGGTTGTGAGCTTCTGCACCTGAGGAACGACCGTGACAGCGAGACCCTGGCTCATAGCCTCGATCACCTGTCGTAGTACGCCGTGGATGCTTGCTGCGATCTCGACCTGCTCCCCTGGATCGGATCCTACGAACAGAAAGCGAGGAGCGACCTCGCCGCTGCCGGCGCCTTCGTGAGCTACCAAGAAGTCACGGACCTCGGCCAAGCCGCCCCGCTCCTGCTCAGGAAGGTAGGTCTCCTGTCGTAGCTCCACCTTGTTCACCACCACCTTCCCTGGTCTTCGTGGTCGCCAACGGCGCCCCGCTGCGCTACACCAATTGGCGCCAGCGGGTCTGGCTCCCGGCAACCGAAGCCGCCGGTCTCGCCGGTCTGCGCTTCCACGACTTGGGCGTGCGCCACGAGGCGCCATGTATCCGGGTGGGGTGAAAGGACCCACCTTCGGTCCGTCGCAGCGGGCCGACTGAAGCTGAGGGCAGCCTGATCCTGGAGGTCCGGGGGAGGGCGGTGAGCAGCCCTGACAACGACGGGAC
>DAHYHI010000122.1:0-1933 GCA_027391075.1 Acidimicrobiaceae bacterium | reverse complement strand
CCAGCACGTCGGGAGGCTCCAAGTTCTAGCTAGGTGTCCCCGAGCGATGCCAAGGGGTCACGCCCCATGAAGGCGACAAGGCGCTCCCAGTCGTCGGCGTGGGCACGTGGCTTCACCTCCGGCCCGAATGGCGCTCCGGGTTCGACCATGTCCCGGTACTGCGGTTTGATCATCGCCCGAGCCCCCTCGAGCGCCGGCAAGGCGAGCGACGCGTCCAATCTTTGGATCTGCCCCGTGGCTTTGGCCAAGTCCCAGGCGTGTGCCGCCAGCTCCGCCAAGTACATCTCCACCAGGGTCGCACCTGTGTACACCTCACCCCACGGCATGCTGAACGACGACGCCAACCCCGAGTCGTCCGCCCACGCCTCTTTCGCCTCTCCCGCTACACGCCGCAACTCACCGGGCGCGTCGGAAAGCTCGACGTGAGGCGACATATCTCCCGGCGGAGGAGACTCCGCCCGGCCGAGCGCCGCCGCACGACGACCCGCCTCGACAAGGTGGTCGATAAGAGCAGACACGTCGTACTTGGGGCACGGCGTCGGGTGGCCGAGCTGGGCGGTCCCGATACCTGAAATGATTACCGCTGCGTTCTCGTAGGAATCGAAAAGCGAGCTTCTCCTGTCAAAGTCGACCACCCCGCTGCTATCTCCCTTCGATGCGACACGCAAACCATAGCGGCCGCCAACTTCGCTTCAACATGAGAATCAACGTCGTCGACACGTCACGCAACTGCGCGTACCTGCTATGCCAATGGACATGACCGGCGATACTCCGATCGACCTCGCTGAGCATCGCCTCCGTACACGAGAAGCCTACGATCGGCTCGCAGGGGTCTGGGCCGAGACCACCGATGACGGCCCGTGGAACGGTCACCTCGAACGACCGGCCCTTCGATCACTCGTGCCGCCTGGCTTGCGAGGCGCCACCATCTTGGACGCGGGATGCGGCTCAGGTGCCCAAGCCGAATGGCTCCTGGCCCAGGGGGCGAGTGTGATCGGTCTGGATCTCAGCGGGGCAATGGTAACCCAAGCCAAGCACCGCTGCTCCGACTCGGACCGGGGCAGCTTCTTCGTAGCCGACCTGGCCTCTCCTCTGCCGCTTGTCCCAGATTCAGTCGATGGGGTCACGTGCTCACTCGTCTTGCACTACCTGCGCGATTGGTCCGTCGCCCTCGAATCGTTCGCCCGGATCCTCCGACCCGATGGTTGGGTAGTCCTCTCGCTCGACCACCCGTTCGCTGCGCCCCTAGCTTCGCAGCACGGCAGGTACTTCGACACCGAGCTCGTCAGTGACACCTGGCAGAAAGCCGACATCAGAGTCACCCAACACTTCTGGCGCAGACCGTTATCGGCGACTGTCAGCGCATTCGCGGATGCCAGATTCGCTGTAGACCGGGTCGTCGAAGCGCGGCCATCGAGGGCGGCCATCGAACGCTTCCCTGAAGAACTGACCGAACTGGACGCAGTGCCGACGTTCATCGTGTTCCGCCTCCGCGTGAGCAGGAGCGCATAAGGCAAGACTGACCTCCGTCGAGCGGCCCAGGTCCACGATGTGCACTTGGCTCGCGGGTGGCTCGGAGTACCGAAATCCGCCTAATTTTATATCTCAGCTCGTAGCGCCGCCAGGCCCCGGTAAACCTCGGCGAAGCTGGTGCTGAGCGGCGCCAGCCCTATCCTGATCCCGTCGGGGGATCGGAAGTCGGGGATCACTCCACGCTTCCAGAGGCGTTCGTTGACAGCCCGGAAGTCAGGGCGTCGAAGAGTCACGTGGCCTCCGCGTCGATCGGGATCACTCGGCGACGCTACCGCCACCCCCTCGGGCACGAGCCATGCGTCCGCCAACTCCAAGGCAAAAGTAGTGAGAGCAACCGACTTTCTTCTCACCGCTTCGATCCCCGCCTCCTCGAGATGGCCTAACGCGACCCCGAGTGCCA
>DAHYHI010000053.1:0-6211 GCA_027391075.1 Acidimicrobiaceae bacterium | reverse complement strand
ACGAAGGTCAACGAGGCGGGCAGGATCGCCGGAAAGGCGAGGAAGACCCCGCCGAGGCGGGCTCCTGTCGCGGTCGAAATTACGGATGCGGCCACCGACACCGCTGCGCCGAGAGCGAAACGCACCAGCATCTCCCGCGCTTTCACGCCACGGATCCGGCGAACGTCGATCTCGGGCTTACCGACCACCGATGAACACCACCCAGTACAGACCCAGGGCGACAACTACCCAGCTGACCATCGCCACCACCGAACCCCGTAACGCTTTCAAGCGTGGTAGCACGGAGGCGGCAACAGCGCAGCAAGCGGCCATGCCTATCGCTCCGGCGGCCATGCCGATCGAAGCCTCGCGGGCCGCAACCGCGCCCGTCGTGATCACCGTGATCGTAAGGCTTGCGATCGCCACGGACGGTGCCGCTGCGAAGAGACCGGCGAAAGCTTTCGGCCTGACGATCTCGCTGACCAGCGCGAACGCGACGACCAGCGTTCCGCCGGCGAGCGCGTGAAGCACCAAAATGACGAACTCGTTCACCGCGTCCCCCTCACCCCTCGATCACCTGCATGTCTTCTAATGTTTCCCGCTGCGGTTACATTCCAATCGGAAGCGGGTACGACTGAGGCCAGTGACCGCAACAGGAAAGTCAGGGAAGAGTGCGCAACCCGAACTGGTGAGCCGGTTTGGGCCGATCGAATTCGATTGGCCTCGGTCCATCGGCTACTTCGGTGGGACTTGGCTCGCGGTGTCGGTTGGACTGATTGAGCCTCCGCTGGGTGTCTTTATTGCCGCCATTCCATTTCTGAAGATGCTCGACCTGCCCGGCCTTCCGAACCTGCCGCGCATTGTCGGTCAGATACTTGAAGGTGCTGCCAAGCCGGTGGGCGGCGACACCGCCGGAACCGTACGCGTGGTGACCTCGAAGGGAGCCAACCAAGACCCTGTCGGCTCCGATCGTTGAGCCCGGTCTTATGTTCCGCACCCGCAGTCAACGCAAAATAGATGAGGAGAACCCAGAGTGAGCCCTACCCGCAGCACTGCAACTCGCAACGGCCGCAGGAGCGCAGCACCGTCGAGCACAATCGGCGAGTCCGTCGTCACCGACGAGTCCGTGGCCACCGGTGAGTCAGTCGCTGCAAGGCGTGGTACGGCAAAGGATAGGGCCGTGAACGGTGCGTCCGTCGACCATGCCGGTTACCGGGTTCCATTGGTAGGCGTTTCTCTGTCGAATCGTGTGGTGGAAACAAGCTTTTGGGGGACCCTCCTGGGAGCGATAGCGGTCGGCGCACTCGACCCGCCCGTGGCCCTGTTGGTCGGTGCCGGGGTCCTCGTTGCCCGCCACACCCGGTCCTGAGGCTCCGACGCTCGGCGGTCGCACTGAGCTGCATGGGCGAGCCATAGCGGCTGAGCGGCGTGGTACATCGCCGGCCAGGGATGCAGTCGGAAATGCGCTAAATGACGTGCGGCGGCTGGCCAGCCCTCTCATAGGACAGCACAAGCGTCGGGTCGTTCAAACGCGGCCCGGCCACGCCTACCTGAGCATGCGGAACCTCGACGGTCGCCTCGGAAACGAGCTGGCTAGGGAGGTCGAGGCAGCCGTGGCCGTGATGAACGGGGTGCGCTGGGCCCAGGCCAACAGGGCGCTGGGGGCGCTGATCGTGTCCTTCGAGGAGGCCGAGGTCGCTATCGGCGACGTCGCAGAGGTAATCGACTCGATCGACTCAGCGCACGCTGGCCTCGGTGACTTCGAAGATTCCGACGACTACAGCAATATCTTCGAACATCCCGCCGACCCCGCTGGTATCGCCCGCACCGTGACGGCACTCGTCGCAGACGTATTCGGCATAGGCGTCGGCCTGGCTGGGAGAATCGTCCGGGCTCCTGCGCTGCCGGTGGAGCTGGCCAGCGTTATTACAGGAGTAGATGGGGTACCGGCGTTACGTCGGGTTCTCGATCGACACCCGACGACGGCGACGGTCACGGCGGTGACCAGCGCAGCCCTTCAGGGGCTCGGGCAGGGTCCACTGGGCTTGGTAGTGGACGCAACCCACAGACTGTCCCTCCTGGGCGAACAAACGGGTCGCCGTCGCGCCTGGCTGGACGCTGAGCCGGGGATGTGGCCAAAGGACGGGCCCGTTACTGCTCTGCCTGCCCTCGATGTGGATCGGCGCCCTAGCCCGGCGCCCCTGAGCGCCGCCGAGCGTTATGGGGAGGCTTCGGCAGGGGCGACGTTTGCGGCTGCAGCAGTCGCTCTCGGAGTTACCGCCAACCCGGTTCGCAGCGCCGACGTGGTTTTGTCGGGTATGCCTAGGGCCGCTCGGCTCGGGACGGAAAGCTTCGCGTCGGCTATCGGGCGCCGGCTCTCCCGGCGGCAGGTCGTTGTACTCAATCCCTCGGTGTTGCGACACCTCGACACCATCGACACGGTCGTAGTGGATACTGGACTGGCAGCATTCGGCTTTCGGATCGAGGACGTGCTCGACGCTATTCGTTTCGCTGCCCACGACATCGTCCTAGCGGGTAAGTCATCGAAGCTTGCGGCTACCGTCGAAGCGGACCTTGTGGTGGCCGGCGGAAACTTCCTCGCCCGGTCAGTTCGAGAATTGCAGGCCGACGGACGGGTTGTCGCGCTTATCTCCCATCGAGCAGGCGCAGCTCTGCGCGCAGCCGACCTCGGCATAGGCGTCGCAGTCTCCGAAGCAGATCATTTTCCGTGGGGCGCCGACGTCGTCTGCATCAATCCAGCTGACGTGCCGGCCGTCATCGACTCCACTCGACTTGCTCGTTCCGCGAGCAAGGTTGCTGTCGGTCTCGCTGCCTCGGGATCTCTTGTCGGCGGGTTCGCATCGCTCGGCTCGACGTCGGGCGCTGGGCGAAAGGCCGTCTCCGCTGTCCAAATAGCGTCCCTGGCCGCCATTTTCACTTCAGAATGGCTCGCCTCAAAACTGCCTGGGCGTCCGCCAGTTACCGGAGAGAAGATCGGGGCCGGTCCCGACTGGCATGCTCTTGACCCGGCCGAAGTATTGGATGGGCTTGCAAGTAGGCCCACCGGGCTCGACGAGCGGGAAGTGGCGGCGCGCTTCGCTGCCAGCGACGAATCCGATGATGATCCGCCGCCCGGACCACTGAAACTTCTGGTTTCTGAGCTGACCAACCCCCTGAGCGCTGTGCTCGCTGGCGGCGCGGTCCTCTCGGCCATCACCGGATCACTGGTGGACGCAGGCCTAGTCGGCGGGGTCATAACTCTCGATGCGGGGGTCGGGGTGCTCCAGCGGCTTCGGACCGAGGCAGCAATAGATCGGCTTGGGGGCGCCTTTCATGGCGGTCGGGTGACGGTCGTGCGCGCAGGGCGCCCGTTCAAGGTGGAAGCAGAGGAAATAGTGATCGGCGACGTCATTGAACTGCACGCTGGCGACGCCGTGACCGTCGATGCGCGCGTGATAGACGCGGAGGGCCTTGAGGTAGACGAGTCTGCCCTCACCGGCGAGTCAATGCCGGTCGCCAAGACCCCCGAAGCTGTCGCAGCGACGGCTGCGATCGCCGATCACTCCTCGATGATCTACGCCGGGACATCGGTAGCCGCCGGTAGAGGACGAGCCGTAGTCGTGGCGACTGGTGCGGCTACCGAGGCTCGACGGGCGGCGTTGTTGACCGGTATGCAGCCTACGCCGGCTACGGGAGTCGAGAGCCGTCTCCGGTCCCTTACGGATAAGACGATCCCCGCCGTTGTGGTTGCCGGGATCGGAATGGGTCTCCACAGCGCCTTGCGTGGAGCACCCGCACGAGAAGCCGTCACCGCAGGGGTGAGCCTCGCCTCGTCGGCGGTTCCCGAGGGCCTTCCTTTTGTAGCCAGCGTGGCGCAGGCAGCGGCAGCGCACCGCCTGGCCCGTTCCGACATCCTCGTTCGCAACCCGCAGGTCCTCGAGGCCCTTGGCAGGGTGGACGTCTTATGCTTCGACAAGACGGGGACTCTGACGGAGGGGCGCCTGAGGGTCACTCGGGTGTCGGATGGTATCGATGCGATGCCAGTTGACCGCCTGGAGTCCGCCGGGAGGGCGATCCTGGCTGCGGCGCTGCGAGCCACTCCACGAGCCCGACCGGGTGGCCTACCTCATCCCACCGACCAAGCCATAGTCGACGGAGCACTCCAGGCTGGCGTGAGCATCGCCGAAGGCGTGCCTGGTTGGAAAAAGGCTGGCGCCCTACCCTTCGAGCCAGGTCGGGGCTATCACGCTGTGGCAGCTCGAAGCAAGGCCGGCGGTCGTCTTTCCGTCAAAGGAGCCCCGGAGGTTGTGCTCGCTCGATGCAGCACCTGGCAGCGCGCCGATGGCCGCTCTGTCGCACTCGACGGTCGAACCCGCAACAAAGTGACCACAGAAATGGAAAGGATGGCCGGTCAAGGCCTCCGAGTGCTGGCGGTCGCGGAACGCAACGGCCTCGCCAGGGCCGACCTGGCCGACGACAACATCGGCGACCTCGAGCTCAAAGGTTTCATCGGAGTCTCCGACGAGGCGCGTGCCAGTGCGGCCGAGCCGCTGGCCGAACTTCTAAGAGCGGGGATCGACATCGTAATGATCACCGGGGACCACCCGGCTACGGCGCGGTCGCTTGCAGACGAGCTCGGCCTCATCAATGGGCGCCGAGTCCTGACAGGACCTGAGCTCGACGCCATGAGCGAGGAAGACCTGGATCGTGTCCTCGACCAGGTTGCCGTGTTTGCGAGAGTAGCCCCCGCCCACAAAGTCCGACTCGTAGCTGCCTATCAGCGGGCTGGGCGGGTGGTGGCGATGACAGGAGACGGTGCCAACGACGCCCAGGCGATCCGACTCGCCCATGTCGGCATCGCATTCGGCTCCAGGTCGACGGCTGCCGCCCAGGCCGCAGCTGACATCATGATCGCCCGCGACGATCTAGCGGCGCTCAACGAGACGATGGTGGAGGGAAGGGCTATGTGGGCGTCAGTACGCGACTCGCTGGCACTGCTCCTAGGTGGCAACCTCGGGGAGGTGGCGTTCGCAGCGGGAGGCGCCTTGATCTCGGGCCGGCCGCCGCTGCAACCGCGCCAGCTGTTGACCGTCAACCTCTTCACCGATTTGGTCCCGGCAATGGCGATAGCGGTCCAGGCGCCGCGCTCGGGAAGAGTGCACCTCGAGCAGGAGGGACCTGAGACGTCACTCGGCGGCCGCCTAGCCCGTGACGTCGCCATCCGGGCCACGGCCACTTCGGCCGGTGCTTATCTGGCCTGGTTTGCGGCCCGGGCGACCGGCACCTCAGGGCGAGCCCGGACCGTCGCGTTAGCTGCGCTCGTCGGCGCGCAACTCGGCCAGACCATGATTGTCGGTAGGCGAAGCCCGCTCGTAGTCAGCTCGAGTCTGCTGGCTGCGGCTTGCCTGGCCGGTATCATCCAGACGCCCGGGCTCAGCTCCTTCTTCGGCTGTCGCCCGCTTGGTGCCAGCGGATGGGCCATAGCGCTAACAGCGTCGGGCGCCGCCGCAATCGGTGCCGCAGTTGTCGACATCGTCGTGGATTGAAAGCCGGGAATAGCGGTGGGTCAAGGTGCGTGGGCCGGCAGATCTGGTGGAATTTTGCCTGTGACCGTCCTGTGACCGTCAGAAATGGTCAGGATCTTCGACTCGGAAAACTTTTGTACCAAAAAGTGTGTTTCCTGAGCGAGGGCTGGTACAGGATTTTCTGGGAGCGAAGATCGTGTACCAAAAAGTGCGAAAAAACGCTTCAAATGGTCAGGCTGTGTACGGCACGCGAAGATCCTGACCAAATTTGACGGAGTGGGCAGTCGCCGGGCGTCGCCTAGGGCCTAGCTAGCGGCGCATCGGCGGGCTTGCCGCGCGGCGAGGAGCAGCGCGGAGCAGCGCGGAGCAGCGCGGAGCAGCGCGGAGCAGCGCGGAGCAGCGCGAGCGCTATCTTCCGGATCGAGCCTCGCCGAGCACGTGCCGCATGGCGTCAGCGCAGGCGACCACGTGATCGACGGCGGAGCCCTGCCACGCTGCTTCGTTGGGCACCTCTACCGACCACGGCGCTGTAGAACCCGCTTCGAGTAGTGCCGCGACGAAACCAGCTGCCCCCATCTCGCCTCCCCCCGGGGGAACCCGGTGGCGCAGGCAGTCGTCCTTGTAGTCGGCCAGATCCTGGGTCGGCGGATCGAGGGGTCCGTCGTTCATCTGGACGTTCTTGATCAGCGCCGGATCCAAACCCGCAA
>DAHYHI010000090.1:0-26385 GCA_027391075.1 Acidimicrobiaceae bacterium | reverse complement strand
CCGGTTTAATCTGAGTTCTATAGACGTGTCTGGGCTGTTGATGTGCCCGGTTGAGCCGGCACTGTGCGCAACGTCCCAGCCACTGGGCCGGTCAGGACGCAGGGAGAGAGGTCAGCTTCTTCTAGCACCGTGAAGAGTTCGGAGAGCGCGTGAGCAGTGGGGCATTCGTTCTAAGAAGACCGTGGCCGTTCGGAAGCCATGCCTAATCGAAGTCCTGCCGGAGCCACTCTGCGCTCCGCTTTGCGACCCTGATCGGCGCAGCAGCCCGGCTAGGTCAGTGGTGTTCGTCGGGACCCCAGCGTTCGCCGAACTGGTCGGCCTGGACCAATCCCGTCTCGCCGGCCTCGCCCGGCCGTTTGTGAGCAATCCCCTAGCTGCCGAAGACGGGGCCCAAGACAGTTGGCTGGCCGTGCTGGGCCGTGTAGAGCACTTCGAGGGGCGTTCATCGCTATGAGGAGGGACGTTCCAGATAAGCGAGAACCGGGATCGCTCGCTTGGCGTTCGAGCGAACGGGGTGGTACCAAAGGGTTTGGTTGAGCCGGATGTGGACCCCGGTCGCTTCGGCTCCGACGGGGCCTGGTCCGTGCCGCCGGCCCAGTGGGCTGGCCTGGTCGAAGATCGCCTGGAGGCGGACGCGCTCCGCGGAGAGGTGCGCGCAGGTATCGACCGCCTACCGATCTTCCAACACCTCGTTGTGACGTTGCGAGACGTCGAGGGAGCGACGAGCCAGGAGGTATGCTTGATCTTGTCGGTTAGTGAAGGCAACCAAGGGGCGTTGCTCCACAAGGATCGTTCTTCTGTGCGCCGGCCGCTAGCTCCGGTGCTCGACCGATGAGATGATCGGCGACCGCCTCGAGGGCGCGCTATCCGTCCATCAGACTAGTCGACTGATGGATCAGGTGATACACCGCAATCTCCGTGTCGAGTACGTCGGCCAGAGTCGAAACACCATGGCTCTAGCCCACCGGGTCCGCCGGAAGGGATTGACCCGGTGACCATGCAGTAGCTCATGGGGCCCTATAGGGCCTGGCAGAAGGAACCCTCTGGCCGAAGTTGACATGAGACGCCCAAACCCGTTTGGTGTAACCGTGGCGAGCGACTCGGTTCTGCAAGCTGCAGAAATCGGAGGTCAAGCTGAAGAGACATGACATCGAATCAATCGACTATGCTTCGACCCAATAGTTCTAAGCCTTCGACCCGTGCTCGTAAGTCCGGCCACCGGCGAGCGCTGCTAGTTGCCGGTACTGCTATAGCTGGTTCGACGGCACTGGCCCTAACATTGCCAGTGTCGCCGAGCTATTCTAGCGGACTCTTGTCGAAGGCGGCCCTTGCTTCAGTATCCACCAGGGCCGTGGACCCTGCAGGGTCCGGCTATTGGCTTGTTTCGGCTGCCGGGCAAGTTTACGCCTTTGGCAACGCCGTCAATTACGGCGGCATGTCTGGCCAATATTTGGCGAAACCCATAGTTGGCATCGTGTCGACACCCGACGGAGGAGCGGCGGGAACGGTCACGGCTCCTGACGGTGCGGGATCGGGCGTACTGATTGCATCTCAGCCTGGCTTGACTGGCGGCTCCTTGACAAGCAACCCTGCCTCTATCCCCGGCGCAGGAGGATTCGCTGCTGGCGTAGCGGGTGGCGGATTCGTGATCATTACGTCCTTGTGATCGTTGGGTTACCTGGCACGCACGATAGGAGAAATCGTTCGGCGTTTAGGTCCAGCAGGGGTGCCTAGGCGAAGTAGTGGCCCGAGCGCACGTCATCGACCCAGCCGGGCCAGGCTGGCTCCCAGCCGAGCAGCTCTCGGGTGCGCTTGGTCGATGTGGGGTTGTCCCAGGAGGCGAAAAACGCCAGGAAACCAAGGTAGCTGGGCGCCTCTTCGTGGGTGACGCTCCTCGTGGCAACCCCGAGACCGGCGGCGATCTCTTCGGCGATCGTCTTGAAGGGGATCCCCTCGTCCGCTGCCCCGTGTAGTCGGGAGCCGGCTGGGGCTTTCTCCAGGGCGAGGCGGTACAGCACGGCGACGTCGCGGGTGTGAACGGCAGGCCAGCGGTTCGACCCTTCCCCGATGTAGGCGGCGGTCCCGTGCTCACGGGCCATGCCTATCAGGGTTGGTGTGAAGCCGTGCAGGTCTATGTCGCTGTGAACCAGCGGCGCCAGACGGACATACGAGGAGCGCACGCCACGATCTGCGAGGGCGATCAGGGCGTTCTCGGAGTCGATCCGCGGACCTCCCCCCGGGGCTACGTCTTCCTCGGTGCCGGGCCGTCCCGTGACTCCCGAGATGGCGAGCATCAGGGTGCCGCCGGTGCCGACGAAAGGTTTGCCGGTGCCGGCAAGGGCCTCGCCGATGGCGGCTATGGCGGCCAGGTCTGCGCCGGCCGCGACGTCGATCTTGCCGTCGTGGAGAGCTTCGTGTTTGAACGCAAGGTGGATGACTCCGTCCACCTCAGACGCCGCGGCTGCTAAGCCGTCGGGGTCGTCTAGGTCGCCCCTGCGCACCTCGGCGCCCAGCGCTTCCACCTTCTTAGCCGCATCGTCGGAGCGGGCGAGTCCGACGACGCTGTGACCGTGGTCGAGCAGTTCGGGGATAAGTGCTGAGGCTATGTGGCCCGAGGCGCCTGTAACTAGGACACGCATTGGGAGCTCCTTCACAGATAAGGTGATGTCATTGTGTGACGTCATTACTGTAACACATCAATGGCACTGTGTGTCGTAACTGTATGATGTCGAGGTGAGCCGCTGGAAGCCTGATGCCGTTGGGCGCCTGATGGGGGCCGCTCTGGCTCTCTTCGACGAGCAGGGCTACGACGAGACCACGGTCGCTGACATCGCAGCGCGCGCCGGGCTGACCAGGCGAACATTCTTCCGGTACTTTCCCGACAAACGTGAGGTCCTCTTCAGCGGAGCGGAGCACCTAGAGCAGGTTTTCGCAGAAGCGGTCAAGCAAGCCCCCGAGGCCGCGTCGCCCATGCAGGCCCTGCGGGCCGGTCTCTGCGCTGCCGGTGACGTCTTCGCCGGTGTCCATCCTTACGCCCGTGTAAGGGCTCGAGTGATTGCGGCCAACCCGGAGCTACAAGAACGTGAGCTGATCAAACTGGAGCGTCTCGCCTCCAAGGTGGCCGAGGCGCTCGAAGGCCGCCAAGCGACGCCGAGACTCGCACTGCTAACTGCGGACATCGGAGTTCGCGTGTTCCACCGGGCCTTCGCCGAGTGGGTCGCTAACGGCGACCCCGATGCTTTGGGTCCCATGACAGCGAGGATGCTCGACGAGCTGGGAGAGCTGTGGGACACCTGAACGAGTTCGGTCAGCCTGTCGGCCCGCCCGTCCCGGGCTGGACGCCTCGCTCTGCGCCGACGCCGAAAGTCGTTACCGGACGGTGGTGCCGGCTCGAACCTCTCGACGCCGGGCGCCACGGTGCCGACCTGTTCGCCGCCAACGGGCGGGATGGAAACGCCGGGATGTGGACCTATATGGCCTACGGTCCCTTCGAGGATCTGGAAACCTACATGGCGTGGATAGACAGCGTGGCGGACCGTGACGACCCGATCTTCTTCGCCATACTGCCCAGGGGCGGGAGCGCAGCAGGCGTTGCGGCCCTGCAGCGGATGGACCGCCAGATGGGCAGTGTCGAGGTCGGCCATCTTGCTTTCAGCCCGGAGCTGCAGGGGACCACAGCGGCTACCGAAGCTATAGCCCTGCTGGCGAGCATGGTTTTCGACGAGCTCGGCTACCGTCGCTACGAGTGGAAGTGCGACGCATTGAACGCGCCGTCCAGGAGAGCAGCTCGACGTTTCGGGTTCGTCTACGAGGGGACTTTCCGCCAGGCCGTAATCGTGAAAGGGCGCAACCGGGATACGGCTTGGTTCTCGATCACTGACGGCGAATGGCCGCGAGTGAGAGCAGCCTACGACCGCTGGCTGGCACCGGAGAACTTCGCCCCTGACGGATCGCAGCTGGTGTCGTTGTCGTCGCTCACCTGCGCTGAGCGCTGACGCCTCAGCCAGTCTCAGGCCGGGAACGGTCCGGCGAGGACTGGTACCCGGAGTCTCGAAGCCAGCTCGTCTACCGTCGTCCCGAAAGTCTCGGTGACGTACACCTGATCGTCCTCCAGCCGGAACACGGCGAGGTCAGTGTAGACCCGGCTGACGCAGGCGAGGCCTGTAAGAGGGTAGGTGCACTTGGGGACGAGCTTCGGGGTCCCGTCCTTGTCGAAGAGCGTCATCATCACATAGACCGTTTTGGCGCCGACGGCCAGGTCCATGGCCCCCCCAACGGCTGGGATGGCGTCAGGGTCCCCGGTATGCCAGTTGGCGAGGTCCCCGGCGGTGGACACCTGGAAGGCGCCCATGACACACACGTCAAGGTGCCCGCCGCGCATCATGGCAAAGGAGTCGGCGTGGTGGAAGTAGGAGGCTCCTGGGAGCTCGGTGACAGGAAGCTTTCCTGCGTTGGTCAGGTCCGGGTCGATGTCGTCGCCCTGGGCTTGGGGTCCCATGCCGAGCATGCCGTTCTCAGTGTGCAACACCACGTGCTTATCGGAGGGAAGGTAGTCCGCTACGAGGGTCGGCTGGCCGATGCCAAGGTTCACGTACGAGCCACCTGGAATGTCACGGGCGACGAGCTTCGCCATCTCAGTCCTGGTCAAAGGGGCGCTCACCTCGTGGTCTCCCGCGATCCCGAGCGGGCCGATCCCGCCTTGGCCGTCCCGACGGCGAGCACGACACGGTTCACGAAGATGCCCGGCGTCACGACGTTCTCAGGGTCTATAGCCCCAGCGGGCACCACCCGGTTGACCTCGGCGACGGTTACCTTGGCGGCAGTCGCCATGATAGGCCCGAAGTTACGGGCGGTCTTACGGTAGGTGAGGTTGCCCGCCTCGTCCGCGGTGTCGGCCCTTATCAAGGCGACGTCGCCGTGGATAGGCAGCTCAAGGATGTAGTCACAGCCGGCTATGTTTCTGACCTCCTTGCCGGCGGCTAGGGGAGTCCCGACCCCGGTCGGCGTGTAGAAACCGCCTATGCCAGCGCCCGCCGCCCGGATCCTCTCGGCCAGGTTGCCTTGAGGAACGAGCTCGAGCTCGATCTTGCCCTCCCGGTAGAGGCGGTCGAAGACCCACGAGTCGACCTGGCGGGGATAGGAGCAGATGATCTTACGGACACGCCCCGTGGCGAGCACCGCGGCGAGGCCGCTGTCGCCGTTGCCGGCGTTGTTGCTGACCACGGTCAGGCCGGCGGCGTCGCATCGCAGGAGACCGTCCAGAAGACCGAACGGCAGGCCTGCCTCCCCGAAACCCCCGACTAGGACGGTAGCCCCGTCGCGCAGGTCGCGAAGTGCGGCTTCGGCGTCGCCGCAGACCTCTATCACCTACGCGCTCTCCGAGACCGCTGTCGAAGGTTGGGGAGCCAAATTTCTCGTCACGACATTCGGAAGACTAGACAAGCGGCCGCGAGGACGCCACCCGCAGCGGGCCGGGCCTCGCCGGGCGCAGGGGGTTATCATTCGGCTGTGCGAACCCAGGTCGCGATCGTCGGAGCCGGCCCTTCGGGGATGCTGCTATCGCACCTGCTTGAGCGGGAAGGGGTTGAGTCGGTGGTGCTCGAAGCCCGCTCCGAGGATTACGTCGCCTCACGCGTCCGCGCTGGTGTGCTGGAAAGCTCCTCGGTGGACCTTCTCCGTCAAGTGGGTCTCGGGGATCGCCTCGACGGGGAAGGGTTGCATCACAGCGGGATCCTCTTGCACTGGCCGGGCGAACGTCACCGCATCGACTTCGTCGATCTCGTCGGGCGCGGCGTCTGGGTCTACGGGCAGACCGAAGTCCAAAAGGACCTGGTAGCGGCCCGGCGGGCGGCCGGCCAGCGGGTCGAGTACGAGGTGTCCGAGACGTCGATCCACGACGTCCACACCGATCGACCCTTCGTGAGCTTTGTCGACGCGGGCGGCGTCCCAAGGCGCCTCGAAGCTGGCGTCGTGGTCGGCTGCGACGGCTCTCACGGGCCCTGCCGGACTGCCATCACCGATCGCCGAGCGTGGGAACGGACTTATCCGTTCGCGTGGCTCGGGGTGCTCGCTGACGTGGCGCCGTCGACTGGCGAGTTGATCTACGCCTGGCACCCAGACGGCTTCGCTCTGCACTCGATGCGCTCCGAAAGCGTCAGTCGCTTCTACCTGCAAGTCCAACCCGACGAGGACCTCGCCGCCTGGTCTGACAACCGTATCTGGGACTCCCTAGCCGCAAGGCTCGGCGACGAGCCCGGCGGGTGGCGCCTGAGCACCGGCGCGATCAGGGAGAAGTCCATCCTCCCGATGCGCAGCCACGTGGCAGCCCCCCTCCGCCAGGGAAGGCTTTTCCTGGCAGGGGACGCCGGGCACGTGGTTCCTCCGACGGGAGCTAAGGGCCTCAACCTCGCTATCGCCGACGTCGCGCTCCTAGCCCCGGCGCTGTCGGCGATGCTGCGAGACGGGGACAGTTCCCTGGCGGACACCTACTCCGAAAGGGCGCTGCGCCGGGTGTGGCGCTGCACGCAGTTTTCTTGGTGGATGACCATGATGTTGCACCGCCACGGAGACGACTTCGACGCAGAGCTTCAAATCTCCCAGCTTCGCTGGGTGACCACTAGCCGGGCCGGGGCGCAAGGCTTGGCGGAGAACTACGCCGGGCTGCCGCTAGAACTGTGACGGCGGATGCACCGCTGCGAGAAGTCTCTCCAACACCAAAAGCGCCACGGCTAGGACAGTGAGAGCCGGCCCCAGCGAGGCGACACCCGCTACGTCGACGACCACACCGACCAAGGCTGAAATAGCCGCTCCACCGGCCGCGGCCGCTCCCACCTGCCAGGAGATGGCCGTGGCGGCGAGGTCCGACCCGAGCCGGACCGGGGTCAAGCCGATCAGCGCCGGGAACACCCCCGCCAGCGCCCCACCGAGCATGACAAAGCCGGCGATCGCCGCTGCGGCAACGGGATCCCACCAGATCAGCCCGGCGGCAGCCAAGCTCAGCGTCACTCCCCATCGCAGCACCGTCTGGCCGGATATGGGACGGGGCAGGAGCGCGAGGATCAGCCGTACGGCGGTCAGCGCCGCCCAGTATCCGAAAGTTGCGATGCCCGCGGCCGGCGTCGACAGGTGCAGGTGGCCCTTGGTGTACGTCGTCTCCCACTGGCCCGCCGCCACCTCAAGGCCGGTGTAGACGAAGAAGACGGCGATTCCCGCAGCAACCGCCGTGCGACGGCGGAGTCCCGCGGGCGTTGGGATCGACCGAGCTGCCCCTTGGGGGCCAGAGGCGACGTCGGGGACCGCTCCCACCGGCGCGGCGGGTGTCGCAGGGGAGCCTCCGGCTGCGTCGAGGGCGGCATCGCGTCGGCGCAGCAGTATCCACCACGACGCCACGACGGCGTCGACCGCAGCCAACACCACATAGGCGGGGCGCCACGAGCCGCTGAGCACCGAGAGGGTGACTACGACAGGCCCGATAGCCGTGCCTACCCCGTAAGCGCCGTGGAGAAGGTTGAGAAGCCTGTTACGGCCCGACAGCCCTACCGCGGTGTTGAGTCCCGCGTCCGTGAGGCCGGCCGCCACCCCGAACAGCACGCTGAAAGCGACGACGACCCCGAATAAGGGCGCCACAAAGAAGCCTACAGCCGCAGACGCTGCCGACACAGCGCCAGCGGCCAGGACGATGGCCACCCCGAGCCGTCGTAGCAGACGCCCGACGAAGAAGGTAACGCTGACCGATCCCGCGGTCGACAGGAGCAGTATCAGGCCGAGGTCGCCGATCGGAGCGCCGAAGCTGTGGCGCATCTCCGGCCAGGCGGTTCCGAGCATCCCGTCGGGAATGCCTAATGCGACGAAGCTGGCCAGGCTCAGGACCTCACCGGACCGCCTCACCAGCGGCGCCCGTCGGGCCCGGCGTTGGAGTCAGAGGTAGCTGAATGGCTCAGGGTTCGCAGCGCAGCCCTTGCCCATTCGATGCTGGCACGGTGCGCGACTATGCCGTGTTCGAGAGCGAGAGCCGGGTGGCGTCCCGGTAGGGGGGTCGCCGAAAGGTAGTCCTCGACCTGTTTCACGAAGACTTCGAGCGCGCCGGCGAGATCGGCGAGGAACTCTACGACTTCGTGTTCGTCCAACTCGGGCTCCATCATGGCGAAGCGCATTAAGTGGACCCCGAGATCCCGCCCGACGTTGGAGGGATCGACGGGCTGACGCAGCCAGGCGCGGTGCACTTCGAGCCCTTCGGCGGTCACATCGTAGACCCGCCGGTTGCGTGGGCCGGGTTCGTCTCGGGCGTTCAGGTAGCCACGTCGCACCAAGCGTCTCAGGGCGGGTACGAGCGCCCCTGCGCTCGGCTGGTAGACGCCGGCCGGACTGTCAGAGAAACGCTTCTTCAGGTCGTAGGCGGACGAGGGGTTGCGGGCGACAAAGCCGATCAGCACGTTCTCGAAGTCGGTCAACGGTCGGTCTCGCACCATCAGATCCTTGTAACAGGTCGATTCGACTGGTAGTCTAACCCTGGTGGAAGTCGGCATTGGCGACAGGCGGCGATGGGCGAGCCGAGATCCCGCCGGCACCCTGCCACCTGCGATCGAGCTCGCTGGCGTGCACAAGCATTTCGGTGACGTCCAGGCGGTGCGCGGGATCGACCTCCGCGTCGAGCCGGGGGAGGTCGTCGCCTTCCTCGGACCTAACGGGGCCGGCAAGACCACGACCATCGACATGGTCCTCGGACTGTCCGATCCGAGCGTCGGGCGGGTTTCGGTGTACGGCATGTCGCCCAGGGACGCCGTGCGTCGTGGCCTGGTGTCGGCGGTCATGCAATCCGGCGGGCTGCTCAAGGACCTGACCGTGGCGGAGACCGTCGCCTACACGGCCCACCTTTTCCCTTCGAGCCGGCCAGCGGAGGAGGTGATGGCACGGGCGGGGATCACCGAGATCGCAGGGCGTCTGGTCGGCAAGTGCTCGGGAGGCGAACAACAACGGCTGCGTTTCGCGATGGCGTTACTGCCCGACCCGCTGCTGCTCTTGCTCGACGAGCCGACCCAGGGTATGGACGTGGAGGGCCGGCGAAGTTTCTGGGCGGCTATCCGCCACGACGCTGACGTCGGGCGGACCATCGTGTTCGCCACCCACTATCTGGAGGAGGCCGACGCGTACGCGGACCGGGTGGTGCTGGTGCGACGGGGGGAGATCGTCGCCGACGGCACCGCCTCTCAGGTCAAGGCGTTAGCTTCGGGGCGTACCGTGCGCGCCACGCTCGCAGAACCCGACGATGCGGCGCTCCGCTCGATAGCAGGGGTGGATCGGGTGGAGGTTCGCGGGTCGAGCGTGGTCGTGCACTGCGCCGACAGCGACGCTGTAGCCAGGTACCTGCTCACCGAGACCAACGCCAAGGACCTGGAGGTCACAGCGCTCGGATTGGAGGAGGCTTTCGTGGCTCTCACCGGGGACCCTGACAGCCCCGATGCCGCACCGACGATACGGCCCGCGGTGGGCCGGTGAACGCACCGACTGTACCGGCCGACCCTCGGGAGCGTCCCGTGCCTCCCCTCGGGGGCTTCTCGGCGGCTGTAGTCGGATTGGAGATCCGCCGCCTGCTGCGCAACCGCCGAACGGTGATCTTCACGGTCGTCGTGCCGGTGCTGTTCTTCTTGCTGTTCGGATTGAACAGCGCATACGCGACCGATCGGGTGGGCCAGGGCAACGAGTCCGCATTCATCATGATCTCCATGGCGCTCTACGGCGCTGTGCTGGCAACGGCGGGTGGCGGGGCGATGGTATCGGTTGAGCGCCTGTTGGGTTGGAGCCGCCAGCTGCGGATCACGCCGCTGGCCCCGGCAGCCTACATAGCGATCAAGATGACGACCTCGCTGGTGTTAAGCCTTGCCGCCGTGCTCGCCGTCTACGTCGTCGGCATGGCAACTCACAAGCCCGTCATGCCCGCAGGAATCTGGGTGGCGACGGGGTTGGCGCTTTGGATCGGGTCGTTGCTGTTCGCTGCGTTCGGGCTGTTCGTCGGCTATCTTCTGCCATCGGAGAACGTCATGCAGATCATCGGGTTCGCCTTGATGCTGTTCTCCTTCGGCGGCGGGCTGTTCATCCCGCTTAGCCAGTTCTCCCACGCACTACGGATGCTTGCCACCTTCACGCCTCTATACGGGCTCAACCAACTCGTGCACTACCCGCTCGTCCAAGGCGCCTTTGACTGGGCTTGGGCGGCGAACCTGGTCGTGTGGCTCGTCATTTTCACAGCCGGTGCTATCTGGCGGTTCCGCAAGGACACCGCCAGAGTCTGACATCACCGTCTCGCCGGCCGTGTAGCACTCGACAAGACGCCGCCCGAGGGCGGCGAGCTCGGCGCGCACCTCCGGGGGGTTCAACACCTCGACGGCGCCGTCGAAGCAGACGAGCTCCATCGCCGCCTGGCGGGGGCTGCAGATCCGAAGTAGCGCTTTGCGCCGGCCGTCGCAGGCGACCCCAAGGTCGGCGAGATCCCACCAGGCGCAAAGACGCCCGGACAGGCGGGGCCATGCGCCCGCATCGACCAACACTTCGACGGTGACTTCGGCGGACGGTCTGAGCGCGTCGAACGCGCGCTGCGACTCGCCCCAGGTAGCGGCCAGGTCGAAATCCGCCGGGGTTCGTGACGGCTCTGACGTCAGTTCGAGCGTCTGGATCCTCGACACGCGGTAGGTTCTCGGACCGGTCGGGCCGAGTCCGAGCAGGTACCAGGTGCCGTGCTTGACCACCAGCCCCAGAGGGTGTACGCGCCGCCAAGAGGCATCGGAGCCGGGCTTGGCGTAGCAAAGGTCCACCACCAGGCTGCGCTCGAGGGCGTCCCGGAGCCCGGCGAGGGTTGACTCGGCGCCCTCGCCCCGAGCTGGTCCCCAGGCGGTTGGGTCGACGTGCACCCGGTGGCGAGCTGAGAGCACCTGGTCGCGTATCGTGGCCGGCAAGGCTGCGAGCACCTTGCGTAGAGCGGAGTCGACACCCTCCTGACCCGGAGCTCCAGAGGCAGCCAGTACCAGCGACCTTGCCTCGACGGCGGTGAGACCCGACAGGTCGATACGGTGGCCCGCCAGAAGCGCCCAACCGCCGCCGCGACCGCGCTGAGGGTAGACGGGGACGCCCGCTGTGCAGAGCGAGTCGAGATCCCGGCGTATCGTCCTCTCCGAGGCGCCCAACGTCTCGGCTAGCTGGGCGACTGTGCGCTGGCCGTGAGACTGCAGCAAAAGGACGATTGCAACGAGCCTGTCAGCGCGCACAGCAGCGACGTTACACAACAGGAAAAGAAATAGGACACAAGGTGACCACTTGGCCTTTCACAATTAGGTCATGACCGAATCCACTGAGCTCCACGCAGACCACGACATCTCCGACCGCCGGCGAGCCCTCCTCGACGCCTACGCCCACGCCGCGCAGGTCGTTTCCGCCGTGCGCGCCGACCAGCTGGCTGGGCCGACTCCCTGCCCCGACTTCGACGTCGCTGCCCTGGTCGACCACCTAGTGGGGGCGGGGTGGCGCGCCGTGTCGCTAGGCCGAGGTGAGACGCCGAGCGGCGAGGAGTTCCCCCACGTCGAGCTGGGCGACGCAGCAGACCAACTGAGCCAGGCTGGGAGGGCTGCGGCGGGAGCCTGGAGCGACGACCGCCTGTCGGAGACCACCACGATGCCCTGGGGTGAGACCTACACCGGTTCGACGCTGGTCGACATGTACCTGAGCGAGCTGGTCGCCCACTCCTGGGATCTTGCGGTAGCGACCGGCCAGCCGGCGGTGTGCGACGAAAGCCTAGCGATGGCAGCGCTCGACGCCGGCCGGGCGATGCTGCGCCCGGAGTACCGGAACATGATGGGACCAGGCAGCCCCTTCGGCACAGAACAGCCCGTCGACGAGGGCGGCCCGACGTTGGAGCGCTTCGCCGGTTTCATGGGGCGCAGCCCCGACTGGCGACCATGAGGAGCGAACGCGGGCTATGGTGTCAGGACAACACATAACCGGGAGCTCGCACCTAGCGGGCTGAGAGGGTGGCTAGGGCCGCCGACCGGACGAACCTGTCCGGGTAATACCGGCGAAGGGAGCAAGACATGACACCGAAACCTCCGGTTGGGTCCCCTGTCGGGGTGGTCAAGGCTTACCAGCGTGGATCACGCGACGACATCCGGGTTCCGGTTCGGCGGGTGACCCTCTCGAACGGCAAAGTATTGGACCTCTACGACACGAGCGGACCGGCGTCGGACCGGTATGTCCAGCTCGACGCCGCCACAGGCCTGCCCACTCTGCGCGAAACGTGGATTGAGGAGCGACGCGACACCGAAGCCCGCCCGGTGGCCTCGGTTAGCAGCGACGGACCGGGACGCCACGCCAGGCGGCCGCGTCGGGGCGACGGTAGGCGTGCTGTGACCCAGCTGTCGTACGCGAGGAGAGGGATTCTAACCCCTGAGATGGAGTTCGTCGCTGTACGCGAGGGCGTCAGCCCCGAGGTGGTTCGCGACGAACTGGCAGCAGGAAGGGCTGTTATGCCTCTCAACGTGAACCACCCCGAAGCTGAGCCGATGATCATCGGCAGGCGCTTCGTCGTGAAGATCAACGCGAACATCGGGAACTCGTCGGTAGCGTCGACGATCGACGACGAGGTCGACAAGATGTCCTGGGCTACACATTGGGGTGCGGACACGGTGATGGACCTGTCGACGGGAAGCTATATCCATGACACGCGGGAATGGGTGATCCGAAACAGCCCGGTTCCGGTCGGGACCGTCCCCCTCTACCAGGCGTTTGAAAAGGTCAAAGGTAAAGCGGAGGATCTCACATGGGAGATCTACCGTGACACCGTCGTCGAACAGTGTGAGCAGGGTGTCGACTACATGACGGTGCATGCGGGTGTGCTCTTGGGCCACATTCCCCTGACAGCTCAGCGCAAGACAGGTATCGTCAGCCGGGGAGGGTCGATCCTCGCTGCGTGGTGCTTGGCGCAAGGCGAGGAGAACTTCCTCTATACCCACTTCTCCGAGCTCTGTGACATCCTGGCTTCCTACGACGTGACCGTATCGCTCGGGGACGGCCTGCGTCCCGGGTGTGTCGCCGACGCAAACGACCAAGCGCAGATCGCCGAGTTGACGACACTGGGCGAGTTGGGTCGGTTGGCTCGTGAACGCGACGTGCAGGTCATGATCGAAGGGCCAGGACACGTCCCGATGGACAAGATCGCCGAGAACATGGCGCTGCAGTCACAGCTTTGCGACGATGCTCCCTTCTACACCCTCGGTCCGCTCACAACTGACATTGCACCCGGCTACGATCACATAACATCTGCTATCGGCGCTGCCATGATAGCTTGGCAAGGCACGGCGATGCTATGTTACGTGACGCCGAAGGAGCATCTCGGTCTTCCCAACCGCGACGACGTGAAAGCAGGGGTGATCGCCTACAAGATTGCCGCGCACGCAGCGGACATAGCCAAGGGTCATCCGGGGGCGCAGGCCAGAGACGACGCACTCTCCGACGCACGCTTCGAGTTCCGCTGGGAAGACCAGTTCAACCTTTCAGTTGACCCTGACACCGCCAGGTCATATCACGACGAGACTCTCCCCGCCCCAGCAGCGAAGAACGCTCAGTTCTGCTCGATGTGCGGGCCTCGCTTCTGCTCGATGCACATCAGCCGGGATATCCGCCGCCTCCTCCACCCGACGACCGATGTCGTACCTCTCGACCCAGCGCTTGGAGTTGTAGCGATCTGACTCGCCTGCGGGTAAGCCGCGCAGCGGGCGAAACACTCCGGGGGTCCTAAGCTCGCCGGCGGCGGTCAACTCGATGCAAACCTGGGCGCTTATCGGCGGTGGGCGCATGTGGCGGACGGCCGACGGGACCTCGTGGTCCCAGGTGAGCCCGGCAGGGTAGAAGGGCCCTGATCGCCTCTCGAAGATATGACGATCGGCCCTAGCAGGAGAGCCAGCCGAAGCTGAAAATGGCAGGATGGAGACTTCCGAATCAGACGCTGCTCTGGAAAGCTTGATTCCCGAAACCTGCTGGGCGCTTCTAGGCCAAAAGCATCTCGGGCGCATAGCGGTCATCGTCGACGACGAGATTCACGTGCTGCCAGTGAACTACACGCTGCAGCAAGGGCGGGTCATCCTGCGCACCGGGTCGCACAGCCTCCTGCGCGAGGCGGCCCCTTGCCATGCGACCCTCGAAGTCGACGACATCGACGAAGCGGAACGGAGAGGTTGGAGCGTGTCAGCCAAAGGTGCTCTCGAAGAGATCAGCGACGAGGCTCACGACCACCCACAGCTCGCTTCGCTCGATCTCGACACGTGGGCTCCAGGGTCCAAGCCGCTTGTTATGCAACTCCGACTGGCAGGAGTGACGGGACGCCACCTGTATCCCACGCCCGGGGTGGACAGCTCCAAGTAGACAAGCTTGCACAAAGGGCTTGACAATCGCAGCTCTGTCCGCGAATATGAGCATACGCGCATATACAGCTAGGGGGTTGTAGCGGTGCTCGAAGAACCAGCTGTTCCCGCACGGGAGTCCGAGCGTCAGAAAACCATGGCCGTGGTCTGTTGGAGCTCCGACCTGGACCGGGTTTGGCCGACGTTGATCCTCTCCACGACCGCCGCGGCGTCAGGTCTCGACGTCAGCGTGTTCTTCACGTTCTGGGGTTTGCGTGTCCTGCAGCGCAACGACAAGCTCGTGACCGGCACGAACTGGATGCAAAAAGCCGAGTCTCTCGTCGACCGGGGCGGAACCGACCATCTCCGGCTCGGCAAGATCCACTTCGGCGGGGTGGGAACCAAGATGATCAAAAAGCTTGCAGACGACTACAAGGTGGCCAGCCCGACCGATCTTTTGTCCATGGCCCAGGATCTCGGCGTGAGGCTCTACCCGTGCCAGATGACGATGGACCTTTACGGGCTTACCAAGGACGACTTCATCGACGGGATCGAAGCTCCGATGGGAGCGGCCAGCTACATCAACATGGCCGCCGACGCTGATATCTCGCTTTTCATCTGATCTGGTGCCTTCCCGAGCCCGCCCGCGGGTGTGGCTGCAAAAAGGCGACCGGTTAGCGCCGACGCTGGGACGGCGCCTTCAAGTCGAAGTCGTCTTGGGGGAGCGTTTGGACGTGAGCTGCGTGGCGGAGGAGGCGGCCGTGGCGGTCGTCGCGCTCGAAGCCGGCGGGGCTTGCGACTTCGTGTCGGAGCTCAAGGCGGCGAGACCTGACGTTATCGTAGCGGCGCACACCTTTTCCCCGGACCGCAACGTCTGGGAGGAGGCGGAGCGTGCCGGTGCGGACGTCGTAGTCAATAGCGGGGCTTTGGCGAAGACGCTCGCCGCGATGGTCGCCTCGGCTGGGACGGCAGGGCTTGGTAAGAAGCGGTGGGCGCTTTTCGACGCAGCGGAGATAGCCGGCCGGCTCGGCCTGATCGCAGCGTGCGACGACACTCCGATCGGCCCGGTAGCAGTGTTCAACTTGGACTCCAAGCTCGTCGCCGTGGCTGACCGATGCCCTCACGCCGGGGCTCGGCTCTCCGAGGGGGGTTACGAGTCGGGGGTGGTAACCTGCCCGGCGCACGGCAGCCAGTTCGAAGCTGCGACCGGCGGGCGGGCGCGGGGACCCGCCGACTGCGGCGTGGAAGTGTTCGACGTCGTGTCCGACGCCGGCCGGGTGTGGCTGCTGTGGGTGTGAAAGCTCACTCTGCGCAACGGTAGCAGCGGATCCCGTCGCGTTCGATGACCTCACGGTAGTGTTCGAAGGCCGCCGACGCGTCAGCCAGCAGCTCTAACTCGGCCGGGTCACTCGGCGCTATGCGGGCGAACCAGCCGGCGCCGTAAGGGTCGCGGTTTGCTGCGGCGACGTCAGCGTCGAAGGTCGCGTCGTTCGTTTCCAGGACGGTTCCGGTGAGAGGCGACTTGATCGGCCCTACCCACTTGGCACTTTCGATGACGCACAGGGGCCGACCCCTGCGTAGTTTCGCGCCTGCGTGCTTCCACGACACCTGCACCAGGCGCCCGCATCGTGTCTGGGCTACGTCGGTCATTCCCACCGTGGCCGAGCCGTCAGCGTCGACGCGGACCCACACGTCGGCGTCGAGGTCGTAGACGAGACCACCCGGCACGTCGCAGCCCGCCCAGACGTTGGAGGTCACGCCGGGGGTCATCGCCCGCTCAGGCGGTCTCGGCGCAGGTTATGCCCTGCTCGGCGAGGAAAGCCTCGTAGGAGGCGACACCTCGCGCACCGGTAGCCAGGTCGGCGGAGTCGGCGTCCCAGTCGGCGCAGCGGACCCGGGCCACCCAGCCGGCACCGTAGGGGTCGGAGTTGATCGTCGACGGCGCCGACGCCAACGCTGTGTTCACCTCGACCACCTCGCCGCTGACGGGGCTGGGCACCGGGCCGACCCATTTGCCGCTTTCGACGGTGGCGAGGCTGCGCCCCTTCTTCACTGGCTTGCCCGCGTCGCGCAGAGCCACGGAGATTATCTTCTTCGCCATCGCCTGGGCGACGTCGGTGAGCCCTACTTCTACGACGTCACCGGCCGGCCGGGCCCAAACGTGCTTGTCGATCAGGTAGAACAGGTCTTCTGGCAGGTTGCAGCCGCTGTCGGTTGTCATAGCTCCTCCGCTGTGTTGGACGTGGCGGCGCCGAGGTCGGTGTGCTCGGCGACGATGTGATTGACGAGCATGTCGAACGCTACGAGCCGTATTTCGTTGCGGTACTCCTCAAGAAAGTCAGGAGAGTTGTAGCGGGGTTTGATCTCCTGCTCGTAACCAGAATCGCACGACGGGCAGGTCACTGCGTAGAAGCTGCGGCTGCCGCGCGTCGGGAAGGCGACCATGTCGGGGTGCTCCTCGTCGAAATGTTGCTGCAGTGACCGGGAGCTCCCAGCGAAATCGCACCAAGGGCATTGCACCCGAATGCTCATGAGGTCTCCGTCTCGCCTGAGTTGGCCCCGGATGCCATCCCGGCGGTCTCGCGGGCCGTGTCGCGCACGGCGAGAACGTGCGCCTCCTCGACGAGCTGTACGAGGTCCACGACTCGCATGGACGTGTCGAGACCGGTGGTTTTCGCGGCGTCGCTGTACATGGCGAAGTCCTTCGGGCAGGCCACGACGAAACGGTCTACGGCCAAGAGTCCCGCTTCTTTGATCCGCATCTCGCTGGGACGCTCCTCTAGGTGGGAGTCGTCCATCCAGATGCGTCCCCCGCCGGCCCCGCAGCAGAACGTGTTGTCCCTGTTGCGTGGCATCTCCACCAGTTCGCAGCCGAGCGCTCGGATCACCCTTCGGGGCGCCTCGGTTATACGGTTGTAGCGGCCGAGATAGCACGGGTCGTGGTAGGTGACCTTGGTGCCCAACGGTGCTACGGGGATACGGCCGGCGTCTAGAAGGTCGGCGAGCAGCTGGCTGTAGTGGCGCACCCGGACTTCCAACCCGAAGGAGCTGTACTCGTTGCGCAGAGTGTTGAAAGAGTGCGGGTCGGTGGTGAAGATCTCTTTGAAGCTGGCGTTGCCCATGGCTTGCATGTTCGACTCGACGAGCATTTCGAACAGGCCTTCTTCTCCTACACGGCGCACGTCGTTTCCGGCGTTGCGTTCCGCTTCGTAGAGCAGGCCGAAGTCGACGTCGGCGTCGTGAAGAAGCCGCGCCAAGGACTGGGAGAGGCCTTGCATGCGCTCGTCGAAAGAGGCGTGGTCCCCGACGAACCACAAAAGCTCGACAGGCTCCTTGCGGGCGTCTTTGATCGTGAAGTCGAGCGCTTTGGTCCAGCGCGCCCTCATGCGGGCCGACTTGCCGAACGAGTTGCCTTGGGACGCAACGTTTTGCAGCGCCGCTTGAAGGGTTGGCTCCAACTTGCCCTGGTCGACGAGGCGGCGTCGCAGGGACACGATTGTAGGAACGTGCTCGATGCCCACCGGGCACGCCTCGACGCACGCCATGCAAGTGGTGCAAGCCCAAAGGGTCTCCTGGCGGATCACGTCCCCGGCTGGTTCCGCGTCGGGCGGTGCGGCCGGCCCGGTGGTCTCGGAGCGCAGCTCGGTTTCCAGCAGCGTCGGGATGTGACGCGAAGAGTTGAGCCACTGGCGCAGGTCGAGGATCAGATCCCTCGGCGAAAGCGGACCGCCCGACGTCCTCGCCGGGCACACCTCGTGGCACCGCCCGCATTTGGTGCAAGCGTCGAAGTCTAGAAGTTCCTTCCAGGTGAAGTCGGCGGCGCTCGTGTAGCCCGGCTTGCCGTCCGCAAGGGCGGGAAGCCTGCGCGTCGGACCGGGGTCGGTTGCCACCAGGTCGGCCGCGGAGGTGATCATGTGAACGGCTTTGGAGTAGGGCAGGTAGGCGACGAAACCCAGCGCCATCAAAGAGTGCGCCCACCACAGCACCCCGTGAAGGTAGAACGCGACGTCAGGGCTGATTCCTGCGACGGAGAGGGCCTTGGCGACGAACCATCCCATCCACGTCCAACCCTCGAAGCTGGGGAAGCCCTCCGAGAGGATCCGCAGCCCTTGGACCAAGAAGCCGGTTACGAGGATGGCCATCAGAAGGTCGACGAAGAGCATATCCCCGGCGACGAGCTTCGCTCTCGAGTAGCCGCCGTCCTTCACGTCGACGCGCGTGTAGTCCAACTGAGGCTCGCTTCGTTGGTGCCTTCTCACCAAAAGCACAGCGAGGCCTCCGATCGCAGCGACACCGGCCGCGTTGAAAACGAGGTTGAAACCCTCGTAGAACCATCCGGTTAGGAAGGTCTTCTCGTGGCCTTGCAAAGCGCCGGTGATGATGTGGCCATAGATGTCGTAGTCGACACCGACGATCGTCGTCGCGGCGAGCAGTCCGAGGAAACCCCAAAACAGCGCCAGGTGCGCCCAACCGACCAGAGGCTTGCGCCGCCGCACCGTCCGGTTGGTGAGGACCGCGCCCGCAGCGGACGCGAAGCTCGGCCTTGCCGTGACGCCTTTCACCCCGGAACCCGGACCGCGAAGCCACGGTCGGTCGAGGGCCCGGCCCTGGCGGTATTTAACGACCCGGCGTGCCATGCCGTAGAAGAAGACGGCTATGGCGATCACGGCGAGCGAGTAGAAGACGGCTATCTGGGCCGACCCCATGCCGCCGAGGATGTGACGGGTGACGACTAGTGCTAGCACTGGGTCGTGTCAGTCGCCTAGACGCTCGGCGAGCTCGGGTAGGAGGTCGAACAGGTCTACGGTTGTCCCGTAGTGAGCCACGTCGAAGATCGGTGCGCTCGGGTCGGTGTTGCAGGCGATGATCAGCTCGGAGTTCCGCATGCCCTCCAGGTGCTCGGGCGCCCCGGAGATACCGAAAGCCAGGTAAGCCTTCGGCTTGACCTTCTTGCCCGACTTGCCGACCTGGTGGGGTTTCGGCAGCCAACCCTGGTCTATCACGGGTCTGGAAGCCGACAGGGGAACACCGAGGGCGTCGGCTACCTCCTGGGCGAGCTCGAGGTTGTCTTGGCCTGCGATACCCCTACCCACCGACACCAGCATCGGGGCGGCGGTTATGTCGACCCCTCCGCCGTCGGGAACGCGGCGCTCCTTGAAAGCGCTTTTCAGCGAGCCGAGCACGCCAGGGTCTATCTCCTCGCGCGCCGGGGAGCCGGCTCTCCTACCAGCGTCGGATGGGAGCAGCCCGCCGATGTGGGTGACCACGACCCGTGGTGCTGTCACGCGTAGATCGGCGAGAAGCTTCCCCGCGTAGATCTGCGAGGTGGCGAGAAGCTGGTCCCCGTCGGCTCTCAAAGCGACCACGTACGACAGCGGCGCAGCGTGCCAGCGCGCAGCGAGCGAAGAGCCCAAGTCCATGCCCACCGTGGACGTGCCGATCAGAACCAGCCGGGCGCCGACGCTCTCGACGACGTTAAGCAAAAGAGCCTCCCACGCTTCGGGGCAGTAGCCGCCGAGCTCGGCGCCCGCTGCGAAGCGGACCACGTCGGCTGCTCCTAACTCGCCGGCCAGTTCCGGTTCGCCGAACAGGGCGGCCACGAGCCGGCCGCCCCACGCGTCGGCGAGCTCCCGGCCTTTTCCCAAAAGTTCGAACGTGGTGTCCGAGACGACACCACCGTCGTGCTCGACTACCACCACAACGTCATTTCCCATTGGGGATCCTCCTTCCCGGACCGGTAACGGTCGACGTTCGCTGACTGCGGGACTCGCCGGGCGGTGTCACAGCTTGACCAGCCCTTTGGAGGCGAGGATCTCCACGATCCGCTCGGCAACGGCCGGAGCGTCACCCGAGATCATCTCCGCTCGTCCCGCTTTCTCCGGAGGGTACAGCCGCAAAAGCTCGATGCCGTCGGCCGGGCCGGTGGCCTCGCCGGGCGCTTCTACGCTTTCCAGGCCGCCGGCGGACATCGCCTGGCGTATGCGGCTGATCGGCGCGTAGCGGGGAGCCTGCCGGGCGGTTTGCATGCCGAGAACGCAAGGGGTGGCGATCTCGGTTCTCACCACGGTACCCCCGGCCAGCTCCTGGGTGACGGTCACAGACCCCGAGCCGGGCTCCACTCCCACGACGACCGACGCGTGCGGCACGCCGAGAAGCCCGCCGAGCGTCCCGGCCAGTTGGCCGTCGAGATCGTCGGAGGCCTGCACACCTGTTATCACCATGTCGTAGGACTGTCCTGACAGCCACTGCGCCAGGAGCCGAGAGCGCTCAGCGGTGCTCAGCCAGCCGTCGCCAGCGCCGGTCAGTTTGACCGCTTCGTCGGCCCCCCGAGCCAGCGCCGTGTAGAGCGTCTGGTCCACGTCGGGCTCGTCGAAAGCGACGACGCTCACCTGGGCTCCGACGGCTTCTTTGATCAGCAGAGCCTCTTCTAAGGCCTGCTCGTCCCATTCGTTGGCGACGAACTTGACGAACTCGCGGTCTATGTCGGAGCCTTCCGAGTTGAGCTCCAGTTCTTCTACGAGGTCCGGTACCTGCTTGACCGGTACGACAATTCTCATGGCTATCACAAACCTTCCTGACGTTGCGTGCCCGAATACTTTCTGGCCCCGGGCCTACCGGGGGAACATGGCGGCGTCTACCAACTCGACGATGTCGAGGACCTTCAGGTGCTCGTTGCCGGTGGACTTGGCGGCGTCCTCGAAGCGTGACACCTCGTAAGGGCAGCAAACGGCGAGGATGTCAGCACCGGTCTCGGCCGCTTCTTTGACCCGGCGCTCCGACAGGCGCTCGGTGACCCGGTCCGAGTTGAAACCGTCGAGCCACATGCCCCCGCCGCCACCCCCGCAGCAGTAGCCGTTCTCCCTGCAGCGGCTCATTTCTACGAGCTCGACGCCGGGGATGGCGGCGAGCAGGCGTCTCGGGGCGTCGTACTCGCCGTTGTGGCGGCCGAGGTAGCACGGGTCGTGGAAGGTCACTTTCGCCTCGACGGACCCGGCCCACTCCGCCTGATATATCAGAGGGGCAAGGAGCTGCGTGTAGTGCAGCACGTCGAAGTTGTGCCCGTAGGTCGGGTACACCTTGCGTAGCGCGTTGAAGCCGTGGGGGTCCGGTGTTACGATCCTGTTGAAGCTGTACTTGCCCAGGGTGGCTACGACGTCTTCCATCAACGCTTCGAACAGCCCTTTCTCGCCGGCCGTGCGCTGGCTGTCACCGAGGGTCTTCTCCTCGGCCCCCAGGATCGCCCAGTCCACTCCGAGGGCGTCTGCTATGCGCGCGAACGCCTGAGCCGCCTGCTGGCCTCTCGGATGGTAGGACCAGTAGTCCTCGACGTAGAAGAGCACGTCGACGGGTCGGGGATCCGACGCGAGAACCCGGACCGGCACTCCCGCGCCTTTCGTCCAAGCGTGGCGGCGCCTCGGGTTCTCCCCCAGGCAGTTACCCTGGCGGAAGGTCTTCTCGAACACATCTTGAAGTTCGGGAGGCATGATCCCGTCGGTGACGGCGGCTTCGCGAGCGGCGGGCATGATCTGGATCATGTCCACCTCTTTTGGGCACACACGTAGGCAGTTTCCGCAGGTGGTGCACATCCAAAGGTCCGCGTCGCCGAGCAAGTTGACGCCGGTCTGGGCTTTGCGGTGCAACTTGCGCGGCCCGTACTCGCCGACCAGGTCCACCGGGCAGACGGGCACGCACTTGCCGCATCCGTAGCACCATTCGATCGACTCCCCGCCGGGCAGGGAGGATATCCGCGCCAGCTCCGACGTCGTGTAGCCGCTCAGGACGCGGCTTTCGAACATGCGGTTCCACATGCCGGGAAGTTCCCACTCGCGGCCCGACAGCGACGAGGTCACCGTCGCCTGCTCCAGTTCGGTAGCGACTGGCGGCTGTTTGCGCCCGCCTACCGGCATGTCTCGGCCTCCCACTGGTGCAGCCCGGTAAGCCTGCGGGCGAGGGACGGCAGTTGGGGGACTATACGGTTGAACTCCTGGCTCATCCTCATCCGCAACACCGTGTACATGTACACGCCGTAGACGCACGCGAGGAACACGTCCAAAGCGAACGGGTCGCTTGAGATCATCCCCGCGGCGCCGGCAGAAGCTTGCAGTACGGTTAGGTTCGCCCCGACGAGACGGTAGGTGGAAACCCGGTCGGCACCGTAGAGGTCTACGTCGTCTGACGCTACCAGCTTCAAAGCACCGGTCTCGGTCCTCGGGTTCCAAACCCACGACGCCCACAACCAGAATCTCGCCGGGTCGTAGAGGTGAAGCAACTCCCAGGGCAAGTCGACGGCGATATGGTCGAAGTCGTCGAAGGTGGCGGCGAAGTCGTCCAGCCTGTCGGCCAGAGGTCGCTCGCCGTGCACGAGGTCCGCCAACGCGCTCTTTACCTCTGTGGGGTCGTGGGTTGCGAGGACGCTGCGGGCTTTGGAGCGCGAGGAAAAAAAGGATCGAAGCAGGCTGAGCGTCTCCGCCTCGGTCATCGTGGGGATCCGGTCGGCCCGCAGGGCCTCACCGAGCCAGGCGGACTTGTCCGCCAGGCCGCTCGCCATCTCGCTCAGAGCGTCCCGGTCGACGCTTCGGCGGATCGCCTCGGCGAACTCGGCTGCTGTCCCAAGGTCGACGGGGTCTGTTTGGCCCATTGCGGGCAAGTCGACTTCGAGGGTCGACGTGCTCATGCGCCTATCACCATGCGAGCAGCGCTCAACGCTCTGGCCGCTGCCGCCGCCCCGCTCGACGCACAGTCCTCGAGGTCGGCGGGGCCAAGAGCCGCGCCGGCAGCGAAAATACCAGGCTTAGAAGTCGAGACCGTGTCTAGGGGAGGGTTCGCCGCTTGGATGAAACCGTACTTGTTCTGCTCCACGCCCAAGATCCCGGCTAGCTTCCTAGTGCCGGCGGACGGTTCCATTCCGACCGACAGCACGACCATGTCCATGAGGGTCTCCATTGGACGACCCATGGTGGTGTCTTCGCCTCGCACCAGGAGCTTGTCGCCTTTGGCGAGAACCTCGCTGACGATACCTTTCACGTACTGCACGTGGTGGCGTTCCTGGGCCGGCCAGTAGATCTGGCTCTCCCAGTAGCCGTACATGCGCATGTCGATGTAGAAGATGAACACTTCGCAGTCGGGGATGGCCTCGCGGACTTCTATAGCCTCCTTGGAGGCCACGCCGCAGCAGACCTTTGAGCAGTATTCGTTGCCGATGTGGCGGTCCCTGCTGCCGACGCATTGTATGAAGCACAGCCGCTTCGGTGTCTCACCGTTCGAAGGCCGTCTCACGTCGCCGGCTTTGAGCATCGCTTCGAGGTCTTGCAAGGCGATGACGTCGGGGTATTCGTAGTAGCCGTACATCTGGGTCTCCCTGCCCGGGTCGAAGTGGCGGAACCCCGAGGCGACGACGATGGAAGCGCATTCGACACTTCGTAGGGCACCGCCCGCCGCGACGTCCAGAGCGAACGCCCCCGCCTCGCCGCTCAGGCCGCTCACCTCGGCGTCTAGGATCACCTCCAGGGACGGGCTGGCGCTGAGGCGCTCTACCATGGCGCCGACGACCTCCTCGGCGCTTCGCATGTGCGGAGTCAACGACGCGTAGTTCTCGGCTATCGGCGTGCCGCCGAGGAAGCCCCTCTGCTCTATCAAAACGACGCTAGCCCCCAGGTCGCACGCAGTCTGGGCGGCGGAGATCCCGGCGGGCCCGCCGCCTATCACAACTATCGGTTTGTCGGTCATCTGCTGTCTCCTTCAGGCTTCCACGTCGTCCCAGGTGATGAACTCTTTCCCGCCGTCTCGCAGGTCGTCGAGTTGCGCTTCGAACTCTGCCCACGCCTGGCGCCAGTCGATGCCCATCTTCTCCAGAAGCGGCCGGTAGTTCGCCGAATGCCAGTGAAGCTGGCAGACCTTGTAGGGATGCGCTCCCATCGCCAGGGCGGCGAACTGTGCTTCTGACATGACCGGCACGTCCACGTCATGTCCTTGCGCTCTCGCAGCGAACTGGCTTTTGTCCAAGGCGGTGACACAGCCGGTGTCGTGGGTTAGCACCACGTCGGGGTTCGCCTCCTCCTTCATCACTTCGAGCTTTCTGGTGGTGGCGAACGACCGGGTGAAGTCCCGTTGCACGAGGATGTGACGGAAGCCGAAGCCACAGCAGTCGAACCAAGTGCTGTAGCTTCTGACGTCCGCGCCCAGTGCTGTCGCGATGCCTGTTACCACAGCGGTGCGCTGACCCCCGTAGATGTCAGGGTCGAAGATGGCGTCGCCTTCGACGAGCTTGTAGTAGTGACAAGCTGGGTGGACGCTGACGGCAATGTTCGAGAAGTCCCTAACCTGTCGGGCTGCGATCTCGTCTCGAAGAGCGTGGATCCACTCCGAGTAGTGGACGATCTCCTCGGGCATGACCATGGGCTTGCCCAACTTCTCTAGGACTTTGCGGACCTCGTGGCGTAACTCGGGGTGGCCGAGAAGTTCCCTTCTCACATCCTTGTAGTGGCCGTAGGAGGTGCCGCAGTGTATAAGAGGGTAAAAGCCCGTCTCGTAGGCTGCGGCGAAGTTGCGCAGAGCCACCGCAGCCTGAGCGGCGGGGTTGGAAGTTGCGCTCGCGTAGTAGTTCCAAGCGGTGCACGACGTCTGGTCGCGGGGATCGTCGTAGTCGTAGCCGAGCTTTCGCATCAGCCAGAATATCGACGTGGAGTATCCCGGGATGTGGCCGCACTGACCGCAGGACTTGTGGTGCCAAAGGTGGCTTCTAGGTATCTTCTTTGACAGCCCGTACTTGGTGGACACCGACACGTGGTCTTCGGGCACCCGGTGCACGATCCACTCTCCCCGGGCTTCGAGGTCGAACACCTCCTCGTGGAAGTCCGCGCTGCGCCGGTCGGCCTCGCGGTCGAAGCGCTGCTTTTTGGCGAGGACCACCGATACTGGCTCGGCGCTCATATCTCTATGCCCTCCTCTTCGAGACGCTCCTCCATGACCTCTTCGAGGATCATGTGCAAACCCTCGTCGACGTCTTTTATCATCGAAAGAGCTCCGGTCTGCATCCAGATCAGGTACAGCTCTATCAGCGTCCGCTCCGACACCGACCAGCCGGTGGAGGTCGTGTGGTGGGTCTCGGGCGGGAGCGCTCTTCGCCAGAGGTCCAAGTTCACCGAGACGTCTTTCACCTCGGGTCCCCAGTCGGGGAAGGCGTCGGGTTGTAGCATGTCCGGCGACACCTGGGTTCCTGTGGACATGATCTTGTAGATGATGCGCGAGTAGCCCTCCAAGGCTTGCTTGGCGGTTGCCAAGCCCTCGTTGATTGCCACTTCGCGCATGACGGTGATGATCCCGCCTGGGTTGTTCCCCCGCGGGCAGCGCAGACAGGAGAAGCACTGGGAGCACTCCCATATGTCCTCCTGCATCTGCTGGAAGACCAGCTCGAAGTCCTGACGCGCCACAGCCTGCGCGATGCGCCTGGGACTGAAATCGTAAAAACGCGCCGACGGACACACCGCCACGCATATCCCGCACTCGTAGCAGCCGTAGATGTAGTCGGGCATCCGGTGATCCGCCATGACCTGCTCAAACAGGCGGTGCTTGTAGCCCGGGTCGACGTCGGGGAAGCCGGCGGGGGAGTCGTTCTTGTAGTGCGCCGGCGTGGCGGTAGGCATCAGAAGCTGACCACAGCAGAGGCGTTGATGGCCAGGTCGTTGAAGCTCGCTCCGCCTATCATCTCGACACCGTCGATTAGATCTTCGATTGCGAGATCGTTTAGATCCAAAGAAGGCTGGCAGACCCACAGGCGCACGCCCAGGTCCGTGGCCTGGCGTATGAAATATGACAGGGGTTGGCCCCGGTCGCCTTTCGGACCGATCTTGTCGACCACGTCGCGGCGCAATAGCTGCGGCCCGTACATCGTGAAGTAGATCCCCACCTCCACTTCCATGGCCGCTGCCGAGGCCGCAAGAAAGAAAGGTGTGGCCGAACGTCCCGGGTCCGAAACGCCGTGCGTCTGCACGTAGAGGACCCGCTC
>DAHYHI010000072.1:0-12123 GCA_027391075.1 Acidimicrobiaceae bacterium | reverse complement strand
CGGAGCTCTGATGCGTTGGCCGGCAGCGTCCACGGAACCCCCCGACTGGCCGACCGTTGAGGAGATCGTCACCTTCTGCGCCGAGATGATCATTGACGGTGAACCAGACGAGATTCGGGCGGCGCTGCGTCGGCTCATGCTTACTTCCGAGCTTCTTGGGTCTGACCCGCTTGAGCATTGGGAGCAAGAGCGACGCGACACGCGACTCCTGACCAGACCGTTAGTTGTGGGTGCCGACATGCGGTCAGCGATCATGCCCTGGGCGATCGAATCCACTTACAGGGTCTACCTTCGGTACATCTCAGACGGCCGACTTCCCTGGACTCGCAACACCACCCCTCCGCAAGTCCTGACGGCGATGGACGCCTACCGTCAAAGGAGAAACAACGAACTTGAGGATGAGGTACACGATCGAGTCGCCGAGCTTGGCTACCCCAATCGGAAAAGAATAAGGACAAACAAAGCACGTTCCATCGGCCTACAGCATCTATCGGGAGAGATCGACGAGATCCTGGCCGACCCGCAGCGAAACGCCATCTGGGTCTTGGAGGTGAAGGACCCCCAGGAAGCCTTCTCGCCTCGCCAGCTCAGCAATGGCATCGACGACTTCACCGGTACCGCAACCCGCGAGGGCTACGTCTCAAAGTTGCTCCGGAAAGTCAGTGACGTATCGGTGGACCCCGTCGCCGTCGCTAGTGCACTGGGTGTCGACGAACCAAATCGTGAATGGACCGTTCGCCCTGCGATGGTCACGAGACGCCCGATAGCTGCAGCGTTCGCAAACACCGGCGCGCCTTTCGCCACCGTCGATGAGATAGCCGAAATGATCAGCCCGTCACCTTCCTAGTCCCATCTACCGCAGAAGCTGTTGGCGTGACTCGCCTTGGATCATGCTCTGGATCGACGGCTTGCCCAGGGAGTTCAGAGCCCAGTCCAGCCAGCGATCCTCGCTCCCATACCATCTCCCCGGATCCAGTACGAGGTGCGGCGGCAGCACGATCCCCGCGCGGTCGAGCCTGACCAGGTAGGTGCGGCGGCGTCTCCCGCCGGGAAGTCTGCGCTCGATGACGGCAGATCCGCTGACTCGCTCCGTCACGCCAGCCAGATTCGCCATTGGATTCCAGCCCGGTTCGGCGCCGTGGCTGATGACGACCCCTTCGACATGGGGGAAGTCGGCGAGGGCGATGGCCGTGTTGTGCATCAGCCAGCCGAGCTTGTCCTCTACCGGCAGGTGGTATGCCTGCGTGAGAGCCAGAAGGCCGCCTCCCTCGTCGATACGGATCCAGCTTCGACCGCTTCCCATAGTCTGTTCTGCCTTCGAGATGAGGCGCTTAGCGAACCTTGGCCAATGTCACCGTCGAGCATCGGACCTTCGTGGGTCGTCGTCCCCGGACGCTCTCCTTTCGGATACACGCTGGCCGATGCGAACTCCAGATCGAACTCCGTGGGGCGATGAGATTCAGAGACCTCCGCTGCGGCCTGATCGAGGGCGCTGACGTACTCGGAGAACTCCTCATCTGATAGCAGGCGTACCACCCGCGTAACGCACTCGACCGCGCGGCCGAACTCGATCCGGAACTGCTCGCCCGAAAGCCGGTCACCCTGTCGACGCGTTGCCCGGAGATTCCGATCGAACCCCTGCGCCGTGACCTCGATTGAATAGGCGAACCCTGATCGCGCCGCTCGAACGTCCGGCAGCCGACCGGCACGGGTCGGGACCTCGAAGCCAACCTCCCACCCGTGCCTTCGCGCCAGACCAATCATTTCGAGGACAATGTCCATGTGGTCGAACTCGTCTGACGACGTCGAGCGGCGGATCCCGTTCGGCCCCTCCGACAAGGCTCCCTTCACGTCCTCAGGAAGTAGGGCGATGCGCGCCGCTCGCTCGATGTGACGCACCGCCGCGATCCGATTCGACAGCGGATGGTCGTACATCGACAACAGCGGGTGAGAGAAGTTCTCGAGGTTTCGACGGAACCAGTCGTCACCGAAGAAGTCGGCGACAACATCGGTCGCCCAACCGATTACCTCCCAGCCCAAGGGAGCGACCGCGCCAGAGTCGGCCGCCTCCGACCAGGATCTCCAATCACCCGGCAAGCGCTCAAGAAGCTGTCGGATCCGATCATCGTCTGACACAAGGTCGATGTTCGCGCCTCCGCCGCTCGGCGGGCCGCCAAGATACAGCCGAGTCTCCATCACACGACCGGACCGCCCAACCCCAAGAGTGAGATAGCACGACGTATGCGGAGGAGTAACGTTGGCGCCGCTCGTTAAAATCGCCGTCCAGGCCAGACCAACTAGGCCGAAACGACCTGCCAAGAACTGCAGCACCAGGTCCTGTCGACGACGGTCGAACGCGGTCTCCCCATTACCAAATCCGAGGTGCCCGGCCCGATGTACGCGTTAGCCCCGACAGGACAAGCGACGGCCCCGATCTCGTTTCCCTCGACAAGACCGAGAACCCCGCCGTGGCGCCAACTACCACTGTCCCTCTCGTGCAGCCGGCAATGAGGGCTTCGACGAAGCTGTCGCCCTCAATGGCGCCCTCGCTTCCCCCTGGCTGTCCACGGTCTGAAGCGGCGCCGGCCGCCGCGCGCCACCTCTCACTCTCCGCGGACCGCCCGCTCGGGGCATAGATGTGCGGAGCTTCTCGAACGTGGCCTCGTCTCTCTTACGAGTCCGTCTGCCGGTCGCATCTCCTTCCATCTCGCAGCCGGTAGGCTTCGGTACGCAGCTGATCAGGTTGGCCGCGCGACGTGAGCAAGTCTACGCGTCGGCGCCGCTTCGAGAGCCGACTCCGACCAACGGTTTCGCCGCGTTCGCATCGAACAAGCCGTGGGTTCATGCGATGTTGAGGTGCATCGCTAGCGGCTGGATGGCATGGCCTCGACCCAGGCGAAGGGTGTGGCCCCCGACCGTGCGTTACGCAGGGCCTAGGGCAGTGACCTGCTCTTTTGCCGTCGGAATTGCCTCCTGAGCCCTCATTGACTGATGTCGCTCGAAACCAAAAGAAGTCAGCTCATGGCCGTCGCCGTTCCGCGTGAGCGCGAAGGGGGTCGGTACCAGGAGACGCGGCGTCAGCCGATCGGTCTGATCCGGTGATCGAAACAAGAGTGGAGCGCCACATGTCGCGCCATTGTCGCCGTTTCTCATCGTCGGCGAGAGCCGCGTCGACCGGCGTGGAGCCTTCGAACGGCCATAGCGGTTCATCTCCCGAGGCTAAGCAAAGCCGGGCGAGGAATGAGCGCCGCACCAGGTCTCGAAGTCGGTCGACAGCGAAGGCCATGGCCACGCCGAAAGGGGCATCGTCAGCGACGGTGGATACCGAGTAGATCGACTTGCGCAGATCTGACTCCTTGATGCGTTCACCGTGAACCAGCTTCGATCGCACCCCATACAGAGAGCTCACATCGCGGTAGATAGCCAGGCCTGGATCGTCGTCGGTCCACAGCAGCGCCGCCGCACGAGTCCGGAGACGATGACCCACCGCTTCGGTGTCGGACTCCGATCCGGTGAGGATCGCTTCGAGGGCCGTCGCCAGGTCGATGACTCTTTCGAAGTCGTCGCCGGTCTCGTGCGACCGGTTGTAGTTGAGCAGCGCCACATCGAAGGAGGTCGCCACCATTCCTTCCCGCTTGACCACGGCGGCATCGAGGAGCGCACCGAGGCCGGCGAACGCTGCGGCGTCGGAGTCCTGCAGCTCCACGACTCTCTGCATGCGGATATCGGGGATAACGGCCTTCTCGAACCGGCGGTACATCGGAGAGACCCGCGAGATGAGCGTCGAGGCTCCGATCAGCTGCCAACACGATTGGTACGTTCCAGCGAACAGGAGTCGGGCGAGTAGCAGAAACCGGTCGATGCGCCCCGCCAGCGTCCCCGCCACGCCGTAGATGTCTCCGTCGTCGGTGGTGCTGCTCGTGACGAGGAGAGAGCTTGGCGGGTCGTAGAACCGTGGGATCTGGCGGTTAAGGGCCGATGGCCCTGCCGGTATCAGATCGATCGATCGGTGAAGGAGATTGTCCGACTCTCCCGAGTCCGGATAGATCGTGACGTCTCCGAACATCACCGGAGATCCGGTGGCGGAAGCGATTTGCGAAGCGGCACGACAGCAGTTCATCGTGTATTCGCTCGCATCGAGCACGCTCAAGAGCTCATCCACTGATGCCTGGACGGGCGGAGTGTCCCCTTCGAACACATCGTCTTCGGCATCCGAACATCGAACGACACAACCCTCGAGGAAACTGAAGACATACATGTTCGAGAATTCGGGATGCGGCTTCGTCATCGGATCAGAGAAACGCTGCGGATAAGCGATGTTGAGCGCATCTTCCAACGCTGAGAACTCCGTACCGCTGACGTCTGCGCCTGAGTAGTCGCGACCCACGTCGATGAAGGGGTGGTGCCTTGGCGGGGGCACGATGTGATCCTCCGCAAGGGCGGGGAATGCGGCTCCGATGAACGAGTGCGCCAGAGCAGCGATCACATCCCGTTGACTGACCGGGTCGTGTGCGCCGCGCTTCCCACTTTGATACTCCCAAATCTCATGATCGAGAGCCCGTGGGTCGACGTCAAAGTGCTGGGCCGCCGCTTCAACGAGCGCCACGGCCCGGTCCGCTTCGACGGAGCGTTCTTCGACGCCGAGCGCGCTCGCGACGAACCGCAGCACCATTCGATCCGGCTTGACGTCCCGTAGCCCAACCAGCATCCGAAGGTATCGCCACGAGAGGCCTGAGCGCTGACCGGGAACGGAGAGCCATGCTTGCTTCGCCTGATCTCCCAACGCCGAGCCGTCGGCGTCGCGAAACTGCGCCGCAGTGTCAATGCCCAGGTCATGAAGAGCCAGAGCGGCGCGGTGAACCGCATCCCCCTTACGAACGGCATCGGGCTGAGTCGAGACACGGTTACGAGTACCGACCTCGTCGATGAAGCCATCGACCCCACCCACTGCTTCGTAGAAGGCGAGCAGTTCGGGCAGGCCGTCTTCTTCGGGATTCCCCTGCCAACGTCGCCGTCCCCGGTATCGTTCGACGACCCCTCTCGCTATCACGTAGCGCGCGTTGATGGACCAGATGGCATCGACCACCGAGAGGGCGAGACCGTCCGGATAACCGGTGAAGGGTTTCCAGTCTGCGGATGGAGCAAGGCGCTCTCGACAGGCGCTGACCATCTTGTCAATGTCGGGCTGCCCAACCTGGTCATGCATCATCGACTCCCCTAAACGCGACGTCCTTAGCGACCGGATCGATCGCAGCGCGATTCTGGCCCACCGCCCCATCCTCCTTTCCACTTCGCCGGGAACGCTGCCCCCGGGGTGGGACGGTCAGCCTTGTCCCAGGGTCTGTCCGGCGGGAACAGCGGCGACCCGAAGGCCAGCGGGTCGAGTGGGAGCGGCCCTCGTGGATCCGCAGGACCTCCCGGCTACGACGTCTCCGCCGGGCTTCCTCACCCCGACCGAGCTGCCAGTGACCAGCGGGATCACTCGTGCCCGTCACCTATGTCTAGAAATTCTGGACATAGGTGTATGCTGGGTCGGTGCCCTCCGCCGCCGAGATGCTCCAGTCAACGTTGGGAGAGACCGCCTACCTGGCGCTCAAGGCCCTGGCCGAGAGCCGGAAGCCTCTGTCCGGGCGCCAGATGGCCACCGCATTAGACGTTGCGCCGACCACGGCGACGGCGGCTCTAGGGAGGCTCCGGGACGCTGGGTTCGCCCTGTCCAGTCAGGAGGGGAGGGCGACCCGTTGGCATCTCAACACCGACAACCCTGTAATGCGCGCCTGGCTGGAGGAGGAACGAAGCGAGGTGAGCCCGGCAATGGCCGCTGAGGGGATGAGCCCGTACGCCACTGGGGGCGGGGGCGTGACCTTTGAGCGGAAGGTCGGCGTCCAGTATCTCGCCTACCTCCTGCTCGAGGACGCCGCTGTGGAGCTGGGCGACGGCCGGTTTGTGGTGAGCGTGTCCTTCCAACAGGCGCCGGAGCATTCGGTCGACGATCTCGTTGTCCGCGCAGCTCGCGAGGGGGAGCTCGAGCCGTCACTCGTGCTCGCCGTCGCGGTGCGTCGTGCCCCCAACCTCGTTCAGAGCAACGAGGACTCCCGAAAGCTGATCCGTTCTTTCATGAGCGAGATCGCTAACGCTCCTGCCGAAGGTCCCGAGCATCGAGTGGCTCTTGTCGTTGCAGGCACCCAGGATCAGCCCAAACAACTCGCCACCCTCGCCGCCCTTGCATCCAATCAGATGGAAGCGTCGACCTTCTTCGGCCTTGTCCGAACTCCCGGGCGATTCACCGCCGACATTCGTGGTCGCCTGGATCAGGTCGAAGCACTGGTGAGGCTTGCACTTCAGGACCTTGGCGTCACCGACCCCGCCGAGGAGAGTGTCAGGCAACGTACCTGGGAGTTGCTGTCCCGCCTCACCGTGCTGATGCCGCGCCTTGAGGCACCGGACGAGGCGGACTGGGGGGCGATCGAGAATGCTCTGACCCGCAGCGCTCGCGGAGGTGATCTGTACGGCGCGTCCCGGCTGCGCGACCGGCTGGTTGCACTCGCATCCGAGTATCCCCAGAACGCCGCCTCGGTCGATCGGAGCCTTCTTCGGCGCCACGCCCACGAAGTCCTCGACACCTCGGCCCAACGCCACGTGCAGGGGCGGGGCGCCCTCGACCACCTTCACTCACGCGCCCTCGCAGCGGTGCGCAGCGAGATCACCTCCGAGGATGGCAGTCGCTTCGTTCATTTGGACCGCACCGAAGTATCGGCCGGCCTCGTTGCGGTCATCGCATCGTCGCCGGCTGCCGTGGTTGCGCACGGCGACTCTGGAGTTGGGAAAAGCGCTGTCGTCGTTCAGACGGCGACGGACGCCGCCACCAACATTCCCGACTCGACGCAGGCGTTGTGTATTAACTTGCGCCACCTCCCCAGAACGAGTCTTGAGTTCGAGTCGTACCTCGGTGCGCCACTTGCAACGCTCCTCGCAGAACTCAGTGCTCCTCAGCGGCTTCTTGTCATCGACGGCGCCGATGCGATCTCCGAGGGTATGAGCAACGTCTTCCAGTACGTCGTTGATGCTGCAGTGACCGCCAGCGTGATGATCGTCGCAGTGACCGCGACCGAGAGCAAACAGCTTGCGCGCGACACGATCGCCGACCGGGTGAGCGGACAGGTCGTCGAGTTTGCCGTGTCACCCCTGACGGATCCCGATATCGACGCCGTCGTTGCTGTGTTCGGCGAATTGGCTCCGCTGGCAGCGAACCCGCGCTCGCGAGATCTGTTACGTCGTCCGGTTGTGGCCGACCTGTTGGTACGGGGAGGCTTATCAGGAACCCCGTTGAGCGACGCAGATGCGATGGAGCAGGTCTGGTCGGGGTTGGTCCGCCGTCACGGGCAATCCGAGCATGGAACGCCCGACGCCCGTGACCTTGCGCTCGTGCGCCTGGCGGATCTGGCGCTCTGCGGCGGAGACGCTGTCACGGTCGTCGGTGCCATCAACCCGGCAGCACTCAACGGTCTCCGGCGAGACGGTGTGTTGCGGACGCCTGACGACTCATGGGCCATTGGACCCGAGTTCACTCACGACGAACTGCGTCGCTATGCGATCGCCCGTCTTCTTCTGGCACCGGGCAACTTCACAGCAAAGCTCCTCGAAGGCGACGTTCCCCGGTGGTCTCTCGCGGCGGCTCGACTTGCATGCCAGGTGGTGCTTGGAGCTGAGGACACCCAGGCAAACCCGCTGCACGGTCGGTTCGGGCGCGTACAGAAGGCATTTGACGAGCTGGTCGACGCTGGCCACGGTGAGCGCTGGGGCGACGTGCCGGGTGAAGCACTGTTGACGCTCAGTGATCCCGAGGCAGTGCTACGCGATGCATGGCCCGATCTCCTGGCCGAGTCCGGTGCTGGTCTGCAACGCCTCGCACGACTGGTGAACCAGAGGCTGCGCGACGACGTTGGCCTCGTCCGGCAGTACGCGGTGGAGCCTCTCATCGCCCTGATACTCGACGACGAGAGGCCATGGTCTGCCGAGTACCTGCAAGACGTGCTGCGGGATTGGCTGCGTGCTCTCGTGGTGAACAATGCCCCGGCGGAACATCCTCTCCGACTGCGCCTGCGCGATCGTCTACTGGTCGCATGCAATGAGGCGGACCGCCGTTTGCGGGAGGAGCGCGAAGCCGCTGCCGCCGCGAGGGCTGCGCTCACGGCCGAAGAGATTGAGGAGGAGCAGAAGTTCCGGGAGCGCCATCGTGGTCTCTTCACTGAGATCGGATACCCCCGGGGTCGACGTCGTCGGAACCGCCATGAAGTCCCAAGTGAACTCACGTCGGAGATCATGGTCGAGCTGCTGGCGTTGCTCGGCCCCGATCTCGGCGAGGGGGGCGAAGTTATCCTTCGTCGCATCGCGACGGACGCGCCGTCGTGGCTCCACCCCGCGGTGGAGGAACCTTTGACCGGTCGGGCGCTCGCGGGATACCGGCGGGGCTTCCTCGCCGAGATGACCGAGGCGTACTACCTCGATGACGAGGAAGACGGGTCGGGTTTCCACGAGGACGGCATACGAGATCACCATGCCCGCAGCTTTGGTGTCGCGCCGCTCGCGGCGTGGTACCGGGGCCCCTTCATGGCGCTGTTCCAGTGGGATTTCCGCAACGGCGTCGCCGTGTTGAACCGCTTGCTCAACCATGCGGCGCTGGCTCGTGCACGGACGTTGGCCGGTCACGAGAACTATGGCGTCATCATCGACGACTCGATGCTTGACCAATTTCGGACCGAGTTCCAGATCACCGGTTCGCCACGGGCCTACGTCGGCGACGGCAACGTATGGATGTGGTACCGCGGAACGGGCGTTGGCCCGTACCCGTGCATGAGTGCGTTGCAAGCACTGGAGCGCCGGTGCGATCAGCTCGTCGTTGGTGGGATTCCTCTCGCCAATATCGTCGCTATCCTCCTCGACGGGTGCGAGAACCTTGCCATGGTCGCTCTGGTTGTGGGGTTGCTTGTCCGCCATCTCGACGACGCCGATCGCCTCCTGGATCCGTACTTATCGGAACCGCTGGTGTGGGAATTCGAGTTCGGGCGCATGGTTCACGAAACCAGCGGATTGGCGGCGTCCTCAGACGGCGTCGCCCATGCGGATCGACGTCAGTGGTCCCTTCGCGAATCGGGGATGTGGCTGGTGCTTCGTGCCGATGAGGCACGGACCGAGGAGCTTCGCCAGATCGGTGATCGATTGGTCGAGACCTACCGAAAGCTGGTCGTACAGGCGCTTGGCGAAGGCGCCGACGAGCGTGAAGTCGAGAGACATCTCGTCAAGGTGCGGGCGTGGGCCAGCGGCCTCGACCGGAACACGTACCAAGCGGAGGAGGCGGAAGGAGGGCTATACATCCAGAGTCGACCGCCGGAGGATGTCGCTCAGGCGCTGGAGAGCGGCAACGAAGATTTACGACGTGGCCAGGAGGCCACGCGCCTCATGGTCCGCTACCACGTCCACCGGATTCAGGGTGTTCCGGAACCAGTGAGTGCGGAGGACCTTGTCTCCGATCTCGCCGTCGCCAAGGACCTCTTGGAATACCCACCAGCGCTCAATCCGGCGGGCCTGTGGGACATCCCGGCCGCAGTTGCGTCGGCTGCCCTGGAGGCGCACATCCTTGATGGCGTCGACCTCCCGACGGAGTCCTTGCTGTTCGCGATCGAGGTGGTACTGCGGCTCGGGATCGGGGAACCAGATCCTCGACAGTACGAATTCGAGGAGTCCTACTTCGAGCAGGGTGGCGACCGCAGCGTGGCACGTGCGATCCCCCTGCTCCTTCTGCCCTCGGCTCATGCGGTGCGCGTGTTGGCCGACGGGAGGGACGGTTCGCCGACGTACGAGCAGGCAACGGTCGCGGCGCTCCACCTGGCGCGAGCTGAGGTCCGCGAAGTGCGGGTGCACCTCGCCCGTGGACTCGACAGGTTGTGGGCGGTTCCGTGCGCAGCGGGCGGTCCATGCCACCACGAGACGGGACTCCAGATCGCCATCGAGGCGATGCGGGACTGCGTCCTTGGTAGTTGGAATCCGCAAACGCAACGGCGCGAGATCGACCAGCTCGCGGAGCCGGTAGCACAATCCCTCGCCGACACCCCAGACGAGAGCATCTACTTCTCCCGTCTGGATGGTGCCATCCGAGCACTGGCCCCAGCAGCGCAGGCTGGGATCTGCGTGTCAGAACCAGCGCACGACCTACTCGCAGTCCTTCTCGACGCCCACCGCCGCGCTCTACTCTCACACGACCGGGACATGGACCACCGGGGAACCAGTTCCCTGATCGTGGCGCGAGCCCTCTTGACGATCGCCGCTAACGGCGATGACGGGCTCATCCACGAGCACATCGACGCCTACTCGGACGACTCCACTCTGATGAACAACTTTCTTCGCGCTGTATCAGCCGCCGCAGAGGAGTCGACTGCTCGAGCCGAGACCGCGGCGCACGTGTGGCCATCCGTCGTCGCACAGGTGATCGGCCTCCATCACACGGGGCACACCCCGTTTGCGGGCCGGCACTACGGCGACTACACCCTGGCGTCGTTGCTGCCCAACCCCACCAGCGAAGTTGCCTATCTGTACCGCGAACTCGACGGAGATCCGATCGCGTGGTGGGAGCCACTGGCATGGGGCGCGACGGTCGAGGCGTGGCTTCCCCTCGCCAAGGGAAATGCCTCCTGTGTCGACAATCTCATCGGCTTTGTCAGGCCGTTGGCCCTTGACAATCAGGTTCGACTCGGCCTGCCATGGGTAGCAACGCTCGTGCTTCCTGATCCCGCTCGGATCGCCACCCACTCCTTCCTAGTGTCGTCATGGTTGATCGAGGTTCGCCAAGCAGCGTCCGATCTCGGCTTGTTCCCCATCTGGCAACGGGTTGTTGATGGCCTCGTGGTCGCGGGCGCGTCTCGGCTTGCGCCCTACTCGGAGTGACAGGTGCCCCCGACCGGCCATCACTGGGATCCAGCCGAGCAGCGGTTGGTAGCCGATGGGCAAGCCGCGTAGATCTGGCCGGCGAAGCCGGAGGCGGACACAGAAGTCCCCAGTTCTCCTCGGGCCGTGACCGCAAACGCCATGGGTTTGAACGACTGGACAGGCGTAAGCCGCTTGGTGCGGCCACTCGATCGCCAGGGGCTGTGTGCGCTCCTTGCTGCAGCCGCTGACTCCCCTAGTGGCGAGCACCGTCTGCCCTCACTCGTCGTACTGTGGGGTGCTGGAGTACGTGCCGCTTCTGGGTCGGGGACGATTGATGGTCGGGGGTTGCGGTCGCTTCTGGCTGGTGCGAGACGAGCGGTACCCGCCCTTCGTCGCGTCGAGGACTACTGGCCGGCCGATCCACGGTTGGTTGTTGGTTGGCCGTGCGAGGGGCGCATGTTGCGGGTCCATCCGGGCGAGTTCAGCGATCCACTGATGTTGCTTCGCACCGCGACGGTGACAGCTCGGGCGATCGACGATGCCGTGTTGGCGATCCATGGCTTCTCGCTCTCGGATCTCATCGAGGTTGCTCTCGCCTACGGTGACTGGCGGCTGTCCGCGGTTGCGGAATGCTGGTCAACTGCCGACTTGGACCGCCAGGATCCCGATCAGAGCGGCGAGGATCTCGCTGCGCTGCTGAAGCGCATCGCCTCGACGCCGGTGGCCGTCACCGACGGTGAGGTCGGCGCGGCGTTGTCAGCCCAGCACGCCGACCCTGCTGCCTGGACGGCTTCGTGCAGCAATCCGGATCGGGTTGCAGCGGCATGGGCGTGGGCGACCGTTGACGCCGATCAGCTGAGCCTCGCGCCCGGACCAAGAGCGGCCACGCTCGGATACGCGCTCGCGCTGCGAGACGGCGAAAGCGAGTTCCCGGTCCCGGCGTCGATGGTGCTGAGCGGGCTGGCCGCGGCTGCCGGCATGCTGGCGGCCGAGGTGTCGAACGACGAGGCGGCCCGCGGTCTCCTGCAAAGGGTGGTCACGGGACAGGCGCTGAGCATGCGGGCCTGTAACTTATTCTGTGTAAGAGGCTTTATGTGGTTATTGTTTAGTTGTGCCTCTGGTGTTATGTTATCATAAGTTGAGTCTTCCGGGGAAGAACATTTCGAAAGCGTTTAATGCCTGTTTCCATCCGGGGGTTGA
>DAHYHI010000064.1:0-1622 GCA_027391075.1 Acidimicrobiaceae bacterium | reverse complement strand
GGCGCTTTGCGCCACTTTGTAAGAGCAACACGTAGTTGGGGTCGGGACTTAGTTCCCGGCCCCAACATTTGTTTCAGGTCCCGCTTTCCGTCTATGGCGGCCCCACGGGTTTCAGCGAACAGTCCGGAAGAACCGGCGTAGCTCCTCGACGAACAGCGCCGGCTGTTCTAATGCGGCGAAGTGGCCTCCCACGTCCGGCTCGCCCCAATAGCGAATGTCGCTGAACTGTCGTGCCGCCCAACGCTGCGATGCCCGGAAGATCTCTTTCGGGAAGACAGACGCGCCCATCGGTACACTCACCGGCCCGAGAGGCGGCCGGCTGAACGATTCCCAGTACATTCTCCCCGAGGACGCTGCCGTAGCCGGTAACCAGTAGAGCATGACGTCGTCGAGGATCCGGTCCGCCCCGAGGGCTCCTACCGGGTCGCCGTCTGTGTCGGTCCAGGACCAGAACTTCTCGAGGATCCACGCGCACTGCCCAGCCGGGGAGTCGACCAGGCCGTATCCGAGCGTCTGCGGTCTCGTGGACTGCTGCTTCGAGTAACCGGAGTCGCTTTTCGTGTAGTGCTCCATACCGGCGAGAGCGGCCTTTTCCCCCTCGGTCAGCTCCCCGTCGTCAGGTCCGGGGAATCCGAGGACCATGTTCAGGTGTATTCCAGCAAGGTGGTCGGCGTCCTGGTGGGCGAGGCTCGTCGTAACCATCGATCCCCAGTCACCGCCCTGAGCTCCGTAGCGGCCGTAGCCGAGTCGCGCCATGAGCGTTGCCCAAGCCTTCGCCGTTCTTTCGACCCCCCAGCCCGGTGTCGTTGGCTTGTCGGAGAATCCGTAGCCGGGCAGGGAAGGCAGCACCACGTGAAAGGCATCGGATGCGTCACCGCCGAAACGTTCCGGGTCGGTCAAAGGTCCGACGACGTCCACGAACTCAGCGAAAGACCCGGGCCAGCCGTGCGTTATGACAAGCGGTAGCGCCTCAGGGTTGGCCGCACGCACATGCACGAAGTGAATGCCTAATCCGTCTATCACGGTGCGGTAATGAGGTAACGAGTTCAGCCTCGCTTGGCGGTCACCCCAGTCGTACCCTGCTGCCCAGTATCCGCACAGGTCACGCAGGTAGGCGAGCGGGACGCCCTGCGACCAGTCGGTTACGGTCTCGGACTCCGGCCAGCGCGTCCGCTCCAGCCTGGCGCGTAGGTCGTCGATCTGGCCGCGGTCGACGTCGATTCGGTAAGGGAAGATCCCGTCGCTCACGCTTCAGGATCTACTGGTAGGTGGGCGGCTGGCGCCACGGTGCGTCCAGCCCCGGCGTCGGAAAGCCCGGCTGTGGAAAGCCCGGCTGTGGGACTCCTGGTTGCGGGAAGCCTGACTGAGGTTCTCCTGGCGACTGAGGCCAAGGCGTCGCCAAAGGATGCCACCCGCCGCCCCATTGCTCTGGGCCGCCCCCAGGGATGTAAGGTACCGAACCTGGTGAGTAGACCGTCAAGGGAGGAACCTCGCGCAGCGTTGCTCGAATCATGACAGCAGCGAACAGCAGGTAGGCGGCGATCGCGTCGACGACGAACCAAGCCGTCAGTTTGATGTTCAAGACCAGCCCGAGCTGGGCGACCTGAGCAGCGCTCAGACCG
>DAHYHI010000061.1:0-20566 GCA_027391075.1 Acidimicrobiaceae bacterium | reverse complement strand
ACTACCAGCCTACCAGTTTACAAGGTAGTCGTGCTAATTGCCTTGTACGTGCCTGAAGTGCCGTTCTGCGCTCTCCTGGAGGACAGCGGGCCCGGATTCCTTAGCGCGCGTTATGTACCGTCCCCTATCGGCACCTCGGGGGCGCGTCAGGAGCGAAGTACCTGAGGGATATTGGGCGAGGCGGCCGCGGCGGAGGAGTCGGGTGACAGTGACGCTTGGACAGTGCGCCCTGAGCTCACGTGGACGTGACGAGCATCACATCTATCACCACGACTCGTCACAGTTCATTTCGCGTATTCGAGATTCGCCGTGATGATCTGCTCGCGGATTGTCGCTAGCTCGACCGGCCCCGACGGGCGTCGAACTTCCCGGCCGCCGACAACACGATGTACGTGCTCGGGACCGGTCATGCCGGGCTCGTGTTCGTGGCCAGGGTGGCGATCTCGACGCCACAGCAGTCGGCCGTCATCGTGTTGCAGGTGGAATCGATATTGCGGCACGGCCAACTCGTCACCCAGGCGTAGCAGGGCGGCCAGGGAAAGACCAGAGGAGAGCAATGTGCCGCGGACCTCGATCAAAAGTCCATCGTCGTAGTCGGTGACGTCGACGGCGAACTTGCCCGGCAGCGAGTCGGCCCATCGAACAACCTCGTCGATGGCTTCGTCGGAATTGTGGGCGGACTGGAACAACGGTTAGTCGCCGGCGGGGCCGTCGGACAGTCGTGGGGCTCGTCCAGACACTCGGTGCCGCTTGAGGGTGGTTCGTGGTCGCCTGGCTTCGGCGACGACATCGATCAGGGTCTTGGCCCGGCCGGCGGCGACGGCGTCGATTCGGTCTTGGTCGGCAGCGATCCACGCCGCGAGAGCAGAATCGTCCACCCCGGCCGCCCGTGCTCCACGGACGAGAGCCAACAATCCGCGTACAGAGGAGCCATCTCTGAACTGCCACAGCGGGTAGCGCACCCCTTCCGAGTCGGCGACAGCGAGCAGCGATCCGCGACCCGCCCGCTGGTTGACGGCTTGGCGAGATATGCCCAGCATCCGTGCGACTGCCGACCCGCTCAAAGCCGTGTTGTCTGCGCTTGCCTGACGGAATGCCCTGGCCATAGCGCTGACAGCGGCGGAGACGTCGCGAACCTCGGCGTCGTCTCCGAGGGTCGAACGAAGTTGTTCGAGCACGGCATCTATCTGGCCCATGCATCCATCGTACCCCCATGTCAACCTGTGTCAACGTCGAGTCTGTCGTGGGGTCAGGTATGACCGTTCGCAATGCCGAGGCCCCGATGCTGTCTCAGCCGGCGACGGCAACCTGGATCCAGCTGATCACGTTCTCGTCAACGTCCATTACGTTGGCCTTGCGCCCGGCGTCGCCGACGGCCTCGATCGGCCCGGCGTTGATCCCACGCCCTCCGAGTTCCGCGACGAACTGCTCCAGATCGGTCACCGATATGGTCACCAAGGTTCGTCCAGCACGCTCGGGATCCTCGTTGACATACAGCCAGCCGTTCCCGGCCACGTTCCACATGACCTCCTTGAGGTTGGGGACGACGTCCGGTGCGCGTCCGAAAAGGTGCCCGTACCATTCCATCGCCACCTGCAAGTCTGCAACGGGCACGCTGGCGAGAAGCACTTCCATAGCCACCCCCGCAGCATCGCACGCTGAGCCCCCAGGCGATCTAGTGCGAGGCTCCTGGTACCGGCTCGAACAGATGACGGGGTTCCGGCGCCCGAGCCAGGTTCTCAGGCATCCCCGAACGCTCGCCGCCATATCCCCGCCGTTGCGCCCGGCTGGACCGCCACTGACCGCCGGGTACGGGTGGACTAACAAGGGTGAATAGGGGGACTAGGGTCGGCCTCTCGCGCGGCCAACGTCGTCCGGCGATCTTTTCGATTCGAGAGGACGACGCGGTGGTTGATGACAAGGACGGATCGCCGACCGCGTCGCAGCGGCCGACGGACGAGTACTGGGACCGGATCGTGTCGGGGACCGCGGGCGACGATCACAGGCGTCAGACCGTGGTGCGTTCGAGGCTGTTCGAGCACGAGGCCGAGCGTTATGACCGGTGCCGGCCGAGGTATCCCGACGTCGTGATCGACGCGTTGCTCGGTCCCGAACCGACTGGCCTCGAGGTGCTCGATGTGGGTTGTGGCACGGGGATCGCTGCAGTGCCGATGGTTGAGCGGGGCGCCAAGGTTCTGGGGGTGGAACTCGCGCCCCGCATGGCGGAGATCGCCCACCGCCATGGGATCGAGGTGGAGATCGGCGCCTTCGAGGAGTGGGATGCCGCCGGCCGCAGTTTTGACCGGGTGACTTCGGCCCAGGCGTGGCATTGGCTGGACATGCCCGCCGCTACGGCCAAGGCGGTGTCGCTGCTGCGACCCAACGGCAGCCTGGGACTGATCTGGAGCGGGGGCGCTCACCCCGACGATCTCGCCGACGCGCTCGAGAAGGTGTATTCGACGGTGGTGCCGCTCGCCACTCACCGTCTCTTCCGCGGCTATGCCGCCCACCGCTCGACCGACATCCGGACCGGGCTGGACGGCGTCGTCGAAGCGATCGCCGCGACCCCCGATTTCGGCGCGGTCACTGAGGAGTGGTTTCCCTGGACGCAGCGTTACCAGAAGGATGAGTGGCTCGAGTTGCTGCTGACAAACAGCCAATACCCTGCGCTCGACGCGAACCTGCGACAGCGTCTGCTCGACGCTGTTGGGACGACGATCGATGACTACGGAGGATCGTTCGTCATGAGCTTCGAGACGGTCTTGTTCACCGCCACCCGGCTCGGCTGACGGGGACGGCAGTGGACGGGCGCTACCGGTATCTACTCACTTCCGGACGGCCCCCTAGTCGGATGCGACCCGGTGCCCACTGGCGGCCTCCCCCGCGGCCTCAGGCGCGGGCCAACACGCTCACGCGGCCGGGCTCGCTGCGGCATTCGACGACAGTCAGACCATGGTCCTCGACCAAACAAGGCAGCGAGCTGCTGTCGTGGAAGCGGACGACGCCGGGAACCAGGTGGTAGCACGCGGCGCGCAGCCGCCAGTACAAGTTCTGGTACGTGACCGGTCTGCTGTCTCGGGCCGGAGCGGTGATCAACACGTGACCGCCCGGCCGAAGGCAGCGCCGGATCTCGGCAATGAAGGCCCCCGGATGAGCGAGGTGCTGTAAGACGAGGATTGCGAGGACACCCCCGAGCGACGCGTCAGCAAAGCGCAACGGTGCACTGACATCGTGCACCTCGAACGTCGCATCGACCTTGTCGCGACCGGATCGGGTTCGAGCGACCTCGACCATGCGCGGTGACCCGTCGAGGCCCACGACGTCATAACCGCGCCGGGCGAGTGCGAGCGCGTGCGCGCCCGGTCCGCAGCCGAGGTCGGCAACAGGTCCAGGCGGTACAACCACCTTCGCAAGCTCGTCGGCGGTCCGCTCGACCAACTCACGATTAGCCGGCTCGTCGCGTCCCCCGTTCCCAGGCCCCGCTCTCACGGTCATACATGAAGCGAAAGAACCAGTGCGGCGCAGGCACAGCGACGAAGCTACCCGTGCGGCTGAAGTCCGTGCCGGAACGAGACGATGTCGCGCCCACCAGAGCCGTTCACCAAGACCAGCGGAGGCTCGCCCCTAACGTCCACCGAGGACACCCCCGAAAATCGGGCTCCCGGTGTCCTCCAACGCCGGCTTGCGGCCAGCACCCGATGTGCCGATGTGCGCTCTCGGCAGCCAGTTGATGGCTGTAGTTCGGCGTTCGCGTTCTGGCGGCCTCACGGGACAACCTCAGCTGTGCTATAAGTAGCACATGACATCTGTCGGAGTCCGCGAGCTGCGCCAACGCGCCAGCGAGCTGCTGCGTCAGGTCGAGAACGGCGAGACGATCGAGATCACCGACCGCGGGCGACCAGTCGCGATCCTGTCGCCGCTGCCACAAGGCAGCCCCCTCGAACTGCTCCATAAGGCCGGCGATATCGAAGTGGGCACCGGCGACCTCGACGATCTCCCCGAGCCGCTCGCCTCCGGAAGTGGCGAGCTGCCGTCGCACCGGCTCGAACAACTCCGAGCCGCCGAGAGGTGAGCGCCGCCACCTACTTGGACTCCTCGGCCATGGTGAAGCTGGTCATCGCCGAGCCCGAGTCGGCCGCCCTGCGCCAACACCTTCGCCGGCGCCGACCGCTGGTGTCGAGCGCCCTGGCCCGAACCGAAGTCCTCCGAGCCCTGCTCGGTGAAGCCCCCGAAGCCACCGCTCGAGCGCACGCACTTCTTGGTCGCATCGACCTGCTGCGGATCAACGACCGGGTCCTCGGCACCGCCGGCGCGTTGTTACCCGCCCATCTCCGCTCTCTCGACGCCATCCACCTCGCGAGCGCGCTCCAACTCGGCACCGACCTCGATTCCCTCGTCAGCTACGACCACCGCATGCTCGACGCGGCCCACCATCTCGGTATAAGCATCGCCAGCCCGAAGTAGCAAACCCCCATCCGGGGGCCCATACGTGCCGATATGCGCTGAGTGGATCGGGACCTGGAATGGATTATTGGGCGCTCGTTCTGGCGTATCCCCGATCGGCACATCGCGGAGGGGTGCGGCGGGCGGACGGGGACGCTCTGGACGGTGTACCGCCACCCGAGGCTGGACGCAAATCGTCCAAGAGCGCATCGCCGCCTTACGCCTCCAAGCTGAACGTATGACCGCTCCGTGCGGCTCCCTCGATCACGTTCTCTCCACCGCCACGACTCTCCACCCGACGGCTACCAGCACTTCGAATCACTTATCCTCCACACGCCTTCGGATTAGCCAGGAGGAACGGCTCCGTGTGGAGCGTTCAGAGAACACTCTGGGCTTGGATATACGCGGACCGAAAACCCTGACCATCGCCACGGTCGAGCTTGAAGTCGACAGACCATGATTTCGACACCGGGCTCCATTCCACGATATTGAAGGACATCTGACTGTTGTTGGCGCCGAGTGAGCTGCCGCAGGCGGCCGTTGTGATCCCCGCGTAGCCATCCTGCGTTTCTATTTTATCGATGATGAGGCGTGGCAGATGTTTGTGGCCATGCAGAATTAGGGAAACTCCCCGTGCGGCACACCAGGTCAGGAAGTTCTCGGCTTGATCCATGCCGACGAACTCTTCACGCCCAATCCAACTTTGAGGATCAATGATCGGGCGCTCTCGATAGTTATCGGATTCATAGGGGTACGGATGATGATGCACCAGGGCAATCCGTAGCCAGCCGTCGAAGCGCCCATCACGGTCCTCAACATCGAGGTCCGTCGCCACCTTCAGCAGCTGCTCGCCGTCGACGGTGCCCCGCGCGAGATTGCCGGTTCGGGCAGAATCGAAGCAGATGAAGAGCAGATGGCGGGCTTCGTCAACGAATAAGGAACTCCATTCCAGGTCGGCCACTTGCCGTAGGCGCTTACCGAATCCCAGCAGCGAGTTGCCAAAGAATCGTTGGTCATGGTTTTCCGGTACCACAATGCTCCGCTCAAAGCCCAAGAGCCGGAGCTGATCAGAGAAGTTCTTGAACGCCTGGGCGTGCCGCTTCTTCGGATGATCGAATAGGTCGCCGGTGATGACTAGATGATCGATGGTAGGCACCAGCTCGCGGACATTGGCCTGCAGGAAGACCTGTGTCTGTGCGCTCCGGTCGGTGCCGAAGTGGAGGTCGCTAAGGTGAAGGATTCGCCTGCGCGGGGTTCGCTCGGCACGGCGTTCTCGCACACCGTCGATGATCCGATCGGCAGCGGCGAGGACATCTGGCTCGTCGGCCTTTCGGCTGAATACACCCGACAGCTGCGACACCACACCGTAGGCCTCATCGAGTGGCGCGAAAGCAGAAGAACCTGAGCGGAGCACGAATACGGCTCCCGGCCAGCGATCTACCTCGCGCACGGCCTGTGCTGTGCCATCGTTCGGCTCTAGCACCCCGAAGCTGCGTTCGTCGTAGATATCCGGAATCAGGACCAGTATTCCGTGACCCGGGGCCATGGCAGTCTCCCTGGCAAACCTCTCGAGTGCGTGGCGATAGCGTTCGCCACCCACTGGTAGAACAAAGGCCGCGTATCGGTGGAACAGACTACGCAGGGGTTCGAGGGCCGTCGTGAGGACGTCGGGGTCAAGCGTGCGTACGTCATCGTGCGCGAAGTCAGTGGGGGGGAGTTGTCTTCGGGCCTGTCCGGCGGCGCGCTGGAACTTCAGGACGAACTCCGGCGAACTGGAGATCAACCGTTGGTGGCCGGCGTCGTAGTACTCCAGCCCGTCGAGAAAGTTGCGGAGGTCGGCCCTGGTCATCCGAGGCCGTACAGGGGTCCGGGCGGTCAGGTAGGCGAGGGCATTCATCGAGGAGAGACTGAAGTAGACGCCCACGTTCGCCTCCGCGTTCGAGCGTAGCATACTGGGGGACTCCTCTCCGCGTCATGGGGAGGTGCCCGGGGGTCGGTGGGAAGCCGCGCCGCTAGCTATAGCTAGCGTTATGTGCTGATGACGCGGGGAGGGGGGAACATCCCCAGCGACGGTCGGACTCCAATGTTGCCATCGGGGTCTCTTAGCCAATCTGGAATGCCTTGGAAGGTAAGCGATCGATAGCGATTGGCCACAAAGGAGATGAGACGTAGAGCTTCAACGATTGTCGACTTCCCCGCATTGTTGGCTCCAACGATGACGGTGCGCCCGGTTAGTGGAAGCTCATGTTCCTCGAAGCGCCTGAAGTTTCGAAGACGTAGGAGCGTTAGCATCCGTCTGGTAGGGTAGCAGCGATCGCATCCAGATCCCACCGGTTGTCGTTCCGACCGAGGCCCGGCCGGGTAGCCTCCGGCTGACGAGCGTTAGACCTGCGCCGTAGCGGAGTTCGAAGGTCGTGCCCTCACCCTGAGGCGTCGGTGTGCTCTCGTTCACGGCTGGGTGCGCCGAAGCTCCGAATGGTCGAGGACCCCGTCCGATTCGGGCGCAGAACGACGGCGCGGAGGCGAGATACCACGGCCCTGAGCAAGCGCCGAACCGGTGTTCTGTGTCCGCCCGGCGCTGTTTCCCCATGCTCCAGAACGCGCAAAAAGCACGACCACCCGGTCCGTCCCAGAGGTGCCGTCCTGGTGGTATCAAGGCCCGGCTTACGGTTGTTCGCGTTTAGCTCTGGCGGCACCGCACCTGGCTCAGGAGCACGTCAGCCCGCTTCGCTGCCGAGTGGCACCTACTCTCGGGTTCCCGCAGAATCCGTCGGAAATCCCGGGAACCCGTCACCTTTTGGTTTCATTCGGCTGTCGGTGTCGAATGCTGCGAGCTCGTTGGGGGTGCAGAGGTGGCGTACGACGAAGGCGCGTTCGTTTACCCGCCAGAGTCCTTCGCCTTTGGCGAGTTCGGGGAGTTGGGCGACTTCGATGTCGGTGAGTCCGAGGAGTTTCCCGGCGGCTTGGGCTTCGTCGAAGGGTTCGTTGTAGAGGATTCAGGTGGCGGTGTCGCCGAGGAGGCCTTGGGCTAGGCCTCGTGATTGCGATCCGCTGTCGCCTACTGCGTCGAGGTCGGAGAGGCGGTGGACGATCATGAGGTTGGCGAGTCCCCAGGCCCGGGAGAGTTTCCATTGGGCTTGCATGCGGGCGAGGAGGGCTGGTTGGGCTAGGAGTCTCCACGCTTCGTCGTAGACGACGAGGCGCTGGCCGCCGGCGGGGTCGGCTAGGGCGGCTTCCATCCAGGTGGACGCGCAGGTCATGACGAGGCCGATGAGGGTGTCGGAGGCGGAGATGGCGGACAGGTCGAGGGTCAGCATTGCCACGGCTGGGTCGAAGGTGACGGTGGAAGGGCCGTCGAAGAGGCCGCCCAGGTCGCCGCGTACGAGCCTGGCGAGCGCGTGGCCGACGTCTCGCCCGTCTGCTCTTAGCTGTTCGAGGCTGGAGCCGATAGACGGTTTCCGCGGGTCGAGGAGGCCTTCGACTACGAAGGGCAGGATCGGTGTTCGCGCCCGCGTTTGGGCGTCTTCAAGGGCGGCGTCGAGAGCGGAGCGCTCCGTCGGGCCCAATGGTCTGCCGATGGTGGACTCGCCGAGAGCGGCGAGCAGGCCGGTGCGGCGGGCTGCGACTTGGGCTTGCCAGGCTGCGTCGTCGACTCCGGCGGGTCGTGGTCCTTCGTCGAGGGGGTTGAGGCGGTTGGTGTTTCCGACGCCGAGTTGGATGGCTGTGCCGCCGAGGGAGCGGGCGACGACGCTCCATTCGCCTTTCGGGTCGCCTGGGACGTACACCCGCTTGCCGAAGGCGACGCAGCGCGCGGCTAGGGATTTAGCGAGGGTGGACTTACCGCGTCCGATCTGGCCTGCGAGGGAGATGTTGGGGTTGGTGAGCACTCCTTGGCGGTACAGCTCCCACGGGTCGAAGCAGAACGCCGCTCCGGACCACGCGTCTTGGCCTATGAGCATGCCCGCGGTGCCGAGCCCTTCTTCGGCGAGGAACGGGTAGGCGCCGGAGAGGACCTCCGAGGTGGCTCTGTGGGCGGGGACTCGTAGCCGCCGGTAGGAGCGGCCGGCTGCCGGGCCTTTCTCGCCTCCGGGCGGCAGGAACGGTTTTTCGCGCGATTCTTGGCGTTGCGCTTCCAGCTCGGCTTTGCGCGCGGCCATGAGTTGGCGGCGGTGGTGGGCCTCGACTTGGCGGGCGGAGCGGGCTTGGCGGCGGCGAGCGCCGGGGGCCGCCCAGCCGCCCACCCCGTACACCCGTTCGTTGCTGCCGGCGGCCAGGCCCGAAAGCCAAGCACCACCACCCGGCGTAGCGTTGGCTCTGTGGCTGTCGGGGCGGCCCGACCGAACGGACTTTGCGGCACCCAGGCGGGCTAGTAGCCGCCTGGCAGGCCCGGAGGGACCGGCGTGGCTGTCAGACGTGACAAGGGTTTCGCCTGCCTTTTGTCGGTCGGCACCGTCGCCGTCGACGCTTGCGGACGGTTTGGGTTGGCGGAGTCTCACAGTGTCGTCCTGGCGAGCGGTAGCGCCGCGGCGACGAAACCTTGCATCTGCTGGCCGTAGAGGGGGCGAACCTCGCAGGCGGCCTGACCGGCGGCACGGATGATCGTGGCGCACCCGGCTTCGAGAGCTTCCGGCGTTGGCGCGGTGACGGTGACGAAACCACTGAACGCCACGTCGGTGTGCCCGGAGATGATCGAACGTTCCCTGGCGAGGAGGTCTTCGTATTCGACGCTGTCGGAGAGGTCAGCGAGCTGGCCGATCCTCGCCTTTTGAGCGGAGTCCGAGACCGCCTCGGTCTTTTCCCGGCGTATCTGGCGCAAGGCGGAGCTGGTGGGCAGCGGGCGGGCTAGCAGGCACAGCGTTCGTCGCACTCCAGGAGCGAAGACGATCGGGTGCAGGAAGTCTGCGGGAACCGAGATCCGCGGCCACTCGGATATCCATAGCACCTGCGACCAGCCGGTCTCGTGTCGCAGCCGGTCCCACGATTCCGAGACCGCCATCGGCCCTGCCCGGTCGAGGTTGGCTGCTGGGTCGCTGCGGGCGTCGAGAGCGACGGCAGGGTCGAAAGCGTGGCGTACGACGGCGGCGAGGTCGGCTTCGGGCATCCACTGTCCCGGGCGCAGCCCCGCGGCGCGCAGCCCGTCGGTGAGGCTCGCCATGTCGGCTCGAAGGACAGCAGCCCCTCCCCGCAGGCCTCGACCGGCGGCTCGTATCGCCCGGGCGGCGGCGCGCATGTCCAGCGACAGGCTGATGGTGTTGCGATGCGTTGACGAGTCGAGCGACACCTGGTCGAGCAGGCAACGATATTGAGTGTCGGCCCACCCGCCGTCGTGGACGCCGTGCTCGGCCCACCATTCCCGCTGCCCCCGGGCCGGGTCCGGCACGGTCGCTTCGAGAACCTGGATCGCCGCGCACGTACCGGAGGCCGCCAGGCCGGCGAGGACTCTTCCCCACCGCCCGACGCGACCGGCCCGGTCGGCGTCGTCGAGCAGGGCGAACGCAGGGTGGCTGACGGGCAGGACGGCGGTGAGAGTTTGGCGGTGCGGGTCGTGGATCATCGCCGCACCGGTCACCTCGTCGACGTGCAGGCGAAGCGAGGCGGCGTCGCCGGGAAGGGCCAGGGTCCCGGCGGGACGCGGGCGGGTCGGCCGGGATCGGAACTCGAGCTGGCCCGTCGCTTTGCGGGCCCCGTAGTGCAACGCCGTCGCGGACCATTCGATCGCTGGACGTCCCGCTATCCGAACAACGCCGGACGCTGCGAGCGGGGCCCAGACCACGCTGGTAACGACGAACCCGACGAGCCCGCCTGCGAAGAGAGCTAAGACGGCGACGACTGCGGCGGCGGCGAACACGGCGACTCTCGGCGTCGAGAAGCCGAGAAGCAAGCCCCGGGTCGAGCGACGCGCGAAGCGCACAGCCGATGGCGTGTTGGTAGTCACGACGAAGTTCTCCTTGCTAATCGAGTTGCCATGTCGCTGTCTGCGCTGTCTCGGCTCGTGCAGCCGGATCCTGTCGGTCCACCTGAGCTAGCGGCCGAGTCGACGTCGGTGACGTCGCGTCGTTTGCTGTTAGCCGGGCTCACGGGACGGCCGCTCCCGCGCTCGCAGCACCACCCGCAGCGCCCACGGGTACAGCGCTCGGCGGTACGGGCAGCCCAGGCGCCCGAGTGGCTGCCGCTGCAGGGAACCCGGAGCCGGCGGCGCCCACCCCGACGGGGTTGCCTCGGCCAGCACCACCGCCATTACCCCCAGCGCTGCCGGCAGGGCCGGGGCTTACCGACGGCCGGGGGATTCCGCCCGACCCGCTCCCAGCGGGACTACTCCCGTCGGGACTGTCCCCGCCCGACCCAGCTGATGGCCCAGCGGCGGGACCAGCAGAAGGCCCGGCACCGGGCCCGGCACCGGTTGCGGTGGCTGGTCCAGCGGGATTCGACGTGGGCATGGCGAAACTCCCGGCGCTACCGCCCGAGGTGCTGCCGGCGCCACCTGCGGCGCTGGTGGGGGAGGCCACGCCCGACGCGCGAAGCACCGGAGCTGCTTTTTGTCCCATCCTCGCAGCGGAGGCGGCCCCGCCGACTGCGGTCGCGCCGAGGGCGTGAAGTTGACCTGCGTGCTCGCCGGTGAAGTGCACGACTTTGAGCGCTAACCAAGGTGCGAAACCGGCGAGGGCGAGCACGATGACCCCGGAGATGATCTGGGTTATCTCCTGTGTGACGCCGGACCCGGCTTGGCCCACACCTTTTATCAGCATGAAGTAGCCGATCACGAAGATGAGCACGAGGACGAGCTTGGAGAACACGAGGGCGAGGGTGAACTCGATCCACCGTCTCGTCCAGGCGACGGTGATGTCAGCGAGACTCCCAGCGAACGCGAGGGGAGCGAAGGCGGCGGTTACTACGATCAGGACTTTGCGTACGACGAGGGCCAGGTACACGATCACTACTGCGGCGAGGATCGCCAACGCGAGTAGCAGCACCCCGGCAGCTCCGCCCGGCCCGGAGATCATACCTGTGAGCGCGGCAGCGGCGGTGGAGCCAAGGACGAGCTGTCCCAGCCCGGCCTGGCTGGTCCCCACGGCGGTCTGCACGATCCCGTTGGAGAGGGCGTCGGTGGCAGCGAGAATGGAGTTGAGGATCGCGACGGCGACGCCGCCTGCGATGAAGGCTACGAGCAGGCCTTTGAAGGCCCGTCCGAGGCCGCCCGGCTCCCGGCGCAGGACGCTTTGGATGATCTGCACCGCGAACAGAGCGACGGCGACCGTGCCGGCGATGGCCGCGACGATCGCCACGACGGTCGAGAATCCTTGGCCTCCGACTTGGATGGCGGTGGCGCTGTTGATCTGCGTCCAAAGCCACTGCGTCGCCGACTGCGCAGCGTTCCCGCACGACTTGGCGATGCTGTCGAACGCGTCGCCGGCCACGCTTTGGGCGACACTGCCGGCGCAGGTCGCGTAGCTGAGGGGGTCGAGCACCGAGCACGACACGTCAGGACTCCTTCCAGCCGGCGAGCAGGACCGACCCATACCCGTCGTGCCAGCGTGCGGAGCCGACCTGTAATACGGCGGAGAAGGGATGGCTCGTCGTAGTGGACCCTTCGGTGACTGCCAGCACTCCGGACACGTCCTCGACCCCACCTCGAAGGTCGGTCGGCTGCCAGCCGGCGTCGATCATCGACTGCCACTGCGGGTCGGGCCCCACGAGCAGGTCACTGGCCGTCCAGCGCACACCTCCGGCAGCGTCAGCCTGCCAGACAGCGTCGGAGGGGATCGGCGAAGGCTGGCCGGTGATGGCAGGGTCCAGCACGGTGGCGTAAAGCCCGCCGTAGCGGGCGGCGGGTGGAACTCCCGGCATCAGATCGGGGGCTTCCTCGGCGACGAGCCACGCGCCGAGCGCAGCCCGGCTTTGGGTTGCGAAGTTGATGTCGAGCAGGCCGCTGACGAACTGGCGGGTCCAACCTCCCGGCGTGTCCGAGGCGGGCAGGTCGGGCCACCCTCCCGATATCGCCGGGCTGCGCAGTCTGATCGCTTCGATACGCGACAACTCGGCCTGGTTACTTGGAGTCGAGAAGCCCTTCTCGAAGGCTTGGTCGTATTGCTGTTGGACCGGTGTCTGTGTTGGCACCGTCGTGTCCGCACTGACCGGGACCGGGATCGGGCTGGTACTGGCGGGACCGACTGGCGGCGAGGGGACCTGCACGGTGGGTGCCGGCCGGGCTCGAGATGCAGCAGTCCGGGTCGGCCGGTGACCGGCCCCTCCGACGGCCGCGACCGCTGCGGCTACGACGAGCACCCCAACGACGCCAGCGGCGAGCGCGAACCTCCTCGACCTCATGGTCATAACTGAGCGCCCGCCCCGGCGAAGAAGTTGATCAGCACGACAGCGCCGCCTATAGGAGCGGCGGCCACGAACGCCACGAGGACGCCTGTCTTTCCGCGCCCTGCGAGAACCGGATTAGTGCTGTGGTTACCGACGGCCCACACGATCGCCGACAAGGCCAGCCCGGCGAGTGCTGCGATCAAACCGAGCGTGAGCAGCGCACCAACTATGTTCTGAAGCTCACTGATGCCGGGCAGCCCGGTGGTGTTGGGGGTGACGTTGATTGCGCTGGGAAAGGCGTTGGCAAGTCTGGACATGGGTTGCGCTCCTGTCTTGTTCGGTGTGTCTGGGTTTGTTTTGCTACTCGCCTGGCGCCGGATCGCGAACTGCGATCAGGCCTCCAGAGACGAACGTGGACCACGACTGCACGGCGACGCCGTACTGCGGGTCGATGGCTGAGACGACGAGACCGTCGCCGAGGTACATGCCGACATGGCCGGCTTCGCCCGGGCCGGGGGAGTCCGAGCCGGGCGTGAGAACCAAGTCTCCGGGCAGGACCGCCGACGCGTTGACGGGTTGACCCTCGTTCTGCTGGTCGACGGTGTAGTGGTCGAGTTGGACGCCGACGGTCGCCCACGCGGCCATCGTCAACCCGGAGCAGTCGAACGCAGCAGGTCCCGCCGCTCCCCACACGTACGGCTTGCCGAGCTGGGCGAGAGCGAAAGCGACCGCCGCCGCGTGCTCGGGCGTGGTTCCTGGTGGTATAGCGAAACCCGGTGGTAGCCCGTGCGACGAAGCCGGCCCAGCGAGGCCGCCTCCACCCTGACCGCAGCCGCCGGGCGTGTTCGCGTCGGATATGACCTGGGCGACTATCTGCCCGGCCGCCGCCCAGTTGGGCTGGTAGTTCGACCCGTCCGGGTAGGCGGAGTGCTGCACCGCCTGCGCCGCCGCCCAGGGGGTCAAAGTCTCCCAGCCTGCGACGGCCGTCAGATGACGCACGAACACGTCGGTCGCGTAGGTGGGGTCCATGATCTGCGCCGGTGTCCCCCAGCCTTGGGACGGACGCTGCTGAAACAAGCCGAGCGAGTCCCTGTCGCCGTGATCGACGTTACGCAAGCCGCTCTCGGTCAACGCCGTCATGACAGCGATACGAGCGACCGTGGCGTTCTCCGCGCTAGCCGCCATCGCCGCAGACACGATCAGATCGGCGTTAGCAGCTTGCGCGGCGCTCAACGTGGGGACCGAGCCGGTCACGCTGCACGTAGTAGCGGCCATCTCCGCGACGCTGAGAACGGCCTCGCCCGACGACTCTGCGCCACTACCGCCCGCGACGACAGTGAGAGCTACGACGAAAATGGCTGCGGCCAAGGCGAACACGACGACGACGCCTTTCACGTCGGAACCCGCCTAGCGGTAGTCGCCTGCGGCCCGGACCGGCCGGTACCACGGAAAGGCGGGGACGTCGGCGTGCGAGCCAGAGACGCCCGGGGGCGCCAACGGTCAGCGAGGTTTGCCATCACCTAGCTCCCTCACCCGATGAGTCACGCTTCGCAGTCCGCCTGCTTGTCGGCACGGGTGTGATCTTTACAGGAGCCTGCGACACTCCCTTTTTTGTGGTCAGTTCAAGCGGCGCGCACCCCGGCGGAGGAATCGACGTCGAGCTCCCACGGGGCGGGCAGTCGACTGATCGTGTCCATGGTCGACGACCACCATCGCAGCACCACAGCGGGAGGGTTCGGAGGATCCGCCTTGGCGGCCCATGACCGCAGAGCTATAAGCGACCAGTAGCCGACCCCCATATGCCAGCCGCGATCCGGCGCCCACTGCCTGCGCCGGGGCGGTCCGAGCAGCAGCCGTGAGCACTCGCTTATCGAGCTGCCCGGCCGTGACCTGCCGGCACTGAGGCAGTCAACGAGACGTTGAGCAGACCCCAACGCCCTTGTCGGCGGCGGCGGGGGAAACACCGTAGGGGCAGCCTCGCATGCGCCATCAAGGCGCGATTCCGCAAGACGCGATCCGACGCCGGAGGCATCCACCCGTTTTGCGTACCAGGCCCAAAACCCGGGCAGGTTGGCCTCCACCACGAGCAGCGCGTCGGGCGAACGGCGCCCGGCGCCGACCTGGCGGTCAACCCACCCGGTCACGGTCTGCGCCCATTGAGCCGCCTCAGAGCTGGAAGGGTCGGCGTCTACGGACGCCAGCGAGTCGAAGTCGACTCCGCCCAGAACGGCCCGACCCCGGGAGCGCGACGAAACCCTGGGCGTCTGACGCAAAGCCGAGCGGGCCTCTGTGGCCGCCTCGTACAGCCGGTTCGTCGCCCACGACGGGTCCACCCAGCCACGCGTAGCCGCCGCCTGCAGATCCGGTACGACCGAAAGGGCCCCGGCGAGAGCTGCGAGGCTCCCAGGCCACACATCCGCAACCCAATGAGCGAGCCCCATGACTGCCGGCTCGCTAAGACACATTGTCGCCTCGACGGCCCGGGCAGCGTAATCCTTACGGGTGTTGACATGGCCGTGCGGAGCGCGAAGCACCCGGAGCCACTCCGCCGGCGAACGTCGGGGTATCGCAGTGGCCGCAGAAAGACGACCGAGCACGACCGTCGGGGGAACCTCCGACGGTGAGCTAGGCGAGAAACCACGCGAGGATGCGTACGATCCTTGGAGAGTTGAGGAGGGCATGTTGTGAATGTCCTGCCGAAAGCCATGACATCGGAATGTCGCCGGGCTGCCATCTACGTGACATTCGCTCGCCGCCGGTAGCATCTGTTTCGTGGCCACGGTCGCCTCCGACGGGCAAACCCTCCTCAAAGCTCTGATACGAGAACGCCACCTGACCGCAGCCGAAGTCCTCGACTTGCTTCACCGCCGAGCGAGACAGATGCACGATGACGCCTTCGCTCTGTCTGAGCGCCAACTTCGCCGGTGGATGGCCGGCGACGTCGGCTCCCTCGACAGCGCCCGCCCAGCGAACGTCCGGGTGCTCGAAGACGAATTCGAGTGGCCGATAGCCGCTCTCCTAGCAATCGATGCACGCCCGAAGACGACCGTGCTACCCGCCGGTGACACTGCCAGTAGGCCGGAGCTGCGAACCGGCGAGTTCGTCGCATGGCTCGCCGCCCATAGCGACGTCAGCTTCGAGGACGTCTACGACAGGGTCACCGCCGCCGCCGAACGGTTGACCTCCCGCCCGCCGGCGCAACGCACGCGCGCTGCGACACCAGCCGTGCGCAGCCGACTGGTCGAAGCGGTCGCCGCCTACTACGGCCAACCCGCCGGACTATACCGGGCGAAAGTCGACTCCGAGCCCGTCGAGTTGAGCATCCTGACCGAGCGGAGCTGGGTCGGCCGGTCGATCCCGCTAGGAACCACCGCCGAGCACTGCGAACTCGACAACACCCAAAGCGACGTGCACGTACACCTCGACGGCCACCACGTCGACGTGGCCATCGAGCGCCTAGCGGCAGCGGAGACGGACGGAACGATGCTGGCTAACAACCCGCTGTACCGTCTGACCGGCCTGGACATGTCCACGGACGGGCTGGACGCCCAGTTCGCGTGCAGCGACTTCGCGACGTACGCGCTCACATCCGACCTGCTCGAAGCAGAGCTCGCCGCCGTCGCTGCGCAGCGCTCACCGGCGGCTTCCAGCATCGCGACGCCACTTCGAGACAAGTGGCTTCCCAGCGCGCAAAGCGCCTTCGACTTCGACCGGCGCGTCTGCGTCGGCGGTCCCGTCTGCCTCGTAGCCGTGTGCTTCGGCGCCGGCTACTACCTGCTCATCCAAGAGCGGTCGTCCAAGGTCCTAAACGGCAACGGAACCATCGCAGTTATCCCCAAAGCGTTCCACCAGCCAACCGTCGACGCGTTCGACGAGACGCCACTGTCGCTGACCGTCGAGCGCGAGATCGAAGAGGAGCTCCTCGGCCGCCTCGACCTGGAACTTCTCGGCCCTGACACGGGCCGCAGGGCCGCTCCGATGCATCCGCAGAACGCGTCGGGCCCCATGCGCTGGCTTCACGCCCACCGGGAAGCGTGGCGGATGGAATGCACGGGCTTCGGTGTCAACCTGGTAACCGGGAACTTCGAGTTCGCCTGCCTTGTCGCCGTTCACGACCCCAAGTGGTGGGCCAACTACGGCCATCTTTTAGCAGCGAACTGGGAGGCGTCGCACCTCAAGCGGTACTCTTCTGTGGACCGTAACGGTCTCAGGCGCCTGATCAACGACCCCAGATGGAGCAACGAAGCGCTGTTCGCGTTCATCGAGGGCCTGCGAAGGCTCGCCGAAGTCGACCCCGAACGGGTCGAGTCGCCCGCTTTGGAGGTCATGTTGTGAGCGTCGGACAATGGCATGTTGGTAACGCAGCCGAGGAGGGACAGTCGCACCGCGGTTGGGTTGTCGGACATTTCATGGAAAAAATGGACGTCCGCTTCTCGGAGGACGTCGAGATCAAGTGGGGGATTCACCCGGCCGGGGACGAACGCGCCGAGTGGGTGGAAAGCGAGCACCGCACCACCGTCTTGGTCCTGGTGAAAGGCCGTTTCCGGATCAACCTGTCGGAGTGCAGCCACCTCCTCGCGGCCGAAGGCGACTACGCCATGTGGGGCCCGGGTGTCGGCCATTCATGGCGGGCCGAAACCGACTCGGTCGTGGTGACCGTCAGGTGGCCGTCGGTCGCTTGACCCCCCCGGCGGGCCGTCCCCCGTCTCCCGCTCGTCCAGAAGCCAGATTCCACATTCCAGATTCCAATGAACCCGGTCGTCGTGGGCGGGAATGTGGAATCTGGGCATCTGACCCTCGCCGCCCCTGGCGTCCAGCGAGGGAATGCGGCGATGCCGTCACCTGTCGAGGGCACAGCAGGGAGGGGCCGCGTCGCCTGGAGTGTCAGGCGATGACCCACCCGTCGGCTGTCTGGCGTGTTTTGAGCCCGAGTTGCTTCCGGGCCCGATGGAGGGTGGTGGGGGCTATCCCAGCTTGGGCGGCGTCGTCTAGGAGCCTGGCGGAGGGCGTCTCACCCGGATGATCGGATCGCCACGCTTTCAGCCAGGCGACGGCTTCGCCCAGGGCAGCGCTCGGCGTTCCGGCTAGCAGCTCGGCCGCGCTCCGAGGGTCAGCGGTGGTGTCCCAGTCGATACGCGCCACTCCCAGGTGAGGCACCCCCACGAGGGAATACCCCCAGGTTGGTGCTTCGGGGGCGAGGTTCGACTTGACGGTCGTGAGCAGCCGATGGTCAGTGTCGTCGGGGTCTCTTATCACCGCGTACGCGGCGCGGGCCGCTCCCACGATGCCGATCGACCCTCCACCCCGATACATGGCGGGCCCGCCGGAAGCCTTGTTGAGATGGCGGATCATCACCACCGCAGCGCCGGTGAGCGCCGCCGCGGCGGCCACCTGGGTTAGCAGGCGGCGCACCGACTGGTCCTTGTAGGAGTCCACACGGTCGGAGAGGTAGGCGGCGAGCACGTCGACGACGACCATCGCCGCTGCACAACGCTCGACGTGGCGTGCTATCCAGGCTATGTCGTCGGGTAGGACAACGGGCCGTAACACCGGGCCGTCGTCGCCCTCGCTCCACCGGGCCGCCACGCACACGCAACGCCCGAGGTCAGCGCCGGCTGCCTCGAGGCGGGGACGGATCGTGTCCCCCCATCCGTCCTCCGCTGACAGCAGCAGCACCGAGGCGGGGGTGTCGCCCTCAGCCCCGTCGGGCCATGCCGCCCCCTTGGTGACACGGGCGGCGAGATCCAACGCCAGCGTCGACTTGGCGGTCGCAGGGTCTCCCTCGATGATCGTCAGCTTCCCGGCAGGTATCCGCCCGGGCCACACCCAGCTGACAGTTTCCGCCGGGATCTGCGATGCTGGACGAACATCCCACCTGTTGTCGTCGCGGTCGGCTATAGTTTGGGTTGTCAACGTGTTTGCAGCTCCTTGCTGTTGAGTCCCCCGGTGCCAGCCGGGGGACTTCGTATTTGTGCGGGCTGTGATAGGGGGTCGCGGCGCTCGAAGGCGACTTGCCGACTGCGCCGTTGGCTACCCTCAGCGTCGGCGCCGCCGGGGCTTGTAGGGATTCCGGCGATGGCCGGCCTTTCACCGCTTTTCGGCGGGGAGCAGTCTTTTCGTCGGTCAGTGCTAGGAGTTGTCCGGGCCGGCGGGCGCAGCGCGGCGGGCCTTTACGCAACGGCGGACCTCCGCCGTGTCCAAGTCGAGGATCTGCGCTGTCAAGTCGACCGACACGGCCTCAGCCATCTCCGCTACGCGCGCCGCGACAGCGTCTTGGGCGTCGGCGACGCGGCGGTCGGCTTCGGACAGGACCTCGGCCCGCCGGGCGACGGCCTGTTCGAGTCGGACGACAGCCCGACCGTAACTGTCGTCGAGAGCCGCAATCGCCCTCTGGGCGTCGCGGACCTTGGATCGTAAAGCCATGATCACCTCCAACAAGGCACCCACCGTGGGTTTCCAACAACACACCCGCACCCCGGCGGTCACGGCGTCCTAACGCCCACGCCACCCCCTCGCTTTCAGGCCGGGATGTTCGCAGCTCAGGCATGGAATGTTGGCACCTCCCTCCCGTGGGTGCACCAGTAGCCGGTCGCCTCAGTCGGAGCCGACGTCGGCTTTGGCGTGGGAGCGTCTCGACTCGGGTGGGAGCCGGGCGAACCGGCGAAGCGCTGCGATGTCCAGGCCGACGAGTCGAGCACCGACGGCGCCGTAGGCGGACAGCTGGGCGCTTTTCACGGCCAGCTCGACCCTGGCGGCAAGCATCTCGGCGTCAGCCGCTGCGATCAGCCGGTCGCGGCGTGCTAAGGCCTCGGCAACCTTCGGTCGGGCCCGCAGCGCTCGGGCCTTCGCCTGGGCGTCGACGACCCTGCGGATGCTCCTCCGCCGGCAGACCGCATCCCACCGGGCGATGCTAAGCCCGCCGGTAGCGTCACGCAGCAGGTTTTCGCTTCGCATGGCCACCTGCGTCTTCTTGTCGACCGCCTGCTGCCAAATAGCGTGTGCACGAAGCCACTCGTGGGCGACTCCGACGATCTCGCCCAGAGCCCCGTCCACTTCAGGTTTTGACGCCACGCCCCTAGTCCTACCAGCCGCCTGTGACACCCGCCCAGCGACCCCTCCCAATCCCCGCCTCCGCCCTATGACCTCCCAGGAGAGGATCACCGACTTTACACAGTCGGCATTCGAGGGAATGGCGGGACCTATAGCCGCAGAGGTGACACTGGACTGCTGCGCTAGGAGAGCAATCCTACCGGGTTGCTTCGCAGCGTTGCCCACCTTCTGGCCGTCCGAGCGGACCGCTATCTTGTATCTTGGCCAAGTCGATCTGACTTCTGAGGCGACGGGAGGATGGTGGGTCAGCTGCGATATCTGGGTCTGCCGGCTTGGTCCGCGCGGAGGGGTTTTCTCACCTCGACGAGGAAGCGGCGGTCGTCGTAGTGACGCCGGAAACCTGGTCGCGTCGACAGCAGCAGAGGCCGTCGAGCGACGCCGCCACCGACACCGGGGCGGCCGTCCTGCGACGTCTCGCACGTCCCGATCGCGCTTGTCGCCGGCGGCTGCTGGCCATGTCAACGCCACGATGACTTCAGGCTTCCTGTGAGCCGCACGTCCCGGCTGTGGGTGGTTCTCGTCGCCAATCTGGGCTTGGTAGGCGCCCTCCTCGGCGTCGGGATCACCGCCCACTCGCTCGGCGTGTGGGCGGAAGGTGTCGACTACCTCGCCGACGCCGCGGCTATCGGAGTGTCTCTTTTTGCTATCAACCTGGCCGGTCGGCCGCCCACTCCCAGCCGTCCGGCCGGTTACCCCCGTGCCA
>DAHYHI010000060.1:0-2446 GCA_027391075.1 Acidimicrobiaceae bacterium | reverse complement strand
AGGTCTGCGACTGCCCGGCATGTCCAGAATGGAGATCCACTGCGACGCCGCCAACCGCGCCAGTGCGGGCGTGCCCCGGCGCCTCGGATACCGGCTGGATCGAATCGAAAACCGACCGCCTACTGCTCCCGGTGAGACCGGTGCCCTCCTGATCTGGGTCTATGAACCACCAGCCTGAACCCATCCCCTAATCGCAAGCGGCTCCGCACCATGCCTGCATCCCAGACCGCCGGCTTGGGGACTCGGCAAGGTCGGTAAGCAAGCGACAGCCACGGGCCCGGTGTGGTATGCTGACATACCATGAAACGGACAACGGTCAAGCTACCTGATGACCTCGACGCCCGACTCCGCCATGAAGCCGAGCGGAGACGGGTCACGGTTTCTGAACTCACGCGCGAGGCCATCGAGACTCATCTCGGGTCTCGTCCAACGGGACGGCGTCGAATGATCGCGGCAGCTGCGGGGCGGAGCGGGTCCCACGATGTCTCGGTACGGATCGAGGAGATCCTGCGCGACGAGGTAACCCGATAGCGGTCCTTGTCGACGCCGGACCGCTATATGCCTACGTCGACGCCGACGATGACCACCACGTCGCAGCTCTCGAGTTCCTAGAATCCCATCCGGGGCCTCTAGTCGTCCCGGTACTTGTCGTGACCGAGGTGGCATACCTGTTGGGCAGCCGGCTCGGTGTTGAGGCTGAAATCCGGTTCCTCGGAGACTTCGCCGCCGGCAATTTGATCAGTGAGCCTGTGGCCGGCGAGGACTGGCTTCGTATCGCTGAACTCGTCGGGCGCTATCGGGACCTGCCACTTGGAACGGTCGACGCCTCAGTGGTGGCTGCAGCCGAGAGACTCCACGTCACCCAGATCGCCACCCTCGACCACTGCCACTTCACCGTCGTACGCCCCGCTCACGCCCCTGCTTTCGAACTGCTCCCATAGCCCCAAACGTCCCCGAGAACCATCCCCGAATCCCGACAGCGATATGTCACAGACCGCCGGGTAGATGCGTGTTCGTTCTTGGGGTGTCGGGTGGTTACTCCGGCTGTGAGGTGAACTCCTGGATGATCTCCTCGGGGGTTTCTCGCTCCGTGTAGTTGTAAGGGATCACCGTACGCCAGAAGGCCGTCGCAGCCGGGTTCGTCACCTGCTGTCGCACCTGCCAAGAACCGGGGAACTGGCGGAACACGGCGACCGCCGCCTTTCGGCCAATGCCGACCCGACGGTACTTCCGCATCACGAAGAACTCAGACATGTCGTAGGGCGGGATCTCCCTTACCAGGGCGAAGCCCGCCCAGTTGCCGTCGACCTCGAAGAGGAACGGGTGCTGGCCGGGGTCAGCCCAATAGTGATCGAGGTAGCGATACCCGTAGTCACCGTGGGGGCCCACGTCGGCCTGGCCGAACTCGGAGAAGTCGTATCGGTAGAGTTCGACGAGCCGTCTCAGCACCGTTCGGTCGGCGCTCGTGGCCTCAAGTAGAACGAACGTCATGCCCACATCAGTCAACCTCTCGAAGGGATCTGTCCTCAAGCGCCGGTTCTACGGGTGCGGGCTAGGGGGTGGCCTACAACGAGAATCTCGCTGATCGCATCCGTGAACTCATAAGCCACGAGGAAGGGCAGGTGACGGAGAAGAAGATGTTCGGCGGTCTCGCCTTTTTGGTGAACGGCAAAATGGCAATTGCCGCTAGCGGTCAGGGCGGAATACTCGTCCGCTGTCTTCCGACGAAGGCGGTGCCGGCGCAAGCCCAGACGGCGATCATGCGAGGCCGGCCGATGCAGGGATGGCTTCGAGTGGCCGACGACGCGCTTAGGACCAAGACACAGTTACGCAAATGGGTGAGGACTGGTACCGAAGCTGCCTGCTCCCTGCCGCCCAAGAGGTGACGAAGCGCAACGCAGTGCTGCGTGCAACCACTACCGGAACTATCCCCAAACAACTCACGGGGCGGCCCCCGAAGGACGCTTGCCCTACGTCCCGGTACGCCGGCTTGAGGGCAGCGCCCGATGTGCCGATCTGTGTTCCTCTCAGGGAAAGGGGCGGGAGCGTTTTGCGCCGACGATCTGTGCGCCTTGGTTGGTGCTGTACGGTTTGACGTGATGTCTGTTCGCTGGCTGACCGTGTTCTTCGATCTCCCAGCCGAGGCGCTGGCCACCAGTTGCGCTTTCTGGCAGCGGGTCACCGGGTCGACCCTCTCGCCACCGCGCGGATCCAGAGCCGAGTTCGCCACGCTGATCCCCGAGGGCGGCGACGCGTTCCTTCGCGTGCAGCGAGTCGACGGAGATGTGAGCGGACACCATCTGGACGTGCATGTTGACGAGGTCGACACCTTCGTCTCCCAAGCACTCTCGCTCGGCGCTATCGCAGCGGACGGCCCTTCACCGGTCCCTGTGCTGCGGTCCCCGGCTGGACTGACCTTCTGCGTCGTCGGTCACCACGGCGAGGC
>DAHYHI010000006.1:0-3817 GCA_027391075.1 Acidimicrobiaceae bacterium | reverse complement strand
CCCACTCAACCTGGCTTACATCCCTTCGGCGCCCACCGCCGCTGCTGTAGCGTTCGATCTGGTCACGAGCGCAGCCAATATATTTGGCGGTACTTGGGAGGCGGGCGCGGGTGCAATATTTGCCGAGAACGAAGCGCTGGCATGGATCGTCGGGCTGCTCGGGTGGCCTGCCAGTGCGGGCGGCTGCTTCGTGGCGGGCGGTACGTTAGGAAACCTTTCTGCTCTTGCGGCGGCTCGCGAGTCTGCCCGGCGCCGGGTCGGTCGACCGGCGGGCGGGTGGCGTGTGGCGTGCACGTCCGAGGCGCATTCATCTATCCGGGCGGCTGCCCGGATCCTCGACGTGGATGTCCTCGAAGTCGAGGTCGATCTCAGGGGTCATCTGACTGGCGACGCATTGCAGCGAGCCGTGGCCGGGGCAGACGGCGTGTTCGCTGTCGTCGCAACGGCCGGAACAACCAACGCCGGTGTCATCGACGACCTCGACGACGTCGCCGATGTGTGCAGCGAACACGAATTGTGGCTGCATGTTGACGGCGCCTACGGGGGTGCCGGGCTTGCCGCACCAAGTGTCCGGGGTCGATTCGCGGGGGTAGAACGAGCGGACAGCTTTATCGTTGACCCCCACAAATGGCTTTTCGCGCCCTACGACTGCTGCGCACTTTTGTACAGGAGGCCCGAGCTTGCCAGGGTTACGCACGCTCAGCGCGCCGGCTACTTGGACGAGATCGACCGGGAGGCGTGGAACCCGGCCGATCTGGCGATCCATTTGTCCAGACGAGCGCGGGGACTGCCGTTCTGGTCGCCGACCAGGTGGCAGGATCAAATAGCCTTCCGCCTCGCATTCGTCAATCCTGACACGAAAGCCGAGGAGGTCATCGAAATCCTCGAGACGCTGCGATAGGAGAACCTTTAGCGCCTGATCAGCCCTTGTGCGGTGGAACGGGCGACCTCTGTGTCCCCCGGCGAAGTCACTGTGGCTCCGCCGCCGGCACCCACCCTGACTTCGATCAGGCCGGCAGATTCGAGAATTCGCAAGGCATCGCGGATACTGACCCGGCTAACGGCGAAGCGAAGCCCAAGTTCCCGCTCCGATGGGAGCTTGTCGCCGGTTTGAAGGCGTCCATCGCGAATCGCTTGGCGAATATGTCCTGCGATCGTCTCAGAGATGCGAGATTTTCCGACACGCGTGAAAAGCGTTATCGGCACATGTGTGGGCAAGGCAGTCTCATCTCCAAGGGCGTTGAACACGCGCGTCCGCCTTTCTAACTGACCGACCGGACCACAACTATAGTTGAACGATGAACGTCTAGTAGTATACCATAGGTCAAGTGACTTGTTCTAATCCGGCAATAATCCAGGGCGGCATGGGTGTCGGGGTGTCGGGCTGGCGTCTGGCACGCGCTGTATCGACGGCGGGGCAGCTCGGGGTGGTTTCGGGAGTCGGACTCGACACGCTCCTCGCCCGTCGCCTACAGCTGGGTGATCCAGGCGGCCGCATCCTCGAGGCTCTCGAACACTTCCCGCAACGCGACGCGGCCGAGCAGATACGACAACGCTACTTGGTGCCCGGCGGGATCGAACCCGGTCGACCTTTTCGGTCACCGCCTTTGCCTTCGCTGCGGCCGAGCGCGGCGGCTACACACCTGGCGGTAGCCGCCAGTTTCGTCGAGGTGTTTCTCGCCAAGGACGGGCACAGTGGTCTCGTCGGAGTGAACTGCCTCGAGAAGCTGCAGATGTCGGTTCCTGCAGTGTTGTACGGCGCCGTTCTTGCTGGGGTGGACTACGTGTTGATGGGCGCAGGAATACCTGCGGAGATCCCGGCCTACCTCGACGCGCTCGCAGCCGGAAGGTCGGGCAGCCTTCACGTTAGTGTCCATGGTGACGGGGACACCGCTTCTAGCGTCGTCATCGACCCCGTCGCGCCCTTCGGGGACTGCCCGTCCTTGGTCCGCCCCGAGTTTCTCGCCATAGTGTCGTCGAATATGCTCGCCGCGTACCTCGCCCGGGATCCGAGGACCCGCCCGGACGGCTTTGTCGTCGAGGGTCCGAATGCTGGTGGACATAATGCGCCGCCGCGAGGTCGCGCAACGCTCGACTTGAACGGCCAGCCGGTATACGGTCCGCGTGACGAAGTAGACCTCGACAAGATGTGCGAGCTAGGGATACCGTTCTGGCTTGCAGGTGGCTACGCGAGCCCCGAGCGACTCCGAGAGGCGCAAGCCAGGGGAGCGCAGGGCATCCAGGTCGGGTCGGCCTTCGCTCTCTGCCAGGAGTCGGACCTCGACGCCTCCTTGAAGCAGGAGGTGATCAACCAATGGTTTGATGGTACCCTCGACGTGCACACCGACGCAGCGGCGTCCCCTACCGGATTTCCCTTCAAGGTCGCCCATCTGCCTGGTACGGTTTCAGATCCTGCGGTCTACGCGACTCGGCGGAGATCCTGCGACGTCGGATATCTGAGGGTGCCTTACCGTACTGCTTCTGGCGGCATTGGCTACCGCTGCGCCGCCGAACAACAAGGCGCGTACGCGCGCAAAGGCGGCAAGGCAGACGAAGCTGAGGGACGTCGATGCTTGTGTAACGGTTTGATCGCCGCCATCGGGCTCGGCCAGCGGCGAGCCGGCAGTGAGGTCGAGCCGCCATTGGTGACAATTGGCAAGGAACTCGCCTTCCTCGATAAGGTCACAGCACACGCAGGCGGTACGAACTACTCGGCTCGAGACGTGGTGGACTATCTCCTCGGCAACGATTCCGTTGATCCTGCCTGAACATAAGTTGACCCCGATCTACTTCTCGACCGGCTTGGTCCCCGGCGTGTGGTGTGTGAGAGATGCGAGTATTGCCTGGGCCGCTATTGTTCCTTGAGTCATAGCCTCGACGACCGTCGACGGCCCGACCAAGGAGTCGCCAGCGAACCACGTTCGGTCGCGGCGGGGGTATGCGGCTTGGGCCGCAGCGTGCTCTCGTCCGAGGGCCAGCAGTCCGACCGGTTGATTGCGGGCGGCGTCGGGTGCGGGGTTAGCGAGCAGGCCGCTCGCAATCCAGCGCCGGTCGGCCAGGCCGTGCGCTTTGCGCGCTACAGGCACGTCGCCGCCGAGTTTCACGACGTCAGCGTCGATTCGGTAACCCATCGCCATCACGACCATGTCGACTGGAATCCTCGACGTCTTGGCGACCAGTACTTTCGGCTTCTTTGCTGCTTTGGGTTGCACAGTTTCTGCCAGTTCCGCCTGCGTGACGCGTCCGCCTTCGCCGATCAGTCGGCGGAGTGTCGTGGAGAAGCGAACCTCGACGCCCTCGGCGGTTGCCTCGTCGAGCTCGTCTGGACGCACCGGTGCGAAACGTCGATCCATCCAGTCGATGCACGTCGCCAGAGCCCCGAGGCGCCGGGCGCTGCGCGCGACGTCCATGGCCGTGTTCCCGGCTCCGATCACCAATACCCGAGGGGTCTTTGTGGCGCCGCTGGCGCTATCGGTGTGGCCGCGACCTTCGAGGAAGGGTAGGGGAGTGCCGGTGGCGAGGGCGGAGTGTGCGGCCTGGAGAAACTGGGTAGCGTCCCACACGCCATCCAAGTCCGACCCGGGGACCGGAGTTCGAAGGGCCACGCTAGCACCGGTCGCGACAATGAGAGCGTCGTAGTCTCTTGCGAGAGAGGTCAGCTCGTCGGCGTCGACGTTGTGATTCGTGTGGAGCCGGACTCCGGCCGCAGCGAGGTCGTTCCAAGGGCGTCGGGCGATCGGCTCCGGAAGCGTGAAGTCGGGAATGCCCCACCGACAGAGTCCTCCGGGGTGCTCGTCGCGCTCGAATACGGTCACTT
>DAHYHI010000028.1:0-2186 GCA_027391075.1 Acidimicrobiaceae bacterium | reverse complement strand
AATGGTGTAAAAGGCGAACCTTTCGTCATCGATCCCCCAACCCGGGTCGAGGGCGGCCGGCTCCGCAACGGACAAGGCGTGTGGGACGACTTCGACCGGGGTGTCGGTTCCCGAAGCGATCAAGGCCTGCGCAGAGAACTTCGACGGCACGACCAGCAGGTCGGGGACGTCAAGGCATTCGCGCCAGTGCGCCGGAGGATTCTCCGTCTCCCACGCCGTATGGCCGACCATGAAGGCCGCACCGCAGTGTGCCCGCACCAGCGGGTAGTACTCCGGGACGTGGTGGACCACGACGACGTCGTCCGGTCGACGCTCCGTGTCGACGGGAGTGTAGGCCCGAGGAACCGCGTAGCCGAGGCGCCACCGCGGGCTTGGGATCATCGGCGCCCAGGCCACTTCGAGGCCGGTGCTCTCGAGTCCCTGCATCGCCCTGCGTGCCGCGGTCCCGTAGCCGGAGTCCTCGTCGGGAGACAGGTAAAGCCACGGCCGGTCCGTTCCACGATCTATAGCGTTGCATCTAGTCGCGCTCCGCTTCGGTATGTAGGGCAGAGCCAGCGCAGCGAGCGTCGTGGACGCGCGGCGCAAGGCCGACGGGCTGCACCAGTCCGCGTGCACCGGCGTGAAGTCTCGGCGCCGGCGATCCCACCACAGGTGAGCCCACAGGTGGACGCTGACCGTGGTTTCGGGTATCGGCCTGTCGTCAAGGAGCAGGCCGTACAAGCCGGCGGGACTGCTTGGAAATGGGTAAAACGTCTCTTCGGGCTCGACGTGCACGTGTGCAGGCATGTCGACGCTCAGGCGGTGGGCGAGCGTGCCACTGTGGCCGCTCCAGGTGCCGTCAAGCGCCGAGGCCATCTTGGCTCGCCACTCGACTGCGAAGGACGAGCTTGGCTCGGCCATCATGAGTGCGTTGCAAAGTGATGGGCTGACCTCGCCTGTGAGCTGGCTGGTCACAGGGCCCTCCCTCCCTATAACGAACTGCTTGGAGTAGAGCTCATGCGGCGGGCGTCGCACGAAGATCGTGTCGATGTCTGCGTAGACGCCGCCGTATGCGGCGAGAGCGTCCAACCTTATGAAGTCGGCGTGGTGGGCGTAAAGGTAGCTTTCGGGCACGAGTCCCGAGCTGTAGTCGGCACCGGTGACTTCCGGGACCATCATTGCAGGGACCGGTGTCACATGGGAGGCGATGCGGTCCCACCAAGGCCCCCAAGGCTCGTAGTGGTAATGGAAGTAGATGGCGTCGGGTTCGAGAACCCGACGCGCTGACTCGACCGCGACGTAGTGGAGGAAGTGCATCGGTTCGTCCTGCTCGCGCAGGCCGAAGACGAAATGGGCGATGTTTGGTATCACCATCAGGGCCTCCCGGTGGTTTCCGCTTTCGCGAACAGTTCAGCTACCTGTGAAGCAGCCACTTGGGGTGTGTGAAGTTCCGACACGAGATTGAACGCATTTGACGAGATCTCCTCGGCGAGCCCGGGGTCATCCAGAACGTTGGCCGCAAGCCGACCCAGTTCTGCAGGGTCGCTGCCGATCAAAACGTGCTCGCCGTGTCGAACGTCGAGACCGGCGGCCCCTGCCTCGGTCGTCACCACAGGAACGCCGGCAGCGAACGCCTCGAGCAGCTTGATCCTCGTTCCTCCTGCGACGGCGATCGGTGCCACCACCACGCCAGCTCGCCGGTAGGAAATTCCGACGTCCTCCACGAAGCCTGTGAGGGTCACCCCTTCGTATTCTTTCAGGGCCCCGAGGGGCCCGGCGGGGTTATATGCTCCCACAACGGTAGCGGACACCTGCCCTACTGTCCTTCGACGCAGAACTGGGAGGACCTCGCAGACGAGCCGAACGACGGCATCCACGTTCGGCTCGTAGGTGAGGTTTCCCACGAAGAGGACCGTCGGTTGACCGCCACGACGGGGGCGTCGAACTGCTGGTACCGCCACCGTGTTGGCGACAGTGATTACTTCGACTCCGTGACGACGTGAGATCGTCTCCGCTTCAGGCGTCGAAGCGGCGGACAATGCTGACATACGTGGTGCTATATGTTTCAACATCTCGTGGACGCGCAGCGCGCCGTCGGCGTCTCCGGAACTTCTGAGGAAGGCTTCGTCGTCGTCGTCCAAGTCCAGGGCGACCCACTTCGATCCGATTGCGTCGCCGAGCGCGATCGCTACCGACGCAAGGTAGCT
>DAHYHI010000023.1:0-2773 GCA_027391075.1 Acidimicrobiaceae bacterium | reverse complement strand
TGTCTTTGATGGCGGGGGCGGTGGTCATGGTTGCCGTCCTACCGGCCAACGGTTACGGTCTAGGAGTCGCTGCTGCACTGATCGGAATTGGAGCGGCTTCGTCAGTGTCGCCCGCCCTGTTCATGGTCGGCTTCTCGCTACCAGCGAAGCTTTTGCAGCGGGTGTTCGCTCTCGTCGAATTGCTACGCGGGTTGACTGCGTTCCTCGTGGCGCCAATCCTGGCGTTCCTCGCGGCGACACTTTCCGGTGGCAAGGCCCCAGGTGCGAGAGACGCCGTCTGGATATGCCTGGCCATAGCTGGCGCCGGCCTGATAGGCGGTGTCGCTGCCTATTTGAGTGGACGTCCCCGCCTCGAAACGCCGGACTTGGAGCGCTGGCAGGGACCAAACGACGAACCTGCCTGGGCAGCCCCACCGATTGGGGCTGCCTTGCGCCGCGAGTCCGACGACCGGTGAAGTACGCGTTTGTTACGCGGCCGTCACCCCCGGCCGGCTTTAGCCCACCCGATCACGCAACGGTAGTCCGGCGGCGTTGCGGGCCGCGGCGAGGGCTGTCAATGCCCTTTCGATATCACGTTCGGTGTTGGCGGCTGTTACTGAGAAGCGGACTCCTCCCTGCCGCATCGGGACTGCGGGAAACACTGTCGGAGTAATTAAGATCCCGTGGTCCCACAGCGCTCGGCATGCGTGGAGGACGGCGTCAGGGGATCCAAACTGTACGGTGAGGATTGGGAATCCGTTGGAGTTGGATACTTGCAGGCCGAGGTCACGGATTCCTTCAGCGAGCGAGGTGGTGAGGTCGCGTAGTCGGAGGCGGATGGCGTCGCCTTCGCGTTCGTTGATCTCGAGGCCGGCGAGGGCGCTGGCCAGGCTGGCGGTCGGTACCGGACCTGAAAAGATGAGAGTTGAGGCGGTGAGTAGACGAAGACGGTCTTGCGGTCCGTTGCAGGTAACGAACGCCCCCATCGACGAGTAGGCCTTTGATAGTCCAGCGACGTAGGTAATTCTGTCTAGTGGCGCGTTTAGATGGTTATGGACGCCGTTGCCGCGCCGGCCGTACGGAACACTGATGGTGGGGTCTTCGCCCAACACGCCGAAACCGTGGGCGTCGTCGATGTAGAGGGTGGCGTTCCAAGCTTCGGCGACTGTTAGAAGAGCAGCCAGTTCGGGGTGGGCTCCGGACATGGAGTACACGCCGTCGATGGCTATGACCCGAGTTGCCCGCGATTCAGTTGAGCGCAGCTTGGCTGACAGGTCCTCAAGGTTGCCGTGGCGGAAGCTGACGACTTCGGTACCGCGACTGCGGGCTAGCTCCGCGGCTTCGCGTATGGAGTGGTGTGCATATTCGTCTACCAGTATGGCCCCGCGCGGCCCCGCGAGGGTCGGGAGCACTCCTAGGTGGAGCAGACTTATCGTCGGGAATACCACGGTGTCGGCCGCCCCGATTAGTTGTGCGAGTCTTTTTTCGAGTCTCAGGTACGGTTCTGGCGAGGCAACGGCCCTGGTCCAACTCGGATGGACGCCCCATTCTTGCACCATGGGGTTGATAGCGTCCATGACGGCAGGGTGGAGGTCGAGGCCGAGGTAGTTGCACGACGCGAAGTCGGCCACGTCGCGGTTTCCGACTGTCAAGGAGCGCCCCTCTTGGCGGTCAACTAGAACGTTTAGTTGCGGAATCGACGACAGGAAGCTGTCGTGGAGGGCGGAGAGTCGAGGGCTCTGCTCGTCTCCTTCCTTAACGGCCTGCACTAGGTCGTCGACGGATTGCACTGTCGCAAGGAGTTCGTGGTCGATTGAGCCTCCCGTGCGCTCCTCGACGGCGACTGCCAGCTCGAATAGGGCGAGGGAGTCCAAGTCGAGGTCTTGGTGGAATAAGGCATTAAGGGTCACGAGCCGCGAGGTTCCACGGTCCGCGCAGGCTCTGCGAACCTCGTCTATCACCGAGTCTGCGATGTCGGGGCTGGTGGCCGTGGTCCTCAGGTCGAGGATCTTGTCTTGGTTGGTGAGGTCAATAAGCGCCCGTTCTGAAGGATCACTCGCCAGCGTTGCGCTTCGTTGAGCTATGACAGGCAGGGTGTGGTCTCGCAGCGCCTGTCGGAGGGAGGCGTGTTTCTTTTTACCGCTCGAGGTTCGTGGCAGGCCCCCGCGGCGGATAACCACGACGTCGTCGAGTGGAAGCTCCAGTAGCGCCCCGGCGGTTGCGGCTCGGTCAGCTAGTTTATCCGGGTCAGCGTCGCGGTCTGCTTCGATGACCCCGGTCAGGCGGCTGTCGGGGTCGTGTATGTCACGGTCGACTACCATTACGCCGTCGACATCCACTTCGCTCGCTGCCGCCAAGCCAGTTTCGAGGGCTATCGCTGGATAGTTCTGACCGTTACGAATAAGCATGTTGTTTGATCTTTCGATCAAGTACAGCTCGCCCTGATGGATCAGTCCGATGTCGCCGGTTCGAAGCCACACGCCTGCGCGAGGCTCGATATGCCCCCCCTTCCAGACGCCCGGCGTGACGCCGGGGCCTCGGACCGCTACCTCGCCGCATAGGTCCTCTGTTGGACGGGGTTCGCCGGTGTCGGGATCGACGATGCGCACTTCGGTATCGGCTACTGGTATCCCGGCTGACACCAGAAGTTGCGTGCTGTCGGTGCTGGTTCTGGGAGATTCGATGGCAGCATTGCGGTCGGAGGCGCTCTTGGATGGAAGCGTTAGGTCGCCTAGCCGGCCAGCCTCGGTGAGCGCGACCTGCCCGTTCGCGGAAAGGGCGGCGCCGCTGATGC
>DAHYHI010000019.1:0-2753 GCA_027391075.1 Acidimicrobiaceae bacterium | reverse complement strand
GGTGTCACGACGTGTCACTCGGTGAGTAGCATGAGCGGGTGAGCGAGCATTACACCCTGCGTCTGGCGCCAGGCACGCGACAGCGCCTAGCGGACGGCGCGCGTCGTAACGGCGTGGCGGAACGTGCCCTGGCTCAGCGTTACGTCGAGGAAGGGCTGCGCCGCGACGCTCATCCCTTGATCGGGTTTCTTGACGGACCGAGCGGACGGCGGGCGAGCCTGGTAGGGCGCGGGCTGGATGTCTGGGAGATCATCGCTACGATCCGCGACAACGACGGATCGATCACCGAGACGGCCGAGTACTTGCAGGTGCCCGCCGGCTTGGTGGAGGCCGCCGCGGCCTACTACGGCGAGTTTCGCAGCGACATCGACGCAGAGATCGCGCTCAACGAGTCCGACTACACGCGTGGCCGCGCGGCAGCTGTGGCCGGCGAGAGCGCCTTGCGCGGGTGAAGGCACTGCTCGACGAGCAGCTCTCGCCTCAGATCGCAGCGATCCTGCGCGAGGAGGGCCATGATGTCTATGCCGTTGCGGAGCGAGACGATCTGGTGGGGTACAGCGACCGGATGGTCCTAGAGGCGGCGGACGCTGAGGACCGCGCCGTCATCACCAACAACATCAAGGACTTCAGGCCGATCGCGGCTGAGTGGCTGGCGCAAGGCCGGACGCACCCAGGGCTGATTTCGCCGTCCCCGCTCTGGCGGAGGCCATCGGGTCCATACTTCGCGCTCATCCCGACGGGTTGCGAGGCAGCGAGCGCTGGGTCGGCCCGCTCGAAGCACAAGAGCGCAACCAATGAGGGATCGGCTGCCGGTGCCACTCGCTCCTCGGCCCAGCCGACGAGCGAGAGCTGATTGACCGCGCCGTTCGCGTCACTGGCACCGACCTGACCGATTTCGTCGTCACCGAGCACGGCGACGACCGGGTAGTCGCTTCTACGCCTGGTGCCTGGCCCAGGTCCACTTCGTTGTAGCCCCCGAGCGGCTTCGCAAAGGCGCCGGCGGGCTGAACAGGAAATGAACGCCGCCGAGGTGGCGTGGACGATCAAGCACTGGCGCTGACCCGTTCAGCGCGGTCCGCAGCGGTCTGAACCTGGCGGGCAGTACGGTGAGCTTGTGGACGCGCGGCCGGTGATGACCGCAGAGCAGTGGTTCGAGGCGATGCGCGACGCCGCCCCGCCGAGCCATGACGATGTGCCGATTACGCGTGACGGCCGGCGACTCGACTCGCCCGAGGCCGTGCGGGAGTGGCCGGACTTAACCGAGCGCCGACGGGCCGGCGAGGTCGTGCCGAAGCCTGACGGGCCGCCGTCTGACCTTCCCGCCTGATCGACGCCCTCGACCGGCACGGCGTCGAATACCTCATCTGCGTTGGGGTGCCGCCCGGGCGTAGGCTCCGATCAGCCGACCGAGGACGCCGACTGCGTGGTCCGACGTGAGCGCGCCAACCTCGGTCGTCTTGCCGCAGCCATGGTCGAGCTGCACGCCCGGCTGCGCGTCGCTGGCTTGAGCGACGACGAGGCCCGGACTCTGCCCGTGCAGCTCGACGGGGCCACCTTGGTAGACCTGTCCATCACTACATGGATGACCGACGCTGGCGCTTTCGATGTGCTCGACGGCCTGGAAGCTCCGGACGGGCGGCACGTTTCCTACGAAGAGCTGGCCCGAGCGGGCAACCGTGTTGCATGGCGACGGGTTTCAGCACCTGGGCTGCGGCCCTCGAATTCGGAGGGTTTGTGGCAGGCCGACGGGTTCTGAGTTGGAGTCGCTCGACAAGGCTCTTCAGGCGATTCTCGCCTTGGACTAACGGCGGACTTGGCGTGGTTGCCTGATTGTGGTTATGCAGGTAGTGGCGCCGGTCGGCTTCGAGCAGACAGCGGCCCAGCCTTCCGGAACTCACCGTAGTAGGCCTCGGCCGAGTTCGAGAGTGGAGACTTTGCAAGGCGTCAGACCAGGGATTTTATCTCAACACTCTCGTTTAGTTGGAGATATCCTTAGTCATATGAGAACGTCGGCTCCCGGTTTGATTCCGCTGTTTCGCTCCGAGGCCCAGCTTCACATACTCGCGACGCTCTATGTGGGACCCGACCGGTACTGGACGATTACGGCCCTAGCGCATCGTCTCGACGAGCCTGTTTCCACTATTGCCAGGGAGGTGAACCGTCTGGCCGACTCCGAGATAGTGACGATCACAGCCGAGGGTCGGAACAAAATCGTCGGCCCGAACTGGCACCTGCCGTGGGCGGGTGCGTTGGCGAGTCTGCTTGACCAAACGATCGGGCCATTGGCCTTGCTGGGCGAGGCGTTGAAGGAGATCGGCGGGCTTAGTGAAGCGTGGATCTTCGGTTCTTGGGCGGCGCGCCACCAGGGCACTCCGGGACCCTCGCCAAGAGACGTCGACGTCATTCTCGTCGGCGATAATCTAAGCCGGTACGCCGTCGCCGAAGCGACGAACCGCGTCGCCGACCGTGTCGGGCTGGAGGTTAACCCGTACTTGGTGACCGTCGACGAATGGCGTTACCCCATCCCTAACTCCTTCGTTGCCGACGTCAAAGTGGGTTCACTTGTGCCAGTACTTCTCCATAGCGACTGCCAGCATGGTTGAACTCCCGGATACTCCGCAGTTGGCAAATATCTCAGCGAGATAGCACCGTGAGGAGATGATCGCGAGCCGCGCTAGCGTATGCGTACTTAAAGGTCGCATGGAAGCTGAAGTGAGCGGGCGCCGGATTCTGCGGGAAACTGTCAGGCGGAC
>DAHYHI010000010.1:0-5676 GCA_027391075.1 Acidimicrobiaceae bacterium | reverse complement strand
CCCGCTAGCGAACTTGGAGGCTGGTGGTAGAGATCGCCGCCGCCGAAGGCGGTCGCAATCGCCAGGAGGGCTGCGAGCGCGATAACCCCCGGCAAGAAGTAACCCCGTTTGGACTTGCCTCGTGGCCTGCTCGCAGCCTGCTCATCAGCTGCTTCGCTTGCAGGGGGCGAAACGGACCCCGAAGCAGGGCCGGTATCGCTCACCTGCTCCGCAGAGTTCCGGGCACGCGTTCACCGTCAGGACAAAGAAGTCCGATCCCGAGCTCGGTCGCGGCCTGTTCAGCCCCTGTGTAGACCCGCAAACCGTATGCAAAGGCCACGTAGCGCCCGCCAATGCCGGCCTCGTCAAGGAGACGATCGAGCGCCCCCGCGAAGCGCCGGACGTCCGCCGGACGGAGGCGGGTCTTGGCCTCGACGAGGACGCCAACTTCTGTTCCCTCGGCGTCCGTCGCCCGGACGAACACGTCGATCTCGCCGTTTACCTCCAACGGTTGGGGCAGGCCGTGTGGCGTCCAACCTTTACGCTCCAGGACTGTCGTCACTACAGACGAAGCGTCCTCCTCGACCGTCCCACCTACGACAGCCGACAGGCGGCCCACCTCTGTGCGCAGCGACTGGAAGCTGCCCTCGAGCCTCTCCTGGCCCTGCTCCAGTGAACCCATGCGACCCAGCAGCGCCTCCTGGCCCCGCTCCAGCGAACCCATGCGACCCAGCAGCGCCTCCTGGCCCTGCTCCAGCGAACCCACGCGACCCAGCAGCGCCTCCGCAACCATCCTGAGCTCACGGATGTCGCGGCTGTTCTCCGCAACTAGCTGGGGAAGCTGCAGGACCTCCTCGGTGAGCAGCAGCACCCGCAACTGCGCGCGCAGTCCAGGGTCGGCCTCGAGCTGGCGGATCATGTCGAGAGTGTCCACTACTGCGATTCTACCGGCGCGGCTGGGCTGCGTTGGCTTGGGCTGCATTGGCTTGCGCTGCGTGCGTGAGGAGGACCGCCGACCTATGGCCGGCTCCGGTTGCCCAGGCGTCCCTCCGGGCGCTCCGGTCCCTACGGGTTGCTGCCAAGGACAGCAGGTCCATCTTCCGTAGCCGCCCGAGCAGCCAAAAGCCCTTGCAGCTACGAGGCGATCAATCGATTCCGCGGGGTTTGATCACCTGCGAAAACCCCAGGAGACCCACCTAGGTTGATGACTCGAGCGGGATCAGCTCGTGCATCGAGTCGGCTCCGGGTCGGCCCCCTCACCTTCGGCCCCCTCAGGGTAGGTGGGATCAACTCCGGGCCGTAAAGGGTGGCTGCGGGACTCCGCTCCATCTTCTCGCTCTGCGCTTCGCTTGCCCCTTGACAGCCCTGGCCGCGCGCGCCGAGGACTGCCTCGCCGGTGCCGCCCCGACATCGCTTAGCTCCTTCCGTCCGAGGGTTCAAGCGTTCAGTCGAAGGGAGGGGGCACCGTGGGGGTGAAGCCACGCAATCCGATTGAAACGACTCCCGGAAACGTCAGAGGACCCGTTTGTCGGTGCCGGTTCGACCTGGGACTACGTCGAGGAGCTGACCGGCGGACACGTCGACGATGGACGTCGACCAGTGCTGGCGGTGAAAGCGCCCAACGCGAGCGAACAGCGTCTCGTCGAGGCCCAGCGCCTCGACAGCCGCGTAGCCGCCGGGGTCGTCTACCAGGGCGGCCCCGTACGCGATCACCACATCGTTGACGGTATGCCAGTCACATCCCAGCTCCTTGGCGATCTCGTTCACGGCGCGGGCGTATCGGCCCACCTGCTCAGTCGCCCAGCGCCCCGCCCGGTCGGTCATCGCCACACGCGATCCGGCGATACGAGGATCGGCCCACGTCCACGAACGCATCTCGCAGTCAAGATCGGGGCAGGACCAGCGGACCTTATGCCAGACAAGCCGGGATGGTCGCCCGGCGTAGGGAAGGTCGACCAGTTCCACCACGTCGCCGTCTTTCACCTTCGCCGGCGTCCCGCAACCCAAAACAGTCCGGGCGGTCCCCGGCCTGCTCCACGTGCACCCGTATCGGCTCACCCCGGCGATCATCCACCGCCAGCACCCTCACCTCCGGCAATCCAACCAGCAGCTCACACATACGCATAGGGTCACTCTCCACGGGGGCTCTCCGATCAGGCGATGTAAGAACCCGCTGATTATGAGAGCCCCCACCCGCGACTGGTGGACCCTGCTACACGCTCACACCCCGCTGGGGTGGAATGCCCCTGCAGTCGCGACGCTCTACGCGGCTGGGGTTATGGCTCCACGCCGGGCAAGTCCAACCTGGCCCCCGCGTACTCGCCTCCTTCGCGCTGACATCCTGAAGGACGTCAAAGATCTATCCCATTGTCGTTGACAAACAGTCTCGTCTCCGATACCCTTCGGGCAAGGGCCCTTCACCATAAGGAGGGCATTTGATGCGTGCACGTTTGGTATCTACAGTTGTTTGCGTCGCGATGGCTGCTGCAACGCTTTCGGGAGCAGTCTTTACCTCCACTTCCGCCGCGAGTGCTGCAACGGTATCTCAAAGAGTGAAACCTGACTTGTTTTGTCCTATAGGCGAGCCGTGTGGCACGTGGCAGTTTTTTAATCCGGGCGAATACTGTGTCAGTATCTACCCGTACAGCGATAACGGCTCCTGTACATCGATGGACATCGCCTTAACGTACGGTTTCGATCCGAACTTTGGAACTTTCCAGAACGGTTGCGAGGGCGCATTAGCTTTTGCTGCATTATCCGTCGTCTGGGCTCCAGTCGGAGGTGAAGTGGCAGTTGGCAACGTAGTGCTATCGTGCATTGGGGGCGGAGTGTGGGCGCTCCTTCCCTAATAGATAGAGGACTCGTCGACGAAGATACCTCCGGTGGTTGTGTCGTAATGGCAACTGAGGTATACTGGCTCGGGTGGGCCGGGATTTGGTGAGGGTAGGTTCTGTGTTCTTGGCCAACACGTAAGAATGGATGTCATCGCTGTAGGGCTCGATCCAGTTCTCGATGGTTTCGATGGCCCGATCCGTGAGTTCATGGAGCCGAACATGTCGCGCTGGATTCATCAGAGCGCTAATGAGCTATGTCCGAGTTGGTAGTTACGTGGAACTTTCTAACTCCTCGGGGGGAACCGATGGATCGCTCCCTGCGAAATAGGGGCTTCTCTATAGGCGGTCTCCACATAGCACTGCTTTTACAGCTTGCTTTCAGCACCATATATCGACAGATATTCGGTGGGAGTATCATAGCTTTTCTCGCATTTGGGTTGCTGGCCTTAGCTGATGCGAAGATATTTATCAACGGAGCGCGCCGTCGGTACTTCCGTGGTCTAAAGTTGGCGCCGAGCCTCAACCTAGTTAGTGCTGGTTCAGCACTAACTTTGGCCGTGCGCATATTCGTGCCGCAGCAACCCAACCCACTACACTTCACGGTTTGGTATGTGCCCATGCTCCTCATCTTCTTCTCTGACTTCTGGACGGCGCCCCTTTTCCTCCGACAGATACCTCGTCCCAACGAGCGGACCCACGAGGCGTGAGGGAGGTGTTCAGGGAGTCATGGCTCCGCTTGTGAGGGCTGAGGGTCCACCGGTCAACTCAACCCGCCTGGTGGGCTACCGAGGGGCGAGCAGGCACCGCTCTGCTCAAACCTTTAGCGGCTGCGGGGTGACAAGGCGCCTATTCGCACGTACTCCTCGCCAAAGAGACGCTCTTCCTGCACGGCGTCGGCCGGAAGTGGGCGACCCTGTCATGGGGGACGGAGCGCGTCGGTGGTTGGTCAGAGCCGCAAACTCCTCAACCTCCGGATCGGTTCGTAGTATATTTCATAATAATAGCTGTACAGCCCTAATAACATATGAATGTGGATGATCACGGTTACCCGCGTGGCTACGGCTCAGCCTTGTTCTATTTGTGCAATTAAGGCCGACCCTCTCAAGCGCTGTCAGCTTGGACTGCGCGACTTCAAGAAGAACGTGTAAATCAGCTGTTGTGTGACTCTTGCGCCAGCCCGGCGAACCCTCCAGCCTGAAAGCCTGCCAGTCTCTATCGCCTGATCTGTCACCCCCGGTTAGGGTGCCAACGCGAGCGACCAATAACCTGATCCCCGACGTCTGGTAATTCGTCGTGCCCGGTCACCGGTCCCGGGTTCTCGCTACGCATACTGCGTTCGATCCCAAGCCCGTGGAAGCCGTCCAGCAGGACGCTGGTCCAATGGAACCCCCAGCCAGATCCGATTTGCTCTCATCGGCGATCCGGTCCTTGCACACCGCAGAGAACACCGACCGGGCTGTGGAGGGCCGAGGCCACGACGTCGTAATCCTGATCGCCAAGAGCGTTCCGATGATAGAGTCCACATTGAGCTTCTAGCGGGTCTAGCTGGTGGTGAGCTTGGTCAGGTCCTAGATTCTCGGATCGGCGACGCCGTCGAGGCAAGCGGCGCCGATGCCCCGCCACAGCACCGCCTTCAGGGCCGGTCGGCCATCTTGTCGCGAGCCTTGTCCAAGGGAGCGGAGACCGCACTGGCGACCTTGGCGCCGATCCCACCTGAGGGAGCGTGCGGATGGGGTCGGGTCGGAGCGCCCGCTTTCGCCGCTTCGAGGGCAGCGCCGAGATCCTGGAGTTCGCCCGGGTTCATAGCCGAGCGCAGGGCTGGGAAGATTTGCGATTCCTCTTCCTCGATGTGCATGCGCGCCAGCGTGATCAGTTGGGCCACGAGGTCGCCCCGGCCCGGATCATCGGCGGACATCATGTCGATTTCGTTGAGGGTGGTGGCCACTTTACCGTGCTCGTCGAGGTTGTGGTCAGCAAGATCGGCACCGACTCGTCGATCCGCAAGACGCCCGTTTCAAGGTCTACGTCGTCCCAGCACAGGCCGGACGCACATCGAGACGCCATGTCGGCAGGTCGGCGTCAGCTGCCGGATAGTTGGCGTCCCCCCGCTCCACTTGTGGGCGAGGCGGCGTGAACGGTGCAGCTCAGCCTTGACCTGGCGCACAGTCACCTGGGACAGCCCCTGGCGCTTGAACTTTCGGGTAGAAGCGCTCGACGTCGTAGGTTTCGAGGCTGGGGATCTTACGCCGGCCGATCGAGCGGGCGAGGTGCACACGCCAGACGCTCTCGTAGTGCTCGGCTGTTCGAGGTGACAGGTCGTCCCCACCCGTTGTCCCGCCAGGTCGCGATGGCGTCGTTCCCCGTGGCGGAGGGCCCCCAGAGCTTCGGCTCGTCCAATACAGGAGCCGGCTTGGCGTCCTGTTCGGCCACCAACCGGGCGAACTCGAGCTTGGCGTGGCGGCGAGAACCACTGAAGCGGGCATGGTGGTGTAGCACCCGTCCCTCGACGTCCCGGCCGAGGAAGCGTAGCTCCCACGTCCCTGGCTTCCCAGCCACCTAGCGCATGCTTCCGGCCATCGGGTCCCCGCTCCTCAACCCAACTCCCGCACCCCATTGTTGATGTCGTGGTGGGTTTATCGGCGAAAGTCCAAGCCAGAGGTGAGACCATCGGCCCCTTCATGCCGATGACCTGCCCTTTTATTACTGTCTGTTGCGTGTCGCGTGCGTGCGTCGGGCGGGCGGGACTTGAACCCGCGACCCCCAGACCCCCAGTCTGGTGCGCTACCAAACTGCGCCACCGCCCGAAAACTACATAGGCACCTTACCCGACGACACGCACTGCGAGTCAAACGTGCTTCGGGAG
>DAHYHI010000137.1:0-1671 GCA_027391075.1 Acidimicrobiaceae bacterium | reverse complement strand
ATCGTCTCCTCGGGAGGCCGGACGCTACCGGCCGACAATGAGAAGGCGACCGTCTGCCACGGCTGGCCTCGCCGTATGCGCTTAGCCACCTGACAGCAGCGCTCAGCAACGCCAGCTGGGTAGACCACCTCGATGCCCCGGCCCCGCCCGAGCGAGCGCCGGTGTCCCCTCGGGACGAGCCACACCCGCCGCCAGTCCTCCAGCCGGCGAGGCGAGCAGGCCACCCTCTGGGCTCGAAGCTCCGCTACCTTGGCCTTTGTGGCACGCGCGGGCATAGCAGGACGCGACACAGCCCACGGTTACATCCCCAGTTGAAAAAGGTGGTGGGAGAGCAGAACCCCCCGCACCCTGGGCATGCGCTGTGTCCCGCCCCGGGGGTGATAGGCGCATCGGACGAGAAAGGAGGTGATGTAGATGGGAAACCAAGACGCGATCGGCCTGCGGCGACTGTTCTGGATCGCCACCTGCGCCATCAGCGCTGTCGGGCCGTGGAGTACGTACCCGTGAGTCGGTGGGCCCACAGTTGTACGTCGCTACAGGAGAAGCGGCGAGTTGAGGTCGTTGGTGTGCATGGCATCGTCGATCAGCGAGAGGAAGCGGATCGATCCGTCGTCTACAAGACAGCTCGGCGAGCGCCCAGTCCCTCAGCTGTGACGGGTGGGTGATTATGTTCGGTGGTCTAACTCCTCCAACAAGCCCGCCGGGTGAAGTCACGACGAGCGCTTGTCCGACGTACTCGACCAAGGTCGGGTTGGCGTTCTGCCAGTCTCGGTGCACGCAGCCGTTGACGACTGCTGCCCTAATGGCGGGTGTAGGGCTCCGCATCCTCACCCTGCATCCCACGAGCGATATCGAAGAGCACATCAGAGCCGCCCAACGCTTCGACAAGGTGCTCCACGACGCCCCGTTGACTGAGCTCAGTTACGAGTTCGGTGTTGACCAAGTCCGGTCGGGAGATGCTCGACGCTCTCATCGTCAGCCGTCCGGGTCCGCATTGTGGGATCGCTACACCTGCCGGGAGGGCTGCCGCGTCGACATCCGCCTCCTCGACGGGCCGCCTCGTAGGCTTATCCAGGAGGAGTTCGCCAAGGTTGACCGACCGGAAGCCGTTACTGAAGAAGGGAAATCGTCATGTCGTGTTTTGTCATAGCAAGTGGCGCTATTGGAAATGCAATGGCTTCAACGACGAGGTTCCACAGTCGTTGCCGTCGCGATGCTGGCTAGCCCGAGAAGGACCAAACGCGGCCGGAGCCGCACGGCTGAGCCCCGAGTTGGCGCAGGGAGTGCATTTCAGATCGCCCGGTGTAGCCAGCGAGCGGGGAGGACGGCCAAAGAGACGAAGCGGCGGCGAGGCAGGCTCGAAGATCTTGCCGGTTGTCTGATCGGCTGAACCAGTTCGAGATGCCGACAACGCCGTGCGCTTCGTTTGCAATGAGTCCAGCGACGATTATGTCGTGGTCCTGCCGGAAGAGGAATGCCACCCGACGCTCGGAAAGCAGTGGGGGAGCAAAGACCCGATCGCCGTAGGGCGACTCCGGCGGCGTCTGGCCCCAGGCTGCTTCCCACTGTCGCAGCTGGTCGTCTGTCTTGGCGCGATCGACCACGACTCCGCCACACGCAGCCGGCTTTGGTGGAGGCAGGACGAACCATTCGGCGTCGAGTAGGACCGAG
>DAHYHI010000130.1:0-22048 GCA_027391075.1 Acidimicrobiaceae bacterium | reverse complement strand
TACCTGCCACAGTTGGAAGAACCTCCTGAAGGGACGCTGCGACAGAGGGCGCACACGGACCTAGGCGGACTCACCGTGCTTTGGGCTGACGATGCTCCGGGCGGACTAGAAGTCCGCCTGCCAAACCACGACGAGTGGACGCCGGTCGAGTTTCACGACGGTGATCTGCTGGTACAGCCCGGAGACATGCTCGCACGATGGACCAACGGCGTCCTGCGCGCCAATATCCACCGCGTAGTAAATCCGCCTCGCGGGCTCGGCGCGCTGAGCCGGAGGCTATCAGTCGTCTATTTCCACTACCCCGATCTCGACACCACCATCGTCCCCGCTGACTCGTGCATCTCCACGGACTGCCCTCGGCTGCCTCCGATGCACGCCGGAGAACACCTAAGGCGGGCCGTACACGATCCGAAGCGACGGACGTACCCACAGCTGTAAGGTTCCCCCACGACTCTCGAAAGCTTGTAAAAGGGAGGTACCTAGACGAAAAGGGGTTCCCTCAAGTCGCTTCGAGTTGCCTCTCCAGGTGCTCCAGTTCATCAGAGAACGCACGACGCAGCGACGTCTTGTCGGAGTCGTCCAGCCATGTAGCTTCGATACCGTCGAACACAAACCGCCTGACCTGAGCGACGTCGTAGTGCAAAGCCATGCATAGGTCTGCGTATTCCGATCCGATGTCGGTGCGAAACATTGTCGGATCGTCTGAGTTCAAGGTCACGCGCAAGCCGGCGTCGACCATATCCCTGATCGGGTGGGTACGTAGATCGGTCCAGCCGTACACGACGGACGTGGATGTTGGACAACAGGTGAAGTAGATTCCCTCGTCCCTACAGCGCGCAGTTACCTCCGGGGACTCCAGGACATGGTATCCATGATCGATCCGTTCGCATCCGAGCAGGTCGAGGCAGGTGGTTACGTTCTCCGGGGGACCGTCCTCGCAAGCGTGACTCGTCAGTCGAAGCCCATTCCGTGCGGCTAAGGCGAATGCCTCGACGAACCTCTCCGGTGGGTCGGGCGATTCCGCTCCATCCATTCCCAGACCGATGACTTCGGGTCGACGTAGGTCGACAACTTCCTCTACCATCTGACGGGCCGTAGCCGGCTCGTCTTGACGGTAAACATCAGCTATCAGCCTGCACTGCACGCCGAGGTCCGTCTCCGCCTGACGAATGCCGTCGATCATCCCGTCAAGTACCGTGGCAATCCTGATACCTCGGCGGGTATGAAGGGTGGGGTTAAAGAACATCTCACGGTAGCGCAAGTTCCCTAGGGTAACCCCGTCTTCAAGCGACTCGTAGGCTACGCGAGCAAAGTCCTCACGGTCGACCAGCGTCGAAGATACCAAGGCGAAAATGTCCAGAAACTCGTAGATCGTTGCATAGTCGTAGAGCTTCGATACGTCGCCTGTCGGTAAGGCTATGCCGTGACGCTTTGCAAGGTCTGCGAAAGTCGAGGCCCGTACCGTGCCTTCGAAGTGGCAGTGCAATTCCACCTTTGGAACCTTGCGGAGGAATTCCTCGAATCGCATTACCGCCCCTGCCTCATGTCAAGCTGGCACCGGCAGGGAGCTTTGCCCATTGTAGATCTCCTGCATGATCGAGTTGTCGAAGTAGCTTTGCGAGCTCTTGATACCCAAGAGAGCGAGGGTCGATATATTCTGCGCTATATCCGTGGGGTCCATCCAAAGCAGGCCGTGGGCTTCGGTGACCGGAGTCTTGTAAAGAGGCTCATAGGCCGCGAGTTCCTTGGTCTGCGTCGGAATGTCAAGGCCGTTGGTCTTCCCGTAGACGTTCACCGTAAGGTCAGCCGCCAAGCTTGGATCCGCGAAGGCCTTTTCCCATCCCAGGATCTCGCCGGTCATCAGGGCTTTGATCTGCGCTCTCTTTGTCGCGTCCTGAAGGTCGGAAGTTAGGACACAGTAGGTACCGCTGTAGAGTCGATATCCATAGTCGTACATCAAGAACGTGTGCGTAGCTACTCCCTTGGCCGCCAAGAGGAAAGGCTCGTTCGTGATGAACGAGTACCAGCCATCTACCGTCCCGGCTGCAAGCGGCGACGGATCGAACTGGACCGGAACTATGGTGACTTGCGAAGCCGAGATATTGTTCATCTTCAAGAAGGCGTTGAAGGAAACCAGGTTACCCGCCTGCACACCGATCTTCTTGCCTATCATCCCTTGCGGGTCTGCGATCGGTGACTTGGCGAGAGACATGATCGCCTGTGGGGCTTTCTGGAGGCTCGCCCCTATGATGGTGAGCTGAGCACCATTGTTGATCGCCTCGGAAGTTATGTCGGGTCCGCTTATACCGACCAGTGCTTTTCCTGAGACGACAATCGGCTCCACCGAAGTAGTCGGGCCACCTGCGAGCAGGGAGACGTCAAGACCGTTGTCGGAGTAGTAGCCGTTCGACTTGGCGATAAAACTGCCTGCGAATTCGATGTCCTCGATCCAGTCGAGCTGCAGAGCGCCGGAGCCGAGAGACTTCGAAGCCGAGGCGGTGGTTCCTCCAGTGGTGCTGGCCGTCGACGAAGCGGCTTTGGTCGATGTTCCGCAAGCTGCGAGCAGCGCTCCCCCGCCGGTCGCGAGCGCAATAGCTCCCACTCCGCCTTGAAGCGCCCGACCGAGGAATTGTCGTCGAGCGATTGGAGCTGATGTCATAGAGGTCTCCTGTCTTAGAATTGTTATTTTCGCTATAGAGGGCAGCCGATTGTCGGCGTCCTCGGGGTCGTAGTGATGAAAGGCCCTAGCCCTGAGGGACGGCCTTCAGCGAGCTGCGTTCTTGACGAAGTCAGCCTCTGTATAGGTTTCGGGGATCGCTCCTCCGAACCAACCACCTCTCACGTGGCGGCGCATGGTGTCTGCGGTGGCGTCAGTGGCCAGTGCCGCCGAGTGCCATAGGTAGCAGTCATGGAACAATATGTCCCCGCGGTCAGCGTAGACCGCTATCTCACCGGGTACCTTCTCGAAACGCAGGGGCATCACGATGGGAGGCGGCTCGGCGGAATAACCACCGCAAGGCGCAGCTCCATCGGGGACTACCGCCCCGTTGACGTTCTGGTAGGGCGCTGGGGTCGCCCACTTGTGGCTTCCGGGAACGACCCGCAGGAAGCCGTTAGCGGGACTTGTACCGTCGATGTGTATCGTAACGGCGGTCGAGGGCCAGATGTCGAGATGCGGGCTCGACTGCCAATCAGAATGCCAACCGATACGCGTGTAGCTGCTCTCGCTTCCTGGTCGGGCGTCTTGATAGACGAACCCGAACTGGCGTTCCTCAGCGGACCAGATTTTTTCGCCAAGCCACCGGCGCATGAGGTCGATCACAGAGTCGGAGTAGAGAATGCCGCGCGCCGTCGGAGAGAGCTCGGTTATGTGAACGACGTAGTTGGCGAACTTGGCCGCCTTGTCCGCCGCACCGTTCTCGACAAGACGGACCGTACCGAACCTCGCGTCGAGCTCACCCGCGACGAGGCGTGCCTGGGCTTCGAAGCACTCGCGCTCAAGGCGGTCAACGGTTTCGTCGTCAAGGGCACCTGTAAGGACAGCAAAACCGTACTCATCGTAGAAGGAGGCGAGTCCATCGAGGTCATCCGCGGTGAACGCCCACGGGTTGGTTACGATCTTGTGTCTGATGTCTATCACGACACCGCAGGCTACGACTCGATTGTTGCGGGCCTGTTTCTTGACGGCAAAAGCAGACTCATTTTACCAAGTGGAAATAATTCACAACGTTCCTAACGCCACGACACAAACGGATGCCGGCGGAGGAGACCCTCCCGGACGCTGCGGGGTTCGTCCGAGGATCCCGTTGACAGGCGCTGACAAGGGGGCCGGCCAGATTAAGGGGTCAAAAAGGAGACCGATTGAGCGCTGACACTGATGGACCTGACGGCAGCCGCCAGAGCACTCAAGGCGAAGGGCTGCAGGAACGCCTCGACCGCCTCGAGAAAGTGCTCTCCTCAAGTGCTTTCGTGGAGGTCCTTGGGCGACACGCGACGCCCTCCTGGAGACGAGCGAGTCAGGGTGAGCATCGCCTGCCGGTAGCGCTCGCCGTCATTCTTGCGATCTCCCTACAGCTAGTACTGCCCGGTAATCTCACCTTCCACCCAACCTATCTCCTCCCTTCCCTCGAAGGACTCCTCCTCGTAGGTGTCACGGTCGCGAACCCGAGGCGGATTAACCGGACGTCTAGCAGGCTTCGAGCTAGCAGTATCGCCCTTATAGCGCTTATCTCAGCGGCCAACGCGTGGTCAACGGCGGAGTTGATCAAGGGCTTGGTGAACGGCACTGCGGGCGACAACGCGGCTCTACTGCTGACTCGCGGAGCCAGTATCTATCTGACGAACATACTGGTGTTCGGCTTGTGGTACTGGGAGTGGGACAGAGGCGGACCCGTTGCCAGGGCACGAGCAACCAAGTCGTTCCCCGACTTCCTGTTCCCGCAGATGGCCCAACCCGACCTTGCGCCACCCGACTGGACACCGACGTTCATCGACTACCTATATGTATCGTTCACGAACGCCGCTGCCTTCAGTCCTACTGACACGATGCCCCTTTCACGTTGGGCGAAGCTGCTCATGCTCTTACAGTCAGCCATGGCGATCCTTACCGTCGCCTTCGTCATCGCGAGGGCCGTCAATATCTTGAAATAGCTGCCGGACGCCACCGACAACTGGGCTCCAGGACGTCCTCCTCGCCCCGGCGTGTAAATTCACGGCCGTGTTCGAACAGCGCGGGCCTTGGGTCCGGCTCAGCACCTCTGTGGTGCACGAGAATCCCTGGTACTCGGTGCGCCGTGACGCCGTGCTGCGACCTGACGGTACGCCAGGGGACTACTTCACCGTCGAAAGCTCCCCGGCAGTGTTCGTCGTCGCGTTCGACGAGTTGGGCCGCATCCCACTCGTCCGCTTGTACCGCTATACGGTCGGGCGAACCTCTTTGGAGGTTCCCGCTGGCAGCTGCGAGCCAGGAGAGGAGCCTCTGGCGGCGGCCAAGCGGGAGCTGGCCGAAGAGACAGGCCTATCGGCTTCGAGGTGGGACCACCTCGGTGTTCTGTTTCCGGCAAACGGTCTGTTGCGAGAGGAGAACCACGTGTTCGTCGCGCGAGGACTTGCCGACACAGGGAGCGATGACCGCGCCGCCGAAGGTATCGACGAGGTTCTTATGGTCAGCGCCGACGACGCGTGGGCGCTGGTGGCGGACGGCACCATCACCGACTCCCAGACCGTGGCGGCCCTGGCCTTGGCCTCAGCCACCCCCACAGTCACACAAGCGTCACCCGGCAGTTAGCTCGACGGCAGAGTCTCTGCTGTCGGGCTAACCCGACAGCCTGGGAGCCGGCCTTCCGCCGAGTCAGTTCCGCCGACCCTCCGTGTCCGCGGGGACCTCGGCGTTGGGAAGAGTTAACACTCTAGACATCTATACCTCTAGACATCTGCCACGGGGTGTGCATATGATTCGTCATGCACAGGTTGTCGGTGGTCTCCGAGACAGGTGGTGGCCCACCGAAACGCCGGCTCAGCCGACTCGGGACCGGTGTGCCTCTCTACCGGGAGGTTTATGACTCCCTCGAAGAGCTGGTCATGTCTGTCCCACTCGGCGACGAGGCGCCTTTGGCGCCCGAGAGTCAGCTCATGGCAACCTTCGGGGTAAGCAGAGGGACGCTACGCCGAGCGCTCGACGAGCTGGTCCGCCAAGATCTGCTGCGAGTCGAGCCGGGCCGCGGAACATTCGTGGTTCAGTCCACGAAAGTTCGCTGGCTTGTCTGGGACCGTCTCGTCGAAGTGGCCCGGCCCGATTCGCGTTTCGACATGGATGTGAGTCACTTCGTTCCCGACTTCGAGGGCAGGGAACGTTGCGACGCTCAGGTGCAGGCACTCCCCGATTATGCGCAAGCCGAGATCGTCTTCATTGCGCCCGACAACTCTTTGGAGGCACTACGCCTCGACGCACTCCGAAAAGGGAAACGAGTTGTGGTGCCGACCTTCGGGCTCCGTCGAGGGCTCGTCGTCCTAGACGGAGCCCGAATGGACACGGCCGATATGCCCTTGGCTGCGACTCTTGATGGGATGGAGCGTTTCGCCGCGGTGTTGACGCTCGATGATCTCCGTCGACTCGATCCGGTAGGAGTCGTCCTGACCGGAGCCGTCGCCGTAACCAGACAGGGATTACACTTTGGAGGCGGCGACGGCTACTTCGACTTGGAGTGGGCTCTGCTGCGACATTGCGGCCTTGCCAGTCCGACTACCGCAGTAGTCGCGGTGGTCCACTCTTGCCAACTTCTAGACGTCGATGTCCGGCCCGGCCCTCACGATGCCGTCGCCGATCTGATCGTCACACCAGAGGGAGCGGTCACGCCGGTAACCGCTTTGCCTAAGCCCGACGGCCTGCGTTGGGAGGAATTCCGATCTGGCACCGGCTATTCCACCGCCTACATCTCAGACCTTCTGTCAGAGACGGCTTCAACCAAACTCGCCACTGTCCCTCGTCCGACTGGAGCACGCCGATGAACACCCCCCAAGATTCTACCGCCTTGCATCGCGAACGGATCTGGAGCGAACTTGCCAAGGTTGCCCGACCGGACTCCAGATTCCACTGGGACTTCTCGTCGTTCATCGCTGACTTCGAAGGCAGCGACGAGTGCGCGCGGCGCATCCGCTCACTTGACTCATACCAACTGGGCGGAACCGTGTTCATAACCCCGGACAACAGCACCGAGGCGCTTCGAGCCCAGACCATCGCCGAAGGCCGTCCTATCCTGATGACCACCTACGGTATCGCCAGAGGTTTCCTGGCCCTGGATTCTGGGACGGTACAAGCCGGCCAGGAGTTCTACGCAGCCACTTTGGACGGCATGGATCGTTACGCACGCCCGGTCACTCTCGCCCACATCTCCGCAGGGGGCCCACTTCATCTCTTGGTAACTGGCGGCTCGGCCGTAAGCATAAATGGCGTCCGATTCGGCAAAGGCCACGGCTTTTTCGACTTGGAGTGGGCGATGCTGAGCGAGATAGGTGTCGTAGACGCCAGAACCGAGATCGTTTGCGTAGTACACGACTGTCAAGTCGTCGACGAGGCACTTTCTGGCGAAGACCACGACGTGCCGGTCGACTGGATCATCACACCGAACCGAAGCATCCACGTCGACTCTCCGGGCCGGCGACTGGGTCGGGTCCGATGGGAGATGCTCGAGGGAAGCCCTCTCGCTGAGGTCCCTCCACTCCGAGAGCTCAAGGTCGGCGTTCAGGCTTTGTAGCCGCAAACCTTACCCACCAAAAAACAACACCTAACAACCCAAACACAGGAAGGCGCATGGTATGTCCGACGCTGCGTTCAACGCGCACGCCCCCGAATCCGTCGTAGAAGCACACGGAATCGATCTCATCCCCGAAACAGAACGCCACGGCAAGCCGCGCGACCTCTTTGGCATGTGGATGGGCACGAACCTCAACGTGTTCTACGTAGTCAACGGTGCCGTGGTGATCTCCCTCGGCCTCTCATTCGGCCAGGCGGTGCTCGCCATGATCCTCGGCAACCTGGCATTCGTCACCGTCGGGCTCACCAGTCTACAGGGCCCAAAGACTGGAACCTCGACTTTTGCGGTGTCGCGGGCAGCGTTCGGACCAAACGGAGGCAAAGGACTTTCGTTCTTCAACTGGATCACTTGCGTTGGTTTCGAGGCATCCGGCTTGGCACTAGTAGCGTTGGCCGCCCTCGCGATCTTCGCTAAGGCCGGAGTATCCTCTTCCACCGGACTTAAAATCGGGATCATTGTAATAGCGGCGGTCATCCAAGGTCTGCTGCCCCTGGTGGGACACCGCCTGATCCTCGCCTTCCAACGTAAGCTCGCCTGGGCGTCCACAGTCCTTTTCATCATCATGGCGGTCCTGGTCGCCTCCAAAGTCCACCTCGGTACGATATCGAAAGGCGGGACCTGGGAGGACTTTACCTTGGCCATTGCGCTGATCGTATCCGGAGGCGGCCTGTCGTGGGCGAACACCGGAAGCGACTATTCCCGCTACCTGCCGCGGCGTAGCTCTGCAAAGCAAATCTTCGTCTACACGTCGCTCGGAGGATTCCTGCCTGCAGTGCTGCTAGAAGTGCTCGGTGCAGCGATAGCTTCCGTGGTTTCATCCGCCAGCGACCCAATAGGAGGCATTCCCAAAGCGCTGCCGAGTTGGGTTGCAATTCCCTATTTGCTCTTTGCGATCATTACCCTCTTCGCAGTCAACTCCATCGACTTGTACTCTTCCGGCCTGACCCTCCAGTCGCTCGGCATCCACATAGCCCGGTGGAAGTGCGTGGCCGTGGACAGCGTGATCTGCACAATCTTGTGCTTCCTTGTGATCTTCTCCAACTCGTTCAACACCTATTACTCCGACTTCCTCGGGCTGCTGATCCTCTGGCTCGCCCCGTGGTTCGCCATTTACACGGTGGACTGGTTACTTCGAGCGGGCCGATACGACGCACTAGCTCTCCTCGACGAGTCCAGCCGGGGCCGCTATTGGCGCAACGGGGGTATCTTTCTCCCTGGGATAGCAGCCCAAGTCCTCGGAATGGCCGCTGCTGCTATGTGGATCGACAGCGCCGCCTTCGTAGGACCACTGTCGTCTGCTAGCGGCGGGTCGGACTTCAGCGTATTCGCCGGCTTGGCCGTAGCGGGACTCGCTTACTGGTTGCTGGCCCGGAGCGCACTGCGAAAGGAGAACAAGATCTTGGGTGACGCGGCACAGCCAGCAGCCAGCCTCGTGACCGCCTGACCAAGAAGCGCCGGCCGGCCCGCCTCGGCGCCGGCCGGCTCGCCTGGGCGGCCAAGCCGGAGGCGCTGTAGTGTCGGCATGTGGCATACAGCGAGATCCGCTACGACCTCGACGGGGACGTGGGTGTCGTCACCTTGAACAGACCCGCAGCTCGTAACGCTCTGACCCATACGACCTATGCGGAACTGGAGGAAGCCGTAAGGGGATCCAACCAGCGCTGCCTCGTCGTGACAGGCAGCGACCCGGCCTTCTGCTCTGGAGACGACGTCAAGCAGATCATGGTCCAAGAAGGCGGGGCAGTCGCCGAGAGGTTGCGAGCGCAGCCGAGGCTGACCCCGGCTGCCGCAGCGCTGCTCGAAACCGACATCCCTGTCGTAGCAGCCGTCAACGGGCCCGCTGTGGGGTGGGGAATGGAGTTGGCCTTGATGGCAGACATCCGGGTAGCGTCCGAGCGGGCGACGTTCGGGGAACTGTTCGTCAAGCGAGGACTGTGCTGCGACGTGGCAGGTTTAGCCAGGTTGGCTCAACTCGTCGGTAGGGAGTCAGCCGCCGAACTGCTCTTCACCGGCCGCGCGGTGGACGCCGAAGCAGCCCTGCGCCTGCGGCTGGTGTCGCGGGTGGTCCCCCACTCGGAGCTCATGCCGACCGCTCTGGCACTGGCACACGAGATCGCCTCGAACCCTCCGCTCGCCGTAAAGCGTCTCAAGGCCGGGCTCCGACAGGCCCTGGACCCGGACTGGCAAGAGTTGGGACGGTGGGTGAGCGCCAGCCTCGGTGAGCTGTTCATGACCGAAGACCACAAAGAGGGAGTCAGCTCCTTCCTCGAGAAACGACCGCCGCACTTCACCGGGAGTTGAACCTCTCCGGGTCCTGTCACGGCTCTGCCCCTGGGAAACTCGAACCTCCGAGCGCCCTCAGCGCCGGCCGTATCTCGGCGAACGCTTCTCGACAAAAGCCGCTCGCGCCTCCCTGGCGTCAGGCGACAGCAAGTTGACGCTCTGAGCTACCGATTCGGCGTCTAGAGCTTCGGCCATGGACGAATCCGAGCCCGCGTTGAGAAGCTGCTTGATCAGAGCCTGAGCTACCTGAGGTCCCGCCACCAGGTCCTCGGCGAGCGAGTAGACCTTGCTGTCGATGTCGGCACCGTCCACCACCTCGTTTATCAGGCCGATCTCCGCCGCCTCATGAGCCGAGATGAGAGCGCCCGTCAGGCAGAGCTGCTTAGCCCTGTGCAATCCCACCAGGCGGGGCAGCAACCACGACCCTCCGAAGTCGACCGATAGGGCGCGTCGGACGAAGATCTCGGCGAAGCGCGACCTCGGGGTGGCGAAAACCATGTCGCAGCCGAGAGCGAGGTTGCAACCCGCCCCGACTGCGTCGCCGTCCACGAGGGCTATCGACGGCTTGGGGAGTTGGTGGAGCGTCAGGGCGACCCGATGCACCTGGTGCATGTTGTCGAGAGGGTGAGCATCCGAAGCGGAACCCGTGAGGTCCGCCCCCGAGCAGAAGGCCCCTCCGGCGCCGCGCAGGACCAAGACGCGGTCGGTCGGAGATTCCGACACCTCGTCGAAAGCTCGGCCGAGCTCCGCCCACATCGCAGAATTGGCAGCGTTCCGCTTTTCCGGCCGGTTCAAGGTGACCGTCGTTACACTGCTCTGCCTTGAGACGATAATCGTCTCGTATCGTCCTTCTTCCATCCTCAAAATGCTCCTCGATAGTTGGTGCCCTGGTCGGGATGCGCCTACCAGAAGGCTGTTGCGTAACCGGACGCGGACGCGAGGGGGGTTACGTCGACAACTGTACGCGAAGGGCGGATCCCAGGGCCCAGTAGCGAAAGGGGACCTTCTTAGGGTCTTTCGGCCGTAGTGTCCGCCGGAGCACTCCGTTAGCGTGAAGACACGTCCCAAGAAAGCACCTAGCGAGGTCATGTCATGGAGCCGACGGTTTCGACGATCCGGAAAGAGTCTGTCCCCTCAGCCGGGGTGCGCCGACTGCACTTCGACGTTTCCTCACGACCCTTCCTAGTACTGGTCGAGCTGACCCGCTCCTGCAGCTTGGCGTGTCGGCACTGCCGGGCCGAGTCCGTCCCATTGCGCGACCCCAACGAGTTGCGTACCGAGGAACTGGAAGGCGTCCTCGACGACCTGGCTTCGCTTGGTGCTCCTCGGCCAAGGGTCGTCTTCAGCGGAGGCGACCCACTACGACGCCCCGATCTCGACCATCTGATCCGGTACGGCGCGCAGCGGAGCCTGTCCATAGCAGTGTCGCCGGCCGGGACACCGCTGGCCAGCCCGGAGCGGCTCTCCGCACTTCGAACGGCAGGAGCGGGAGCGGTCTCTTTTTCCGTAGACGGGTGTTCGCCTGCGACTCACGACGCTTTCAGGGGAGTCAGCGGGTCTTTCGACTGGACTGTCGCAGCGGCCCGGTCGGCGGTGGCCGCTGGGCTTCGCCTGCAGATCAACACGACGGTCAGCAACGAGACAGTCACCGACCTCCCAGGGATCGCGAAGTTGGTCAACGACCTGGGCGCAGGGATGTGGAGCGTCTTCTTCGTGGTGCCGGTCGGCAGGGCCAATGCGACGCAGGCGCTCAGTCCCGACTCCACCGAGGACGTGCTGCACTTCCTCCACGACGTCGCCACGGTCGTGACCCTGAAGACCACTGAAGCCCCGGCATACCGGCGTGTCCTCCTTGAGGGTTCGCAGGGGCGAAGCCGCTGGCAGCCAGGTCCCCTCTACGACAAGTTGTGGTCGGACCTGGAGGGCGCGTGGCCCGAAGGAGCCGATCGCGCCCGGCTTGGAGCCGACCGAGACGCACCAGACGGACGCCGGCGTTCTCCTCTGGCCGTCGGTGACGGCCGAGGCGTCGTGTTCGTGTCGCACACCGGCGACGTCCAGCCGAGCGGGTTCCTTCCCTGTGTCGTCGGGAACGTCCGCAAGCAGCCGTTGAGCGCTATCTACACCCGGTCTGAGTTGCTCAGGAGCCTGCGGGACCCCGCTCGGCTCACCGGGCGCTGCGGTAGTTGCGAATACGCCACTTCTTGTGGTGGGTCTAGGGCCCAGGCGTTCGCCCGCACCGGCGATCCTCTAGGTGAGGACGCGAGCTGCGCGTACGTCGCCGGCTGAGATCGCCGACTTGGCCGATCAGTTCTTGACCCAAAGGCTGACGGCCAGACCGAAACCGATCAAGGCGACGAACAACCTGAGAACGCGGGCCGGGATGCGGCGAGCCAGTCGCGGGCCGAGGGTGCTCCCCACGAGCATGCCTCCCGCCAGTGGAACTACCGACGCCCACGCCACGCTGGCGTAGAAGACGAAAATGGCTGCAGATGTAACCGTTGCCGCCCCGACGAGCATGTTCTTCAGGGCGTTGGCAGTGACCAGGTCGCGCTCCACCAGGACCAGAACCGCCGCTAGGGTCATGATGCCCGCCCCAGCACCGAAGTAGCCGTTGTAGACCGAGATTGCAAACAGCCCGGCGAAGAAGATCGCCACCGCGCGCCCCGCTCTCCGACCGATCAAACAAGACAGCCTCGGCTGAGCGACAAGGAGCAAAGATGCGGCGGCTACAAGGTAAGGGACGACGCTCTCGAAAGCCGACGGTGGTGTCACCAGCAGGGCCAGTGCTCCCGCGGCTCCACCGAGCGAACTGACCGTGCACCAGCGGCGAAGCCACGCCCCCCTGCCTGCGAGCTCAGGGCGCGACGCGAACGCCGATCCGGGCCAGCAGGCCACCAGAGCCACGATGTTCGCTACGCTCGCGGCCCGGGCCGGCAGGCCGACCGCCAGCAGGGCGGGGTACGAAACCAGCGAGGTGATGCCGCCGGCGGTCCCCAAAGCTCCGGCCACACCTCCTGCCGCCACGAGGACCGCCGTCGCGCCAACCGACGTCACGCTAACGGCGGCGGGCGGCAAAGCGCCGCGATCGGCAAAGCCCCATGCGGTCGAAGGCAGGACCGGCCTCCTTGCGCCGGGAGTTCTCGGCTACGCGAACCTCGGGCACTCCGCCAAATCTACTTGCTCCTAGCGGTCGAAGTCGGTGCCGGCTTCGCCGGCCTGTGCCGCCTGAGGAGTCTGTGCCGCCCGTGATCGACGGCCGGAAACCTTCGCCTTTTTGCGAGTCTTGCGCTCGGCCACCCCCCGACGTGCCGCTGCCGGCGCGTCCGACACTGCCTCAGCTTTCAACCTGACCCAGCTGTCCAGACGCCTGGGATCAAGAGTCCCCTCGGATACGGCCAGCACGAGTTCACACCCCGGTTCGATGGTATGCGAGCACTTCGGGTACAAACAATGCTCAGCAAGGGACTCCAGGTCGGCGAAGGCATCCTCCACGCCTTCACGCGCGCCCAGCACGGAAAGGGCCCTCATCCCCGGAGTGTCGACCAGCAGCCCGCCAGCCCTGAGTCGCACCATCTCTCGGCGCGTCGTCGTATGCCGACCACTTCCGTCCCGACGTACCGTGCCTGTCGGCAGGGCTCCGTCGACCGACAAGACGTTGGCGAGGGTCGATTTGCCGGAACCTGAGAGTCCGAGCAAAGCGACCGTCTTACCCTCCATGAGGTGTGGTGCCAGCTGGTCGAGCCCGTCACCGGTCTTCGAGCTGAGGGCTACGACGGCGACGCCCCGGGCGACGGCAGCGACTGCGGAAACAGCCGCGGCTAGCTGACCTGACGACACCGAATCCGACTTGGTCACACATACGACGGGCCGGGCACCACTCTGCCAGGTCAGCGCCAGGAACCTTTCCAGGTGACCCGAGCTCAAACTTCCGTCCACCGCGTCGCAAAGCAACACGGTATCGACGTTCGCAGCGACAATCTGCGACGTCGCCGCGCTAGCACCGGTCTGCCTGCGAAGCTCGCTTCGGCGGGATAGGACAGTCACAATCCGCGTCCGGGACAGCGTCGCTGGGTCCCTTACGACCCCAACCCAGTCCCCGACGGCCACCTCAGTCCCCCTCTCGAAGCCGGCGCGGACATCACCCGTCGCTGTCATGACCGTGCAAAGACCCCTGTCGACCCGCCACACCCTCGCCGGTGTCACAGCCGGATCGGATAGGCCGTCCAGCGCGACTGCCCAACGGCGGTCCCAGCCTCGGTCCCAGCCGAGAGACACCAGACCTTGCAAAACTACGATATCGGTCATGGTTTGCTCCTCGTGCCCGAAACGGGCGGGCGTCTCGCACCCGAAGCGGGTGGACATCAGGGGACTATAGGCTGCGAGGCGATGACCCCCGGCGTCGCAAACGCATCCCCAGTTCCGACCGAGCGTTGGGTGACCCTCGCCCGCGAATCGCACCGAAGGTTCTACGACACGGTTCGGGTGCTGCCGCCCGACACTTTCGCGCTGCCGAGCCTTTTGCCCGGGTGGACCGTAGGCCAGGTCGTGGCACACGTTGCACGCAACGCCGACAGCCACACCCGGCGACTACAGGGGGCGCTCGCCGGCGAAGAGGTCGCCCGCTACCCGGGCGGACCTGCCCAAAGGAAACGAGACATCGAGGAGGGTTCGCTCCGCCCTCCCGGGGAGGCCGTCAGCGACCTCCTGCGGGCCAACCAGGAGCTGGAGTCCACCTGGGAGCGTTGCGCCGCCCAGGCCTGGCCGGGCGCGGATCTCTTCGCTGGAGACACCTGGCCGGTGACCGACAGTCCCGTCAGGCGTCTGCGGGAAGTCGAGATGCACCACGTCGACATGGGCCTCGACTACAGCATCGACTCTTGGCCGGCAGAGTACGTGAGCTGGGAATTGCCGCAGCTGCTGGCGACGGTACCGGGACGTGTCCCCAACAGCACCGACGCCCGTAGCCTGGTGGCCTGGCTAGCGGGAAGATCCACCCTGCCAGCGGAGTTTCGCCTCTCAGCCTGGTAGGCGAACTTCCTGGACACGAACCTCCTGGGAAGGTTAACCTCATCTTTGTCAAGCGCTAGTGCCTCGACCGGACGAAGGGTGCAACCTTGGAGCAACTACTGACCAAGGTGAACGTCGGGACGGAAGCGTTCAAGGCGAACTCCGAAGCTCAACGAGTCTTGGCCGCCGAACTAAAGAGCCGTCTGGTTGCGATGTCGGCCGGCCCCGAGAAAGCGCAGCTGAGGCACCTGGAACGAGGACGTCTGCTCCCCCGGGACCGGATCGACCACCTGCTCGACGACGGCAGCCCGTTCTTGGAACTGTCGCCGCTGGCTGCTTACGGAATGTACGGCGGCGACGCCCCCGGATCCGGTCTTATCACCGGTATCGGAAAAGTATCCGGCCGTCTTTGCATGATCGTGGCCAACGACCCTACGGTCAAGGGCGGGACGTACTACCCGGTTACGGTGAAGAAGCACCTAAGGGCACAGGAGATCGCCGGGCAGAACCGTCTTCCCTGCGTATACCTTGTCGACTCGGGCGGGGCGTTCCTACCCCTCCAAGACGAGGTGTTCCCAGACCGCGAGCACTTCGGCCGGATCTTCTACAACCAGGCGAAGTTGAGCTCCGCCGGTATCGCCCAGATCGCCGCGGTGATGGGGTCTTGCACCGCTGGGGGTGCGTACGTTCCGGCTATGGCCGACGAGACCGTGATCGTCGCCGACCAGGGGACGATCTTCCTGGGCGGACCTCCCCTGGTGCAGGCCGCCACCGGGGAGGTGGTGTCCGCCGAGGAGCTGGGGGGTGGTCTGATGCACGCGCGCGCCTCCGGCGTGGTGGATCACCTGGCCGACGACGACGCCCACGCCCTGCGGATCCTCCGCTCGATCGCCGGGACGCTCCCTGAACGCCCCGCGCCGCCTTGGCCGCTGGAGACACCCATAGACCCTCTCTACGACCCGGAGGAGATATACGGGGTGGTACCCACCGACCTGCGGGTGCCGTACGACGTGCGCGAGGTGATCGCAAGGCTGGTGGACGGCAGCCTCTTCGGGGAGTTCAAAGCTCTTTACGCCACGACGCTCGTGACGGGCTTCGCCCGCATCCACGGCCACCCGGTGGGCATCGTCGCCAACAACGGAGTGCTTTTCTCCGAGTCCGCTCTCAAAGGCGCTCACTTCATCGAGCTGTGCGATCAGCGTCGGATCCCGCTTTTGTTCCTTCAGAACATCACCGGGTTCATGGTCGGCCGCGACTACGAAGCGGGCGGGATAGCCAAGCACGGAGCGAAGATGGTCAACGCCGTCGCCTGCGCACGGGTACCCAAGCTCACGGTCATCATCGGAGGGTCTTTCGGGGCGGGCAACTACTCGATGTGCGGGAGGGCTTACTCGCCCCGCTTCCTTTGGATGTGGCCCGGCGCGAGGATATCGGTCATGGGCGGGGAGCAGGCGGCTTCGGTGCTCGCCACCGTGAAACGCAACCAGGTTCAAGAAGCCGGCGAAGTCTGGGCCCCTGAGGACGAGGAGGATCTGAAGGCGCCCATCAGGGAACGCTACGAGCACCAGGGCAGCCCGTACTACTCGACAGCTCGGCTGTGGGACGACGGTGTCATCGACCCCGCCGACACGAGAACCGTGCTCGGCTTGGCGCTGTCAGTCTGCGCCGGCGCCGCCCTAGACGACGTCTCCTACGGCGTGTTCAGGATGTAGGCGGTGTTCGACTCTGTCCTCATCGCCAACCGCGGCGAGATCGCCGTTCGGATTATCCGCACGCTGCGCAGGCTCGGCGTGAGGTCCGTCGCTGTGTTCTCCGACGCCGACGCCGGCGCCCGTCACGTCGTCGAAGCCGACGCGGCGCTCAGGATAGGCCCGGCGCCAGCACGCAACAGTTACCTCAGCGTCGAGCGGCTGCTCGAAGCTGCCTCCGCCTCGGGCGCTCAGGCGATCCACCCGGGGTACGGCTTCCTCGCGGAGAACGCCCGCTTCGCCGCAGCGTGCGCCGAAGCCGGGATCGTCTTCGTAGGCCCACCACCGGGTGCTATCGAAGTAATGGGCGACAAGATCAGGGCGAAACGCACGGTGAGCGTCGCTGGGGTTCCCGTAGTCACCGGCGTCGGGGAGCCCGGCATGAGCGACCGGGACCTGATCGCCGCCGCAGACCGAGTCGGCTTCCCTCTCCTGGTGAAGCCGTCCGCCGGCGGCGGCGGGAAAGGCATGCACGTCGTCGTGAGCCCCGGCGGGCTGGAAGAAGCCATCGGACGGGCCCGTCGGGAGGCATCTTCGGCGTTCGGCGACGACACGCTGCTCCTAGAACGCTACTTGACCGACCCCCGCCACATAGAAGTGCAGGTCCTGGCGGACAGCACAGGGACCACGTTGCATCTAGGCGAGCGGGAATGCAGCCTGCAACGCCGCCACCAGAAGATCGTCGAGGAAGCACCTTCGACGCTCCTCGACGAGCGCACAAGGCGCTCCATCGGCGCGTCTGCCTGCCAGGCCGCCAAGGCCGTCGGCTACACCGGGGCTGGGACGGTCGAATTCATAGTCTCCTCGGAAGACCCCGACGCTTTCTACTTCATGGAGATGAACACCCGGCTGCAGGTGGAGCACCCGGTAACGGAGGCCGTGACCGGACTGGACCTCGTCGAGCAGCAGTTACGCGTCGCTGCCGGCGAGGCTCTCGGCTTCTCGCAGAGCGAAGTTCGTATCGACGGGCACGCTATCGAAGCTCGGCTTTACGCGGAGGACCCGGCCAGGGGCTTCCTGCCCACGGGCGGCACGACCCTGCTCGTCCGGGAACCACAAGGCGATGGCATAAGGGTCGACAGTTCCCTGCTCGAAGGCGGCGAAGTAGGCACGGCCTACGACCCGATGCTCGCCAAGGTCATAGCGTGGGGACCCGACCGGGCCACCGCCTTGGCGCGCCTGGATCGGGCGCTGGCCGCCACGACTATCCTCGGCGTGACCACGAACGTCGCCTTCCTACGCTCTTTGTGCAAACACCCCGACGTGCGCAGCGGGCAACTCGACACGGGCCTCATCGAAAGGAACTTGGGTGACCTCACGCGACGTGAAGTCCCCGCCGAGGTGATCGGCGCTTACGGTCTGCTCCGACTCGAAGCAGCCTGGACCGCCTCTACTTCCCCGAGCGGAGCTGGACCGCTCGACCTGTGGAAGGCTCCCACAGGCTGGCGGCACGTCCATCCGCGGCCTCTCAGATACACGGTCAGCGCCGGCGGAGCTCCACCGGTGACCGTCGAGGTCTCCGGCACCGTCCATTCCGCCCGCGTGAAGGTCACCGGCGGGTCGGCACCCAACGAGACCTGGGAGTCTCACGCCCGGCTTGTCAACGCTGGGACCTATCAAGTGATGGAGCTCGGCGGGTCGACGTTTCATGTCCTCGGCGTGCGCGACGGGTCGACTTGGTGGGTCGACTTGGACGGGGAAGCCTGGCCCGTCTACGCGGTCCTACCCGAAGAGCGCGCCAGCGGCCACTCGGCGGGCGGCCACGACATCCTCAGCCCGATGCCGGGTACGGTCCTCTCGGTGAAAGTCCGCTCCGGGGACACTGTCACCGCAGGTGACGCGGTGGTAGTCGTGGAAGCAATGAAGATGGAGCACACCCTCACCGCCGGCGCGGACGGCATCATAGAACTTCATGTAGCGGTCGGCGACAAGGTCTCCCTCGGCCAACTTGTGGCACGAACAGTGACTGACATGTTCGACGGCGGCAACGACGAAGCAGAAAGGTGACATTGAAGTGGACACTCTCCTCAGCGACGAACTAGAGATGTTCCGCCGTACAGTCGAGGATTTCGCCAGGACCACGGTCGCCCCAGTCGCCGCCGTGCACGACCGCGAGGGGTCCTTCCCCTACGAGGTTGTAGAAGAGATGGGACGCCTAGGACTGTTCGGGCTTCCGTTCCCCGCCGAGTACGGGGGCATGGGAGGAGACTTCTTCGCCCTCTGCCTCGCCATCGAGGAGCTCGCCCGTATCGACCAGAGTGTTGCTATCACCCTCGAAGCAGCCGTGTCCCTAGGCGCCATGCCCATATACCGTTTCGGCACCGAGGAGCAAAAGCAGCGCTGGCTCCCCGACCTGCTCTCCGGTCGGGCGCTGGCAGCGTTCGGCCTTACAGAGCCAGGCGCCGGCAGTGACGCCGGGGGAACACGCACCACGGCCCGCCTACAGGACGGCCAGTGGGTGATAGACGGCTCGAAGGCGTTCATAACCAACTCCGGGACCAGCATCACTAAGCTGATTACAGTCACGGCCGTCACCGGACCGGGACGCGAGATCAGCGCCATCGTCGTTCCCACCCCTGCCGGCGGGCTCACCGTGGAGCCCGCCTACTCCAAGGTCGGATGGCATGCGTCTGACACGCACCCGCTCAGCTTCGACGGCGTCCGCGTCCCAGAGGAGAACCTGCTCGGAGAGCCTGGGCGCGGCTACGCCAACTTTCTGCGCATCCTCGACGAGGGCAGGATCGCTATAGCGGCTCTAGCGGTCGGGGCAGCTCAGGGCTGCCTCGACGAGTCCGTCCGCTACGCGAAGGGACGCGAGGCCTTCGGACGTCCGATCGGTGCTAACCAGGCGATCGCTTTCAAACTAGCCCGCATGCAGGCCCGGGCTCACACCGCCCGTCTCGCCTACTACGACGCAGCTGCCCGGATGAGCGCCGGTCTGGCCTTCAAAACCCAGGCTTCGATAGCCAAGCTCGTCGCGAGCGAGGCGGCCATGGACAATGCGCGCGACGCAACCCAGATATTCGGCGGGTCCGGTTTCATCAACGACACGCCGGTCGCCCGCCACTACAGGGACTCCAAGATCCTCGAGATCGGCGAGGGCACCAGCGAAGTGCAGTTGATGCTCATAGCCCGCGACCTCGGGCTCTGATCGATGCGCTCGGTGTGCGTGTTCAGCGCGTCGAGCCCCGGCGGCCGACCTGAGTACCTGGATGCACTCCAAACCCTGCGGCCTCCTCGACGTCGCCGGGTACTACCGGCTGCTGCTCGACTTTCTCGACCACGCGGTCACGGAACGCTTCGTACGTCCGCAGTACCGCAGCCTGCTTTTGACCGACGTCGACGCCGGACGGCTTTTGGACTCCATGCTGCTACACGGGTCACAGGAGGCCGGCGTCTAAAAGCCGCAGTACCTCCTCGGACCGGGACCGGACCCCTTCGATATCTCCGAGACGGTCGACGCCTTTAACCTGCCGGCTCATGCGAGGGTTGGCAACGAAAGTGCCGCTGTGGGTGTCCAGGAACGACCAGTACAGCGTGGTAAAAGGGCAGGCGTCGTCGCCGACGCGTCTGCGGGGATCGTAACGGCACCCGTCGCAGTAGTCGCTCATCCGCCTTATGTAAGCGCCGCCCGACACGTACGGTTTGGTGGCCATCATCCCCCCGTCCGCGTGCAGTCCCATGCCGATCACGTTCGGGAGCATCACCCACTCGGCCCCGTCGACGAACATCTCCCACATCCACGCGACCACCTCCTGCGGGTTGACACCAGCGAGGGTGCACAAGTTCGCGAGGATCATCAGCCGCTGGATGTGGTGCACCCATCCGTGGCGGTGAACGTCTCCCACCGTCACCTGGACGCAGCGCATTGCCGTCTCCCCCCGCGACAGCGCGGGCGGCAGCGGCCGTTCTGCAGCGAGAGCGTTCAGCTCCCCGTAGCCGGGACCCCACAACCAGTACAGCCCGCGGACGTACTCTCGCCAGCCGATCACCTGGCGGATGAACCCTTCGGCTGAGGCGACGCTCACCCGCCCGTCCCTGTAGGCACTCTCCACCGACTGGCACACCTCGCGGGGGTGCAGCAGCCCCAGGTTGAGAGCCTGGGACAGCATCGAGTGCGCCATCGTCGGCTGACCGGCGAGCATGGCATCCTCGTAGGGGCCGAAGCGGTCGAGGCCCCCGGCGACGAAAGACTCCAAACGCGCCAGAGCGCCCGCCCGGTCGGTCGCCCACCACCCGTTCGGCTCTTCACCGACAGCTCCGCCGGGAAGCGACGCCAGGATCCGCCCGTCGAGGTCGTCAAGGGGGTCCGAAACTACGCCCGGCCAGTCGACCGGCTCACGCGGCGGCGGTAGCCGGTTGTCGTGGTCGAAGTTCCACCTGCCGCCGCACGGCTGGTCGCCGTCCATGAGGATACCCAACCGCCTACGCTGCCACCTGTAGAAGTCCTCCATGCGCAGACGTCCCCGCACCCCACCGCCACCCGCCGCCCAACGGGCGAACTCCCCTGTGGTGGTGAGGAACAGGTTCGACTCGACCACTTCCAGGCCCACACGGCGTGCCAAAGCACGGCCGGCGAATGACTCCGGGGCCATGACGCGCACCACCGTAGGGCGGTACTCGGCGCGATGCGCCGTGAGGCCGTCCTCGAAGGTTGCCGCCTGGCGTTCGTCGACTTCGAATCCCTCAGCGCGCAGCTCGGCGGCGAACCGGGCCATGCCGGCGAGGATGGCGTGCAGACGCTGACGGTGCCACGGCCTCGCCATGACCTTCGCCTCGCTTCGTACCATCAGAACCACCGTCGACGCAGGGTCGGCACCCTCAAGGGAGGATATGGAGCGGTTCAGCTGATCCCCTAGCACCCAGACGGTCGTGCGCTTGGCCGCCTCCGGGCCTCCCGGGATGCTGGCTGTCAAACCGTCCCGCCTTGTCGTCGTCTCAGCAGAAGCGGGTGCTCACCGATCCGAGCCCGCTTATCGTGGCGACGAGCTCGGATCCCAACCGGGCGGGAACCATTGGGCCGAGAGCCCCGGTCATGATCACGTCGCCAGCCCTGAGCGGGACACCCCTGGCACACAGGGTGTCAGCCAGCCACCTCGCCGCGTTGAGCGGATGTCCGAGGCAGTCCGAACCGGCACCGGATGAGACGACCGTGCCGTCCATGGACATCGACATGGCGACTTGCCTCAGGTCCACGTCCCTGAGAGGAACCGGTCGCCCGCCCAGCACGTAGACGCCGCCGCTCGCGTTGTCGGCGACCGTGTCCAGCAGGGTGATGTCCCAACCCTCTATCCGGCTGTCGGCCACCTCGATGGCCGGTACGGCGAAAGCTACGGCGCGGACGATCTCGGCGAAGCCATGCGGTGCCGAGTCGAGGTCCCGGTCGACAACGACCGCCACCTCTGCCTCCACGCGGGGCTGCAGAAGGCCCGAGAAGGCGAGCTCCGCCCCGTCAGAGTGCTCCATATCCACGAAGAGGGTTCCGAAGTCAGGCTCTCCCACGCCGAGCTGGCCCTGCACAGCCTTGGAGGTGAGCCCGATCTTGCGGCCCGATATTCTCCGCCCGGCCGCCAGGTCGATGGCCGTGTTTCGTTCCTGGATCTCGTATCCCACCTCGACGCCGGCGTCAGAGTCGAACATTGTCCGAACCGGCGGGCAGGGCTTGGACTGTGCGGCGGCCTGGCGTAAAGCGCCGGC